>VEXB01000009.1 GCA_009391195.1 SAR202 cluster bacterium AC-647-P02_OGT_505m
CTTCACCATCCTGAGCGGTAACCTGCGAACCCTGACCAGACTCTTGGCTTTGGCTTTGGCTTTGGCTTTGGCTAGGATATGTTTCATTCATACTGTTACTTGGACCAGAATTTCTACTATCCAAGAATCTCACTTCAGTTGCACGAATATCTAAAGAAGCCCGTGGATCTCCGTCATTGGAAAGATAGGCTCCACTAGTCAAAGTTCCTTCCACGTATACTTTACTTCCACGCTGCAGATATTGATTACACGTTTCTCCCAGTCTATTCCACGCGTTCACCCTGAACCACTCTGTCTCTTCCCTAGTCTCCCCATCAGATGTCCTGTAGCGCCTATTAGTAGCAACACTAAACGATGTGACAGCATTTCCGTTTGGGGTGTACCTCATTTCAGGATCAGACCCCAAATTGCCAATCACAAGAATTTTATTCATTGTCATAAGCTATTTATCCTTATAAAAATAAGTTTGCTATCAGACCCTGGAAACCATGTGAAGAAGAACTTCTTCGTTTGCCTGTAATGTCCTGTCCAGCTCAGTCACGGAAGAGGCATCAATCGATAGAAGCGCTCTTACGTAATTACCTTCTTGAAAATTCTTAATCGGATAAGAAAGCCGCCTTATACCCCATGTCTCACTTTCAGTTATTTCACCGCCCTGATCTGAGACAAATCCCGTAATATTTTCTACTATGGCCTCAGCTTCCGCCTCGTTAACAACAGGAGTAAGCGCCATCACTAATTCATAATTTCTCTTACGATCTGCCAAAGGGAAAAGCTCCTTACGCTTATTGTTCACGATTTTTACCACACTTGAGTATAGCACGTGACCAAACCTGCCACCAACGAGAACACGTGGAATCCAAATCAGCGATTATGGACATTGATGTACTTCTATTTTGGTCGACAGCTTGACACAGACATATACACAGCTAAAAATAAGCCGGTCCTCTATTTCACACTGAATAGAATATTATTTCCCAATAAAGAAAGAAGGATAAAAATGTCCATAGTAACTGGAAGCCACTTGATCTCTAAATCTCTGAAAATGGAGGGAGTTGAAAATATCTTCACGCTCGCGGGCGATCACGTCCTTCCAGCTCTCGACGTGATGAGTGATGAAGGATTCCACATTTATGACACAAGGCACGAACAGGCGGCGGTTCATATGGCTGACGCATGGGGCAGATTAACCGGTAAACTGGGTGTCGCCGTATATACAACCCCTGGATTCGCCAATGCGATCCCAGGCTTGGCAAATGCATTGCATTCCGAAAGTCCTCTACTATCAATAAGTGGATGTGCAGAGCTTGAGGAATTAGGCAGAGGGGCAATGCAAGAGATAGATCAAGTTGGAATGGCTGCGCCTACGACAAAGTACAGCCGAATGGTTACAGATCCAAAAAGAATTCCAGACTTCATTGCAGAAGCTATCCGTATCGCCTTCGACGGCCGACGAGGCCCAGTACATTTGACTATTCCTGTAGATGTTCAACAAATGGAAGTGGATGAAGATGACGTAACTTTTTACCACCCAACCCAGTACAGGCCAAAGCAATCATCCACTGCTTCCACCTCCCAAGTAAAAGAAGCTGTGGAGCTCATGAAACAGGCTGAGAGGCCTCTTATAATCCTTGGTAGTGCTGGTTCCTACTCAGGTTCTGGAGTTGAATTAGAACACCTTATCGAAACAATTAAGTTCCCGTTAATGTCGGAAGGGGATGCCAGGGGATTAGTAGCAGATACTCACCCGTACAGCAGAGGATTCTTCGACAGCGGTCTCAATAAGGCAGCAAGAAGAATTGGTGAAACAGACCTTCTAATACTAATGGGGCGAAAGCAAGACCTAGTTGTCGGATATGCAATGGCACCTGTAGTTCCCAAGGAAGCGAAAATAATTCAGATAGATCCTGATGGCTCTGTGATAGGAAGAAACAGAGGGGTTGACGTAGGAATAGTTGGTGACATTTCAGAAGTAGCGAGACAATTGGCCGATGAAGCATCTAAACATGAATGGTCCCACCTTGAATGGCTCGATGTACTCAAAAATGACCAAGTGAGTCAAACTCGCGATTTACAAGAAATCGCTTTAGAAGAATCTCCAATGCACGCTGCCTATGTGCACCAGATCGTCGCTAGACACCTTCAAGACGATGACATATTGGTGTTTGATGGCGGTGACTTCTGCCACTTTGGGAGGGCATATTACCAATCCAATGTTGAAAATTCCTGGTGGTATTTGCCCACGCTTGGAATGCTTGGACAGGCTCTTCCGACAGCAATGGCCGCTAAGATTGCATACCCTGACAGAAGGGTAATTATGTTTACTGGGGATGGAGCCTTCGGGTTCAATGGCCTCGAGTACGACACGGCCGTTCGCCACAACATCCCAATTGTCGGAATAATGGGAAATGATTCTGCATGGGGCATTGATCGCCAAATACAACTAGGCGTCTTCGGAAAAACTGTCGCAACCGACTTACTTCCCTCGAGATATGATCAGATTGTTAAGGCCTTAGGGGGACATGGCGAATTGGTTGAACATCCAGCAGAGCTCCCCGATGCACTTGAACGAGCTTTCAAATTAGAACGTCCTGCACTTCTAAACATAAGAATCAAAAATGCAATAAGTCCGCGAGCAGAAGCTGCAGTCAATCGCTGGAAAAGCCACACTCCACAGCCAATGTAGTATCGTTCGGCAATAACCGGATCTAATCAATATAACCAACACAAAAGCAAAACAATATGATGCTTTCATAATGTTAGACTGTTCCTAAACACACAGACTTGGAGACTCATATGGCATTCAAAGAAAAGCCGAGCGTGTATCTAGTAACCCGCCCCTCCGTAGACTGGGAAAGTGTTGCTATATTTTTTCAAGATGAAGACGTACCCCCTATACCAGACACAATAAGAGCGGGTGATGACGAATCTGCTGCTGTCGTAGAGATATCGGCCCGAATGTGCTACATGAGTTACGGTAGAGGACGACGAGACATAACAGACTTCATCAATAATCTCTTAAGTTCCAAGGACGGAAGTGTATTTGAGCATGTCAATTACGGTTTCGTAATAACAGGAGTATCCAGAAGCTTAACCCACGAACTGGTTCGTCATCGTGCGGGCTTTGCCTATAGCCAAAGATCCCAGAGATACGTTGATGAAACAGAAGGTACTTTTGTGGTACCACCCGCCTTGCTAAAAAATCGGAAGGGAGCCGAAACAGCCCGGGAAATCCTAGACGAAGCTTTACAAAGTGCTTCTGCCAGCTACAAGAAACTGGTTGAAGCACTTGAAGAATCACTTCCACGTGACCTGTTTGAACTTAACACCGATCGCAGAAAGGCAATCCGACAAGCGGCACGTTCAGTATTGCCTAATGCAACAGAGACAAAAATATTCGTAACTGCTAACGTCAGGGCGCTGCGTCATTTTTTTGAGATGAGAGGAGCAGTATACGCAGATTGGGAGATTAGATATCTTGCGATCGAAATGCTAAAAATCATGAGAGAAGAAGCTCCACTTCTTTTTGGTGATTTTACGATCACTGACCTTCCTGATGGCACCCAAATAGCAGAGCCTCAGTATTCGAAGGTTTAGATGACAAATTTAGTATATTCTGCCTAAAACCAAACGTCATATCTGGCTACGGCATGTTTATATATGGATATTTGATATCCATATCGCAATCCAAGATTAATAATAGGAGAAGTTAATAATGAAGTGGGTAAGATATCAATCTGATGGTAAAACCTTTTACGGAATTCTTGAAGGAGATAAGGTAAAGGAAGTTTACGGATCCCCATTTGACTCCTATACGGAATCTGGAACACTCCACAATTACGAATCCATTCAATTATTGCCTCCAGTTAACCCCCCTACGTTTTATGCAGCAGGAATTAACTATGAAAAACATGTCAGAGAGGCTGCGAAATTGCTAGGTACAGAACCTAATATTCCTGATAAAGCAGATATCGGATACAGAGCTCCAAACGCTTTAATCGCCCACGGGCAACCGATCGTAGTACCAAAAGACGCCACCGAAAAAGTGCAATACGAAGCAGAATTGGTCGTTGTTATAGGGAAAGAAACAAAGAACATTAGTGAATCAAATGCTCTGGATTGCGTGCTTGGGTACAGTGTTGGCAACGATGTAAGTGAACGAACATGGCAGGCTTCGGACAGAACAATGTGGCGTGCAAAAAACAGCGATACCTTCAAACCAATGGGCCCATGGATCGAAACAAATGCTAGTCTGGAAGACATGATCACAACTGTTAGGTTAAACAACCGAGAAGTTATTAAATTTGCAACGAACGATATGATCTTTGGCGTACAAAAATATATCTCCGAAATAACAAAATATATAACTCTCTATCCCGGAGATGTCGTTTGGATGGGAACCGATGGATCATCGGAAAACATGAAAGCTGGAGACATATGTGAGATTGAGATAAGTGGAGTGGGAACACTTAGAAACCCGATAGCTTCTGAATAACATTTTCCATGTAACAACAGTGGGAGTTTGATATGGCCAAAATAGAATCTGTGTTAGGACCAATGGATACCTCAGATTTGGGATTTACGTTGTCACACGAACATGTGGTTGTCAGTTCGGCTGGAATACCACAGATATATCCTGAATTCATCCGACGTGAGGAATCCATTCAAGAAGGTATCAGAGCGTTATCGGGAGCAAAAAAGGAAGGGTTAGATTCGATAATCGATGTTTCCACACTCGATTTAGGAAGAGATATCAGATTAATCGAACAGGTTTCTCGAGAGTCTGGAATAAACATAATATGTGCCACTGGCACCTGGCGGGACATACCGCGGGCATTTTGGAACGCCACTTCAGATAGCATTGCCTCACTTTACCAACGTGAAATTATAGAAGGCATTGAAGGGACTGGCATAAAAGCAGGCGTTATAAAAGTAGCCAATGATGCTGGAGGAGTAACCAGAGAAGGTGAAATCATCCTAAGAGCCGCCGCCCGGGCTCAAAAATCAACTAATGTACCTATTTCAACCCACACATGGGCACCTGACAGAGTGGGCGAGCAGCAAGTTCGAATATTTGAGGATGAGGGAGTGGATCTCAATCGTGTCTACATTGGTCATAGTAATGACACGACCGACACTTTCTATTTGGAGTCTCTACTCGATAAAGGTGTTTGGATAGGGTTAGACAGATATCCAGGAGGAAGATCACCCGGCACACCAGATTGGGAAGAGAGAACCCGAACAGCGATGAAACTCGTTTCTGATGGTTACGGAAAACGTATTATGCTGGGACATGATTGGTCGGTAACCCTAAGTATTGACTCTAAAGAGGGTCAAGTCAGCAGAAAGCAATCCAATCCAGATGGGTATTTGTTCATTACAAGAAAAGTCCTTCCACGTCTTAGAGAACTGGGCGCGTCACAGGAACAGATAGATGACATTATGGTAAATAATCCGAGAAGGTTTTTTGAAGGGAAGAAATAAATCTGAATGAATAAAGTCGGGGCCCCGGGAAACCCGGAGCCCCTGTATGTGGAGGCGTTCCAAGGAACACCTACCTGGTCCGCCTCCTACTACTACTATCCAATGTTACCTACCTCCTTTTTAGAGACCCTCTGTTAGCTTTCTTCCACCCTAGGGCATTTCACACCCGTTCACTGTCTCCTATGCCATATTATAACCATTATCTGAACGAAGACAGATAGTAGTATTTAGCCAGCTATAACAAGTATTTTGTGCACTACTCGTATTGAGTTAAAAGGATCGGCCAATGATAGAAAATTTATCGGGAATAATTGTCTGGACGGACAACCTAAAACGCCTAAGACAATTTTATGAACAAGCCCTCGGATTGACTCCTCATTCGATGAGAGAGGACTTCATCGCATATAAATGGAATAGTGGAAAAGAAGAAATACGATTTAGTATCGGTCTTCATTCAAGAGTTACTGAACGATCCAAAGACCAATTTCGAACGATGATAAATTTCAATGTAACCGATATTAATGAGCTTAGATCCAGATTAAAGGCTCATGGAACAAAGTTCATTAGGGAACCTGAATTAGAACACTGGGGGGGATTGGTAGCCACATTTGAGGACCCCGACGGCAACATCATCCAAATGCTGCAACAACCCAAAAACCGCCAAACTTCTTAAATATCCTCTTCAAAGCCGCGCTTTCTCAAATTAACCGCATCTTTTAGGTAGACATTATTAATTTCTTTGGCGGATCTATTTGAATTTATGTGGACCATAACTCTAATACATCTCTCTTGTGCATCAGCTATAAACATCTCATGCGAACACATCAAAGCAACATCCACCCAACCAATCTTTCTAGCGGCAACTGCAGGGAACTGTGCATTCAAGTCCCTGGTAGTTGTAAAAAACGCACTTATGACATCGTCCAATTCAAAGCTGTTTTCCTCCACTAGGGATTCCAACATTTCACGAGTAGCATCCACAATAGCATCTTTAGTATTTTCGTCTGCAGTGGTGGCTCCCCTTATGGCCCTAACTTTGCTCATCTTTAATACTCCTAACAACTTTTGACTCAGAATAATACAAATTTATCCTTGCCTTGTAAGACCTTTAACAAATTGGGAAGCCGTCTCCACCTCTTTGCCAAAATCTGCTTTACTTACAGCGTCTAAGAACGCACTACCTACCACTGCCCCACTAGCAAATTGGCCAATCCTATCTACATCAGACTGACTAGATATGCCGAATCCAACTAAAACAGGAAGATCTGTGAAAGCTCTAATACGACGAACCAATTCCTCAACACCAGAAGACAATCGATTTCTAGCCCCAGTAACACCCGTGAGACTCACGCAATAAATGAATCCCCCTGCAGTTTTACACGCAGATTCTATCCTCGCATCAGTACTGGTTGGAGCCAAAAGAGGAATTAAATGAATACTTTGTTTCCGACATTCCGCGAATAACACATCTGATTCCTCAGTTGGAAGATCAGGCACTATAAGACCATCTACCCCAGCTGACTTTATATCCATGAGTAAATTTTCAAATCCATATCTGAGAAACGGATTAAAATATCCCATGAAAATCAATGGAGCTTCATTGTCAATCGTGCGTATTTCTCTGACGGACTCAATAGCAGTACTGATAGTAGTTCCATTCTCCAATGCTATGAAACTTGTCTCCTGAATAGTTGGCCCGTCCGCTAAAGGATCGCTGAAAGGTATTCCTAACTCCAACATATCTGCACCTGAGGAAAGAACTTTCGTTGCAATGGGAACTGTGAGTTCAACGCTAGGATAGCCTACTGTTAAGTAAGGAACCAAGGCAGGCCTATTTTCCGAACTAAGCTTCTCAAGCCTCTGATCAATTCTATTTTTCAAAGTGTTCATATTGGAATCTCTATTATAAAAGGATCTATTGCCAAAACGTTAGGAACTTAAATTTTAACCCACTCTTAACTGACATTTTCGTTAATTCAAGCAGATGCCGCAACCAGTGAAACTGATAAATTCCCGCCTGCGTGAGCGAGTATAGAAGGATAAATAGAACCAGACCTAATATAAAGAAGAGAAATAACTATCGAACAGATAAATAAAGGAATTAGAAGACCTATGTGCCCGTGAAGAACTGCAAAAACCAAGGAAGACGTTACTACGGCGGAGAATGTTCCCCATCGCCGCATAAACAACCTTAAAAGAAATCCTCTAAAAAATAATTCTTCAATGACTGGGACCCAAATACAAATCGCAAATAAATTCGGGAATATGAACCACCCAAACCCAAGAATATCTTTTGGTATCTCGGGTGTATATAAAAATTTTACCCCGAAGTATGTAGCAATAATCATATAAATAACGACAACTGTAATATTGGCCATTACACACAAAAATGCCAAAAAATAGGAATTCCTAAAGCTGGGTGCTTGAAATCCCAAATCCTTATACCTGATAACTCGGTACCGAAAACACAGTGCTGATACAAAAACCACTAGAAATACCTGGGGAAGAGCTAGTATCCATGGGAAAAAATAAGAACGTCCGGCAGTCGACAAAAAAGGAATTATCAAAAGTTTCATTGTTGCGATCGACCCATAGCAAATGACGATCGTCAGCAATGATGCCAGTAGCAGTTTTGTATCAAGCTCCATTCGCCGATACATATTTTTATTCCATAAAGCCACAAACACAAAAAGGTTATCTAGCTATTCAGCCATTCAACGTCTCCGCAAAGATCCACCGGATGCTGCTTAGATTTATAAACCTCGTAGTGTTGAATAGAATCAGACAATTTTCCGTCAGAACCATGGCCCGGATAAAAATCCATATCTTTGGGTAAGGTTAAAAGACGTGACTCAATACTAGCTATCAACTCTTCCAGAGCCTCAGGTGAGCGACTCTTACCCGGTCCTCCAGGAAACAGCGTGTCACCCGTAAAGATATGACTACCCACTCTCAAACAAGTGGATCCGTCAGTATGACCTGGAGTAGATATTGGAGTCAGTACCATATCCCCAAACTCGATATCTTCTCCATCCACTAATAGAAAATCTGGTTTGACAGAGAGCGCATGTGCATCAGGACTACCTATACCCACAGGAACTTCGAACTCACCAGTTACTTGATCAAATCCTAGCAAATGGTCCATATGGTTATGAGTTATAACAATGGACCTAACTTTCGTTGTTGAAGCTATTGCTATCAATTCTTCAGGATCTGCTGGGGTATCAATAAGGATACTTTCACGAGTCCTACCACACACTGCCAGGTATGCGTTGTTATCGTAGGGACCGCATGTGATCTTATAGATTTCTAGATTTCCATCTGTTACGTGAGGGGTCATCACATTCTCCTCAAATTTGGGCTATTTTTGTATCATCTAAACACTACTAGGGTATGGCACGGTGCCGCATTATATCAGCGTGCTTAAAAAACTTGCCATATTGAAAAATAAACCATCCCCATCATAAATAAAATCGATCAACTAAGAATTAGTATTAAACTGAACTAATACTAATTTGAAAATGTGTCGGGGGAAATATGGAAGAAAATGGGCTAAATATAAGAGGGAACGACGGCAGCAAGCGTATAAATATAAAATGTGAACATCAAAACGGTGTTTTGTACGTAGTTCCTTCAGAAGCTAACTGGGTATGTAGTGAAAGTCTTTTGCACGCCCACTCTATTGCAGGGTTTTTCAGTGACATTACGAACCTTGACGATGAAAGTTTGCAAAAAATAATGCAGAAATGGGGAATTTACTATCGAACGATTACAGGCGAAAATTCTGGACAAGGCGATTCTGAAGATTGTTAGTAGTCTTCATCACCCATAGATGATTCGTCTGAGATCAATCTTGGTATGGAAGGAGTAAATACCTGTTCGTCCCCTGATTCAGTGTCATCACTGGACCAATCTTTGAGATTCGCTAACTTATCTCCATCGTTAATTAGATACCCTATTGATGTATTGGGAATTGTAGGCAATCCTTCAGCTTTGCCAGTAAATGAGGCGATGTGTGCCTGCGCTGGATCTCTATATACTTCACGAATAATAACGGAAATATTGCTATCTCTAGCACTGGTTATACTGGCCTCATATTTGTTACCACCCTCCATCAACCTTCTCAACCTAGAACCTATTTTTGCCTCTACAGCACCAATTTCCTCTCCAGACTTTGTTTTAACTCTCATACCCTTACCGTTGACGAATAATTCAACAGAATGGCCTGAGGCAAGTATTGAAAAATCTAAATCACGAGGAACGTTAACCAGCTTTGTTACACCAGTCTTTCCGGTTTCCTCAATAAAATTTATTGCTTGAGATTGAGATTCCACAGATTTTGACCCAGCCGTACGACTGAGTTTCTCGAGCCTGTCGAGGTTTTTACTTGCTATAGGACTCTTGGGAGATATAACTAATGCGCAACGGAACGCGTCAGATGCTTTCCTGTTTTTGCCCAGTTCCAAGAAAGCCTTTCCAAGGCGATTGTAGGCCTCCAAATCCCAGGGGAAATCTTCAACAATCATTTGATTCATGTCAGCAGCCTCTTTCCAGGAGAAATTCACTGCATGTTGAACCGCTTTTTTTGTACGATCTTCCTTAACTTTTTGCAGTCCCGTCGCTGCTTGAAGATGCTCCGCCGCCTCATCCTCTCTCGAGAGATTCATTAAGGCTCGGGCTCTATTCGTATGAGCAGAATCATCACCTGGCAGCTGCTCTACAATTCCATAGTAAGCCACCTCTGCTTCTTCCCAAAGTCCATGCTGAGCAAGCTTCTGCGCCTCTATGGAGTGTTCTTTTCTGAATAGCAGAACCTCTGTCAACTGATTAGCTTTCACGTTTTAATCCTCATTCATCTTGGTTCTAAATAGCCAAGGTGACGGCATTCTAATCAGCGTTATTTACAGAGTTCAATACATTTCACGCCCACTATAGGCTCATTTTTGAACACCAGCATGACCAGATAGTCGAAGAAATAACATACGAAACATCGCCTCAAGCACGATCCCGATCGACATTTTAGACTTACCAACCAACCTTTCTTCAAAAACGATGGGCATTTCATGAACAGCATATTTCAAATGTTGGCAATGAAAAGCAACTTCTGACTGAAAGCCAAATCCCTTGCATAGAATATTTTCCCACCTGATGGCTCGCAATGTAGAAATTCTGAATGCTTTGAACCCGGAAGTCGCGTCCTTAACCTGTATGCCTGAAACTAACTTAATGCCAAAGTTCCCTACACCACTAAGCACCTTACGCCTTAACCCCCACTTATCATCGGCTCCTCCCCCTTCTATATATCTGGATCCAACCACCACATCATACTTTCCCAACAGGCTTAACATTTCCGGAATATATTCAGGCCTGTGAGACAGATCCCCGTCCATCTGTATTACAGCATCACAACCTAAATGTAGTGCCAGTTCAAAGCCCTCTTTGTAGGCAGTACCAAGACCTTCCTTTGATGATCTGGATATTACAGTTATAGCATTCTCATATTTTGAAGATAGAGACTTGGCCAATTCCCCTGTTCCATCAGGGGATGAGTCGTCAACAACTATTAAGCCAAGTCCATCTACATTCAGATCAAACAACCTATGGACCAATAAAGGGAGATTCTCTGCTTCGTTATAAGTCGGGATAACCACGTAAACGGAGGACAATTCTGAAATACCATCAAAAAATGTTTCTTATTTATATCTACCAAAAAGATAGCGCAGCCTGACTAAAAGAGTATCACGGACCATTTCCAGAGAGGCTTTATGGATCTGTACTTTACTTTTCTCAACATTTACCCAAGATACGGGCATTTCCAAAATGTCCATATTCTCTTTTGCGGCTAAAAAAAGGATTTCGACATCAAAGCCCCATCCCTTGACTCTTTGTTTTTGAAATAAATATTCAGCCGCTTCTTTTGTAAAACATTTGTAGCCACATTGAGTATCTTGGATTCCCGGCACTGCTATAGCTCGAACGAACCAGTTAAATAAACGACCTGTAAAATATCGGAGAGGCGAATCATGAAGACGCTGAGCTCCTCCGACCTGCCTAGAACCAATCACAATATCGTAGTTCCCACGTTCAATAAATCCTACAAATTTCCCTATTTGTTCAGGTGATACAGCAAGATCTGCATCGCACATAAGTCTGTATGCTCCCCCAGCAGATAACATACCTACTTTGATCGCAGAACCTTTCCCTCTATGATCTACTAATATAACCCTACAGAATTCACCTGCACCGATATTTTCTTCTATCCAGTTGGAGACTATAGAAGGAGTTTTATCGAAGCTTCCATCATCGACTACTATGACCTCCCAACTATATGTTTGAAGGCGCAAAAATGCTACAACAGACTCCAAAGTCGGCAAAACCCTATCAGCCTCATTGTAGGTGGGGATAACAATCGATAAAAGCCAGTTGTGACAGGTATTAATCATTAAGAGATATTCAAAGCATTATGGAAACAGCAACCGACACAGACTATTTCGTTTTATCTAGTTCAAAAGCTTCGTGTAATACTTTCGCAGCGTCAGCGGTGGATTCCTCCTTAACTAAACATGTGATCCGAATTTCTGAAGTGGTTATCATTTCGATGTTGATATTGCCTTCCGAAAGAGCTGCAAACATCTTTGCTGCATAGCCTGGAGAATCTTGCATACCCGTACCCACTATGCTTACCTTAGCTAAACCAGTCGAGTATCCGACATCTTCCATGCCCAAATTTTTGGAAACTAAACGAACCACATCCATGGTCGCATCAAGATCAGATGACTTAACCGTAAAGGTCAAGTCAGTGGTACCCGACACACTGGCATTCTGCACGATTACATCCACGCTGATATCGGCATTAGCAAGAGGTTCAAATAAGGAGGCTGCAACACCAGGTCTGTCAACAACGGAATACACAGTTACTTTGGCAACCTCTTTTTCAGTGGCAATTCCCCTCACGCGGTTACGTATTTCACCAACTTCGATGTTCATATCAGCTCCTCCGTGAATAAGTGTGCCTGGAAGATCTTCAAAACTAGAAGCGACCAATATTGGTACGTTATAAACCATGCCTAACTCGATAGATCTTGGATTCATTTTTGCGCCATAGCTGGCTAGTTCTAGCATTTCTTCAAAACCAATCTCATCTAGTTTTTGAGCTTTCGGTACCATCCTAGGGTCCGCAGTATATATACCGTCGACATCCGTATATATCTCACACCGGTCTGCTTTGAGAGCTGCTGCCAGTGCTACTGCTGTAAGATCAGAAGCGCCTCTACCCAATGTGGTTATATCCATCTTTTCAGTGATCCCCTGAAACCCTGCGACAATGACAATATTATTATTCTTTAGTTCCTGCTCAATGCGCTCAGGACACAATCCCGATATTTTTGCTTTACCATAACTAGAATCAGTGCGTATACCTGCCTGAGCCCCACTCAAACTTACCGCCCTCTTCCCAATAGACCTCAAAGCCATAGCAACCAAGGCGCAGGACTGTAGTTCACCAGTTGATAAAAGAACGTCGAGTTCCCTAGGGTCCGGTCGATCTGAAACCTGTGATGCTATTTTGAGCAGGTCATCGGTCAAGTCTCCCATCGCAGATACCGTTGCGACAACTTGGCCAGATCTGTCATGAGCAGATGCCACGCGTCTCGCAACATTTCTGATTAAATCAGGGTTGGCAAGAGAAGAACCACCATATTTTTGTACTACCAGAGACAATATGAATTCCTTCCGAACCTTTCCTTATAGCTAACATCCAATATTTTAGTGAGCCTTCTTCACCTATTGAATCACATAGGTACCTTTGTCGGTGGGCTGTGTGACAACTATCTCACCATCCAATCCAGATTTCATCCCGGCATCTGCCATCTCATATCCGACGGTATATTCTCGGTCCACACAGAATGCTAAGACTGACGATCCAGATCCAGAAAGAAATGCACCGCGGGCACCGGCATCCATGGCGGCCTTGATTATGTTCTTCATAGGGAAAAAAATTCCCTGCCGGTCAGGCTGATGCAGCATATCTTGCGTCGCATAGCGAAGATTATCTAACTCTCCAGTCGCCATAGCCTGTACGATCAAGGCAACTCTTCCAATGTTGTACACGGCATCAGCCCTAGCCACGAGAGGCTTCAGGAGAGTTCGTGCTTCGTCAGTGGGCATAGGAACGTTGGGAACGTAAAGAACTGCCGACAGATTGTCTGGAATTGGAACAGAGGCAGTGATCAACTGACCTTCCTCATATATTCCTATCTGCATTCCTCCCAACAAGGCTGGAGCCACATTATCGGGATGTCCCTCCATTTCTGCTGCTATCTGGACCAGTTCATTAATAGTGAGAGGTGCCCCACTATATTCATTAGCAGCAAATAAGCCTGCTGCCAGAGAGGCTGAACTACTCCCCATACCTCTTGCGAGTTCTATCTGATTATCACATTCAAGTAAAACATCCGGGACAACTTCGCCTATCTCTTCAAAAAGCCTTGAAAAGCTCTGAAAAACTAAATTGTCTCTTCCCGAAGACAACTCCCCCTCACCTTTGCCAGTAACGAGAACATTAATATTTAAATCATTTCTCTCATGGACCGTCACTGAATTCCAAACATCAAGAGCTATACCCAAGGAGTCAAATCCTGGGCCCATATTGGCCGACGTTGCAGGAGATCGCACAGTAATTTTTTGAGTTGCCATAATTCTAAAATTATACATTGATGACTCCTTTTAAAATGTCACATAGGCAACTCATTTGCTTTAATAGCAACTGCTAATATTGTTTATTAATAAAAGTTCTTTCTAGTAAAGTTTATTCACCACTAAGAGACAACGATTGGTTAATCAACCGTGATCAAAAGAAAAAGAACCGAATATCAACACGAATATTTGAGAGATCGGAGCTTAAGGCTTCTTGATTTTGAATCAGTACGGTCCAATATTTCCGACAGTGCGACTTTCTACAAATCGAAAGTCAAAGCTGATTCAATGCAACCGGCATACGAAGAAACCATAGTCCAGACTCTGATCAAAGAAACATCCGAAGGTAGATACATCCTTAGTAATGTTTCAAATTACGGTCTTGGCAATTTAAGGAATATTTCAGACCATGTCCGTAGAGCGGATCTGGGAGGGATTTTATCCGGGCAAGAGCTTATTGAAATAGCCTCAAACATTGATACTTTTACCAATTTGCGAGGTAGTTTACTCGAGCATTCCGATGAGGCTATGTTACTTGCATCCAGAGCCAGAATCATGTCTGACCTGTCATATCTGAGCCATTCGATCAGTACTACAGTCAGCCCAAACGGCCTTGTAAAAGATACAGCAAGTCCATCGCTAGGAATTCTCAGACGGCAAGTAAGAGATTCCTACACCCGAGTTACAACGGCGCTGCAACATATCATTCGCGAAAGCGAGATGGAAGGGTCGATTCAAGACGACGTCATCTCTGTAAGAGGAGATCGACTAGTTGTCCAAGTCAAATCTAACATGAGAAGCAGAATCCCTGGGGTGGTCCATGACGCTTCCAACACTGGTATGACGTTATTTATTGAGCCATTCTCAACAGTGAACCTGTGCAATTCCTGGAGGGAACTAGCTTTAGAGGAGGATAGAGAGGTCGCTCGTATACTACGTGACTTATCGGCACAAGTCGGCTCTCTTTCAGCAGAAATTTCAGACACAACAGACATGGTTGCAGATATAGATTTTATACTGGCCAAATCAAGATACAGTAATTCTCTCGGGGCTCCAGACCCTATTCGTGACGCCATCACTCAGCAAACGGACCAACTCTCCAACATGCCCTCAGGGCAATCAAGACAGGTGGAAATAAAACTAAATAACGCAAGACACCCATTGATTGGAAATGAAATGGTTCCACTGAATCTAGAGATTGGGCCTAATTGGAACGTTCTCGTTATTACAGGACCTAACACAGGTGGTAAAACCGTAGCCTTAAAGACTGTGGGGTTGCTATCTGCAATGCAACAATGCGGAATTCACATACCAGCAGATTTGGGAAGCTCATTACCAATTTTTGACGCTATATTTGCTGACATCGGCGATCAGCAAAGTATCGAGACTTCAGTATCAACATTTAGTTCCCACATAAGATCACTAAGCGAAATGCTGACATACTCAACTGAAAAATCCCTCGTACTTCTTGATGAGATTGGTGCCAGCACCGATCCAGATGAAGGTGCAGCTATAGCAGCGGCTGTTCTAGATGACCTCGGAGAAAAGAACATATTTACTGTAGCTACCACACACCACAGGTCTGTAGCGGCAACGGCAGAATCCAATCCCAATATGAGTAATGCCAGCTTTCATCTTGATCCTGAAACTCTGAAACCCACATACCGGATATCGATCGGCATACCCGGGCGTAGCTATGCTATGGCCGTAGCATCCAGGCTAGGCCTCCCAAAAAGAATTTTACAGAGCGCCGAGAAAAACTTATCCCCTCAATATATCCAAATGGGAAAATGGTTATCAGACATAAGTAACGAACGTGAACAGGTATCCAAAGTTCTCTCTGAGGCAAATAAAAATCTCTCTCAGGCAAGATCTCTTCGCGCCAAGCTACAACAAGAAATCGAATACCTCATCGAGAGACGAGCGGAAATTATAGAATCTGTTAGGGCTAAAGCAGAATCCAACTTCTCTACTATTCAAAATTTATTATCTCGAGCAGAATCGGCTCTTTCGTGGGCTAGGCATGGGAATAGAGAATCTTCACAGTCAGTAGACAACGAAATAGACATTATCCAGGGCGAGTTGCAAGAGATAAATATACCGACTCCGAGGACGGAGGAAAAAGTTATAGATCTGTTATCTACGGGAGATCTTGTCCACGTCTCTGGACTTTCGCTCAGCGGAACATTGACAAAATTGGATTCTGAAACCAACAGTGCCGAAATATTGGTCGGAAGCATGAGGCTAAATGTGGAAGCGGACAAACTTCTGAAAACTTCTGTCTCAACTGAGCCAAATACAGATTCCCACTATTCAGCATCGGATACAAAGGTAAACAGGACTTCCCCACGCTCGCTGGATCCGATCAAAGATGTTTTGGACGTTAGAGGACTCCGATCTGATCCCGCATTAGATATGTTGGAAGTTTTTCTAGATTCATCGGTCAGAGATGGATTAAGCAAAGTAACAGTGATACACGGCAAGGGAACTGGGGCCTTAAGAAACGCTTTAAGGGAAAACCTTATGAATCATCCGTTGGTCAGTAGTTTTGGTTCTGAGAAGGACTCGCTAGGTGGAGACGGAGCAACTTACATCATACTTAATTAACTATATCGTCAGACTCTCTTGTTACCAGCATCAGTAAACTGGGCAGAACGACTAAGGATGCCAAAAGAGCAAGCGTTATCATTACGGCTGTCAATTGACCATACGAAGCAAACATAGGCATAGGAGCGAATCCCATAATCGTAAACCCCACCACGCTGGATGCAGCAGAGGCTACCAGCGCAACTCCTGTACCTCTCGCAGCCCTCGCAAGCGCTTGAATCCGAGACGCATTTCGTCCCAGTTCTTCCCTGAACCGTTCTGTCATGTGAATAGAATAATCTATCCCTACGCCTATGGAGATAGCCCCGATCATCGCTGTTACAAAATTTAGGGCAAATCCAGCTACTGACATAATCCCATAGAGCCAAGCAACCACCAAACCTATGGGGATCACTGTCACAACTGAATATTTCACCGACCTCATCGTAACTAAAAGTAAGATTGTGGCAGCCGCAATAGCTACCGGAAGAGAGGTGTACAAAGTACGCGTTGAAGCTGATAATTGTTCTTCCCTCGTGAAGGGAGACCCTGTCAAACCAGCGCGATCTATAGATGGATGAGATTCAAGTTGTGACAGAAGAGAGCTTAACTCATCAGCTGTTTGTGAAACGACGGTTTGATCTCGAGTTCCAGGGATCATGAATGATACTGTTGTCAGGTCTTTCTTCTTTCCAGAAGTATCCTTCGCTTCTGATAAGTAGATTGCTCCCCTCACTTGGTCTGGCCTAAGAACAAGTACATTCTCCTCGCCAACTACTCCGTTTTTCAATGAGTATCTAAAAGCAGCTTCCATCTGAGCTCTAGTGTCTGGAATCCCATTAAAATCCATATCTGTAATACTGACCCCAGCAGCGGACTCAATGGCACTTCTGGCAGAGTGGTTGTTTACGATAAACCTAGATGTATTGAGTACATCTAGACCAATTATCACTTCCCCACTCGCTGTCTCAGCCACCTGATCAACCATCTTGAGTGACTCAACAAATTCAGATATAGCAATAACGGCCATAGGATCCATTAAATCCCCACGGATGTAGACTACACCTGGCTCTCCTCCACTTTCACCAAGATGTTCATCTATCTTGTCCAGTCCAATAACAAATTCTGACTTCGAGTCAAAAAAATCCTTCACATCAAAGGTAGGTTCCAGTCTAATTGCAAAAACTCCCGCAAGAACCGTTAATGCTGTGGCAGACAACAAAACAACCAAAATATGAGAACCTGCCAAAGTTACAACCCTTTCAACTACCCGCATAACAGTAGAATTCGGGGTATTCCCACTAATCCGATCTTTGAATTGAGATTCGGGAAATCCCGTGGGATTTCTACCTGTTCTACTAAGCCAAATAGCAGGAATAACCAAGAAAAAAATGGCGGCCATCGCCAACATCAATACTCCGTAAGTTTTATCTACCGCTAACATAACGATCACGGTCCCACCCGAAGCGGCAGCGACTGCAATAGAACCCACAATTCTCAAGGACCGGGATTTCCACCCAGTATAAAATCTATTAGATTTTTCTATGAGCTCATCAATTTTCATAGTCGTGACTGGCGCAACAACTCCCAAGATAATAAACGAGGACAAAACGGCTATCGCGGCAGCACTTCCGAAATGAATTACGGCTTCGATACTAGACGTTAGGTTAGATAAAAAAGCTATGCTGTCACTTGCCATAGCAAGCAATAATGCAGCCAATACGCCAGCAAGACCGATTTTTAGGGCCCGTCTCGGCGCATAACCTTCGTTGATCTCCTCGCGATATCGGCGAACAGCGTGGACAACGAAGTCAACACCCAAAGAAATCATCCCGACGGGAACTACCAAATCTATTACCAAGCCTGTCTTAAGACCCACAATAGCTGATATACCCTTCAGCCATACCATGAGTAATCCCAAACCTATTCCAGTAATCGCAGTAATCCAATACGATTTCAGGCTCAACCCAACAACCAACACTGCCCCGATAATGGTGAATGTAATAAAAAGTCCCGCGGTTTGACCTTCTTCAGCAGACTCAAGATTGGGATCGATTGCCACTCCCCACATCTCATACGTTTCAGATTCGCCTTTCATCACTGAAGCGACCCTACGATTTAGATGCTCTTTGTTAACTACATCTGGCCCACCCCCTAATCCGATCTCTAAACCTGCTCCGCCAAGCTTCTCATTATCGGCCATAAGGTTAAAAATAGTAGCCGGAGAAGACCACCATTCCACATCGACGCCATCTACTTTTCTATTTTCGAAAGTAGCCTGTGTGGATAACATATCGATAAATGAACGGGTATCTGGATTGGTGACTATTCTCCCCACTGCCATTTTTACGTCATGATCAGTAGCATCATTCAAATTTATTCCAGCCATAGCCAGAGAGGCTTCAATCGGTTCCAAGATAGAACGTATACCCGTAATATTTAACCCGTAGTCATTATCAAAATAGGTAAATAGATACTGCTGACTTGGGAGGGTTCCTGCGGCAAGATCTCCCTTCTCATCCAGATTGATGACTCGATCTCGGTTACCGGCAAATTCCCTTAATACATCAGCAGTTATTACGTCTCCATTTCTGGACTCCAACACGTAGGTAGCAAAATGGAGAGGAGTTGGAAATTTGTCATCTATATCAGCCTGCATGTCATAAACTTCCCCGGGAGGATTGGGGGAGGCTTGCTGGGTAGGTTCCATTCGTATCATTGGGTATAACAAAAGAATGCTGATCGCTATGGTCGTGACGATAACCGCAATCGAGTGATCCGCGACATAGGTTGCAAACTTATTTTTCCAATTGTGATAATTCATGAGTTTCAGAATCCCCATGTGAAGCATTGGTGGAGTAATATCTAACTACTAACAATTGTCCTATAGTGAATGCCTTCTGGTAAATGCCAAATTTGTTCATACTGAGGAGTTACAAAACTTGCGACTCATATTCATGGGGACCCCTCAATACGCTATTCCTGTTTTAGATAAGCTGGTCGATTGCGGGCACGATATAGCCGCTGTGTATACCCAGCCTGACAGGCCAGCAGGTAGAGGAAGAAAACTCACTTCCACCCCCATAAAAATTCATTCGACCGACATGGGCCTCCAGACGTTAGAAGTACAAAAGATTTCTGATGAGGACTCTTCTATGGAGTGCCTACTATCTTTCGAGGCAGAGGCTGCGATAGTTGCAGCATATGGAATTATTCTTCCGAATTCTGTGATCGATAAATTCTCACTAGGAATTATTAACTTGCATCCTTCATTACTACCGAAGTTCAGAGGAGCCTCACCAGTAGCAACGGCAATCCTTCAGGGTTGTAAAGAAACGGGTGTGACGATCATGAAAATAGATGAAGGGATGGATACAGGTCCTATCTTGAAACAGAAATCCGTAAGAATTAAGAGCGATGAGAAATGTGATGCTTTAACTGAAAGGTTGTTCACCACAGGCTCCAACCTTTTGGTTGAAACCCTTGATGAAATGCAAACTGACGGAATAGATCCAATTCCTCAAGATGACTCAAAAGCAACACTGACTGAAAGACTCAAAAGACAAGACGGAGAAATTGACTGGAATCAATCATCGGAGCAGATATATAGGGCTATAAGAGCCTTCCATCCATGGCCGGGTACGTTCACAACATTTAATGGGAAACGCTTGAAAATTCTCGATGCAATTGTAGATGATGGAGACCAGAAAAATTTAGGTCCCGGGAAAGTTCAAACTGACAAAAGTTTCAGGGTAGGGACAGGGCAAGGATCAATTTCTTTGTCAACAATCCAAATAGAAGGGAAACTACCTACAAATGCTTCTGACTTCGCCGCGAATACTCTGAATTTAGACGGTTCAATTTTAGGAAATTAACTGAACTATTTTTCTCCTAGCCTCAGCAGCTTGTTTAGCGACACATTTCTAGCAGACAAAGTGACTATAAGTGTGACAAAACTAAAAACTATTCCCATAGAAACATAAATACCAAACAAGCTACTCCAATCAATGTTGATAATCAGTGGTGGCAGCAGTTCAGTTCCCACTTCATCACTTCCTAAAAATGGCATCATCACTATACCCAACCTTTCTCCCATCCAAGTTCCTATCAACATTCCAACCCCAATTATTGACATGTGTTCTACCCAAGTCACCAGCATCAGTTGGTTTCTTGACAACCCAATTATTCTGAGCAAAGCAAACTGATTCTCTCGCTCCCTGTAGGACAAGTAAGAATGTGAAATGAACCCGATGGTAGTGAGGAGAAAAACTGATCCAAATGCGATCATCAAAAGAGCACGCCAACCGGCCCTTACCAATGGATCTTCCGAGGCTTCGGTTAAAACCTCACGCGCATCTAAGATAGGTCCGTGGGGAAATGGAGCATTTAAATCAATAGATTCAACAATATCCATCCATCCGTTATCATCGACGGAATCCTCAAGTGAAATCCATATTTCATTGATGTTCGGGCCGCCTAATAAGGCTCCTAAGTTGGAGGCAGTGATTAGTGGCTCTAGGCTAAGTACCAGAAACCCTTCTTCGATCGTATTGAGGGTAGGAAAATAATCAAATTTATCGGCTAACAATACTGTTAGGCGTTGACCACCTACAGAAATAACCACTTCATCATTCAAGGAATGGCCAAATTGATCAAGAAAAGACTGTGAAGCCAGGGCAGGAAGAGGCTTAGATAACGCTCCTGAATAAATCCCTCTACCAACCATTGCGTTTCCCGATCCCCAAGCGAACAGAAGTGAACCATCCCCATTACTACTAACCATAGACGATTCCATACGATCTTTATCCGCATCAGGAACGTTTCTTAACAAATGCCAGTTTTCTATATCTCCGAAAGTTTCAAGGGTCTGCATTTCCCCGTATTGTGATGATCTGAATTGAATACTATCTATAAGAATGGTCCCGGCTGAGAGAGACTCTGTGGAACTAGTTTCCAACACACTTATGGACATAAGAGATAAGGGTTTAGCTGGATAGAGTTGTCTCCAAGGCCTGCGACCACCAAATAGCTGCACCTCTTTTAAATTCCAATCACCAGAATCCAAAGTTCCAAGCTCGTATGTAAAAAACCGACCATTATCGTCACGTAAACGAGCTGCAAGAGCTACTGTCTCCGAAGATATATTGGACTTAACCAGTAATCCTAAAGATCGCGCATTCTCAGGAATTACTAATCCTTCCAGTTGGGTATCATGCTGTATTTTTGACATTAGTACAGGTAGATCAGTTGTTGAATAATCTGACCGATATACGGCGATATCCGCAAACGACTGAGGTTCTATCCCCAGAACAGAAAATGAATCTCCCAAAACCCCACCTGTTAAATCTAACCCAGGAGACCTCAAGGCAGGACTGACCACCTCGACACCCTCAGAAATCTGATAGGCTGCTGTGACGGATCTACTTAAGCCTACAGAGTTGATGCGAACGGAGGGAATTCTAATATCAGTTCCTACTTTATACAGCTCTCTATCTTGAAAACTCCTGTCTAAAGTCCCCCCAAAGCTAGCAGCGAATATGCCTAAACCGGTCATCAGCATAAGTAAAAGAACCAATCGGGCATAATTAACTGAATTGCGAGACATATTCCATAAAGCCAGTACGATTCCTACTGATAACCTTGAAGCAAAAAGTCTGCTTATGAGACCCATGCATAGCGGAAATAGTCGAAGTACTACCATTGCGGCCCCTATTAGTATCAGTGCAGGTACCGCGAGCATGATCTGATTAACTACAACATCCCCTAAAAGCCCTCGAGCAGCCAGCGAACCCTGTTCAGAAAGCTGCCTAAGAAGCAATAGCCCAACCAATAAGAGACCAACATCGAGATAGTACTTTTGTACAACCGACCTATTTGGAGGTCTGTTTGAATGTAATCTCTCTTCCGAAACGGATAACTTAGATGCCTGAATTGCCGGAATCAAGAGAGCAAAAAAACTTAATCCCCCACCCAAACCGCTCATAAAATATGCAACAGGAGTAATTCTGATCGGCAGAAACCCTCCTTCAGTAAGATTGGAGAATGGAGATGTGTATCCAAGAATACTTACAACACCAGCGGCAACTAATGGAGCCAACAAAGACGTAAGTACTGCTATTGTTATTCCCTCCAACACGAACACTGATAGTATTTGCGACCGGCTTGCACCTCTACTGCTAAGCTGAGCTATCTCCAATTTATGCTGCTCCATCACAAGTGAAGACAATGTCACGACATAGTAGAGAATTACTAAGGCAATCATTATGAGTACTACAAACATTTGGAGCTTAGAAAACAGAAGACGAATATCATATTCGCTAAGGGTTTTATCTAATTCTGTTTTTAAAGAAAACCTACTCAACTCTGACTCAAGAATACTCCGCGCAGACCATATATTATCTTTTGCATCTGAAGCATTAGAAGAATTCAATTTCTCTGCTTCTATATCAATCGTCCAGGCATAAGTAGTAACCATATCGGTGAAGGATGGCCCCAGTTTTTCCATATAATCAGATTCCGACACATAGAGTGGTAAAGTGTCAAAATCAGATCCTGAAACGGTGCCAGCTTTATAGGATGCCATAAAGACATCATCAACTACGTTCCAATAAGGATCCTGAGGACTAGAGCGATCAAATATTCCTACGATTAACAGGCGTATGAAAGGCACTGAGTCTTTCCAATAGGGAATTACAGAGACAACAGATCCAGCGGATACATCAAGATTTTCAGCTGCGTCAGACGGCACTATTGCTCGGTAAATAGGAACACCATCAGAGTCAGCCTCTTCAATCAAATCAGACATTCCTGAACCGTCATTAATAACAACATTCTCCAATAAATTTGGCATGTACGCTACGAAGGCCCGTTGAGTGTCCATTCCAGCCCCTTCCTCATAACCAGGCTTGGACAAGAAAAAGGTTGACGACTTGGCAGCCTTGGCTACTGAGACCCCGTAAGGTGAGATAAATTCTTCAATAACCGGTTCAACCCGATCGGCTATCTTTCGATATTCCTGAACATTGGTAGGGCCTCTATTCGCTTGCAGTAGAACATCTATATCTTCTTCAGACACACGTTTAAGAGATTGGTCCAATGCAATCTCCCGCAGTGAGTCAAAGAAAATGACAGTCCCTGACATAACTACTGAAGCAAGTAAAACACCCAAAACGACAGGGGAGAGTAAGTTCCAGTTTGCTGCGCTGCGACGCACAATCATCGGCCAAACGGAAGCAAGCTGATAAATTAATTTAGTCATAATGGTTTCAATTCTCAGTTCTGGCAACTTCGGCTAAATTAACTTTGGTCAAATGTCTTGACAGAAATAACACACAAGACGAAAAAACTAATACAAACAATGCCAAATAGGTCGTTAAGAGCATCCAATCCGGTGCGAAAATTGGAGGCGGAAGAAGGACTTTTCCTTCCTCGGAAACAGCTACAGCACCCAACATAAGTTTGGTCATCTGTATCCCAGTCCAGCTACCAATACCCAGTCCTATCACCAGTATGATCGAATGTCCTAGAGTTACGAGCCAAATGATTTGATTACGGGATAATCCTATTGTTCTAAGAGAGGCTATCTCATAGCGAAGCCCTTCAGCAGCGAACCCTACATATACAAGATATCCTGCCGAAGCTATGAAAAAAGCAATCACAACAGCAACCAAGGTCATAGCCTTCCATCCAGCTACAATTAATGGATTATTTCGGACGTTGTCTAGAACCATACTAGTCTCCATTAATTCTCGTCCGAATCCTGTAATGGAAATTAACTTTTTGACTACGGTCCTTCTTTCTGAAAGATCTGAATCTTGGGACTCATCAATAGAACCAGGTGATGAAGCAAGTCCCAGATAAGTTTCGTTAGGTATTTCATTTATCTGAGTGTCTATAACGCTTAGATGGTAGAGGAGGTAGGTCAAGTCCATCACCAAAAACCCATCACCCCGAGGATCGAGAGTAGAAAAATAAGAAACCTCACCTACGATCTCAACGGGAACTAGAATGCCTGAAATACGAACTAACGTCTTTTCACCTATGTCCAGACCTGTTTTCTGATTAAAAGAATCGCTAGCAATCACAGGGATCGTATTTCCATATTGAGACCAGAATATGCCACGTACCCCAGCATTTCGTTCTTTTCCAAACTGAAACACTGCTCCTAATTTACCTGACTCTGCGGCCTCTAGAGAAAAATCTAATTCGTCTAAACTGACAGACGAAGTAGGTATTACTGACCACGAAGGATCACCCTCAAAGCTTTCAATTACGATCTTCGTTCCCTCATGAACGATATAAATATCGTCGATGAATATGGCGCCAGGAGTACCTGTATCTCCAAGTCCTGGTTCGCTTACCTGAACTGAAACAATCTTTACCGGATACTGAAATTGGTATTTGTCTAACGCTACAGTTCTATCTGACCATTGAGGCAATCCAGTGCGATCAAATGTAATCGTTGTACCCCAACCGGAGTCGTCGATTACCTGCAACCAAAGGGACATAAGAGGATAGTGAGCCATTGGCTTAAATTTGATACCAATATCTGTAGAACCTTTCGGGATAACTAGTGCCGTAACATCTTGGCTAGGAACCAATCGCCGAATATTTTCTGACATGGGAATACTGGAAAAATCTCTTCTACTCCATGGCACAAATTCACCGGATTCAATGGCCAGAAGATCAAACGACAAAGAGGAATCACCACTACCAACTGTGCCAACACGTCTTACAGCAGCTGAAACACTCTCTACACCATTTATCTTTGAATACCGATTATTAATCTGGCTAACAGAGTCGATACCAAAAAAGGAGTTCCCAACAGTTGAAACCACTCTAGCATCGGCTCCAATCGAATATCTAACTCTATCTTCATAGCTACGTCCCAACGTCTCACCTAAAGTGGTTGAAAATACTGCTATTCCAGTAGCTATAACAAGCAATAAAATCAAGCCACTATACTGGAGAGGATTACGCGACATCTGCCAAAGAGTGAGGGTCAGCCAAACTGGGCTATAAATGGATATATATCTTAGTAATTGGAAAAGTCCTAATAAAAAAGGAGTCGACACCAACACCCAAAATGCAAGAGCAATTCCTGATGAAAGAAAAGAATTTGATAAGAACCACAATGCTATAACCGCGACGATCATTACAGATATTGAGAATGTGATGTACCTGGCACTGGAAGATTTGTTATAAACGAATAGGCCAATGAAAAAACAGCCCAATACTGATCCGATAACCGGCCATTCATTACTTGAGTAGAGATCATTATCTATAAGTAAAAACCAGACGAATCCTACCAAAGATAACCAGGCAACCAATTTCACAAGCTCATCTGATTCTCCCGAACAAAACTTTACAATTGGTGGGAAAGCCCGCATAAAAAACAACGCAATGGCAACGAGACATAGCATTGGTGATATTAGAAGAACTTCATTAATCCCATCCTGATTCAAAATCCCGCCAGTTGAAATTTGCCCCCTTACTTTCAATTCCCAAAAAATTGCCCCGACGGCAATCAGAAAGACAAGGTCTAGGTAGTACCTCTGTATAAAAGGAACCGAAGGTGGACGAGAAATCGCGACTTTCATATTAATCTGATTTGTTCTTAAACTTAAGAATCCTTGAACAACAAATATCAAAAGACAAACAATTCCAGACGTGATTGACGCGAGAAACGGAATTATCGATAACTGAACCGCTAGCAAAGATCCATCTGTTATATTCCCGAAGTAGGGCAAGAGTCCCATTAGGCTTACAAGACCGATTGCTAGAAATGGCGCTATCAACACGGCCGCTCCCACAATCAAAAATCCTTCAAACATAAATTGTCCTAAAAGTCCTGAAGTGGATAATCCTCGACTTTTTAGCAATGCTATTTCTGATTGCATATTGGATGACAAATATGTAATCAAAGTAAATGAAAAATACAATAAACCTAATACAACTACAGCCATAAGAAGCAACAGTGGAACACTGTTAACAAAGCTCACTCTTTGAAAGTCTTTGAGTATTAGCTGAAGGCCTGACCTTAATTCAGCACCTGGTAGCGCGATAGAGATATTTCTAGAAATTGTGTCCAATCCAAATTTAAGATCCCCTTTTGACCATTGCCGTATTAAGTTTTCGTCAATGTGGTTGTACCAGGTGATATCTACAACAGAACCGGAATGAGCTTTCCCAATACCCTTTATGAAGGATTCCTCAGCGACAAACATAGCTAAAAAAGGCGTTGGGTCTTTTATGTTTTCATCGTAATTTGGGTATGGGTTAAGAAATTGGTTACTATCACCCTGCCAAAACGGATCATCTCTCGCCTTCGGTTCAAAGAAACCAACAACCTTAGCGACACTCATTAAATTTTTACAAAATTTTCTTTCCATTCCAGGCTGGTAATCAATGCAAAGTTTAGTCACGTAATCCAGCGATGGCATCGCAACTATGGTGTTTCCCAGAGTGATATTGAATCTTTCAGCCAATTCCCTGGAGACAGATACCTCAATCATGAGAGCGTCTCTGAACTTGGATATTTCTTTCCCAGGGGCGACACCTGACACATAAGTTACATGAGAATGAAAATCAGATAAGTTTTGAAAGTACCCCTCCACATGGGTTTTGGGTGAATTTGTTTTATAGTGTGGGACACCTTCATTTATATTCGTCTCGTCTGTTGAACTCTCTAGAGAAAAGATAAAAAAGGAAGATTTTATATGTCTTATTTTCCCCGTAATTAAGGTTCCAAATATTGGATCGAGAGTAGATGACAACGCCTCGTCTAGCCGAGAGATTCTCTGTTCATTTAACGGGATAAACCGAGTACTAATGTTCAAATTTAGATAATGAGAAGATTCTTGTGTTACAGCCGCGTCGATGGCAGTACGAACACTTTGGTTTTCAAGGGAACTGATATAAATCGGAGCACCAGATATCATGGTGACAGAAGCAAGTATTCCAACAAACACCAACAGAACGAGCCTCATATGATTGCGGACTCTCTTAATTGCTAACCGAAGACCGGATAGAAATTTCTGGTGTATTCTCATCATCAACCGTATATGAAACCAAATAGTATTTGGAAAGTGTTTGGGAAGACAAAAATTATGGAATTTATATGCATTTGCCTAACAAGTTTAATTCAATCATAAATTCCATCAGCAGTGAGTCGTTCATCGTCGGAAATACAACACAATCTACAGCTAATTCTAGTCTCCCCAGTGCCATCCAATTAAGTATTACCCGGACGAAACAATATCAATGATTTTTGGGCTTAACTTTCAGGGGAGTTCTCACCTGTGAATATAACTTCCACAGAATGGTAGTTTATACTTACAGAAGTATATTTGATGATGGGCACGAAGTAGAGAGACTACAATGACTAATTCCATAGCCCAAGCCACATATAACATCACAGACCAGTCGCTTGAAAACATGGCGCTTGATTTGAAGAATTTACCAGACGAGTTATCAGGGTTCTCACCATTCAGAGAAAGTGTTCTAGATAACAAGTTGATGGCATCTCACGGGTTCCCTGGTAATACCGAGGATAAATACAACGCCGCAGGTCGTATGACTGGGTATCTCAGAGAGTTTGCATCCCCTTCTGCCATTCCCAAAAGAGAAGATGGGCAAAATATCGTTGCTGCAACAGTTATACATCTGTTTGAAAATGAAGATTCCGCTGCGTCTTGGATGACAAATGTTTTCGTCAAACAGTTTAAGGAAAACATCGGACGAGAAGTAGGTGAAGACCAAAAACTAGTAGCCGTTGAAGAGCTTGAAATTGATGATTTTTATGACAGGGCGGTCGGAATACGTGCTGTCCAAGACGGGGTTGATGGAATACTCTCTACCACAGTCATAGATTTCCGGATCGGTAGAATTTTGGGTGTTTCATTTGTGGTAACAGTTGGCGACCATGGAAGAACAGAACTCACGACAATGCTGGGACTTGAACTTGAGCGAAACATAGTTAGAGAATTACTGACTACTGGATAGCCACTTCCTAGTTATTCAATCAAATCCAATGGAATAATGGAAACACATTGTTTTTACAGACGATTCATTGGGTAAAAAATTAATGCCAATCGTGGCCTGCTGGTAACTCTGCAGTCGCGGTTATTGCCTTTAATCTAGACACCACAATATTTGTGGTTCCATCCCAGTTGGATATAAATCCCGTAGCCAGTAACAAAGGTTCTTTTAACAAGTGCTTGTACTGATCAAATACGTCACGCCAAACTATTAATTGCACATCCCCCGTTTCATCTTCAACAGTGACAAACACCGTTCCTTTGTTACCACTAGGATGTTGCCGTGCAATAGCCCAGCCTCCAACTGTAACTTCTTGACCTTCATAGAGCGAATAAACATCTATTGCTCGCTTAGTGTTTGAAGGCAACCGATGACGAAAAAATTCCATGATATGCCCACTAGGATAAATATCCATGTATTTATATTCACCCAACATTTTCTCATATGGGCTAAAATCGACCAGTTCAGGAACGCTGTCATCCATTAAAAGCGGCAAAGGTCTGTTTTCTCCGGAAGGAGTTGGATAAACCCCCGCTTCCCAAAGAAATTTCTTGCGATTACGCGATATGCCAGGTATCAAGTCAAAGGCCCCTGCATATACGAGAGATTCAACAACACTTGCATCCACTGACACTCTGCGAACAAAATCTCCCACAGACGAAAACAGTCCATTCTCAACGCGTTCTCTAATTATCTCATTCGCATATCGCACACCGACACCTTTAATAAACTCGAGACCTAAAAGAAGAGAATTTTTATGATAAGAACATTTTGAATCGCTGAGATTAACACATGGATTTAGAAAAGGGACACCAAATCTTCGAGCATCCTGTTTTATAGCTTCTATAGGGTAAAATCCCATAGGCTGATTGTTCATGAGAGTCACAAAAAACTCTAGAGTGTAATGATATTTCATCCATGCCGCTTGATAAGCTGAGACAGCAAATGCGTGAGAATGTGATTCTGGAAACATATAGTGTCCATTAATCTTTTCAAATATCTTCAGCGCAATATTCTGATCTACACCCTTAGTTAGAGCTCCGTCACGAAACCGCTCCCAGTAAGAGTTAATAACGTATTCGTTGTTACGGCGGGTAAACGCTCTGCGCATTTCATCTGCATCAGCTTGACTAAGACCTGATACATCAGATATCAACTGCACAACCTGCTCCTGCCATACTATGATTCCGTAACCTCGTTTGAGAGCACGTTCCTCCAGCGGATGATCATATGTCCATGGCATTCCATAACGATATCGTTTGATGAAATCTGAAACGGCGCTTCCCTGTAGTCCGACACCGGGACGAATTAGGGCCACTTGATACGCTAAATCCTGAAGATTTCGAGACATAAGACGTTGTCCCATTTTGAGTTGCGCTGGTGACTGCAGAAGAAAAACTCCACGTGACTCACCACGGTTGATCATGTCATACACATCCGAATCTTCATGATCAATACGACTCAAATCAATGCGATTTCCGGTTCTACGCTCAATAAGTGAAACAGCTTCTTCTAGCTGGTCTAGTACAGGAAGAGATAGTATGTCTATCTTGGCAAATCCGGCATCCGCAACACTGTCCTTATCCCAGTCAATGATATATCGACCCTCAATGGCACCTTGGCGTGATGGAACCATGCGAGACACTGGGGTTGAGCTTAAAATCATTCCCCCAACATGTTGGCCCAGTCTTTTTGGTGCTCCCTGAAGTTGAGGAGCCAAGTAGATAAGATCCCTCCAGAGTGGATAATCCACTCTGTGCCTAAAATCATTAGTTAAAAGCATCTCATCACGAAGATGAGATGCTTCATGACTATGAACTTGCTTTGACAGACGGAGCAAATCCTCTTTTGGAATCCCAAGCGCTTTCCCAACATCAGTAATAGCCCCTTTTGCTCTGTAAGTGGTTATCATACCGGCAAGCACAGCAAAATCAGATCCAAAATGCTCCTGCACACGAACCAGAAGTTTCTCTCTCAAAGAACGAGGAAAATCAAGATCTATATCTGGCATAACACGCAAATCATCTGGTAAAAATCGCTCTAGAGTCAGATCGTATATGAGTGGATCTATGTGAGATATCCCAATAAGGTAGCCCGTGAGCATAGCAACCGACGAGCCTCTTCCTCTCCCAGGAGGTCTCCACTCCAAAGGATCTTCTGGATTAGCTCGACCTATCTCAATCATAATTTCACGCGCAATTTGCGCTATTTCCCTGTAAATAAGCATGAATCCAGCAAGTCCATGTTTATGAATCAATCTAAGCTCCTCAGCCAATCTAGATTCCACTACTTCGTCTATAAACCCATATCTTCTTATAGCTGCCTCATGGCAAAGTCTCTTCAAATATGTCAAAGGTGTATATCCATCTGGTACATCCGGATTAGGAAGGGCATACCCCAAATCTGATGAGAGATCAAAGTTGCACATATCAGCCACTTTCAAGGTATTACTAAGTGCGTCTGGAATAGATTCAAACAATCCTGACATCTGTTTGGCGGACTTCATATAAAACTCACTGTTGGGTTTTATATGAGGTATAACCTGATCAATAGTAGTATTACGACGCATTGCAACGAGCAAATTTTGTAAACGGTGACGTTCTGGAACGTGGTAATGAACGTTGTTAGTAGCAACAACGGGTACATGCGCTCTACGTGCAAGGTCATTCAAAGCACGGGTTATAGCTTTATCACCATGGACAAAATTCCGATTCAGTTCTACGTAAACAGATCCGCAACCAAACCAGTCTAAATACTGATGGAGTTTGTTCTCAGCTTCTTCAATCCTGCCTTTAGAAACAAGACGCGATAGTGTGCCCTGGGTAGATCCTGTAAGTAAAACCACTCCATCAGAGTATGATGGAATGTAGCTAGGATCTAGCCGAGGATTACGACGGTCAGACATGTTTGCAAATGTGAATAACTGAGATATGTTCGAATAGCCCTTGCGGTTCTTAGCTAAAAGAACAACCTGTGACCCGTCTGACAGAATTAACTCTCCTCCCGTCAATGGGTTGATTCCCAAACTTTTTGCCTGACGTGCAAACTCCAACGCTCCACACATGTTGTAGTCAGTCAACCCCATCGCTGGGTACCCTAGTTGTACCGCACGATCAAGAAGTTCATGAACGTGAGATGCTCCTTCTCCAAAAGAGTAGAAGCTATGAGAATGTAACTCTACATACTGCTCATGACTCATATTTGATATCTCATCAATAATTTTGTCGATACCATCGTGAACCATTGACACTGGTTGAGGGTGATGTATATGCACTATGACTCAGATCCTTAAACACCGTAACCAAATTGTGAGTATCGGTTTGAAGAAGGTAGTAAATCCGCTTTACAGGCACAGGCATCCACCACAAATCAATCTTCCACATATCTAAAGGCCTTGCTGAAATATTTATGTTAGTTATTCCAATGGTTTTATTTCTTGATGGCATCGCTATTGAAACAGGAACCCCATTGGACTCAAGTACTTTAATCTCTTCAGGCATATTAGTCGGAAGAACGCTATTACTTGAACTAGGGTCAATCGACACTCTTACTGCTCTCATTTCTGGAAGAGGGTGTGCAGAATCTATTTCTACAATGCGATACAAAGAGTTAACACTATTCATCTTGGATTGAAGCTGGCGATCTATTCGAACAAACCTTTCTGCGAGTTTCTGTGAATCTTCCCTAGAATCCGTGAATGCTCGTGACTGAATCCCAAATTCTCCTGAGAATCTAGATATCGACATAGCAACATCCTCAATAGGACCGGGAAGATCCAATGTTGAGAAGATACTGCGTATAGAAAATGAGGCAGCGTGTGAACTTCCAGCAGGCTCTTTTAAAACTATGTTCTTACTCCAGCCAGGCGCATTGAGAATGGAACACTCAAGTGAAAATTCGCTTGCGTAACGACTTTTTAACTCGGGTCTTCTATAAGCTTTATGCAAAATCGAATCAATTGCTGTTAATAAAACTTCTTTTGAAGTTGAAGCAAACGGTAATGAAATATATTCTGATATCTCGTCACACCTTTTAGTTATAGGCACTCTGTCAGTATCTATACCTTTAGCCAATTCCCATACTTTGGAAACTCCAAGCCCGAAACGTGCCTGAATCATTCCAAGGTCATAAGAAGCAAGATCACCTATGTTATGGATTCCAAACCTATGCAATGCTGAAATTTTTTTCCATTCGATAGGTAGATGATCAACAGAAAAAGAGGAAATAAAATCCGATGTGATCTGAGTTATATCGTCATGATCTTTTTGTGAAGCTACCCGTGTAGCTCCACCTGGATTAGTTGATAGTGCCGCAAGATAAGAAGGAAATTTACCATGAGCAATTCCTACTCGCGCCTGTAAATAGTTGGGAACAGACCTGAGAATACGTGAGCATATTTCCGCATCATTAATTTCTAGAGAAGTAATTTTTTTAGAATTAAATACCTGTGATATACGGGTTATATCCATATAAACCTTGCCAAGACCATCCACTTGAACAGCAGGGACGATTTTTTCTAGCTTAGACACAACTTCTGCAAACACTTTTCCATAACTAACTAAGTTTGCCTGAATAAATACTGAATCGGGATGTCTCCGCGAAGCTAATGCAAGAGGCATGCCTATCGAAACACTATTAACACCTTTTGATACGTCAAATACCACAGGACGAATACTAGAAATACGAGACGCTCGAGAATCACCCTGTGTATACAAAATAAGATCTCTATCAACCAGTTCAGGATGACGCAGTGTTTCTTCTTTTATACCTAAATGCGTTATAAGTAAGCATGCTATTTTTTTATGTTCAAAGTCCATGACCTTACGATTATATTAGAACATATGTTCGTTATTCAAATGTCATGAACTAGATTTTGTAGCTATCGCTATCAATTACATATTTCTTGATAAATTGACCCCACTATAAGGCAATGGTATCTTCGCGTTCATAATGAAAAACTGTCACGTGTGCTAGAGATACATTTTTAGAACCTGTAATACGAAGTAGATCAAGGAGAATTTAAGATGAGCGTCACAGTAGGAAGCGGAAATTTCAAATATGAGGCTGTAGACATGTGGCCTACACTGCCGGAGGGAGCAAGATTAATAGAAACTCCTGGAGTAGCCGTAGATTCTCAAGATGAGATATACACGTTCAGTCGTAATACAGACCATCCCGTTATGGTATTCGATAGAGATGGAAACTTCTTACGCGGCTTTGGTGCCGGAATATTCAGTAATCGTACACACGGCATATTTATAGGTCCAGATGACACAGTCTATTGTGCCGATGACGGCATCCACACCATAACAAAATTTACCCGTGATGGAGATCTACTCATGACGATAGGCACCCCAGGTCAATCATCTGAGATATGGAAGGGTGATCCATTTAACCGACCAACGCATGCCGCGGTATCAAAAAAAAATGGAGACATATTCATCACAGATGGCTATGGTAACTTCAGAGTTCACAAATATTCATCTGAAGGACAACACATAAAATCCTGGGGAGAACCTGGTATAGAGCCTGGTCAATTTCTACGACCGCATAACATAGCAGTTGATAATGACGATAGAGTTATAGTGGCAGATCGTGAAGCACACCGAGTACAAGTCTTTGACACAGACGGAAACGTCCTTGATGTATGGAATGACATATTCATGCCCAATGGATTAACTATAGGGCCCGATGGAAACACATACATAGGCGAGCTTCCAGGTGGCACTCGGGAGGATCCTACTCCTCCGAACCACGGCCATAACATAAGCATAATCAGTCCATCAGGTGAAAAACTAGCACGAATAGGCCATCCCGAAGAGGGAGAAGAACCTGGAAAGTTTATTGCACCTCACGGTGTAGGCGTTGATTCCCATGGCGATATTTACGTTGGTGAGGTGTCATATACAATCCGCGGAAGTAATATGACTCCCCCAAAAGAGCTACGCTCTTTGAGCAAGCTCAAGAAAATATAGAATGTCAATCCCTCGTAGTTGAATAAGGCCAGCCTGGGGGAATTAACTGAGTATCCTGGACCGTCTTATACACACGCATACCTCTTGCCTCATAATTGATAAGAGCATTGGGATGGTCCAGGCTACAGGTGTGAAGCCAAACCCTATTAGCTCCTAAAGTAAACGCCCTTTGGAGACTGTCACTGAGCATATGGGCACCGAGACCTTTTCCAATTGCATGGTCCATAAGACCAAAATAAGATATCTCAGTATCTTCATTAGCTCCATTCTCCAGCTCATAATAGCCTGCAATCTGTGCACAACCATGAGATTCTATCTCCATAACCAAAAGTCGAACTCTCGGATCATCAAATCGACTCTTCCATTGCTCCAAGCTCCAAAAATATCTGTCGATCCAATACCAATTGCTACCTACCTTCCGGTATAACCACTGAGTGAACCTAGGATCCGGTTTTAAAACTTGATAAATCCGAATACTAGATACTTCAGATTTTTTAGTTGTTAGCTCCTTTTCTGAAGTAACTTCCAGAAAATGAACTGTTATTGGAATACTCCCCCACATAGTCATATCTGTGGAAATGCCAACATTCACTTTAGTCAAGCTTAAAGCTTTCCGACCCTATATTTATTCAAAACTTCCATATTCAATTCAAAACCTATACCGGGCCTGTCGGGTACCGTTACATACCCATCATCATCCGGCACCATGCGGGGCAAAAACATATCGGCCCTTAGCGGATCTACAGCGACTGGATAATATTCAAGGAATTCTCCATGGGGAATCGCAGCGGCAAGAGGAAGTTGCAGTTCCTGACATCCATGAGGGGCCACGGACACTCCACGCTCTAGCGCGAGATCAGTAACATCTTTAGCAACGTCATATCCTGGGCATATAGTAACGTCAACATTCAAAATATCGGCACCATGGTTGTCCATAAGTGTCTCAAAATGGGAAAGATGATATCCATTTTCGCCAGTCGCAATTTTTACACTTGAAGCCGCTTTTAGAGTCCCATGTTCTTTGTACCTATGTATTGGCATAGGTTCTTCAAACCAATAAACTCCAAACTTCTCCAACTCATCTGAGAATTCCAAAGAAGTATCTAAATCAAGAGCACAATTTGCATCCACCATAAGAACAACATCATCACCGACCGCATTTCGTGCCGCTTCTACACGCTTCATATCCCCGATAACTCCCTGGTTAGGGTCACCAATCTTTATTTTCACGGCCCCAGCGTGCATTTCATGAATATTAAAAAGTACCTCTTCTTGTAATTCCTCTAAACCTTTGCCTTCAGCATAATAGCCACCTGCTATATAGGTTCTGATGCGGTCTTGGGCACCCCCTAACAAATCATGTACAGACCTGCCTAAAGCCTTACCTTTAATATCCCAACAGGCTATATTGATCGCAGCCAAAACTTGCGTGTTCACACCGCCAGGACCCAATATTTTAATGTGTTTTTCACCAAGATCCTGCGCAATTGAACGAGTATCCATGGGATCTCGTCCAATCAAAAGCTCTCTGAAATAGTCAACAAAAGGAGGAAATATAGCGAGAGGGCGTTCTGCTGCGGTGCCTCCATTCCAACCATACCCTTCAATACCTTCGTCCGTCTTGACTGTAACCTTATGCAAGCGACCAGGACCATAGAAATGTCCCCCATTCCATATCCCAGGTCTTTCCCACTCAAAAACTTCACTAACTACGTCAATTATCTTCATTTTATAATTCCTGTAAGCTTTGTTATTGCCCATACGAAAGACATTTAATTTTACTAGTTCAGAGACATTTTCCTAGCCTTAAGATAGGCTTCTCCGCCATGCACCAATGCTCCAATAACAATAAGTACTAACCCTAATAACAAACCACTACCTGGGTCTTCACCAAGAACGATCCAAGCAAGAGTCACACCAGCTGCCGGTTGAATAAAGTTGAAAAAAGTCACAGTCGATGGCAAGTATCGTTTAACAAGCCAGGCATTAGATAGGAATCCGAAGCCGGCTATAACCAAACCCTGATAAAGCATAGCCACCCAGAAGCGAGGTTCCCAAGAGTAAATTGGGTTCTCAAAAATATAACTTCCTATTACAAAAAATAAAATGCCTACTGTAAGCTGACTTAATAACACTTTTGCTTCTGACATATTTTGACTGAAGTTAGACATTAAAACTAACCTCAGTCCAAGCAATGCTGCTGAGGCTAAACTCATAAAATCACCAGCAAAGGTCTCTCCATCTGACGACCCCCCACTAAAACCGGTATCCCCAACAACAATAGCAAGAACGCCAGCATACGAAAAAACAATAGCAACAATTTTCCATCTGTGTAACCTATCGGATGGAACTATAAAATGTGCAAAAATGGCGGCCCAAATTGGGAAGGTAGCGTTAAGAGCGGTAGCATGCCCAGCACTCGTGAAATATTGACCATAATTCATGAGCATTATCTGCACTACAAAAAGCAGGGAAATCCATACCAGTGGGAGAACCTCCTTCGGAGCTACACGAAAAGAATCACCTCTCCATACCATGTACCCCACCGTGACAATGCCACCGAGAACAAATCTCATCCAGCCAACTTGTAGCGGTTCCCCATAGCCCAGAGATACCTTTATGCTGACATTATTCCCACCCCATAAAAGTGCTAAAAAAACATTGTAAATGCTTGGAAATAGTCCCGCAGGTCTACGCTTATCTTCGGCAGTAGATTCTAAATTGATTGTAATAATCTCCTTCCACTACAGTTCTGGCACCATATGTCTATGACCCACGAACCCAAACAATGAGATACAAACATTAAGTTTACTCCACTTGGATTGATTAACTCGTATTCTGCTATGCTTTGCCTTACTGAAATGACAAAAAAACAGAAAATAAAACTTACTGTCGTAGATCAATCACCGGTACGTAAAGGTGGGACTTCTTCCGACGCGCTTCGGGAGTCAGTAGAACTTGCGACTTGCGTAGAAAAAATTGGATACTCCCGTTACTGGGTCGCAGAACATCACAATTCCAGTTCTTTTTCAGGTACAAGTCCAGAAATACTTATCGGACAAATTGCGGCGAAAACAAAACATATTCGAGTGGGTAGTGGCGGGGTCATGCTCAGTCATTATTCTGCCCTAAAAGTGGCAGAACAATTCAGTGTGTTGGATTCATTCTATCCAGATCGAGTTGATCTTGGTATAGGTAGGGCCCCGGGTAGCGACAGAAGAACAGCTGCAGCGCTCACCTATCCGAGACCCACGATGGATGTCTACCATGACTTTCCACAAATGGTTAGAGATCTGGCGGACTTTTTGAACGGCGGTATAAAGGACGGGAATCCTTTATCCGGGATCGTCGCTCATCCAGGGTCACAAAACAATTCCTCTCCACGTATATGGCTGTTGGGCTCAAGTGATTACAGTGCAAAGCTTGCAGCGGAGATGGGATTGCCTTTCAGCTTTGCTGATTTCTTTGGAAATACCTCCGAGTACGGGCCGCAGATATGTAATATGTATAGAGAGGAATTCAAACCATCAGAATATCTTTCAGAACCACTTCTAAATGTTGGACTCCAGGTCATTTGCGCCCCCACTGAGGAAGAAGCTAACTACATTGGGTCATCGAGAAACCTAAACAAAATCATCTCGCGACTAGGATTATCTACAAATGGTCTACTTCCACCAGACGAGGCAATTAACTGGCCATTAGATGCTCATGCCAAAGAGTACATAAAATACGAAACGAGGAGCTACATAGAGGGAGATCCGGAGCAGGTGCGGGATGGTATTTTAAAAGCCGCTGATCGGTACCAGACAAACGATCTTGGAATCGTTTCCAATTGTTACGACTTTGACCACCGAAAACGGTCTTACCAACTGGTAGCAGAAAGCCTCGATATAGCCAGCACAAGTAAAGATGGGACCACAAACTAAGAGCGTACGAGCGAAGCACTTGGATCACCAGGTTTTTTTGCAAAGAAGAAACATATTCCCCCAAACATGCAAAGCACTCCCAAAACACCAAAAGCAATCGTGTAATCTCCTTTCCAGTCTCTCATGAATCCTGCGAAAACTGGCCCAATGAGTAATAGTACATTCATCGGCACCTGGGAAATCCCCATTATCTTTCCAAAATTTTTCCTACCAAAATAATCTCCCCTGATCGCGGCAGAAATAGGATTGCGACCTCCAAAACCTATGCCAAATAAAAGGGCAAATCCGTAAGCTATCAACAGCGTTGGAGGCCCAAATGTCAATAGTAAAACCCCGAGTGCCTGAGACATGGTGAATACCATAAGGGCTACATTTTTAGGAACTCGGTCCCCAACGTATCCCCCAACTAATTGAAACACCATGGACACTCCAGTGTAGCCAGAAACTACATACGCGGCCGTTTGTACACTGTAACCTTCATCGGTCATCATGGGAGCAAGATGAAGCATCAAAGCAAGCAATACCATGGATGTGAATCCATGACCAAAACTTATAAGCCAAAATGATGGCTCTCTTAAAGCTTGTGAAACCGTGAAATCAATTTGCTCTGCACCAGTCTTTTTTGCCTCCTCTTTATATTTTCTAGCCTCTTCAGGTGTATCTCCGTCAGGTAAGAGACCATAATCTTCCGGCCTATTTCTGATTAATCTCGTCAAAGGAAAAGCGACTACAAGCACAACAATTCCAAGTACAAGTGAAGTATTACTCCATCCGAATCTCTCAGGAAATTCCGGATCCATTAACCAAGCTAAAAATGGAACCAAAAGTAATGACCCAAATCTTGAAACTGAGTTTCCCAACCCCATAGCCATTGATCTTTTTCTTACAAACCAATTGTTTATCATTGTGTTTAACGCTAACCAGCTCCCTAGCCCTTGACCGAGAGCTATGACCAGATAAGCGATGTAAAACACAAAAAGATGATTGATACGGCTGAAAATTATCCAGCCCACCGCCATGATCAACATACCAATGAGTACCATGCGTTGAGTTCCGAATTTATCAATCAGATAACCCTCTAGCGGGCCTAATATCCCCCCTTCAACTCTGGTAAAGGTCAATGCTAATGAGAGCTTAGTGCGATTCCAACCAAAGGCATGCTCCATGGCCACCGCCCATATACCCATGGCGTGAAACAGAGGTGTTGTAGCAACCAGCATTATCGATCCAAATACTGGAATCAGATACCAACCGTAGTAAAGTCTTTTCTCAGAAGACTCTCTTTTATTTGAAGAGCCCGTATCTTCGTTGCCTGCCATTACTGGAGTGCCAACTCTGACGGATTATTGGACAGAAAAATAAGCAATTTTTAGTGACTTTCACAAACTATAAATTTACAGAATTTAAAGAGCAATCTACTCTCTACACGCAAATGATCCGCAAAAAATTACAGGAATTACGATTCCTTAATACTAATCCAAGCTTATCCGTCAGTCCACTTATATGGCGGGAAAATACTCACGGACAATAGTGATTAGCTCAAAAAATTAATCTATATTTAAATCGGTATTATTGCGACTACTTAAATCTAGTAATTGATGGTGCATTTAATGAAAACCCGCCCAAATGTTATCTTGATTCTCGCTGATGATATGGGATATTCAGATCTTGGTTGCTTCGGTTCTGAAATAAACACTCCAAACCTTGATTCTTTGGCAGATAATGGATTGCGTTTTTCCCAGATGTACAACTCCGCCAGGTGTTGTCCATCGCGCGCAGCATTACTAACAGGTTTAAACCCACAGCAAACTGGGGTAGGTCACATGGTAAACGACATGGGATTGCCGGCCTACCAAGGTTACTTAAACAAAAACTGTGCCACTATAGCTGAAGTCCTTAAAGAAAACGGGTATACAACACTGATGTCAGGAAAATGGCATGTAGGAGGTTCCTACAACCTCCTAGACCAGGACTCCTGGCAGCCTGGAAACCAAGGACATCCGACACCAACCCAAAGGGGATTTGATCAGTTCTATGGGATAGTGGCGGGAGCAGCCAATTTCTTTCATCCAAGAACACTGATGGAAAACGAAACACTTATCGACATTGATCCCCCAGATTTCTATCTGACGGACGCAATCAGCGAAAACGCTGTCTCAATGATAACGAAAGCGTCGGCCACTGATAATCCTTTTTTTCTGCATGTTGCCTATACAGCCCCACATTGGCCACTGCATGCTCTTGAAGAAGACATCGCTAAATATCGAGGGCATTACCGCGAAGGATGGGATTCTCTGCGACAGAATAGACATGAAGAACAAAAGGGAATGGGAATTGTTGATAACAAATGGGACATATCTCCCAGAGATGCTTCTTCACGACCATGGGAAGAAGCTGAAGACAAAGAATGGGAAGACTTACGGATGGCCGTATATGCTGCCATGATAGACCGCATGGATCAGGGAATTGGAAAAATACTTACTAAATTGGAAGAACTAGGAGAGGACAAGAATACGGTGATCATGTTCTTATCCGACAACGGTGGCTGCGCCGAATTTCTTGCGGAAGATACAAATAGACCAGATCCATCTCAATATTCATCTCCTACAAGAGATGGGAGATCAATGACTATCGGTAACAGAAAGGATCTCGAACCAGGAACGGATACAACTTTCATGAGTTATGACCTGGCATGGGCAAACGCCAGTAACACGCCATTTCGACGATTCAAAAGATGGACGCATGAGGGGGGGATCTCAACTCCCTTTATTTTGAAATGGCCTGAAAAAATTACTAAACCAGCCATAATCAACGAAGCAACCCACATCATCGACATATCTGCCACGATTTATGAAGCAGCCAATGCTACGTATCCCTCAGAAATCAACGGCAATTTTACTAAACCGTTGGAAGGCCGCAGTTTCATGCAGGCGATTGAAACAGACTCATGGGAGAGAAAAGAGCCAATTTATTGGGAACATGAGGGAAGTAAGGCTATGAGACATGGGGAATGGAAATTAGTCAGCGAAGTGGGACATAATTGGGAACTGTACAACATGTTAGAAGACCGCACAGAGTTGTCCGATCTCATCAACGGTGAAAGTGACAGAGTTGGGAAAATGCTTAACTCATATAAAGAATGGATGGACCGATGCGAAGTCCAGAATTGGCCACTACCAGGACATTTATGGAATCCAGAAATGATAGCGCCTCATGCCCATAGATCGGGATAGCCTTATTATTCCTGCTCTCTAATCTTTTTTGATCCCAAGAGAAAAAGCACCGAAATAATAATTCCAAGTACACCCATTGCAGCCAATGCCCAACGTGGAGATGTAGAGTCAGCAAGCCATCCTATTGTTAAACTGAAAAAAATCACCATTCCCATCACGATTCTATAAAGACTAGTGACTCTGACTCTGTATTCATCATCAGTCAAAATCTGTGTGAGAACTCCGTTTGTAGTCCTAAACATCGTCTGAGTGGCTCCAAAAAGTGCCAACACCAAAAATGCTATAGGCATCCATATAGACTGGCTAAGTACAAGAGTAAGAACGGCGCTGGCTAAGGCTGAAATAATGCAGGCCATTCCTCTCTTTTTGGGAAACCCAAATGCCGATAATAAAAACACCATAGCAAGGCCTCCAGCCCCATTAACAGCCATAAAATATCCACCGTAATCAGGGCCTTGTTGAAGCACAATCGCAGTGAACATGGGCAGCAAGAAAAGCACGGGATGGCAAACTATATTTGGTGCAGACGACAACCCAATCATTAAAGCAAGGACTCTTTGTTTTTTCCATAAATACTTAAAACCATCCACCATATCTGCAAAAAAACCTATAACACCAGGTGCAGGAACAAATTTCGCCTGTTTAAACGGTGTTTTCATAGGTAAAAGAGCGACTGCTACACCTAAATACAGTACGGCTTCAATTGTGAAATTCCAGAAAAAACCAAGTGAAGCGACGATAATTCCCCCAACAAATGGTCCTATCATTCGGGTCCCTGGGATGGTTAAAACGTTCGTCGCGTAGGCGTTGCTAAGAGAATCAGGGTGTACTGTGTTAGCAATAAGTGCCTGCCTTACAGGCATCTTAATAGACTCACAACTTCCTGCCAGAAAAGCATATGCAAATGCGTGCCATACCTCTACCAAATTCATTTTCACAATCAATGCGAAAGATAAGGCAAGAAGTGCCATGAAGATTTCTATGCCAATCATGAGTTTTCGACGATCAAGCCGATCCCCGATAACTCCACCCCATGGGCCTATAAATATCCCGGGAAGAGCTGCAGTACCACCAACGCCGACAACTAGAAGGGCGGAGTTAGCACCACCTTCAGACAGGTGCTTCACCAACCATCCGAGAGTCAGTAGTTGGAGCCATTGAGCCGTGTTCCCAAAAAAATTGGCTGTCCAAAGAAACCTATAGTTGCGATATGCTTTCCATGAATCCAAAGTTTGAATTCGAGGCACACTAATACGGAAGCCTATTTTAAACAGCCTTTCTCAGGGATATTGATTTTTGTAGGTGGTATCAAATTATTATTCAGCGGTCCCGTTATATCCCTTATGCAGCAGGTCCCAGTCTATCTCGTACCCGAGTCCGGGTTTAGTTGGAGCATGAACATATCCACCGTCAAATTGTATATCCTCAACGAGTCCAAACATATTCGCTCCTGTACAAGGGAAAAATTCAAAGAACTCACAGTTGGGAACTGCCATCGTTATATGTAAGTTAGCAACATTGTTCAGAGAGTTTCCGCCGTGATGGATTTCACATTTCATATTGAATCCTTCGGCGAGATGGCAGAGCCTAATCATCGGCGTAATACCACCTGTAACAGCAACATCACCTCTGAGTATGTCAGTGGCATATTGCGTGATCCATTGAGTCATACCATAGTATCTACCAGGGGCATATTCAGTTGACATTATTGGTATATCCAGCTTCTGGTGTAGCTTGACATAGTTATATAAATCTTCTTCTACCAGTGGATCCTCATACCAGTAGAAATTAAGATCTTCTATAGCTCGACCAACACGCATTGCGTCCTCATACTGATATGCCCACATGGAGTCCAACATCAGCTTCATATCGTCACCAACAGCATCCCGAACTGCCTTGGATATCTCGATATCATATGCAGGGTTTCCATGGGGATGAATCTTGTGGGCAGTCCACCCCATCTCTTTGAATTTAATAGCTTCCTCTGCATATTCTTCCTTGGTTTCGTGATATGCGGTGCTCGAATATACGGGTACCGTTTCTTTGCACGTTCCCAAGAGTCTATGAATCGGCTGATTCGCTATCTTCCCGTTTATGTCCCAAAGGCAAATATCAATCGCTCCAATCACATAAGTAGATACAGATCGATTCATCTTCCATAGATCCCACCATATGGAGCCTATATCTTGAGGGTTTCTACCCATAATAATCGGCTTGATAAATTCAATCAGACCTGGTGCAAAGTGGTTAGCACCCACCCTTGACGAGCCCAAAAAAGCATTCCCCGAAATACCTTCATCTGTTTCTATAGTCACCACACCAAGCTGCTGTGTCTTGCCAAAAGTGGTCCCCACCCCTGTTTTCCAAACCTCTGTTTCCCAATCAAACATATCTACTTTAACGTTAGTGATCTTCATAAGAATCCTTTTACTGGCACCATAAAAAATCTTTCTTTGTATTCAGTTGTACCCCAGCATACTCGAATTTTTCAAAGTATCAAAAACTAACTATTACTCTAGTCACAAACAGATGGTGTTTCCTTCCAAAAACCTGTTGCCTGTTCAAAAGCCTTTGCCAGCTGCAAAACTCCGAAATCATCTCTGTAACGGCCAACTATCTGGAGTCCTACAGGTAACCCTTCTGGAGTGAACCCACAGGGAATTGAAATCGCAGGATGACCAGTTGCTGTTATGTAATAGCATGATTTCATCCAGGATATAAAATTTTCCATCTCTATTCCGTTGATTTCTGTAACCCAACGTTGTTTGACGTCAAACGGAGGACGCTGACTGACGGGACAAATTAAGAATTCGTACTTATCCATAAAGTTATGCATGCGTTGAAACAATTCCATTCTCTTGGCTTCAGCCCATCCCACTTGAGGCCCAGTTAAATTCACTCCCTGCTCTATATCCCATATCATGGTGTCCTTGAGCTTATCTCGGTTGTCTCTCAGATGGTCGCCATGACTTATTTCTCTTCCCCAACCTCTCCATATGAGGAAAAGCTCATCGGCATCACTAAAATCAGGGTCCGCCTCGGTAACACTACAACCCAAATCATCAAAAACATGTCTCTGAGACTCCAACACCTCAGTAGTACGAGGATCAACTGGAAGACCGCCAAGTGAAGGGCTCCACGCTATATTTACCCCTTTAAATTCTCTTTCAAGGGGCTCCAGAAACCTCTCACCCGCTTCCGTAATCGAAATCGGTACACGCGAATCCTCACCCGCAATGGCAGACAAAAGAAGAGCACAGTCATCTACATTTCTGGCCATAGGCCCCTGCACTGAAATAGGGCCCCACCCTGTTTTGGATGGGAAGGTTGGAACTCTACCTGGTGAAGGCCTGAATCCAATCACATTGCAAAAATTAGCAGGATTCCTAAGCGATCCCCCAGTGTCACTCCCATCAGCTATTGGCAACATTCGAGTGGCCAATGCTACGGCCGCACCACCACTACTACCTCCACAGGTTTTGGACGTATCATACGGATTTAGGGTTTCCCCGAACACTTCATTAAACGTCTGCGAACCAGCCCCGAATTCAGGTGTGTTGGTTTTTCCAATGGTAATAGCACCGGCTTTCTGAATACGTTCCACAATCAAGGCACTGTAATCTGGAACAAAATCAGAATACAACGGGGACCCATAGGTAGTACGTATTCCCTTAGTTGGAACCAAGTCTTTATGGGCCACTGGAAGTCCTTCCAGTATTCCCAATTGATGGCCTTTAGCAATTGCTTGGTCTAGCTGTTTAGCACCCTCAATACCCAACTCAGGTCGCAAAGTAACTATCGCATTAACTTTTGGATTCACCCTAGAAATATGCTCTAGATGAGCCTCCATTAATTCTTTAGCAGAAATCTGCTTATCTCTTAACAGAGAAACCATTTCCACTGCTGTCTTATTTACAAGCTCGTCCACACGTTGTCTATTTGTCATATACCTAGGCCTTCACCAACTTAGTCTGCGGAGTTTGGAACCGACATTTTCTCAAAGTCTTCTTCCGACTTCTGCCAATCTGGTATGAGAAGTTTGGCCGGATTCTCCAGTAACACGATGCTAATAGCCCCACCAATACTGGCAACTATAGACACAACCAGGGCCCAGTTATAACTTTGAAACATGTCATAAATAGGTCCTCCTATCCATCCACCTAAAGCCATGCCAATACCTGCTCCCAACATTTGAAATCCGTGGGCTCCACCCATTGGTGCATGCCCAAAATATTTTCTGTTAAGAATTGGAAACCCTCCCGTTTCTCCGCCGTATCCGATACCAAAAGTAACAGCAAATAAATAAAATGCTATCTGTACGTCCCCCCAAAATAGGAATATTACGGGGGCGCCCTGCAAAATATAAAATATGGCCATAACGCTTCGGACACCATATCGTTCGCAAAGGACCGGTGTAGTAAGTCTAGTTAATATACTGACCCCAGACATTAGAGTAAAAATCATCGAGGCTCTAACCAAGGTCATTCCACTATCGGTTGCCATTGGTATTATCCAGATAAGTATTACTGCATGCCCAACACAGCCCAAAAAATGGATTGAGCTTAGATTCCAATAAGCAGCAGTTCGACGCATATGACCCTTGAATTCATCCAAAAGCTCTAGCGGCGGAGGTCTTTCACTTAAAGGAGGATCCCCCTCGAGTGTCCCGTAGGCAACAAGCGACTTATCAGCAGGTCTGTTCTTAAAAACAGATATCATGGCCAGCATTAGTATGGTCGAAACAATCCCTATGGATATGAAGGAACTTTGCCACCCTATTTCCTCCACCATAAGAGCGATTAGCGGAGTAGCTAAAGCTGGACCCAAGCCCCAAGAAGCCATTATCAATCCCATCGCTAATCCAAGGTTTCTTCGAAACCAAATCATGGCGGCGGGAATCAAAGGAACAAGAAATATTGCCTGTGCAACACCTAGAATTACCCCATAAGTAACCCAGAAATGCCAGTATTCCTTCACAAATGCAGTCGTCAGCATCCCAACAAAAAACAAACCAACGCCTGCGAGCATCGCCTTCTTAGCACCGTATCTGTCACCCAAATTACCAGCCCAGGGAGATACCACCGCTGTCACTATGCTGCAAATGGCATATGTAGCACTTATATTCCCCTGAGTCCAATTAAATTGTTCCTCCAAAGGGTCAACAAAAGCCCCAAAAGACATTCTGATAGATGTCCCAACTATCTGCATTCCTGCAATGATAATAACTATCACCCAGGCGTAGTGCTTATAAAAGGTCTTATCTCCATTGGATCGGCCCGCAATTATTTGACTCAACGCATTACCTTTCAAAGAACCTCAATGTAGTGGACATGCCCACAAGGCAGCCTGTTCCCATGGCTGTTTATTAATCGAACCAACAACATCATCAGATCTTCCTTCTAACTGCGAGGTGGCGGCGGCGGCGGAAAGATAAATGAAAAGTGCCACACTAACAACCGCAACAAAAAGGAACTGGAGCGGTACTCCAAGGATCCGAGATCCTATTTTAAAACCTGAAATATTCCCACTCCTTGTCGTGCTTGCGACAATTATAGTCAGTCAAAGAGAAAATGTCTGCTCAAAGTAGGCCATTTAATAAAGATCTGGGTAGCTATAATGCCCAATTTCAATCGAGTAGTATGAAAACATGGTCTGCTTTTGATACCCTAGCGAAACTCTCGTGATCTTGGGAGAGCAAATCATAACGTTTTAAGCAGTACAACAGGAACATAATCGCCTGAGGAGTGAAAATAATGAGAGCAAATTCTATAAGGGAAAAATTGAATTCAGACACACCTACGCTTAGCACCCATATACATAGTGTTTGGCCTTCTGAAATAGAGGCTCTTGGTCATACAGGGATATATGACTATGTTGAATTCGTTGCTGAGTATGGACCATCCGATTTACATGATTTAGACAATATGGTCAGAGCAGCAGAACTTCACAATCTAGGATCTATGTTTAAGATCGATCAGAGCCTTATGCCCTTTCTAGCTCAGAGGGGAATAGGCGCCGGATTCGAGAGTATTTTATTCACAGACGTGAGAAGCATTGAGGAAGTAAGGGATTGTATTAAAGCAGCCCGAGCTGATCACCCGGATCAGGGCGGATTGTATGGAGTTGCAACTCGCAGAAACTCCTACATGGGCTACGGAGGGTCACCTGAATACGTAGAGGCCCTGGGTGATGTTGTTTTGGCATTCATGATTGAGAAAAAAGGGGCTGTTGATAACCTCGAAGAAATTCTATCCGAACCAGGCGTCGAGATGACGCAGTGGGGAGGTGCAGATTATTCAATGAACATTGGAAAACCAAGACAGATGAGTGATCCGGAGGTTGCAGCCGCAAAAAAGAAAACATTTGAGGTTTCTCTCAAAATGGGTGTCCCACCACGTGCAGAAATTCAGTCGGCCGATGAAATGAAAGAATATTTGGACATGGGAGTCAGGCATTTCTCTTTAGGCACAGACATCACTATTCTCTATTCCTACTGGAAGAACGAAGGCGAAAAAGTTCTCAGGGCTATGGAAGGTGAATAGAAAACCACAGGGGCACAAAAAGTATGGATCTTGATCTTTGCGGAAAACGCGCAGTTATTACTGGTGGAAGTAGAGGAATAGGCAAATCTATTGCAATCGTTCTGGCATCGGAAGGAGCGGAAGTCGTCATTTGCGGTCGCAACAAGGATTCATTGGAAAAAGCTGCGGCGGATATATTGAAAGAAACGGGTAAGTCCATACTTGCTGTCGTGGCGGACACGACAAAAACAGCATCAGTTGAATCTTTTATTGCAGCAGCAGCAGATCACCTTGGGGGAATAGACATATTGGTCAACAACGCAGCCGCCCCAGGTGGACTAGTGATGGGACCACTCAATACGGCAAACCCTGACGAATTACTTGCAGACATAGATACGAAAGTAGTTGGGTACATGAGAGTAGCCAAGGCAGCGGCCCCTCATTTAAAAAATGGCGGCTGGGGCAGGATAATCAATATCGGTGGTCTTGCCGCGCGTAGCGCAGGTGCCATAAGTGGGATGAGAAACGTAGCACTAACTCACTTCACGAAAACATTGTCCAACGAGTTGGGGCCACAAGGAATCAATGTAAATATCATCCATCCAGGGGCTACTAGGACTGAAAGAACGGCCCCAATGAATCAAGCACAGGCCAAAGAAAGAAATGTCTCAGTCAAAGACGTGGAAGATGCTGCCAGCGCAGGAATAGACATAAGAAGGATAGTCGAATCAGAGGAGGTGGCTTTCCTTGCAGCTTTTCTTGCCTCACCAAAATCTTCAGCTATAACAGGAGAAGCAATCGCCGCAGGTGGTGGGGTTGGTTCGGCGGTTTTCCAATAGAAAAGTAAACACCGAAGAGGAGAATTAATATGTACACGACGGAACAGTATGAAGGAATGATCGCTGAGACGATAACACTAAAAGGACATAACGGAGACGAAATTCACACATATTTCGCAAGACCACAAGGACCAGGTCCGTTTCCTGCTGTAGTAGTTATACACCATCTACCGGGATGGGACGAAATCTACAGAGATTTTACCCGTAAGCTAGCACACCACGGCTACTTAGCTATTTCACCCGACCTCTACTGCAGAGACGCCCACGGAACCCCAGAAGATGTTGCATCAGCTATAAGGGCAGACGGAGGGGCACCCGATGACAGAGTATTGGGTGATGTTCAGGCAGCTGCTGACTACGTACTATCACTGCCGTCATCCAACGGTAAAGTAGGTGTTTGGGGAACATGCTCAGGAGGAAGACATGCGTTCCTAGCTGGCTGCAAACTGACTGTTTTTGATGCCGTGATTGAATGCTGGGGTGGAAACGTCATTATGTCTCAAGACCAGCTGACTGAAAAACAACCCGTATCACCGAATGAGTACACCAACGATCTCAATGCGCCAATATTAGGTCTATTTGGAGACCTAGATCAAAGCCCCACAAAGGAACAGGTTGACCAACACGAATCAGAGCTGAAAGCGGCTGGGAAAGACTATGAATTTCACAGATACCCTGAAGCAGGGCATGGGTTTTTCTACTATCACGCGCCAATTTATCATCAGGCATCCGCAGTGGACGGATGGGAAAAAATGTTTGATTTTCTCGCTAGAAAACTGAACTGATATTTAACAAACTTCCCGAACAGAAAAAATTTTTGGAGTACTAAACATGTGTACGATGATTTGTGAAAGAGCACCCATGGAAGGAAGTGCGAAGGGGAGAGATGGTTGGTTCCCTCTTAAGAACGCGAATGTATCTTATGACCATCCATTCAGCGCTCCGTGGGAATATGCTGTCAATATAGACTTTGTAAACGAAGATAGAGGAGTAGGTGCAAGAGTAGCTGTTGAACTCAGTCCCGAATCTGCGAAATCCCTCGCAGATTCCATAATAAAGGCCTTAGAACGCGGAGAAGCAGACCCTCAAATTCAGATATCCGTTCTCTAGTCCTCATAATCCACTGTAACGTTTTTGATTATGGTGATTTCCAGGCTCTCTTCGGATCTTTTAAGATCGCACAGTGGGCCTGGAAAGTATGTACCAAGTACCCACAATCGCTAGAACCACCACGATCCCCTTAAACATATAGAAAAGTGCGTCATATTCAGTAAAAAACACTGATATCCCACTAAAGATCCAAATACAGCTCACAGAAATCCACTTCGCTCTTTTTGGCATTCCACCAGTCTCTAAGAACCTCTTGACCGGTTTCCCAAACATTCGGTGCTCTGTAACCCATCGATACATTCTGTCGTTAGATCTTACAAAACATGCAGCCGAGAGAATCAGAAAAATCGTGCCCGGAAGGCCTGGTAAAACATACCCGGCTATTCCAACACCCAGAAAAATGAATCCAGCAGCATATAGTAAGTAAACCTTTATTCTATTAATCATCTGCTAATGTATATCTACTGAAAGTAATTTAATGTTTAAGTTACAAGTGCTAATCATACAACGTTCATTTTATAAGTGTCGCGTTCAGTGTTGAAGTCCATGAAGTTGTTTGAGAGATCGAAAACCATCCATTTAACCAAAAGCAGGATCGATAATGTCAACATTAAGATTGGAAGGAAAGGTAGCGATTATTACAGGTGGTACATCTGGAATGGGGCGAGCTGCCGCAGAATTATTTTCCAAAGAAGGTGCAAAAGTCGCCATAGCTGGAAGACGAATAGAAAAGGGAGAAATGGTGGCGGATGGGATCCGTAAAAAGGGAGGATCTGCAATATTTGTCCAGACCGATGTTTCAAATACTGAAGACGTAAAAAAATTAATAGAAAAAACCATATCTGAGTACGGGGCTATTGATGTGTTGTTCAATAATGCAGGAATAAATAATTCAGGTGAAGGCGATCCGCACAACGAAGATGAGCTACTGTACGATGAGATCATGGGAATCAATTTAAAGGGAGCATTCCTTTGCACTAAATATGTTGTGCCTCACATGATTAAGGGAGGGGGGGGATCGATAATAAATAACTCGTCTGTTCTTGACTCTAGAGCAAATTCCTCTTCATCAACGTCATACCATGTGTCAAAAGGTGGATTAGCAATGTTGACAAAAAAATCTGCCGTTTCCTATGCCAAATACAACATAAGAATCAACAGCGTCCAACCTGGCGCAATCGCGACTGAAATGGCAGGAATAGACTGGGATCAATTGCGGGACGAGTCATTAATAAATTCCAGAGAAAAATTACAACCAATCCAACGAATGGGTCATCCCATAGATGTCGCCTACGCGGCGCTTTATTTTGCATCAGATGAGTCTAATTTTGTTACCGGTGCTAGCCTACTAGTAGATGGGGGAACAAGTGCAGTGTATGGCAATACCTAACATATCGGGGCAATACCAGTGAACACGGGGCAATAATTTTGAGTCCTAATCGCCTGTAAATTATTGATTAATATCTCTATAATCAAGCGGTTGTGTTTACGAATAACTCTACATTGGGATCGAGATACCAATAGTGAATTTGAGAAAAGATTCAGATGAAGAATCAGATAATAAGACTGAAGATGGTACACATTCTAACGTAAAGCTTAGACCATGGTCCGCGTTCGAATTCTCGGGATTTCGCATGATGTGGCTCTCTGGAGTTTCGTCATCAGTTACTATGCAAATGCGAAATATCGGGTTTGGTGTATGGCTATATGAGGAAACGGGCTCGGGCGTAATGCTCGGCCTCCTCGGTATCGTCCAACTGGTAGCACAAATGCCAGCAACTCTTTTTGGTGGGGCTTTCGCAGACTCGATGGACCGAAGGAAGCTAATCACTTTTACCCAAAGCTTTAGTTTTATATTAATTGCTCTAGCGACAGTATTGCTTTTATCCGATCAATTGAGACCATGGCACATCTATACCATCGTCCTAATACTTGGATTGACTAGTACTCTTGGGGGACCGGCACGATCTGCCATAACGGCCAATATAGTCCCCACATCACATTTAATGCACGCGGTCACCTCAAATACGGCCACCTATCAAATTAGTTCCATATTAAGTCCGTTAATGTTCACAGCGGCATACGAATTCATCGGCATTTCTGCCGTGTTCATATTGGGTGTCATTACTTCCGTACCTGCCACTGTAATGCCATTATTTGTAAAACTGCGCTACAGCCTAATGGAAAAAGATGAAAAATCTAATGAAGCACCCATGATTCAAAGGTTATGGGAAGGGTTTACCTTCGTTAGAAACCACCCCATATTGCCAGGTTTATACATTATGGACATAGGCGTAACGGTAGTTAGCTACTACAGAGAAATTATGCCCCTGATAGTGGACAAACTTTTCAGACAAGGAGCCTGGGCTATAGGACCTTTGACAGCAGCAAACTCACTTGGCGGCGTAGCGGGAAGTTTTCTCGTATTGTTTATGGCCAACTTCAGAGCCAAAGGAATGTTGGTTCTATATGCCACAAGCACTTACGCCATCTTACTGTTTGCGTTTGGATCACTACAATTTTTACCAGGTAATCCTATTATTGTCTTGGTGATAGGTGGTGCAGTAATATCCGGATTGGGCATGACTGACGCCATTGGAATGACAACTCGGCAAACCACGGTCCAATTAACAACCCCGGATAATATGCGGGGAAGAGCTGTTAGTTTCCATTCATTCTGCGCAATGTCAGCCAACAATATTGGCACATTTGAAGTGGGATACATGTCTTCAAGGATTGGTGCAGGTAACACTATGCTGCTTGGTGGTGTGGTTGCAGTACTGGTAGTGATCGCCGTTTGGAGACTTATTTCAGGTCTCAGAAATTACAGGTACCCATAGTTGTTTCAATTTATAGAATCGCAAGAGCCGGGTGTGGACGAGGAGGATTCTGTCCGTCTACTATCTCATCCTGTCGGTTCTCAGATAGAGTCTCAAATCTTTCTGCTGCATCTAAAACCATCGGCAATAGAGTAGCTTCGCCACAACTGGGAGCAGTATGTATTGGCTGTGAAAGTTGCCACCAAAGAGCTTGTTCTATCTCTGGCTGTTCACGATGCGCATCGTACCAGGTCCCAATGTCGGGAATTATTCCTTCCCATCCTCCACGGGCAAGCATTTTAATAGCCTGAACTCCAACATCCTTCCTATTACAAATTGCTATTAATTCTTCTGCATCAGACCTGTACTTGGAATTCTTATACATTGCGGCATTGACCGGAAACATAACAGTATCAAAATCATATCTGTCTAATGCCTCCATATGAGTTCGAGGTACCGTGGGGCCATGACCAGTTATACCAATCCATTTAGTTAGTCCCTGATCCTTCATCTCTATAAGAGTTTGAAGCGCCCCTCCGTCGGAAGTCACTACATCCAAAGTATCTTTGTCTATCACGGAATGAAGTTGAAAAAGATCAAAGGAATCTACATTCATTCTGTCCATTATATTTTCGACATTCCTCCAAGCGTCATCCCTCGTTCTCATAGGGGTTTTCGCACCAAGAAACATTTTGGAGCGAAGGTCAGGCATCCATGGAGCTACTCTTTCCATAGCACTCGCATAGCCGGGAGCTATATCTATGTGGTTAACACCATGATCAAGAGAAAGTTGAATAACACGATCGGCAGCGTCCTGATCGAGTTTACCTATTGAATAGGAGCCAAACGTTACAACACTGCTTAAATGCTCAGTTCTTCCAAGTCTACGTTTTTCCATTTTCATGAGCTCCATCTGGATATAAAAAGTCGGATTTAAACTAGTACTATGCTAGTATAAACCTCACTTCTGAACCCAATCCTAATTTCCTCGAAATTATGCTTGCTCTCCCGGTATCCCATCAGCAATGGAGCATTATTATTTGTCTGTTTCAATATCTGCAACTGAACTCGCGAGTTATGCGCCTCGGTACCCCTGTCTCAGATGCGCCTGGATAAAGATGCACGTAAAAGATCTTCCTTACCAATCATTTCCTACAATATTCAGCTCCATCGATTCTTTTACCAAAAAAGCCATCTCGGCATATTTTGACACCTATAAAACACTCCCTGACTGGCTCTCAGATCTTGGGGAAGTACATTCTTCGATAAAACCACCAGGCTGGAGGAAATTTTACAGAGTTGATGAAGAGACTGGTATCAGCGTAAGAGGAGAGGCCGACGCAATCTTTAAACTGAATGATGGGGCATACCTCATAGCAGATTATAAAACCTCCAAATATAATCCAGAACGGACTTATGCCTTGGAGGCATACGAAGTCCAACTTAACGCATACGCCTGGATAGCGGAGTCTTCCGACTTATCTCCCGTAAACAAACTTGTTCTCATATTCATGGAACCCAACAGTAGTAGCGAATATGCAGAATGCTCAGATTCCCTCTCATCTCAGGGTTTAGATCTGGGCTTTACTGCAAAAATAGTTTCTGTGCAGAGGCGTCCAGAGAAGCTAATACCACCATTGCTGGAAAAAGTCCGCCTCGTTTCTGAAATGAAGATGCCGCCCTCACCTAGAAGTCGATGCAGGGAGTGCCGGAACCTAGATAACTTAATAGTGAAAATCGCAACAGGAATCGAATAATGACCACAACTAATCACAATAACAAACCCTTTACTTGGCTGGGAGTGTTTGGACATCCCGATGATGAAACTTCGGCTAGCGCTGGGACCATGGTGAAATGGATCGAAGCAGGAAACGAAGTCTACATAGTAACTGCCACAGGGGGGGAAGAAGGAACATTGGGTACTGGTGGACAGGTTATCGAACGAGAGAACCTTGGTTCTGTCCGAGAAGCTGAACTAAGAGAAAACTTAAGTATGTATGGGGCCAACCCCCCTTTTTTACTCAGGTATAGAGACCAAGATCTGGACAAAGAAGATCCACATATATTGTCCCTGAAGGTATTGGATATAATCCACCTGGTAGAGCCTGACATCATAGTTACATTTGGACCAAGTGGCATATCCAATCATCCAGATCATATCGCCATACATAAAGCCACCATTCTAGCTTTTGAGGCATACAGAGAAACCACTCAGATACGCGAAAAGCCAATTCTAATGTTTCCTTCGATCCCTCAGGATTTAGCTCAAGAATTCGGTCTTGACCTAAGCGATGAAGAAAAAAGGCTTGACATAATTGTCGACATAACAAGCTCCATAGATATGAAAGTAAAGGGTCTTAGAAACTACCAGAGCCAGGAGGACGCTCAAGAATTAGCTAGTAGGTTTTCAGAGCAGGAACAGCACAGGGAGAGTTTTGCAGTTAGTGAACTTACGACGGCTAATTGGGAGAAGTCCAATTTGGTCCGATATCTAAATAACCTTTAAAGGCTCATCCTTCACGGTGCTTATAAAGCTTGTTTCACCTACCTGGTAAAGCTTCGTTAGTACGAACTAGAACTAAAACAGAAGCTCCCATAGCAAATATGGCTGCAGTGATGAAAAAAGCCGTAGCATAGCTACCGGTCTGGTCAAAGCTTTGACCAGCTATGATGGGTCCGACGAATGCCGGAACTGCTATAGCAATAGAGACAAACCCCATTATCGTGCCAAAATGTTTGACGCCAAACGAGTCTAATACCAGCAAATTATATAAAGCTCCGTATGCCCCAAAGAAAAACCCCATAAATGGGACTACCAACCAGATCGGAATTCCGTTTCCAGCATAGACGAGCAAAGCAGCGAAAACAGCTTGTCCAGCCAAATCAATGATAGTCGCAAGTTTTGCTCCATACCTGTCAGAAAACATTCCAAATAAAAACTTCCCAGCCATTCCACATGTTGCAAAAAGACTGAGCGCAACCGCGGCTGTTGCCTGGGTAACTCCATTTTCAATTAAATGGTGTGAAACCTGAGGCAATAAAGCGCTGTAAGTAAAACTCCCACACACCACTCCTAAAACAATTGCGTAAAAACTACGCATTTTGAGAACATCCCCCAATGTGTAACTGGTGGGAGTTATTTCCAATGATTCTTGATCACTAGAAGAAGCTGTCAGGGTTTCAACCGGGTTCCGGACTATAAAGAAAGAATATATCGATACCAATATTCCGAGTATTCCTATAACGGCATATCCCATCTTCCAGCTGTAAATAGAAACCAAGAAGGCCACTAGGGGTTGAATAGCCATGCCGCCAAAGTTATTCCCCATAACCGTGACTCCCAATACCTTCCCTCTATTTTGGGGAAACCACATTCCAATAAGTTTCCCAGGAGGTAACGCAGCGGACCCCACTACCGTAAGTGCCTGGACAATACTCAGAAAATACCAATGCCAGATACCGCTCATAAATACTCTTGCCAAATAACTAAATCCAAAAATGGCAAGTGAAAAAGACATAATATTTCTTGATCCGTATCTGTCTATCATCATTCCTACAAATGGTGAAATGAAGTTGCCAAGTGCCAACATAGAGAGAGAAAATGTTATCTGAGTTGTTGACCACCCAAAAGAGTCTTTGATTGGTTCGACAAAGTGCCCAAACGAATACTGCGATCCACCTATCGCCACAGAACATCCCAAGAAGCAGGCTAAAGCTATACCCCACCTTCTTTCTCTAACAGATGAGGTTAAAGTTTTAAGGATGTTTTCAGTCAAAATTTATAACTTTCAGCGCTGACTTACCCAATACCCACTCAATCTCCTCGGAGGTTGAAAATACGGGATTTTCCCTAGCGCCTTTCAGGGCATTTCTGTATCCCTCGCGACCACTCACCGGCGGATAATCGCTACCCCACATAATCCTCTCTACCCCAAAAGAGTCTTTGGCCATATCCACCAACGGAGGAACATCATCAAAAAAGTCGAATCCAAAATCTTGAGGTAACACGTTCGGTCGATTGACTATTTCCCCCAGACCATGAATCTTGATATATACATTCGGATAGTTGGAAAGAGTCAGTGCCTTTTTAAATTTATCGTATGGACGAGATGGGCCTGGTCCGTTTTGTGGAAATGCGGACGACTCTCCTCCGCCCGCCAAGTGTTCCATAATTATGGGCATATCGGGAAATTCAGACACTATAGAGGCAAACTCATCTGAAGCAAACTGCTCCACATTCCCCATACAGGTAATAAACATGCCCAGCTCGTCTGCCTTCCGCCACAACGATAATTTATCTTCTCCAGGTGTTCTACTATCAGGTGTCAGCCGAACACCAACGGCACCCTCAAGTTTGTGTCTTTCAAGATCTCCCAATGGGTCTTGCGAAGTAGTATCAACTATCACAGCAAGTGCGAATTTGCCAGGAAAGCGCCTCCGGCATTCGTAAAGATAAGAGTGGTCATAATGTCCAAATGCGGGCATGCCATGCTGTACTAATAGCGCCTTGCTCACACCGTTAAGCTCCATCTGGTGAACTAACATCTCAATTGGCTCAAACCAGTTGGGACCAGCATGGGTGTGGGTGTCTATAATTAGCATCCTCTTTCCTGTTCAGCGTTTAAGGAATATCCTTCACACAGTTATAGTTTTCAAAATAAGTTATCTTACATAGTCAAACTGATATATTTTCCTTGCTATCAACAAGGATACCCTAGCTAAACCCTGTTAAACACTTAAGTCGAAAGTATCCACTCAAAAATAAACCTATATACAGGAGCGACATATGCCAAAATTCGTATTCATGCCACCTCAAGATGAACTTAAGCGAGACTTCGCAGCACGGCTCTCGGATATAGAGTCTGAACTCGACATAGTCTCACCAGAAACCGATGAAGCCGCATTGAATGAACTCCGTGACGCAGAAGCTGCTATGGGTTGGATTCCGCCCGAAGCACTGAAATCAGCTGAAAAAATTGAGTGGCTTCATAATCCTGATGCAGGACCTTTTTTCGGGTATTACTATGAAGAACTATGTAGACACTCTCTCACAATAACCAATCCCCGAGGAATTTACTGGGATCACATCTCACACCACATCTTGATGTTTGTCCTTGCTTTATCACGCGGGCTGCCATGGTATGAAGATTCCCGCAGAAAAAGAATATGGGGAAAAGATGCTAGAAAAAGTCCTTATATTTTCCTTGGTAACGCGACTGCACTTATAAACGGAGTAGGTGGAATTGGCCATGAAACAGCACGACTTTGTTTAGAACTTGGCATGAAAGTAATAGGAATCGATCCACGACCCGAATACGATCTTCCAGGTGTAGAACTGCACACACCGGAAGAGTTGGACGATCAGCTTCCCAGAGCGGATTTCGTCATCACCACAGTGCCGCACACGCCCGACACAGAGAGAATGTTCAATGCCAAGAGATTTAAGCTCATGAAGAATTCAGCCTATTTCATCAATGTAGGGAGAGGAAAAGTTTGCGCAATAGATGATCTGGCGGATTCCATCGAATCTGGTGAAATCTCGGGATGTGGACTGGATGTATATGAAACTGAACCCCTGCCATCAGACCACAAATTATGGGGCCTTGAAAACGTTCTAATGACCCCTCACGTCGCAATTGCCGATGCCGAAAATATGGCTGACAGGAGATTCGAAATTTTGTTAGAAAATGTCCGTA
>VEXB01000010.1 GCA_009391195.1 SAR202 cluster bacterium AC-647-P02_OGT_505m
CGTGACCCGGTGGTAAGTTTCCTCCTCACCACCGGGTCGCAATTTGTTTGCGGCCAGAAACTTTTCGACCAGAATTTCCCTTTCGTGAGCTTGCTGACTCACTAAATAATGACCTCAGCCAATAATATGGCCCTGCTAAAAATCTCTGGTAGATGACACGAACTAAATTGAGTTAGATAGCCTGTTCAGTATCCGCATGAGTTGGAACATCTTCATCAGAGAACACCGTGTTGATTTCCTCTCTAATATCCTCGCTCAAGGTCCATTCGACCGCGGCTACATTTTCCTTCAGCTCCCACTCATTTCGAACACCAACCAATCCAACTGAAACAGCTGGATGGCCGATAGTCCAGGCAATCGCCAGTTGGGCAACAGATTTCTCATATCTCTTTGCAATGTCCTTCAGCCTATCTACTACTTTTAGTTCCTTTCGGAATTCCTCTGGTTGGAACAAAGGTAGTCTGAACGCATTTCCACTACTACGCCAGTCACCTTCACCAAATGACGTCTCAGGGGTAAAGGCACCTGAAAGAAGTCCAAATCCTAATGTGCCGTAAGCCATGAAACCAATATTTTCCTTTTGGCAGTAAGGCAATACAGCAGATTCCATTCTGCGATCAAACATGTGATAGCCAACTTGATTTGCAGCCAGGTCACCATATTTCTTACACTCATCCATCATGTCGGGAGTAAAATTTGATACACCGTAGTGCCTTATTTTCCCATCTCGCTTCAATCTCTCCAAGGCCTCCATAGTTTCTTCAAAAGGAGTCTCGTGATCAGGCCAATGTATTAGCAGCAAATCCAGGTAATCTGTTTCAAGTCTCTCCAAGCATCCTTCAGCCCGGGCTATGACATGATCGTGTTTTGAATTTCGTCCAACATTTTTTCCATCCTCGTCATACTCAAATCCAACCTTACTGACTAAAACAATATCTTTTCGCTTTTCCCCCAATGCCTTGGCAAGTAATCTTTCAGAATGAAATGGTCCATACACTTCAGCGGTGTCAAACAGTGTTATACCGTGATCAATGGCAGAATTAACAGCAATACTTGCCTCATTGACATCCAAAGCCCCATACTGCGTGGTACTCATCTCCCACGTTCCAAAACCGATTGCAGAAGTATATAAACCGCTATTACCCAACTCTCTCTGTTCCATAAATTCCCCTATCTATTCCTTATCATTGCTTATGACTGCTCCCGAACCTTAAGATAGCACAAATAAATCCGGGTATTAGTGCTACAGAGTGTGGCTTGGGGAGAGATAAAACCGATGAAATACGATGCAATAATAGTTGGGGCTGGTTCTGCAGGGTCAGTTCTTGCCACTCGATTATCCGAAGACCCTAGTAAATCTATATTACTACTTGAAGCCGGTCCTGATTATCAGGATTTTGAATCCACACCTGATGTAGTCAAATATGGCAACACTGTATGGCCCGCTGCATATGGTCCAGAGGCCCATGTTTGGGGATATCAAGGCATTGCAACCCCCGATAGAGAGCCTTTTGATCTACCAAGGGGAAAGGTAATTGGGGGATCAAGTTCTGTAAATGGACAGGTGTTTTTTCGTGGAATACCAGATGACTATGATGAATGGGAAAAAGAAGGAAACGAGGGATGGTCTTACCTGGATGTACTTCCATATTTTCGTAAATCAGAAAACGACCTTACCTTCGGTTCAGATGATTTTCATGGCAACGAAGGCCCTATTCCTGTACGTCGATATGGCGAAGATGAATTATTACAAACGCCCAAGGCATTCATACAGGCCTGTCTTGCTGAAGGTTTCGACTACAGTGCCGATCATAATCATCCCGAGTCGACAGGTGTTGGACCAAGGCCATTAAATAATGTAAACGGGGTCAGGATGAGTACGGCTCTGACTTATTTAACTATCGCAAGACACAGAATAAATTTGACTATTAAAGGTGATGTTTTAGTCAGAAAAATCATTCTGTCGGGTTCCACAGCTACAGGGCTCGAAGTGGAAAGCGGTGGGGAAACCTTCACAGTCGAATCTGACCAAATTATTCTCTGTGGCGGAGCCATAAATTCCCCCCAACTACTTATGTTATCTGGAATAGGACCAAAGTCCCATCTTGAGGGGCTAGGAATTGAGGTCGCCGTAGATCTTCCTGGAGTAGGTCAAAACCTACGCGATCACCCTTCAGCTTTCCTTTTATTCGAGTCGTTACTAGAAGAGCCCCCCGAAAATTCTCCTTCAATCCAAGTCGGTTTACGTTACAAGATACCCGGCAGCAATCTAGAAAACGACATGCAAATGAGCCCACTATTAATGACAAGCGAACACCGTCCCGTCAATTTAGATTTAGAAGATGGTCGACACTACCTCGGATTTAGCATTGCATTGCAGAAGGCGCTTAGCAGCGGTGAGATTCGATTAAATTCCTCAGACCCAAACGATCATCCGATTCTGGATTATAAGTATCTGACGAATCCGGAGGACATGAGGCGTATGAGAGAGGCTCTACGTCAATGTATAGCAATAACTAACAGACCTGAATTTGACAATATTCTGAAAGAACGACTCCAACCACTTGATAGTGAAATAGAAAATGATGAAGCCCTTGATAAATGGCTACTTTCCGTAGTTGGTACTCAACACCACTCCTCAGGCACATGCAAAATGGGCCCTGATGGAGACGAGTTAGCCGTTGTTGACAAGTCTGGATCGGTCCGAGGAATTGATGGTCTTAGGGTTGTTGATGCATCGATAATGCCGGACGTCGTTAGAGCCAATACCAACGCGACAGTCATAATGATTGCAGAGAAAATAGCCTCCGAGATAATGGGCTAATAATCAATTCCAAAAGATATCTATACAGCACTCCCTTTGCGATATACGTTCACACTATAATTCGCTAGAATAGCTGAAATCGATGACGTGGAACGATTGCTTATGGAGTGTGATGATGCAGTACGTGAAATCCATTGGATTAAACAGCAACCAGCAAATCGGTAGAGGATTTAATCATCCTTACGACATAGCTTTCAGTGAAAACAACCGGATTTATGTTCTGAACAGAATGTACCCCCAGTCGACAGATGGAATTCGGGTACAGATTTGCGATTTTGATGACGAGTGGTACGGTGAGTTCGGACATGGCCCTGGAGATACAAATGATAAATTCCTGGTCCCTGTGTGCATCGACTTTAACGATGAAGAGAAACTTTACGTAACCGACGAATCTCACCATCAAATCAAAATATTCGATAAAGACGGGAGCTTTTTAGAAGCATGGGGTAGAAACACTTCCAAAATCACAAGCTTGGAAGCCCCTTCGGGAATCTGTTTTGACTCAGATGGTAATGCCTTGGTGGTCCAGCAATTTAAAGGAACCGTTCTAAGAATCTCTAATGACGGAAATATCCTTCAAACATTTGGAGAACCTGGGAGCGAACCAGGTGAACTTAATCTACCGTGGGGGATATGCACGGACACTGAAGACAATATTTACGTTGCTGACTGGAGAAACGACAGAATACAGAAATTTGATTCCGATGGAAAGTTTATTCAAAACTTTGGAGAACCTGGATCTGGCGAAGGCCAACTTTCCAGACCTTCATCAGTAGCTGTGGCCGATGACGGCCGAGTCATTGTTGCTGACTGGGGTAACGAGCGGGTTCAAATATTCGACAAAAATGGATCTTTTCAAACCATACTGCAGGGTGAGGCTACATTGTCCAAATGGGCGTCTGAATGGCTGGATGTAAACCAAGATGAGCTGAATGCTAGGCATACTGCTGATTTGGCAATAAAGACGCTTCCGTCTCATTTAAACACTCCTTATCATAAAGCTTCCCAAACAGAGCACATATTTTGGGGACCGGTCTCCGTAAAAATTGATAAGACACAACTGCTGTATGTCACCGAACACAGCAGACATAGAATACAGATATTTGACCTGAAATAGGTTTTGTTAACATCAGAGCTGTAGTGAAATACCGATGAGGATGGAGAAAATATATGGCCACTCATGACAGAAAATTAGCAGCCCATTTGGCACGACGAGCAGGTTTCGGGGCAACTCCTGATGAATTGGATTACTACGAGTCTATGGCTTATGAGGACTTAGTCGATCATTTCTTGGATCGAGAAAGTATAGATCATGTCACGGACGATATGATCTACCGAAGGCATCCGAATATACATGCCCAACTTACACATAACCCAATGCACTGGGCCTACCGTATGCTCACTACCAATTCGCCTCTAGAAGAAAAGATTTCCTTATTCTGGCACGGCATTTTCGCCACAGCTGAACCGAAGATAAATAATTTTGGTGCTATCAACAACCAGATCACTATGTTCAGAGACAAAGGCCTAGAGAAATTTGACGATATTTTGATTGAACTATCCAAAGATCCCGCAATGATCGTATGGCTTGATAATCAGACCAACCACAAAAACGAAATCAATGAGAACTACGGAAGGGAAATCTTAGAACTTTTTTCCATGGGTGTTGGTAACTACACTGAGCAGGATATTAAGGAGTGTGCACGGGCATTCACGGGATGGACAATAAAAAACTCCGAATATATGGCTCTAATGGGAAATAAAGACTCTATTTGGCCGTATGGAAGAATTTTCTGGCACTTTGAATATGATGAGACCGACCACGACGGAGGAGAAAAAACTTTTCTGGGGGAAACTGGTAACTTCAATGGCGATGACATAATACGGATCATCTGTAAGCAGGAAGCAACCGCTCAATTCGTATCGCGCCATATTTACAATTATTTCGTTGCTGACGAAGTACCTGTCCCACAATGGGGACATGTCCCCCCCAAAGACCCTGATGCCATAAACAAATTATCACAAGCCTATAGGGAATCGGATTATTCCATCAGGGAAATGCTTCGATTCTTGTTCAATTCTGATTTCTTCAAACAATCAAGATTCACCAGGATTAAAAGCCCTGCTGAATTTATAGTTAACACATTACGTTACACAAATGAGTTTAATGTTATTGACGGGGCTGACAGCACTGTATACCAAGTAATGGAAGAAAGTGGTTTCATGGGCCAAAAGCTCACAAATCCCCCATCTGTGGAGGGGTGGCATACGGGTGAAGAATGGATCACAAGTGGGTCTCTTGTAGATAGAGTCAATTTTGCTAGTAAATATATTACGGATCTAGCCAACCCTGGCGTGGAAAAAATGGTGGCCCGCGTGGGCGAATCTATAAATGCTGAAACTAGCCCGACCGAGTTAGTGGATAAGTGCATTGCTATCTTAGGAGAATTGGAAGTTTCTCCTGACACCTATGATTCTCTTATGACAATAGCAGAACACGCTCATTCCGTGGACGGTAACTTTACGTCCAAACCGGAACCTATAATTACCAAGGCATTCCAAATCATATCTTCAAGTAAAGAGTTTCAACTTTGCTAAGCTTCGTCATTTTTGAATAACAGTCACGGAGTGTAATAACTCATGAAATTTTCAAGACGTGGTTTACAGAGAGTGTTCAGCTAGTCACGAAAGTTCACGTATTGCAATGGCTGGGCATTATCCATTTTTTTTATGAATTCAATGGTGCTTTGAAGATCGTCTCTTTTCTTCCCTGACACGTGAAGCTCGGATCCCTTTATAGAAATTTGCACCTTGATTTTTGAGCCTTTCACAGCCTTGTTGATTTTTCTAGCCAAATCGGAATCAATACCCTGTTGTATGACAATCGTTTGCCGAAGAGAGTCACCGGATGCACTCTGAGGTTTTTGAAAATCAAATGACCCGCTGTCTACTTTCCTACGCGCTAGGTTTTGTTTAAGCAAATCCTGTAATTGGGTAAGCTTCATGTTATCGTCTGCTAGCACAGTTAAATCATTTTCTGCACGATCGATTTCGCAATTGCCCCCCTTCAAATCAAATCTTTGCCTTACCTGTCGCTTGACCTCATTGATGGCATTATCCACCTCCATCAAATCTGTTCGTGAAACTACATCGAATGATGGCATTATGATCAACCTCCTTTCATGTTTGCTTTACACAGTATATTAGCTATTAATGATTCTCACGGGTGTTCCCGATAGGAACTCACTCACACACTCCAAACTCTGTTCATAAAATATTTTGTAGGTTTCACGTGTTACATATCCAATATGGGGGGTAATAACCGTACGGTCGGAGAGGATAAGAGGATGGTTGCTTTCCATTGGTTCAAGGTCAAATACGTCCAAACCCGCACCCGCTATCGCCTCATCTTCCAAAATTTTAATTAGCGCATGTTCATCAACTATAGGTCCTCGTGAGGTATTTACCAAATAACTCGTCTTTTTCATCAAGTTAAGTTTTGAACCGTCTATGAGACCTTTAGTTCGCGGGCTGAGAACGGTATGAATAGAAACAAAGTCAGATTCTGACATTAGCGTGTCAAGAGAAACATATTTAGCACCTTTCTCTTTAGCCAGGTCACTAGTCAGGTTTTGGCTCCAAGCAATCACTTCCATACCAAAAGCATTTCCGTAGATGGCAACCTGACTGCCAAGATTTCCCAATCCTATTATTCCTAAAGTTTTCCCTTTTAATCCAACTCCAACTTCTTTTTGCCATATGCCTTCTTTTACCGATTGATGCTCCACAGTAATATTTCTCGCCAACGCCAAAATCAATGCCCAGGTAAGTTCTGCGGTCGGGTAGGGAAGTCCTTCAGTGCCAGAAACCGTTATGCCGAGTTCGGAGGCCGTCTTAATGTCTATTGACGCATTCCTCATCCCGGTGGTAACCAATAATTTCAAGTCTGGAAGAGACTCAAGAACCTCCTTGGTAAATGGTGTTCTTTCCCTCATTGCACATATCACCTGAAATTTTCTCAATCGTTTGATTAGCATTTCACGATCATGAACATGGTCATTAAATACAGTAATTTTCGCTTTCCCAGACAGCTTGCCCCAATTTGCCATTTTAAGAGCACTGTTCTGGTAATCGTCCAGTATGGCTACATTAAGCATTTTGCCTCCCTAAATAACGAGTTAATTTAGTGTTTTCGTACTTATATTGAGTTACACAATACCGTAATTAAAAGAGAATCCTATGCCTAATATACAGGTAACTCTTCGATCGGTAATTGGTTGGGTTAGATACCAGAAACGAACCGAAATGTTATCCTTCGCCAATATTCGTGCAAGAAACATACATACCTGTGAATTTATATGGGATATCCCTCATGAAATATGATTACATTATTGTCGGAGCCGGGTCAGCGGGAGCAATCCTGGCAACAAGACTAACTGAAAACCCGGATTTCTCAGTCCTTCTACTGGAAGCGGGTCCCGATTATCCAGACCTTGAATCTCTACCCGACGAGGTACGAATAGGTCTCTCCACTGGCGCAGATATTATTACGAAAGATCACAACTGGCAGTTTTGGGGAAATCCTTCACCAAAAGCAAGTCCGATGCCTGTTCCAAGAGGCCGGGTGATAGGGGGGTCAAGTTCTATTAACGGTCAAGTTTTCTTGCGAGGCATGCCTGAAGACTATGACACGTGGTATGAGATGGGAAACAATGAGTGGAGTTATGAGAAGGTCTTGCCATATTTTAGAAAGTTGGAAACTGACCTTGATTATTCAGGAGATTTTCATGGTAGTGACGGACCAATCATAGCCAGAAGGCATAAACGAGAAAATTGGATAGAATCTCAAGTGGCCTTTTATGATGCCTGTAAGGACTCCGGGTTCCCCGACGGCCCAGATCAGAATCATCCGGATGTAACCGGTGTAGGACCGACTCCATTTAATAATCCGAATGGAATCAGGTGGAGCACGAATTTAGGCTATTTAACCATGTCTAGACATCGGCTTAATTTGACCATAAAGGCAAATTGCATCACCCAGAAAATCATATTCGATGGAACTTCTGCCTGCGGTGTGGAGGTTGAAAGTCAGGGTGAAAAATTCACTGTCTATGGAAATCAAATAATCCTAAGTGCAGGGGCAGTCGCTTCCCCTCAATTACTTATGTTGTCAGGTATAGGTCCATCTGATCAGCTAACCTCATTAGGAATAAATGTTGTCAAAGATAATCCAGGAGTTGGTGGGAATCTTCGAGACCATCCAATAATGTCCGCTCTTTGGTCTGTTAAAAAAGAGCACATCCAGGACCCTGACGCTCCGCGTACACAAGTTGCGGCTCGCTACACGGCCACAGGTTCCGAAATACGAAATGATATGAAGTTGACTCTCAATAGTTTTGCTATAGCCGACAGTCGCGTGGAAGATCGCTTAAGTGAGTCTCCTCAAAGCCATCATGCAGACATTAATACACCAATTGGAGTAAAAATTTCAGTCTCTCTACAATTGGCAGAAAGTGTGGGGCAACTACGGTTAGTCTCATCCGACGTTAATGAACAACCTGAACTAAATTTCAATTATTACAGCACAGACTTCGATTTGGAACGGGGCCGTGAAGGAATGCGTAAAGCAGTTGACTTAGGTGAATCAAAACATTTCTCTAACATTATTAGCCAAAGGCTTCAACCAACCGATATAGATCTATCCAATGATCATGAACTTGATGACTGGATACTTAGAAACGCTACAACCGGCCAGCATATCTCCGGGACTTGCAAGATGGGACCAGAGTCAGACGAACTAGCCGTTGTAAATCAGTTTGGTGACGTGAGAGGAACATCCAATCTAAAAGTTATTGATGCTTCCATCATGCCTGACTGTATCAGGGCCAATACAAACGCCACCACAATGATGATCGCAGAAAGAATGATAGATCTCATCTAAGATGAGATCTCTTGTACATCAAATATTTAAGGGTATCTTCTAAAGTCCTAACTGTAGTTCAATCTTGAACTGACGATGGAGTTAATCAGACCTGCCCAGAGCTTCGTGTATTGACGTTAAGGACTTCTTCATCTCTCTCATCAATATCGCTGGAGGTGGCGGAGCAACGTGAGTATATCCAACCCCGAGTCGGACGAGATCATCAGGACCGAGCGGAAATGCAGGATGATTCATTGGTATTTGCAATTTGGCGTTTCCGGCCTGTTTAACCTCATTGGCAATCCTTTCCACTTCATTTTTCAACTTGGGATCTGACGGATCTGTGACACCGAGGGTCTGAGATAAATCTGTGGGACCAAGAGCGACAAGATCAACACCATCAAGAGCAGCAATTTCAGGGACTTGTTCTATCGCCTTTGCATCCTCCGTCATGACAGAAAGTAAAATTTCCTCATTTGATGTCCTCACATGATCAGCCCAACTTACATCACCAAAACTAGCCGCCCTTGTACCGCCAGCTCCTCCTCTAGTTCCGATCGGGGCATATCTCACAGCGTTAACTGCCTCTTTGGCTCCTTCAAGGCCATCAACATGAGGTATTACGATACCTTGAGCACCCATATCTAAAACTCTTAATATGAAACCAGGGTCACTATCAGAAACCCTCACAATAGGCGCTATGCCAACTAATTCAGCTGCAATTATCATCTGCTGAACAATCGACAAGTCGAAAGACGTGTGTTCCATGTCAATGAAAGCAGCATCAAAACCAGCAATACCAATTATCTCGACTATTTGGGGGTCAGCAAGACCAACATAAGCGCCCAAGGCCAGCTGGTCGGATTCCATCACCTGTTTTATTTTGTTCCTACGCAAATTAACCTCCAATAATAAAAAACAACCGCAAAATCAATCAAAGCAAAACACAAAACAGGAACATATGAGATTCAGCTTGGCAAAACATCTCCGATGAGACGTTTCATGTTTCCAGAGGTTATTTTGTCAATATCTGATTCTGAAAACCCAGCCTTTTTTAGAGCATCCACAATATTATAAATTTCTGAGGTATCTTCCAGTCCTTTGGTCCAACTTATATCAAGCTGATTGGTATTACGTAAATAATCCTCATCCCGACCCTCGAAATTCAACATGTAATCAGGTCCAAGTCCAACAACTTCAATACCACCAATTTGTGTAACGCACTCAATCTGCCTCACAACATCCTCAATTTCTGATTGAACCCCATTTATCCCGAGAACAAGTCTTGAACAAAAATGAACTCCAATAACTCCCCCGTTTTCGGCCATATCTGTAATTTGGTCATCCCACAAGTTCTGTTCTTTATCAGCTAAAGATCTTGACCCAGAATGGGAATTAAGAAGGGGCTTAGTCGTGGTCTCTATAACGTCTCTAATCGTTTTTGGAGCTGAATGTGACACGTCTACGATAATTCCCAGGTCGTTCATTCGGGATATGACTTCGAAGCCAAATTCGGTTAACCCGGGCTGGTCCAATTCGTCCTCTTCGGCTTGGCTGGCACCAATACTGTTCCTCATAGCCCAATTTAGTTGCATATGACGAAGACCGAGAGCAAACCATGCGTCAAGTAGATCAACGTCTTCTTCGATAATTTTCCCACCCTCAAATCCGAGTATAAGAGCGAGTTTATCTTCTTCAACCGCTTGCTGTATATCTGCAACATTACGCACGATTTTTATAGGCTCTCCTAAACGTTCTAACTTAAGAACTTCAGTAAGTCTTTTCAGACCACGGGCCAAAAAACCTGTGTTGACATAGTAAGCAGCTTCATAATCTCTAACACTTGGTGCTTCTATCCATGCATCGACGCCGAGATGTACAATTTTGAGCCCTACACCCCCATCAAAATCCCGTCTGAAATCCTCAGCCCTGTACATATGGTCGTGAGCCAAATATAACGAATGTTCTCGCTTAGTCATTCTTCTTCCATCGTTATCATGCTAATTAAACCCGTGTGCCAATCATAGCCATGAGGTTGTCTATCATAATTAATTGCGGGACTCGTCCAATAATAAAGGACGAGGGATCGTTCAGGAGCATAGTACGTCTCCAGCTCGTCACCAAAAAAATCGGTAAGTCTTCCTAAATATTGTCCTTTTTCAACTATATCGCCTTCTTTAATAGCAGGGCGCCAAACTCCTGATTGTCCCGCGTTGATCTGATATCTGCGCCCACTAATCTCTATTTGATCTGGTCTATCAGGCGAACCAGGTAACATGCCCACCGTTTTAAGAGCTGATATAACGCCGTCATAGTTTATTGACACATGTTCAGGCGTAGGTATCCCATTCTTGCCGCATTCAACCCATATGTTGGGGATCCCATGTTCTGCCATAGCGACACAAAGAGCAGGGATTGCCTCAGGGTCTCTTTTTAACTCAATATATTCAACTCTAAATCCTCTAGCCAGTGAAGTTGATATGTCTTGCGTCACCTTGCTACCTACAAGTGGAACAGGGACCCAGGGATGAAGTGCTTGGGCAAATTCTCCAGCGTGAATGTCAATAAGATAGTTTGAATCCTTAGTCAGTTCAAACAATTTATCTATTTGAAATTCTGTATAGCTGCCTGAGGGATTCCCAGGCCGATGGTAATGCACTTCCCGTGAATCTACAGGCGACAACTGCATATTCCGCATCATAAACGCTTCCAATGAAATGATAGGAATAATCTTAATAGTCCCAGAAAGCTCACTGGGATTTATAGTCTGTATAAGCTGTTGTGCGGCAAGTATCCCAGCGTATTCACCTGCATGCATTCCGGAGGTGACAGTAAAGATGGGACCTTCCTGAGAACCCTGTATTGTTGCCATTGGCATTTTGACTGAATGGTTATCATCATATTTCCATTCATAAATTTTCTTCATAGATTAACCCCATCCAATATGGCCCCTTGTTAGATTTTCCATTTCATAATCTAGTGAGCTGAATCTCCTACCAGTCCGCTACGCTTCCATCCTCATGAAACCAATTGTCGCCTCCGAGTTCCGGTTCGTGGGACTCGACGTTTCGGCAGGCCGCATCCTCGTCAATATCGATACCCAGTCCGGGTTTGGTTGGAAGGTCAATGTAACCATCTTTAACAACCCAATCCTCCTGAAGAAGCCCATTCCCCAGTCCAGCGTCCACCTGCTCTTGTATGAAAAAATTGGGAGTACAGGCATCTACCTGCAAGCACGAAGAAAATGCTACAGGACCTATAGCACAATGAGGGGCGGAATGAATATAGTAAACCTCCGCCATACTGGCTATCCTACGCAGTTCAGACATACCTCCACAATGAGCTACGTCTGGCTGAATGATAGCAACTGAATTAGATTCAAATATTTCTCTAAATTCCCACCTGCTAAGGAGTCTTTCACCAGTGGCGATCGGGAAAGGTACGGACTGAGATACCAGTTTTAAGGCATCCTTATTTTCCTGCGGCACTGGCTCTTCTACAAAGCCTGGGCGCATTCCTTTGATCTCATTACATACTTCGATGGCCAAAGCTGGTGTCATTTTTGCATGAAAATCAAAATACAGATCGACGTCGTCCCCCACCCATTCCCTCATGAGATATGCTGCCTTCACAAATTCATCTATTCGAGCTGGCGGTTCGTGTGCACGCCATTTTCCTGCAGGACCCGATTTATAGGCCGTATAGCCACTTTTCTGAAGCCAATCAAGTCTCTCCCTAGATTTTTCAAGACCAGATTCACTCAAATCATTTATTCCCCAGTGAGCATAAGTCCTGATTTTATCTCTGGTGGCGTTGCCCATTAACTTATATGAAGGAACGCCGTAAAATTTGCCTGATATGTCCCAGAGAGCCTGATCTATGCCTGCAAGAGCCGACATTAATACGTTTCCTCCCCTAAAAAATGCAGACCTGTATATGTGCTGCCAGTGATGCTCAATTCTTAATGGATCTTGCCCTATCAAATACTCGGAAAGTTCCTCAACCGCCGCCCAAGTACTCTTGGGTTTGCCTTCAAGTGTTGTCTCCCCCCATCCGGATATACCGCTGTCAGTCGTTATCCTGACCAACCTGGTTCGATGTTTCGGTCTGTATTGTTCAATTTTTGCGATCTTCAAGTTCATTCCCCTCTAAGCACAATATTCTGGATACCTAGATACTACGCCATGTTGGCAATCCCTTGAATTCATATTGTTTATGAAAAATACTTCATAATGACAAAACAATGAGCAATCCAATAAGATGCTGCTATCTAGAAAACAACTGGAAATCCGTAAAATAGCTTGGTGGGTGGGTAGAAAAGGCATTTAAATAGCATCGAGCGAACCCTAGGAGACTAAAATGGAACTTGGTTTATTTCTCATGCCTCTACACAGGCCTGATAGCTTTCATGCAGATACATACGATGAAGACCTCAAGCTCATGGAAATTGCAGATGATCTGGGCTACACCGAATCATGGATAGGAGAACATTTCACTATGCCATGGGAGAACATGCCCTCACCTGAACTTTTTGTAGCTAGGGCGCTAGGGGTGACCTCCAAGATGAAATTCGGCATCGGGGTGTCTTTGCTCCATTTCCATCACCCTGCTCACGTAGCTCTAAGAATAGCTCAGCTTGATCATCTGGCCAGAGGACGTCTCTATTTTGGTATTGGTTCAGGGGCCGGAGCAATGGATAAGGAGATGTTTGGAGTTGATACCGAACGGGAAGATATACATAACCAGATGATGGAAGCAGTTTCTGTTATCCAGCAATTTTGGGCAGGGAAGCCATTCCACCACAAAGGAACCTACTATGACACGGGCATTCCTGAGCCAGCTGGAGACACTCTATATGACTACCACATGCTACCTTACCAGAAACCTCATCCACCCATAGCCGTTGCAGGTAGTAGCCCAAGCTCGGGAACTCTGTCAGTGGTGGGAGAAAAAGGGTGGATTCCAATGAGTACCTGTTTTCTACACGAAATGTACCTGCCAAGTCACCGTGAGGTCGTAGTCAAAGGAGCGTCAAAAGCAAATCTAGATGCTCCTAGATCAGAGTGGAGGATTTCCAGAGAAATATACGTAGCGGAAGATGGAGAAAAAGCTAGAAAAGATGCCTTGGAGGGTCCAATGGGGCAATTTTTCCAGGACTACTGGATTCCATTATTGGGTTCGGGAACTGGACTGGAAGGCCTTAAATTAGACCCTGACATGCCAATTGAAGAAATTACTCCTGAATATATGCTCGAAAACGTGTGGATCGTAGGAGATCCAGAAGAGTGTGCTAATCGATTGAGAAAACTTCATGGGGATGTAGGCGGATTTGGTACGCTTCTTGCACTCTGCCATGACTGGGGAGATATGACCTCAAAGTGGCACAAATCACTAGAGTTATTGAGTAAGGAAGTCTTACCCGCGCTCTCAGACTTAGATTAGGTCCAGTCAGTTCATATAGACGAAAATATAAGCATTCTTTTTGAAGGTTCTAGATGAAATATGACTACATAGTGGTAGGGGCTGGCTCGGCTGGAGCTATCATAGCTACGCGACTGAGCGAAGACCCTTCGGTGTCAGTGCTTTTACTCGAAGCTGGAAGTGATTATCCCGATTTTCAGTCATTACCTGACAAATTTAAATATGGATATGGCCCAGAACTTCAAAACAAGCCTAATTGGTGGCTCGACCCAGGAGATGAGAAAAGATGGCTATATGTCGCCAAATCTACTGAGGAACAGGACCTACCAATGCTTGTCCCAAGAGGAAAGGGAATGGGAGGATCTAGTGCTGTCAACGCTCAGATATTTTTGAGAGGAGATCCAGAAGACTACGATACTTGGTCTGACAATGGAAACGATGAATGGAGTTTTCAAAAATGTCTACCTGCCTTCAAGCGTCTGGAAAATGATACCGATATGGGGGGTGATTTTCACGGACACGAGGGCCCAATACGTGTGAGAAGACATCCAAAAAGTGAATGGACCCAGGATGCTAGTGCCTTTTATGAAGGTTTCCAGTCTTTGGGATTCCCTCCAACTGCCGACCATAACGATCCTGACTCTACAGGGGTCGGACCCATGCCATTTAACACAATTGATAGAGTAAGACAGAGCACTTCACTAAATTATATAAATCCGGCCAGGAATCGTCTCAATCTAACCCTACGGGGCGACTGTACCGTGCATAGGATACTTTTTGACAAAAATCGTGCGGTAGGTGTAGAGATTGAGAGTAAAGGGGAGATGTTTGAGGTACTAGGTAACGAAGTAATTCTGAGCAGCGGCGCCATCGGGTCTCCCCAACTGTTAATGCTGTCAGGTATCGGGCCCAGAAACCACCTTGAAGAAAATGGAATAGGCGTTGTTCGAGACTCGCCAGGTGTGGGGCAAAATCTAAGAGATCACCCACAGGTACGACTCATTTGGAAGGCAAAGGAGGACTACCAACATCATCGAGACGGCCGCATAAGGGGAGCAACAGTCGCGATCAGATATACCGCTAGTGGTTCAGATTTACACAACGACATGATGGTTCACCATACAGCTACTGTTCCACAACGGTTTTACATGACCGACGGAGATGACATGTACCAGGGCGTGGGAATGACAGCCTGTCTATATCTGCAAGTCGGTTCGGGAGAGCTCACACTTCGCTCATCTGACCCCAAAATTCAGCCAATGCTCAACTACAACTATTACAGAGAAGAAGAAGATCTTAGAAGAATGAGGGAATGTGTGAGGCTATGTGCCGAAGTTGGAAGTGGTCCTTCATACTCAGCAATAGTGGCCAATCGCATTGAACCCAGCGACCAAGAGCTAAACGACGATGAAGCTTTAAATTTATGGATCAGGAAAAATGCCGTAACGAGCCATCACATCAGCAGTACCTGCAAGATGGGACCACCATCTGACCCCATGGCGGTAGTCGATCAGTATGGAAAAGTACATGGTACGAAAGGGCTGCGAGTGGGGGACGCATCGATAATGTACGACTGCGTTAGAGCCAACACCAACGTTCCATCAATGATGATAGGCGAGCGCATTGCAGAATTCATAAAATTTGATAAACGTAAATAGTTATCTAACCACTGTTAAAGTAAATGGATTTTTTTTCATCTAGTATCTACGATGTCTTAAAGCACATTTTTGATTAGATATTAACAACCCTCCTCAAGAGGTTTCATCGTGCTCTGTTCAGAATGTAACAATCAAATTCATCCGTATATGACATTCTGTCCCCACTGTGGGGTACGCATAAAGAGCGATGTAGAGTCACCTCAACATCCAGAAGCAGAAACCAATAATCAAAAGCTATGCTCACAATGCGGGTTCGTGTCCGAGGCCTCACTTAGATTTTGCGGATCATGCGGTAAAGAATTCGAAGATTCTAATGAAACCTCTCCTGAACCTCCTCCCTTGGAAGATCTTAAGGAGGAGGAAAACATGAAGTCTTGTCCAACATGTGACGAGCCCGTTAGACCCGAACTTTCTTTCTGCATATCCTGTGGCACAAATTTAATAACGTCAGAAAGATACACCGATCCAACGCAATCCACGCCCAGTTCACTAGTATCGGCCCCAATAATGCTGAAAACTGAATCGCCACATTCAGGAAAGGAGAAATCACGAGCCTCTAATTTTAGCTGGACTGACACGTTGAAAACGTTGTATTCGGAAAATGCCATGTCCTCTATACTCGGGCTGGGCATTTTACTGGTGACGATTGGATCTTTGGTGATTTTAGTGTCCATGTGGGAGGAGGAATCTAATCGCCCTTATCTAGTCCTTTTATCAGCCATTCAAGTTGCCGCATTCATCTTTGTGGGACACATGGTCAAAAATAGAATGAATCTTCACCTGTCCGGATTGGCCTTTATAACAATTGCGGCAGTCTGGGCCTTATTTACCTCAGGGGTCATCACCTATCTTGTATTTGACCCTATTTCTCCGAATCCGAAACTACCCGGAATTGATCTCGAAATACATTTGGAACCCAAGGCATGGCTAATGCTAGTGGCACTAGCTCTTCCATTATGGGGTTGCCTAAGTTACGTATATAAGGGATATGTGTTGACACATGGTTCCCTTTTATTAGCTGGGATTGCTGTCTCTCTTATTGTCTTTGTCTTTGACAACGACTGGCAAAGTTGGGAATGGTCTTACTTTTTCGCCGGAATATCAGTCGTTTACATATCTACAGGCATTGTTTGGAGAATCCGTGGTAATGACATAGTCAATGAGATCATATTTTCATTTGGCAACGTGCTAGCCGCCTTAACCATACTTATTACTATTGGAGAGACGAACACCTGGGGCAAAGTTGTAATATTAGTCCTGGCTGGATTCTATTTCTTGACATCAGGCGCCACTGTAATCGAACTCGTATCGTCTAAAGTGCCTCTGTTACGAGGCCCAAAGCATCTGGTGAGTGTCTTCTGCCCAATGGCTCTAGGAGCTAGTGCACTTTCCCTAACGATTGCTTTTATTTCGGCGGCTATTTTATTGTCATTCGACTGGCAAATCAGTTTACTAGCCTTGACCTCATTGCTAACCGTAATCTCGGTTATCGCTATGATTTTCGCCAAGAGATGGTACTGGTTATACCCAGTCACAATCTTCGCCCACATATCGGCACTGTTGGCTATTACACTACCGCAAATTGGTATTGGAGATCCTCATACATATGGATTGATCACAATACCGATAGTCTCAATTTATATATTCTTTTTAACCTTTGCCTATAAAAAAGTGAATCCTCGTACCGAGGGATACTCTAATTTTGTAGATCGTCGTCTTGCACCACTAGTCGCAATCGCATGCGTAGATGTGCTTGTAAGCATAATAGTGTCGGGATGGTCTGACTGGTCAAACACTGAGGGCATTCTGGCTGCATCTGTATATACAATTATTACGGTAATAGTTTGTTATATATCGAAAAACAGATATGTGCCTTATGCCACCACCGTCCTAGTAGCAATAACTAGTATGTTTTTGGTTGGAAACATAGGTGATGGTTCATGGACACTGCGAGCCGTTTGTTGGTCTATCCAAGGCCTTGCCTCATGGTGGATGGCTGCTGGGATAGGAAAATTGTCTGAGTCTTCAAACAGATCATGGCTGGAAATCTGGGAAACTCCTTTAAGACAAACCTCTACCAGGTTTGCAATTGCCTCAACCATATTTGTAATTCTCGCTGTCATTCTAAGCTTGAGCGGTGAAAGTGACAGCGGATCTCACATCATCAACGCAACAACTGTTGTGGCCATATTGGGACTCTTATATCTTGGTATAGGCATTACCAAGCGAGACACCAGATATGTCTATGTTTCAGCTGCTTCACTTATTCTAAGTTGGTATATACAAGCCGCAAACCAAGAATTTTCAGGCGTACATTTCTATGCTATACCTGCAGGACTCTACCTTCTTGGTTTGGCCTATTTCGAATATCGGCGAACGTCGAGAATTAAATTTATTGCCCCAGTCTCCAATGCTCTTGCCATATTGATTCTTCCATTGTCTGCATTTCTACAGTCAATATATGAGAAACCCGAACTCCCTTATTTCTTTTTGTCGGGATTTGAGTCACTCCTCTTAATTTTTTGGGGGCTGTATTCTAAATCCAGAATAATTTTGATAGGAAGTTTGGCAACTTTTACTATAAATCTCTTATGGAACCTAGGCCGATTACTGCCTGATATAGATGGTGCAGTGATTGCAATAACAATTGGTATTTTACTAATAGCAGTGGCAGTCATCCTTGAGAGAATGAAAAAGCGAGTAGCCCAATCTGGGCGAGTATGGATTGAGCAGCTATCTGACTGGAACTGGTGAGCCTAAACTATCGTATGAAATGCTAGATTTGCCAAGACTTTAACCCTGAGGGTTCAGCATTTTGTGGTTCATGCGGAGAATCTAATTTTGACTTACTCACCTATCTAAGTTTTACTAGCTACCAAGTGCCGCAGCCATTTTTTGAGAATCATCAAATATATGAAATTCTGTTTCTAATTCATCCTCAACCACAAACATGTGAACAGATTCAGAATCTAAATTATCGGCTGTATAACGAACGTGAAGATATACTCGATCACCTTCAGAAGATACGTTTAATATTTCAAGGCCGAAGTTTGGAAATTTAACAGGCAATTTAGATATAAAATTCTCCAGGAAATCATTAAATCCATGATATTGCCCTGAAAGTTCATGATTCCCATTTACCCGGATTAACGCATCTTCATGGTAAATCTTTGCCAGACTCTCCATATCACCTTCAGCGAAAGATGCATAACCACCTAAAACCAACTCTTTTGGGGTCATTTCAAACTCCTCCAAAACATTCTCTTTCCTGTAAAACAAAATATCCCGCTACTAAAGCGATTCCCAAGCATATTCGCCCCATGTTACCAGTTGCTTCTTCCTGTCTTTCAAAGTTTGCCAATTAAACTACGCAGTAGATTTCTAGTTCGGGCAATTGATTCATCCGCATCTGAACCCACGGGATAAATTTGCGCAGCTATGTCTGTAACCCCAGCCTCGGCGTACGCCCTTAATTGTTCTTCAACCTCTTCTTCATCTCCGACAAGTGCCATCTCTGCAGGGCTTTCAACTCCCTCTCTGTCTAGCATTGCCCTATAGCTAGGTAGTTGTCCATAACGACCGAAATAGTCATTAGCCTGCCTGTAGGCGGCAGTACGATCATCCGTAACTGTCACCGGAACTGCTGCAACCACCCGGGGGTTATCTCTACCAACAGCCTCGGCAGCACGATTTATCGTCGGTGCAATATGGTTTTTGAGAGTTTGTGCTCCGGTCATCCAGGTAATGGTCCCATCCGCAGTTTCTCCGGCCGTTTTTAACATTCTAGGACCCAATGCGGCCAAAAGAACCGGAATATAAGAGCGCTTAGCTATTGTGAACTGCGTGTTAGCACTGAATATCTGGCCCTTGTAGTCCACCATTCCATCTCTGGAAAGTGTTCTAACTATGTCAAGATATTCCTTCATGTGCCGCGCTGGTCGGTGAAATTCCATACCCAATCGATCCTCCACAACAGGTTTGTGACTGACACCTAAACCCAAAGTGAACCTGCCACCAGCAATCGACTGAACTGTTAAAGCCTGCTGAGCCATAGCTACTGGGTGTCTGAGGAAAGTAGGGGTTACAGCTGTTCCCATTTCAATCCGACTGGTTTTTTCTGCCGCCAAACACATCATGGACATTATGTCTACATCCATAATATGGGCCGCCCACAAGCTGTGGAATCCATCTTTTTCAGCTTCCAGAATCTGAGTGATTTGACTTTCTAGTGATCCGGCAGACCCTATGCCACCTATGAACAATCCCATTCTCATGTCAATTAAGTTCCTTTTTGCTCCAAGATATATGAAGTAAGTTAAAAATATTGGAATCGGATTATATGATAGTGTCGGACTGCTCTATAGCAATGAATACCTTACCGGGAGAAAGTATGAAAATTGCAGACGTTCAAGTGATCAGATTCTCGGTTGAAGCCGAAGATTACGGAACCAAATGGGGGTATGGGCAACGTGGACCCAAAAGAAGAGTTCCCAGGGGACTAATTAAAATAACAACTGATGATGGACAAAGTGGTTTTGATACTCAATACGGCTGGGATGGTTATTACGAACCTCCAAGTGTTGAAGAAACGGAAAATATTATAAAACCTCTTCTCGTTGGGGAAGACCCCAGAAATATAGAAAAATTATGGCAGTGGATGATGGCTCACAGGGGATTTTCTGAAACAACGATTGGATCCATCGATTGCGCCCTGTGGGATCTTATGGGAAAACTGGCAAATTCTCCCACATACCAGGTTCTTGGTGGAGCACGCGACAAAGTTAAAGCGTATGCAAGCACGTATCCAAATCTGGGAAACCCAGATGTCTATGCGGCGCATGCAAAAGAAGCAGTTGCTCGTGGTTACAAAGCCTTTAAAGTCCACGCCTATATTTTCTGGGATCCCATAAATGACTGTCCCGCTCCGGGAAAACCTGCCTTCCCCAAACAGGACATAGAGGTTTGTGAAGCTGTAAGGGATGCAGTAGGTGACGATATCGTACTAATGCTGGACCCTTGGAGTGTTTATACATATCAGGAATCCTTAATGGTTGGTAGACAATTAGAAAAACTCGACTACTACTGGCTGGAGCATCCGATGGATGAACGAAGGATGGAACCCTACAAGCAGCTTACAAAGGAATTAGACATAAACGTTATGGGTCCGGAGATGGAACCGGGCAGCTTTTACACCAGAGCAAATTGGGCATTTCAAAGGGCATCGGACATGGGAAGAATTGACGTAAGCTTCGGTGGAATCACTGGCTGCAGAAAAGCAATCGCAATGTATGAGTCCCTCGGAATGCAGTGTGAAATGCACGTTGGTGGATTCGCAAATCTGGCCATTCTAGGATCCACAACCGAAGAACAATGTGAATACTATGAAAGAGGTTTGACCAAACCTGATGAGGATCGCGACGCTTGTCCGGTATTCTTGAAAAACCCGTGTGACCCTCTGGATAATGAAGGTTTTGTGGAGATACCAAAAGGACCGGGGCTAGGAATTGAATTCAATTGGGACTATATCCAGGACAATTTCCTACCTGATTTAAGCAGTAAAAATATCAACTTCATGGGGTGATTAAGGTCTATATCAAAGTGGGCATCTGAGATCGGTCTATTAAGACTAGGAGCCAAAAATGGGCGATTTAGAAGGAAAAATAGCAATAGTTACTGGCGGTGGACTTGGTATAGGTTCAGCAGGTGCAAAGGAACTCGCATCCCAAGGAGCATCAGTCACTATCATGGACATAGACCAAAATGCTGCTGAATCAACAGTGTCAACGATACGAGATAACGGTGGAACAGCATTTTCAGCGATAGGTGATGCATCTCTATCTTTGGATTGTGAGAGAACTGTATCCGAATGCGTGTCTCGATTCGGAGGCTTGGACATATTATTTAACAATGTTGGAATCCAACCAATAAGTTCTTACACTAACGTTGAAAATACTACTGAGGAGATGTGGGATAGAGTTATAGCAGTTAACTTAAAGAGTCGTTTTCTCATGGCTAAATACTCAATACCTGAAATGAGAATTAGAGGTGGGGGCGTAATTATCAGCACCGCGAGCGTGCAAGGGCAGCAATCTGCTTATTTGGTGCCGGCATATGCTGCAACAAAAGGAGGCGACCTCTCACTAACGCGCCAGATGGCATTAGACTACGCAGAAGATAATATACGCGTCCTTTCTGTTTGCCCCGGTGGGGTAGACACCCCCCTATGGAGGGATTCTGTGATTAGTTCTGGAACAGAAATTGAGAATGCAATAATAGAATCGGGTAAGACTCACCCAATCGGCCGATTGGGCGCCCCTGAAGACATCGCAAAGGTAGTCGCTTTCCTTGCCAGTGATAAAGCTTCATTTATGACAGGCACTTTTGTAAATGTCGACGGAGGAATTATGGCAAAAGGGTCTTGGGCCTAAATCGTTTTCAAATGTGGAGAAAGTACCTCTATACATTTCAAAATATTCAGTAGTTAACCCACTAGATACTGCGAAGCCTCTTAAAGGCAAGAAGTGTAATGACCGCCAAGAGAACCAGTCCTCCACCATGGAATGCTAATGCGACGGTCACTCCCATAAAAGAAGCCAATGCCCCGATTTCAAGGTTACCTACCGGACTCGTACCAACAGCCGTAGTCCAGGCACCCATAATACGGCCTCTCAAGTCATTAGGAACCAGCCTCTGCAAAAGAGTTTGAGAGAACAGATCGGAAAGTGCCATGGTCCCGCTTAGAATGACAATGGCAATCACAGCTACATAGACTGATGGAGCAAAACCGAGGAGCAGCAAGGCTCCTCCAAATAAATGCAAAACAACAATAAACGCTAAGCCTTGATAACGTATATGGCCCACCAAAGAAATAACTGCAATAGCGAGCATTCCTCCCCCCGAACTGAAAGCGTTTAAAATTCCAAGGCCCTGTGGACCCAAACCCCAAACGTCACGAGCAATACTTGGCATTAAAGCATTATTAGGAGTAAAACCAAAAAACTCGACGAGCATTACGATCAAGACTAGTCCTGCAATGGTCCGGTTTTGTCGCATTTCTCTCCAGAACTCTGAAAACCCCGTAAGGATATTTCCCTTTCGAGAAGGAGCAGACTTACCACGAGAACGAATAAATCCTATAAATCCCACAGATATACAGCAAGCAACTGCGACAACAAAATATCCGGCTCCAGCACCCCATCTTGCGAGTGCAAATCCTACACCGAGAGCCCCCAACATCCCTCCTCCTCTCATTGAGAGACCAAGATACGACATCCCGTTAAGTCCATTTTCACGTCCCACCAGGTCAAAAACGAAGCTCTGCTTTGCGGTGTTGAACATCATGTGAATGGTGCCCGAAAAAACGGGAATAGCCAGTAAATGCCAAAGCTCGACGTTACCTGAGGCAAGCAATAATCCCATTGTCAAAGCGACCAAAGCCGCCAACGCCATCAACAGGCGCATAAACTTACGCCTATCAACAAGATCAGAAATCGTACCAGCTGTTATACCAAGAAAAAACCCTGGCGCCGCCCGAATCCCCATGGTTAAGCCAACCATGAAAGGCGAATCCGTCATCTCCAGAACTACCCAGCCCAAAACCACGTTTTCCCCTCGCATAAAACTCTCGAAAAAAGTAGCAGCGATCAACATCCTAAAGTCTCGTAACTTTAAGACAGGGGAAGAAATTTTCATACCAAAATAGATTTAAGGTCAGAAAATTTATATAGAATCAACATCGCCGCAAGGGACCTCTTATCCAGAGTTCCGTCTTCGCCATTCTTCTATGGTTTCTTGAGTGGGCGGATAATATTTCCCCGGGGGAACGTTCTCTGCCTTTATCTTGTCTTTAACCAAGTTCTCAGCGCCCTCATGCTCAATGGCCCACTCTAATACTTTTTCAGCCATCCATGATGGAACTACGAGAACTCCATCATTATCACCCACCATGACATCACCTGGACGCACTAAAGCTCCCCCACACTGAATTTGAACATTTTCTTCAGCTGGAAGGCTACTTGGATTGCCGTGAAAACTGCGTGCTTTGGCGTACACGGAAAGAGCGTAATCTTCATCCAGTAATACATCCAAATCCCGTATCGCACCGTCTATCACCACTCCATCAGCGTTATTCATTGCAAGTTGAAGCAATTTTACGTCTCCGGCTACCACATCCTGGACTCTTCCACCTATATCTGCCACAAGCACGTCTCCCGGACCACACCGGCCCATAGCGATGTATTCAGGAGAATCAACACCATCCGGCTTATCATTCGCAATATCGGGACGAACTGGCATAAACCTAAGGGTACGTGCTCTTGCTGCAAATCGTTCTTTGCCAGGTGTAAACGGCGTGAAGTTTTGAATACCTTCACAGACACAAAATAAAGATCCGAAATTTCTAAGCGCGTTATAGACAGTTGCTGTAGGAATTTCCTTGAGACGGTCAAGAATTTCCTGTGACACCTCCACAGGACTCATATCAAAATTTGTCATGCTGTCGCCTCCTATATGCGGGCAGAATAGAACGTTATTTGAACTATCCGAAATAAAATTTATTAGTCCTTAGACGAATTTCCTATCACATGTCCAGAATACTTGCTCTTCCAAAATTAACAATGGACCAAACACAATTGTATAGATGATCTCCCGGATTTGCCTCGTTAAAACCTTATGCTCAAAGACTAGTGACGCCGGTGGGAGGAACCTGTAGTGCATTTATCCACTCCTCAACCCTACTGACCCTGCCATGATCATTCACAGCGGCATAAATGGCCCGAAGATTTCTTAAAATCCGCGTGATTAACTCCCTGTCGCTTACTCCGGCAACATATCTCTTATCCCAAGCCACCGTTTCGCCAACAATTTGTTGGAGTCTTTTGGCACATTCTTGCTCAGACACAATAATCCCTCGGTGAAACGGGTCCACCAATATATCTTCCTGACCAGACTTGACACGTACAAGAAAGTGACCAGGCATACCAACACCTTCTAAGTCCATCTCCAACCTCTTTCCAACCTCGATATAGAGTAAAGATAAGGTTATGGGAATTCCCACTCGTCTTTCGAGAACCTCGTTCAAATAAGAATTCCGTGGGTCATAGTAGTCTTCCTGGTTGGCGCTGAAGCCTACTTCATCAAAAAGATATTCACTCAACATATTAGCTCGGGCCAGAGGTTCCTTCTCATCATCAAGGCGGTGGGAGGCTCCGGAGGCAAGTGAGTCCAATGATTGTTGTTCTAGCTGTAAATCTAAATTGGGATATTCACTTAAAGCAATCAACAACGCCATTTGCGTCAAATCTAGATCATCAGAGTCTGCTGCATCAGAAAATTGCTGCAAAGGGGAAGGGTTATTTGGAGTCGACCAGTTCATAAAATCCAGCCTACCATAAAGTAAATTTCCTGGTTAATCATCCAAAAGCAAAAGGGTAGGGAAGTACAAACTCATAACCCAATCCGATCATGCTAAATAGGTCTATCAGAAACCTTTCAACCCATTGTTGTGAAGGACATCAATGCCACCTGACATCAGGGATTTATCTTTAGTAAAACTCAACCCTACATGATTGCCAAAGGATGTATTCCCATAACTTGATTCCTTTAAGACTAGTTTGTGGCCCATATTAGTAAGACCCTCAAGAAGATCGATGTCCATCCGACTATCAACCCATATTTCCTCTCCCGCAGGGTGAAACCTCAATGAATTAATTGCTTCATGTATACCCATGCCAAAATCAACCATGTTCACGAAGGGATGAATTCCCATCCCACCAAGAAATATGCTAAGAGAACCGGCAAGCGCAGAAACTGGAACATTATTGTTAAATGTAATCACACTTGAAGTTAATCGTTGCATCCCTTTGCCAGGCATTATGGAATTTATGTACCCGGGTCTGGGATCAAGTCTATGCATACTGTTATTCAGAAGAATTCCCGTTCCGGGAACTATAATCTGCGACCCAAAATAAGTCCCCAGACTAGTTATCAATGAAACCACGTTATTATCCCGATCCATAACTACTACTTTTGTCGTATGACCACTGATTTTTCCTGAATCATCGATCGGAATCTTATTCAAGCCTGGGTCATCTTTATTTTCAAACGTCCACGGATTGCCAAAATTAGGAAAAGAGGAAACCTTATCAGGATCTATAATCGAAGCTCTTTCCCTGGCGTACTCCTTCGATATCAAAGACTTCCAGGGGCTATCGCTTCCTCTTGGATCTCCAACGTGGGCCAAGGTGTCAGCCCAGGAAAGCTTCATAGACTCAATCATAAGATGTACAGTCTCTAGGGTTTGATGTCCTGAAGGTGAAATATCGAAGTTTTCCAATATGTTAAGAGCTTCAACCAGGGTCACATTTCCACCGGTTACGTAGCTAAAATCCCTGTAAGTGTATTGATCTGACTCGTAAACCAGGGGACGATAGCTATCCAAGTCTTCTGCTGAAAGAATTCCGCCGTTATCGCACATATCCTGAACGATTAGCTCAGCTACAGCTCCCCGGTAAAACACGTCCTCCCCTTCATTCGCTATAAGCTCCAAGGTTTTTGCAAGATCACTCCGCACAACGAAATCACCTATATTCTTTCCAAATGTGGATTCCATTTCTGGATATCTATTCCACATATGCTTTGTGTCCTGGATATACCTAGCCATTATTTTGTCGACTGGGACACCTTTGCTCGCAAGGTTTATCGCAGGCCCCATGAGCTTAGTAAGTGGAAGAGAAGCAAATAACTTAAAAGCAGAACATAACCCAGCTACTTGGCTAGGAACCATGACAGACCTATGCCCAAAAAATTGTTCATCATTTTCAACTGACGGATAGCCAAGAGCCCCAGTCTTCTCTGGGGATGACTTACCAAGTGCAGTCCTAAACATAGAGGTAGAAGCAGTGGCAGGCGCAACATCATAAAAGTCAATAACAGTGGTTTTACCGGTCTCTGCCCAGTAAACAGACATTACCCCATGCGCCCCTAAGCCGCACATGGCCGGTTCAGCCAAGTCGGCGACAAAAGCAGCCGTTATAGCAGCATCGACAGCATTCCCACCTAGCTGAAGAATATCTAGTCCGGCTTCGACTTCCAGTGGATGACCGGCAGCGACCATTCCATTTGAAAAACTACTAGAAACTAAATGACCGATTTCTTTAGTCAATATAGTTCAGATCAATCTCGGAATAAAAATAATAATATTCCTCAAAATTTCAACAGTAACTTGTTGAGGTAACTTGATTTTTCTTAATGTATTCCCAGTCGTATTCGACTCCCAACCCTGGCCCTTCGGGTACCGATACACATCCCTGATCGTCAATTGAATTGAGATCATCTGAATATCCATTTACGTAGACCGGTACAGCGCTTGGTGGGGCTTCTGGATGAAGAAGAGCCATTTCATAGTAGTTGCTGTTTCTAAGAGATGCCATCACGTGGCGATGAGCAGGACCGCAGTTATGTATTTCAGCATCCAGACCAAACCCTTCAGCCGCATGCCCAATTTTCATGGCTCCAGTTATTCCACCGTCGAAATCAGGATCCACTCGAATTAAGTCTGTTCCACCAGATTTCATAAAATTTACATTGGGTTCAAGCATTCGGACATGCTCTCCTTGAAGGAGTGGGGTTTTAATGAGCGATTTCAGCTGAAAGTGTCCATGCGAGGAAATTCCTCCATCACTATATGGATCCTCGTACCATAAGTAGTTCGCCTCATCACAAGCCTGTCCTACTTTGAGGGCATCTAAGAATGTTCGGTAATTGCATGCTGGATCTATCATCAAATCCATATCGTCCCCAACGGCGGACCTAACAGCCATGACGGTTTTGATATCCAAATCAATATTTTCCCCTTTTATGGGATGAATTTTGAAGCCGGGATAACCAAGTTCCTTACACTGGATAGCAAAGTCTGCATAGGCTTCTGGGGTTCCTAAGGCGGTGCCTATCTCCCCCTGATAAGTACTGGCGTAGGTAGGTAGTTTTTTTCTGTATCCGCCTAATAATTCATAAACGGGGGACCCGTAAAACTTACCTGCTATATCCCACAGGGCTATATCCAAAACCCCCATGCTGAGAAAACCAATCTGTCTCGTGGCTAGTTTGGAAATAGTGTAAATTTTTTCCCGCTCAAGAGGATTAAGGCCCATGAGGTTTGAGGCGTAGTGACGGAGGCCAGCGTATTCAGACGGATGCCTACCGACATATTCACCTGTTATTCCTAAATTGGTATGGATTCTGATTCCACCAAGAATTCTCCAATAACCGCTTCCGTCACCCATGCTGGGCCGCCCCAATTCGCAGTTGAATTCAAGTACCTCTATCTTGGTTATATTAATCTTGTCTGTCGGCATATGACACCTCGAGGTAGCTTCAATGCAGTGGTCTTATCCTAATGACACCAAAGTTTTTCCAGTCCTTACTAGTAGTAAGCCCAAGAACCTACAGATACATTCCCTATCGAGACCATACAAACTGGTATCTTGAACTTTGTTATAAGAAAATCGTCTAACAGAGCTGGTATTCTCGACTGGATACCATAAATTCCAGCACTCTTAAGATAGTGTCATCTTCGATTGGAATTTTGGCATCCTTGCCCTTTACCTGAACTTCCTCTTGAGAAAAAAGGTCAAGTACACCTTCAGTAGTGTCTTCTGAAATTCTGGTTATACCAACAGAATTCCCACAAGATTCAATCAATTCGCCTACGGTGTGGGCATCATCCCTCAGGTCAGTGCGAATTCTGTCAACGATATGTTTAACTCCATCGTTATCAGGATTACCAATATGCTGGGAAGCAAAATTCACCCTATCTACAAGGGCACCGCTAGATATCCATTCCTCCCCGGTATGCCATCCTTCCACGGACGGTGGATTACATAAAGCCTGTCCCATATAGTCAGATTCAGCGATGACTCCAAAAATGCTGGAATCAACTTTCGAATCATCGTTATATTCTCCACTCAGGCGAAGCGTTCCAATAACAAGTTCAACCGGACTTTTAATTTTCTGATATCGAGACTCCTTGAAAAAATTTGATGTCAGGAGGACTCTCAAAACAGATTTGATGTCATGATCGTATTCAAAATATGCTTCAACTAATGTGTCTATTGCTGCGGGATCGCGAGGCGGGGTGTCTTTCCACTGTGGCACTGGCACTTCATCGGCTACAAAAAAATTGTACATATGCCTTGCAATAAATCTTGCAGTCGCTTTCTGACTACAAATAATCCGAATTACGTCATCCCCATTAAATGGTCCCTGCTCACCAAGGAATTCTTTGGTGTCGACATCGTGTATCCCGGGTTTAAAGTCGTAATGCCAAACTATTCTCCCATAAGGCCAAATAGAATCTTTTTGGGCCATGAGGGACATATACTCTGAATTAGCCACTGACCATCCTGTAAATGCCCTGGCACACTCTTTTATGTCATCTTCCGTATAGTTCCCAACACCCATTGAAAATAATTCCAGAATCTCTCTTCCATAATTCTCATTAATCGATTCGTTGAGATTGTCCTGATTATCCAACCAGATTAGCATCGCAGGATCTTGGGACAGCTCAAGTAGGAGATCGTCAAACTTACCTGTACCTGACCTCCTAAACATCTCGATTTGATTCAACAAGGACCTAAGGTTATTAAGTTTTGAATTCCCTGTTGCAAAAATCCCATGCCAAAATAGTGACATCTTTTCCTCAAGTGGAGATTTCGTAGAAATCATGCGATAGGCCCAGTATGCAGGCACCCCACTCCTCGATGCATGAAGATCTACATGGTCACGAAAAATTACGTCATCAGGTATATGTGAAGATTCCTTGGAACCAAGCAAATTCTCCACTAAGTCTTCATAGGCTATTCCCGTACAAGAATCCAGTTCATCAGGAGTTATACCAAAACCAGCTCGATTCATCAGATGAATTACCAATTCTGTGTCAATGCTTACCATGAGAATGCTCCCTAGTTAGAGGTTACTAATAAATCTGAAACGCTATTTTTAACTCGCTGGCTCAAATACCTGAATCCTGTGCCTGCTGTGTTCTGTAACGTATAGCTGATTCTCTGAATCAAACTTAACTGAAACAGGCCCCCAAAATTTATGTTCGGTCTGCGAAGCTTCATGATAGGCATTTTTCAAGTGATCCGGAAGATCCAGAACTTTTAAATCCGCCCTATTCCTGGCCTCCCTCTCGTCCAAATTCACGTCTAGCCACTCATGGGACCACTTGGAAAGTGTCGCTTCACCTTCTAACACGTTTATCACTGAGCCTGCGTTATCCAGTATCTGTACTCTCTCGTTCCCCCAATCAGCCACTGCAACGTTGAGATTGGCATCTACCGCTACTGAAGAGGGCCTGTGGAACTGTCCAACGCCTCTCCCAGACTCCCCGTAAGTTTTTAAAAAAATTCCTTCAGAATCAAATTTCTGAATGCGATCATTTCTCCAATCTGCAACATATAGATCGCCTTGAGAATCTACATCCATACCCCACGGCATTGAGAACTCACCAGGCCCGCCACCAGTACCCCCCCATTCCTTCACAACTCTTCCCTCTGGAGTTAGTTTCTGGATTAGATTTAAATAACGCGATGAAACATAGATGAAATCGCCAGAATCAATAGCTATACCGGCCGGACCAAACCGGTCCCCATTACCCTGGCTATCAGAGTCCAATTTAATGGATCGTTGAAATTTTCCTTCACTATTAAAAATTTTTATTTCATCGGTAGCTTCGTCAGTAACATGAAGTTGGTCACTATTGTCAAAGGCCAAGGTGACTGGTCTGGTAAATTTTGCCTCATCATCCTCAAGAGGATTGCCAAACTCGCCAATCCAATCCTCTTCATACGTGAAATATTGAATTCGCGTTCCCATTCGAGTAGCTGAATTGGAGCGGTTCAAAAGATATATAGTTCTGGATTTCCCGAGATCCTCCTTGATAGCGATATCATAAGGAAAATTGAACCCTCTCCCGACTGGTTGATTACTATTTATACCTATCGTTTTAACAGTTTTCATTTTGTCGCTCTTTTTATTAGATATATAGCCTATGGATTGAGAGTATAAATTAGTCTTCCCTAAAATTCGACGTTTTGCAATTTAATTTCGAGTCCTGAAAACTGAAGGTTTTATATTTTCCCCTCCATTCCCCAACAATACTGTAGAAAACCGCATCAAATTTTAATATTGAGAATAACTCAATCATTTTTGAGGAATTTCGATTCCAATAGCAGTCTTGACAGGTCTCTTGGCAAGAACTATCAAAAAAGTGGCTACGATGTAAGAGGCTACTGAAAAAAGAAAAAGCGTTTCATATCCATTAGTCATCTTGAACATAAATGCTCCTAGAGTCGGTCCCAAACCAAGACCCAGGATCTGAAATGGACCTATGATGCCAGCAATAGTTCCATAGGAATTACGACCATAATAGCTTGCCAACAACATTCCACCAAGTACTTCAAGTCCACCACTAGACGTTCCCCAAAGTAACACTAATCCAAATGCTAATTTAATGTCATTCACTAATAAGAATAGAAAGGTTGCCACTATGACGGAAGGTAATCCAACAAACATCAGTCGCCTGGGAGAATACTTATCAGACATAAATCCCCAGAATGGGTGAGAAAAAGAATCCAGGACGGAGGTTAGGCTCCAGGCCAATGCTGCCAAGGGAAGCGACAAGCCCAAGTAATTTAAGAAAGGAACTAATTGAAAACTTACATTTCCGAGGGTAAGTATTATTAAAAACTGGGAAATACCTATGAGCCAAAGTGCTTTGGTCTTCATCGCCTCAGAAGAGGTCCAACTAATCTCTTCATTGATTTGCGGCTGTCCTTCCTTTTCACTTGTTTTAATAGGATCAGCACTAACTCCATCGGGCAAGAGTCCAATTTCTTCAGGAGCCTTTCTCATGAATAAAATCAATGGAATAGACAACAAAACAGAATAGATACCAATAACCCGATAACCTGTTCTCCAACTAGATCGAATGGCAAGCAGCGAAATGATTTGAACATTTATCGCCCCATAGAAGGGTCTCGCCATCGATATAAGTCCTAATGCAAGATTCCTCCATCTATAAAAGAAATTCACCGCAACAGTTCTTGGCATAACACTTATAAGGACTGGCGTACCTATTCCTCGCGCTATAACGTAGGCAGCGGAAAACTGCCATAACGTGGATGCTCCTGCTAAAAAATAGAAGCAAATCCCAATTATGATGGCCGCGATTGGCATAAATAATCTCGGGCCCTTCCTGTCGGCGAAATAGCCAACCAAGGGAGTTAAAATACCAGCCGTCCAGGTTCCTATAGTCACCCCAATAGCTAGGGATTCCCTATCCCAACCCGTTTCGGCCAATATAAAACTCTGTACCCCGGCAAGTGTGACTTGGGCAGAACCTGTAGAAGCGAACGTCCCCAGAGAAGCCACACCCAAAATTATCCATCCGTAATATATTTTGGTTTTAGGGGTCCATCTCCTTAAATCTCTAAAAGTTTGCATTGCAAAATGCTAACACCCTTTAAAGAGGCGAAATGCATTTAACTCCTACGCAGGCCACCACGATGGCCCGCCAAAAGTCTACGGTTTAAGAAGAACCTCTCACGCGGAGAGGAAAAAAACTCAGTTGGAAGTTAGGGGTGAAATAAACTCGTGTTGCTCATAATTTCCATTAGACACTATGGCTGGGTCAACCTCTAACCATCTCTCAGCTATGGTCGAATAGATGCTGCGGAAATCGTTGTTAAAATGAAGATCCCCCTCAAGGTGATCACTCTCTTTCAGTGACGGATATTCACCATATAGCCCTCCGTTTACTGTTCCACCTATAACAAATGCTGTTCCCCCAGACCCATGGTCAGTCCCAGCCGAATTATCTTTGATACGACGTCCAAATTCAGACCAAACCAATACGAGAACATCATCTTCCAGATTGTGCTCTTTCATATCTTCCATAAAATCGGCAATTGCGTCTGAAGTCTCGGTCCATAATCTAGTGTGAGTTTCTAACTCAGCCGCGTGAGTGTCAAAACTCCCGTGCTGAGTATAAAACACCCTAGTGCCTATATCCGCAGTAAGAACCTGAGCAATACTCTTCATGGATTGGGCGATCGGATTATTGGCATATTCAATAGCCGACGAATACTGTGCAGGAGCCGTCCTAAGTATATCGGCACCTTTAAGTGCATCAATTCCCGTTTGTCCAATAAACTGCGCTACATTGTCATGTGCCATGGCGCTGCCATATATTTGAGAAAAAGCGCTTAATGTAAGGTCACGTGACCGTTCACCCTGTATGTCTGGAAACAATCCATAATTTTCTAGATCACTAACTGAAGCAACTGGCACGCCCCTACAGGACAATGCCCTAGGTAAACCCTTACCGAAATTCACGCCTGCAATAGGGTTTTCACCATTTGGGTCAATTTCCCTTAAAGCGCGTCCCAACCAGCCAGAGTCACCGATTCCGACAGACTCTCCAGTATTCCATATATCAATTGAACGGAAATGAGACCTATTAGGTTCCGGGTAGCCTACACCATTTATTACAGCAACTTTTTCATGGTCCCACAGGTTTTTGATCGACTTAAGAGCAGGATTTAAACCTAACTGGTTATTGATTTTAAGAACTCTGTCCTGCTCTATACGAACTTCTTTTCTCCAATCGTAGTAGAGACCATCCCCGTACGGGATCACGGTATTAAGGGCGTCATTCCCGCCGCTAAGTTGGACGATCACTAAGGAACGGGGTTTCGTTTCTGTTACCATTTAAAGTCTCCTCACTAGCCCTCTAAACAACTACTTTATTTTATGCGATATAGCCTTTTAATTATCTCTCTCGAACACTTGAATACGATGTCTATTTGTTTCAGTTATGAAAAGTCGGTCCTCAGCATCTAGCATAAGAGACACAGGTCCCCAAAAAAGTTTTTCTATATGCGATGATTCTTCATGAGGGTCGTCATTAAAATACTCTATATCTGGCTCTAGATTGGCACGTTTCCTAGCACCGGCTTCCTCCACATTCACCCCCAAAAAATCCTCAGCCCATTCAGAATTGGTAGCTTGACCCCGGATTTTTTGTACGAATTCTCCGTCGGGGCTCAATACTTGTACCCTCTCGTTTCCCCAGTCGGCCACATATATATATCCCTCCTGATTCACTATGACACCAGCAGGTCTCGTAAATTCTCCCTCCTCTCGGCCAGGAGAACCATACTTTGCTACAAACTCACCATTAGGAGTAAATCTCTGGATGCGGTCGTTACCCCAGTCCGCTACAAAAATCTCACCTTCTTGGTTTACTCCCAGACCCCATGGTAAGTTCAAGCACCCGTCTCCACTACCGTATTCACCGAAGGATTTGACGAATTCCCCATCACTCGTAAATTTTTGGATTCTGTGGTTTCTGGAATCTGCTATTAATACATTGTTATCTCGATCAAAGACTATTCCAGATGGACCATTAAGCATTCCCTCCATTTCCCCCTCAGATCCCCAATGCTTTAGAAACTCACCTGACTCATTGAAAACGGAAACGCGATTGAGATATTCGTCGGTTACAAATACGCGATTCTGATCGTTTACTGCGATACCACAGGGCCATCTAAACTGACCGTCCCCGATTCCAGCACTCCCAAACACGCCAAAATACTCCCCATCCTCGTTTAGCATCGTGACCCTCATGCTGTCAGAGACAGCTCTTTCAAACGACCTGCTAAGAACATAGAGGCGGCCACCATCATTAGACATTGCCGAGTCAATCGGATAATAGAACCCACGCCCACGCATAGTAGTCATTCCGACCGTTCGAACATATCTCAAAAACTGTCCTTGTTCTAATCCTTTAGTCGCCATACTTCTCCTTTGAAAAGTTACAGAGTCAACTGCTCTGATCCGCTGGCATCCCTCTACTTGAGGTTAAGCTCGTTGGAATTCAGGTGTCGATGCTATGAGTTTCACGACTCCAGCGATCTTCTCCTTGCCTACGTCATCGATTTCCTGGTCTATAACTCTTATAACTCCATTTTCAGAAGCATAGTCAACAAGCTTTGACCTCGTATCATCCTTGACGTTAATTGTTCCCAAATGTTTAAGGCATATGTCAATAATGCGGTCTGCCTCAACCTCCCCATTCCCTTCAAAAGCTATTTTGCTGAACAATTCTTTTGACCCAGGAGTTTCTAGCTTGCCAAGTTCTTCAGAAGCAAAATTCATTCTCTCGACAAGAGCACCAGTGTCAATCCATGTTGTACCACCATCCCAACCCTCAACTGAGGGAGGATTACTTAACGTCTGACCCATGTACTGCATACGCAACTGTCTGCTCGAATGCTCGTATTGCGGTCGATCTACTGATTCAGTCAATCTCATGACACCAGTAACTAGCTCTGCCGGGCTTTTAACCTTCTCGTACCAGCAGTCTTCAGATTTAAAAAAGTCGGAGTTGAACACGAATTTCATTACTGACTTTATGTCGTAATTGCTGTCAAAATATGCCTGTACTATCTGGTTGATTGCCTCCGGATCTCTCGGAGGTTGATATGGCCACTGAGGGACTGGGGGCTCATCAGCGACAAAAAAATGGTAGATATGCCGGGCTATAAAACGAGCTGTCGCCTCTTGCTCACAGATAATTTCAACTATGTCTTCGCCGTTGAAATTACCTTTGCGACCAAGAAATTCTTTTTCACCATCATCGTGGTCCTGAGCATCAAATTCGTAATGCCAAGAAATACGACCGTAAGGCCAATCGGAGTCACGTGCAGAACGTAACTCCATATATTCACAATTACCAATTGTCCATCCGGTAAAAGCCCGAGCACATTCTTTCACATCATCTTCCGTGTAATTGCCAACTCCCATGGAAAAAAGTTCCAAGAGTTCTCTACCGAAATTCTCGTTAATGGAATCTTTGTGATTTTGTTGGTTATCAAGCCATATGATCATGGCGGGATCTCGCGCCATCTCTACAAGCAGATCTCTAAAATCCCCCATTGCGTACTTTTTGAACATACGTATTTGGTCTGAGAGGGGTTTGGCGTTAAGCACCTTAGGATAACCGGTAGCAAAAATACCATGCCAGAAGAGAGTCATTTTCTCCAGTAGTGGGGCATCCGTAGTAATCATTCGATAAAGCCATGCTTCTAAACCGCTCAATCCGGCCAGCATGCTGGATTCATCGGGGTGATACCTCCGTATAAGGTATTCGGACATCCATTGAGGACTGGATGTTTCTAAGAGTTTGTCTACAGTACCCTCGTAACCTATCTTGCCGTACTCTTCAAGCTCTTCTCTGGTGGCACCAAATCCGGCTCTTCGTGCTAGGTGAGCAATCAACTCTATTTGACTTTCAGGCATTGTTACGCCTCCTTTTCGATCAAAGCAAGAACTATCACAATGTGCATGTAATCAACGTTTAAAAGGATTCTACGAATTGCTGCCAAAAGGGTCAAGAAATTCTAGTGGAATTATCAAGCAAAATATTGGCTTTTTGGTGTAAAATCCGTGCAGATACAAAGTAGACCCATTATCAAAGAAAGGAGACCTAAGATCATGAGACTATTCAGTACCTTTGTTTTGCTATTGTCCGCGATGCTACTGGCTGCTTTTGCAGTTGGATGCAGCGGCGAAAGTGAAACAGTTAAAATTGGGCTTTTAGCTCCCCAGACCGGTCCGATAGCGCAATATGCCCCAGGGTTTGAAGATGCAGCTAATGTAGCCATAGCTGAACTCAACGAGACTCATGATGGTGACTTCGTGTTTGAACTGATTGTCATGGACTCTGGTTGTGACGGTACCCAAGCAGCAACATCCGCCCAGTCACTTATTGACAGCGGAGTGTCTGTCATCGTGGGAGCCGCCTGTTCAGGCGCGACTCTCGGAGCGATCGCAGTTGCTGCCCCTGCAGGTGTCCCAATGGTGTCTTACGCTAGCACTTCGCCTGCTGTTACCACCGCCGACGATAGTGACCACCTCTTCCGTGTCGTACCAAGCGATGCTCAACAGGCGGTTGCTCTGGCTACAGTAGCTGCTGCTTCTGGTGCCAGTAACCCGGCAGTCTTATATATGACAAATGACTACGGAGCTGGACTTGGAGACAACTTCGCTGCCAACTGGTCCGGTAGCGTTTGCACCCAGGTAGGATACGACCCGGCTGAAGGGTCTTACGACGCATCGACTATGGCCCAGTCGGTCATAGATGGCGGATGTGATTCTGTACTACTAATGTCCTACGCAACAGATGGCGCAGCCATTATGGAAGCATTGTCAGCACAAGGCTTTGACGGCAGTATTCTTGGTGCTGACGGTCTGGCTGACGCTGCTTTCACGGAATCATTCACTGACGTGAGTGCTGTCGATGGACTGGTTGCTACCAGGCCCAGACCAGGAGAAGCATCCAACGCCAAAGAGAAGTTTGAAAGCGCTTATGCGGCAGCCGGCGGATCCGACGGAGCTATTTATACTGGTGAAACCTATGACGCCATTAAGATTTCAGCTGCAGCGGTTGTGGCAGATCCTGGGGGTGACATAGTGGCTTCCTTGAAAAAGACGGGGATTAAATACGCTGGTGCCAGTGGAGAGCATACATTTGACACAGCTGGTGACGTTCTAGGCACTGGATACGAGGTATGTGAGTTTGCAGGTGCTAATTTCTCCTGCCCACAGATCTGGACGGCCGACGGTGGATTAGCCTCTAATTAACAGTTTCCTGAAAGCAATCGTTATCCATAGCGGGTCACGCCATATTCGGAATTTGAACTGGATATGGCGTGACTTGCCTACTTGCAATGACATTGCGTAGGCTACGAAACCACTCTCCCAATTCAAGGAATAGTGTTGGCTTTGATTAGGCTATTTCGACTCCCGTTTATTCCCAACTCATTGTGGTTCCGCAGACTTATATTGCCCTTTTTACTACTCCTAGACTCCTATTTTGGGTTGAGTTACGGGGCTGGAATCATTTCATGGACAGGCCTATTTACTGGTGACATAAAGTGGTTCATGTTGGCAGTTGAAATGTTGGTCGGAGCTTTACTGATCATTCGGCTAATACTTAACCAAACAAATCCGAAGTGGCGTACGGCAATCATCGTCTCTGTGCCAATCTTAGTGGTCTTAATTTCCTTTGAAATTCTCGAAGTTGTACTTAGTGGACTCGGCAGATCATCCACTATGAATTTCAATTTATCCTCCATCGGACTGAGTGGTCTCTACTGGTCAGCGGTCTACCTAAGCATAGCGATAGGACTAACCCTTACATACAAAGTTCAACGATTTGCCAATTTTGCTCAAGCTGAGATGATGCTTGTTGGGTCTTATGTCGCCCTCACTTTGATGTGGTCAGATAGATTTTTCCAAGTGTCGGATGCCCCAAAAGACGGTGTCCTCAATTGGGAATTGTTGGTTTACGCGGGTATCTGCTCATTTTTAATAGCCGGAGTCTTCGGCCTGATTATTGACCGGCTGGTTTACAGCCGATTAAGAATGCGAATGGCAACTCCTCAGGTTATGATGATCGTTTCTCTTGGAGTATCCATGGTACTTCGTGCCCTCCTCTTTATGAGATTCAGTGCAGGGACTTTCAGGTTTGTCCCAGATAGAGACTGGAGACTTGGGACATCAACCTTTGAAATGCCCACTGCGGTATTACAACTACGTCTCGGCGATAGGATTGGGGCACCTCTAATAGAACTAGCTGACGCTGTTAATCCGTATGGCTTCTCCTACTCAAAAATAGCTCTCGTAGTGGGAATATTCGGTGCGATTCTGCTTCTCTTATTTCTTTTGCACCGTACGCGGCTTGGTAGACAGATGCGGGCAGTAGCGGATAACCCAGGTTTAGCAGCATCCAGCGGGATTCACGTCGAACGAGTACATGGTGGCACGGCTTTCCTCTCATCTGGTATCGCAGGATTCGGTGGCGCCTTACTCGCTCTAATTCTTCCCATCAATCCTGAACTGGGACTTTCTCTGCTATTACCCGCTTTCGCGGTAATCGTACTAGGCACGATTGGATCAATACCGGGTGTAATCCTTGGAGCTCTTATAGTAGGTTTGCTACGGGCTGCATCTGAACCCGTGTTGATCGGTGCGGGAAACGCTTTAGATCGCCCTACTGCCAGCGGTTTCGCAGAGGTTATGCCATTTGTTTTTCTGGTTGGACTACTAATTCTGGCCCCAAGCGGTATAGGCTCAGCGATTCAAAATTGGAATATAGAACGCATAAGAAAGAAGCGGCTGACACAACCCAATAAAACCCGTTTCATAATGGAACTTCCATTTAACCCACTAGAAAACTTCTCAAAGGTTTTGACACTGGCAACTACTCATATTGATAAGTGCTATGACTTTATAGGCCGAATAGTGGCCCTCACGAAAAGTATAATATTAATTATCTGTTCGCCTTTGTATTCTTATCTAATTCGACAACAAATTAATGCGAAACGCGTCGCTGGAAACATAGTAAACAGATCCCCGAAAGTGAATTTAATACCTCGAAATTGGATACGAATCGACCGTGAAACAGAAAGGGGATCATGGATAACTTTTCTTATTCTTTTTGCAGTGCTTGTATTGATAGTTTGGCTTCTCCCAAGTGTAAGCAACCTCACAAAAACCCTTCAGGTAGCCCGAATTATCACACTTTTAGGAATCTTTGGCCTAGCTGCTTTCTCATTAAACTTGCATACCGGTATTACCGGGATGACAAATTTTGGGGTTATATTTTTCGTTGGCCTCGGTGCCGTGACAGTGGGGTTGCTATCCGCACCCGTTGAGACCAATGGGTATGGATGGAATCCATGGATAGCCACGATTATTGCTGTATCCGTGGCTGCTGTGGTCGGCTGGTTGCTAGCATATCCCACCGCTAGACTGAGAATGGATTACTTCGCTATAGTGACTATTTCACTCGGTGAAATGCTACGGATCGCCCTCCAAGCTGAACCATTGTTACGTGCTGGTACGGTTACATCAGCAATAGGAATATCACAATATTCCCGACCATTGGAAGACTGGTGGGAGAGTGGGCCATCAGGCATTGCAGCTACTTTACTGGGCCTACCAGTTGATGCGCCATACGTAGTCCTTCTAGCTATACTGACAACGATAACTGTCCTATTAATATGGTTTCTACTTACAACCTTACTTGCATCCCCCTGGGGACGTATTCTACGTTCGATTAGGGATGATGAATTAGTTAGCCAACATCACGGACACAATATATTGACCCATAAAGCTGCCAGTCTTGCGTTGGGAGCAGCCATAGCAGCACTCTCTGGTGCCC
>VEXB01000011.1 GCA_009391195.1 SAR202 cluster bacterium AC-647-P02_OGT_505m
CCTGACTTAGATATTTTTGGAGGCGATCCTCACGAAGAATCCGCTCACACTGAGAAGTTCTTCTGGGCCCCTACTTCTGTAAAACTAGGTGACAGTGGGAAAATATATATTACTGAAAGTAACAGGCACAGAGTGCAAATTTACGACAGAGCGTAAATATGAGTTCTTGAGTAATGATGGTTATTAGAGGGATTTGATGATAGATGTGGCAACGGGAATAGCAAGAGTTTTACAGCAAGAAGGTATTGGATGGGTATCCACCTTTCCTGTGTGTAAGGTCAACAATGCACTCGGGAAAGAAAACGTGCCAATGATCATGATGAGAGACGACCGATATGCGGTTGCCTTGGCAGATGGATTTTCTCGGGTTACTGCTGGGGCTCAGATTGGAGTTTGTACGGTTCAAGGTGGAGTCAACGCCGCAGGTCTCCAAGTAGCGTATGCGGGTCTAGCGCAGGCTTATGAAGATGGTTCTCCGGTACTTTGTATTACGGACGGAGTTCCAATAGGAAATAGTGAGAATAGTTACTTCGACGTCACGTCTAGTCTCAAGTCAGTGTCAAAATGGTATGGATATATTGATTCTCCTGAGCGTACCCACGAATTTATGAGAAGAGCATTTACGATGCTTCGTAATGGTTCCCCGGGTCCCGTTGTAATTGCTGTTCCTGACCCGACGGGACAATATGATGAAACTAAGGATCCATACCACCCTGTTGAAAGTTGGAAATATGGCCCAATTAATCAGGATATTTCCCGTGCAATAGATTTACTTTCAGAGGCATCTCATCCAATTTTGTATGTCGGTGAAGGAGCTGTATATTCGGGAGCTTCTCAGGAACTTTTGAAGTTCGCAGAATTGTCTAACACCCCAGTTGTAACCACCTTAAAAGCGAAAGGAATATTTCCAGAGAATCATGCATTATCTGCTGGGGTTAGAGGCCTTCACACCGCTCATTTTCTTCACACCAGTGACTTGATCATATCGATTGGATCAAGTCTTTCACCTGGCAGATTCTCTCACGCTATACCAAACGCTGCGGGAAAGAAGATCATCGTTTGCGACATCAACGAGAACAACGTAAACAAGATATATCACACGGATCATGCTCTTATTGGCGATGCGAAAATTACCCTACAGGCGCTAATAGAAGAGTTAACCAAAAGAACATCTGGTTCTGGAATAGAAAGAGACAATATAGTCGACGAAATTCTTGGGGAAAGACAAAAAGACGAAGCAAAATACCATGATGCTTTGAATTCATCAGAAACGCCCATTAACCCTTACAGGGTATATGCGGATATTATGAAGGTACTAGACCCTCAAAAATCATTTGTAACGCATGAATCAGGGAATACAAGAGACCAACTTAGTACGGTTTATGAAACTCAGATTCCAAGAGGATTTCTGGGTTGGGGCAATGTGTCTTCGCTAGGTTTCAGTTTGCCGGCGGCCATGGCAGCAAAAATTGCATATCCGGATAGGTGTTCTGTGGCAGTTACTGGAGAAGCTGGACTGGGATATATGCTCGGGAACTTGGAGGTTCCGGTAAGGGAAAATATCGGAATCACGGTTATCCATATAAGCAATGGTGGATTTTCAGGATATGGTCCAGGTTTTTGGGGTGATGGGCATGATCCATATACTCACAAAGTACTTTCATATGAAAACGTGGACATGTCGAAGGTTATCTGTGAAATGGGTCTCCACAGTGAGAGAATATACCAACCGGATGACATAGTAGGAGCGATTGAAAGAGCTATGGCAGCGAATGATAAGGGTCAGCCTGCATATATAGAATTCGTGTGCATACAGTACCCAGTATATGGATCTTGGGTAAGTGGCTCACATGGTGAATGAGTAACAGTTATATTAAATTGATGTGACGAATCTGGACGGTGTTGGGTCGATTATTTATTATGAAGTAAGAATTGCTTATATTCTGACACCGGACCCTGAAAAGATAAATTCCCTTCATCAAGATAGATAATATGGTCGCTAGCTTCTAAAGAATCCCCGTCATGAGAAACCACAATTACGGTTTTACCTTCGTCAGCTAGCCCTCTTAGTATTTTGGAAAATGCTTTTTTACCTTGTTCATCTATGTTTGATAGGGGTTCATCTAGCATAATGATATTTTTTTCTTGAGCTAATGCGAAAGCAAACCATGTTCTTTGTTTTTCTCCTTCAGATACATCAACAATATTTTTTGCACTGATAGAATCCACGCCACAGATTTCCATTAGGTGAGAGGCACACTGCACTTTAGTTTTTTTATTCATCTTTTGACCATTGAAACCCAGAAAAACAATTTCATAAATGGTCAAGAAAGGCGGGCTATCCAAAGACTGAGGTAGATAAGTTATGTTTTTTACAGGGATTTTGGTGGCTTGTCCAGTATAGTTTTGGATTTCATCTGCAAATACTTTCAGTAGCGAGGATTTACCAGAGCCGTTTGGTCCGATAATAGTCGTTAAGGATTCTACGGGTATAGTGAACGTTATATTTCTTAAAATTACTGATCCATTTAATGACAAACTCAGGTTATTGGCTTCCATATTCATCGCAGACGAAATGCCAGATACATCATTGTTGGGGCTCCCACGAGGGTTGTAATTAGTCCGACGGGTATTTCTATAGGTGAAAACAATAAACGAGCCAATTGGTCTGAGGCGATGGCCATTGTGGACCCAATTAGTGTAGCTCCTATGATTATGTGAAAGGTTGAATGGCCAAATATTCTTCTAGCAATGTGAGGAGAAACCAATCCCACAAATCCAATAATTCCTCCGACATAGACCGCCGAACCGGCGAGGATACCTACAAGGGACATGGAAAGGAATCTAGTTGCCACAGGGTTTACACCAAGTGACCTTGATAAGACGTCACCAAGGGTAATTATTTGAAACCTGTTATTCAAAATCAACGAGATAAAAATACAAAGGGAAAGTGTAAATAAACAAAACAGAAAACTATTCCAATTACTGGTGGTGAAGGAGCCTCCTATAAGACCCAGAAGCTGACTAGGGAATACTCGGCCATAGGCGAATAAAGCAGTCCCAATCGCTATTGTGATGGCTCCTAGACCAATTCCAATTATGGCTAGTTTGATTGGGGACATTTCCTTATTTGAAACTAATAAGCCTAATAAGACAGAAACTATAAGGGATGCAGCGGTTGCCCCAAGCATAGTCGCAAATGTGCCAGCTGATAGTATTCCAGCTGCGATTAATGCCATGAAAATAACAGATCCTCCTCCAATTCCGAACAGATTTGGGTCTCCTAGAGGACTTCGTGTAGAAATTTGGATAAGGGTTCCAGCTAGGCCTAGACATCCCCCTGCCATCAAGCTAACGCCAATCCTAGGGAGCCTTATATCCCAAACGATTGTGTGGATAACGTTGGAGTGATCCTCAGTGAGAAGTTTTAATATTTCTGATGGTGGAGCGTTGCTTGGGCCCGTAAATAAGCCAAGCAACGCCATTATGACGGATACGATGAGTAGGCAGGAATATTTGGCAGTCACTCCTATCCTAGACATCTAATAAATCTGCTACCTCTTGATACGTTCTTTGAGAAATTCTATCGCTTCGATTACCCTCGGTCCTGGGGCTTGTAAAAAGAGATTAACATCTGCTTCAATCACGTTTCCAGATTGTATCGCTTTTAATCTAGCGAATGGAGGTATCTGCTTTATTGTTTCTGATAGCCGAGGTGCCGGCTTAGGCGCAGGGGTAATTGTAACTATAAAGTCAGGGTTTGCCATAAGAATAGCCTCTGGTCCCATGATTGCGAATCCTGGGTATGGACCAGAATCTGGTAATCCGGCCGCCTTGTTGATTAGACCGATTTCAGTAGCGATTAGTCCCGTGTATGATTCCGGACGGGCAGCATAAAGGTTCCTGTCATGGTCAGATATGAGTAGCAACACACTTCCACTGTTATAAGTTTTAGCTATGGAGAGCCTGGACAACATCCCCGAAATTTCTGTTCGAGCTGTGAGTTCTTTATCAATAATTTTCCCAACTTTGAGGATGTTTTCGGTGATGTCGTCAACTGTTTCTACTTTTATTGCCATGACTCTTAAATTTGCCTGCTTCAAGATTGGGATAAATCTTGCCTGAGTAAGGGCTTCAATTATCACTAGGTCTGGTTGAGCATTTATCAACGCTTCAATCGAAGGATTGTAAGCACTGCCTACATGCGGTAGCGTTTGAACCTCCTCAGGAAAATTAGAGGCGCGATCCCGAATTACTGCAGTCCCCCCAGCAGCATAGAGTATTTCCGTTGCTGATGGACTTATGGTGGCTATTTTCTTTGGTACGGTATCGAAGGACAACTTTTGCCCCAGATTGTCGATAATAGTGATCGAGTTCGCCAGTGGTAATTCTATGAGTACGGTTTCTTTTTTAGCCTTGGTAACAGACTCTGAATTCGTTATCACCGCAGGTAACGGAGGTTCAGCAGGAGATGGTGCGGCTGGAGGTAAAGGCAATTTTGCTGTTGTCTGAATTACTGTGGCGAGGCTGGCGGGTGTAGCAGGGCTGGCAGCTAATGGAAGAGCAGGTTCGGCTGGCTCAATTGCATCTGATGAAGAACAACTAATTGATGTCACCATACAAATTGCGGATAAGAGAAAAATGGATACTATATTTAGCTTCTTTAAAGACATCGTTAACCTGGGTTACTCCTTTGTGTTACGGTCTGGATTTATGGATCAGATCGGAGACAATATTTATCTGCGCCGTGGATTGATACGGATCCGATATTAATTATCACAAGGTTTCAATCTTTTATTAAATGGAGTCCTTGTGATAATTAATATTCATTCAATGAATGATGTTGGTTTCAGTGAGCATCTTTTTACTCTTCATCTGAAATAAAACTGGATAGAGTTTCCCCTATAAGAGCGGGAGCAATAATTGCTATTGTTGTTTGAGAAGGGAATCGCAGGTGATTCAGTCAGCGTGGATAGATTAATCACGTTTGAAATACTGACGTCCTACCTTTGTCCCGTGCTCCCGCTCTTATAGGGGAAACTAAATTAATCGAGCATGCCCAGTTCCTTGAATATCTCCTGCGTGCCTTCTAAATCAGACAGATCTTCCATACTTAAGGCGGGTATGTTTAGCTCGGCGAATGTTGGCAGGAACTTATGAGTTTTTACGCCATCCACTACTGGATACTCGTAAATCTGCCCTGTGAAATATTGCTGAGCGACTTTTGAGGTCATGAACTTCAAGAATTTTTCAGCATTCTCTTTGTTTGGTGCAGTGTTCAGTATGCCTGCTCCAGCGACCATAACTAGGCTGCCTGGACCTCCGTTACTGAGGTAAAGGTTTCGGGCGTTAAAAGTGTCACCTTCTTCTGCCACAAACCTGTGCAGGTAGTAGTGGTTAACGAGTCCAATATTTATTTCTTCTGAAGCCGCTGCAGCAACCTGTGGGGTGTTTTTTGGGTAGACAAGTGGATCATTCGCTAGCATGTCCTGAAGCCAGGTTTTGGTCTTGTCTTCGCCCCAAGCTATCCTCATACCTGTGATCATTGTCTGAAACGAGCTATTTGTGGGGGCCCAACCTATTTTGCCTTTCCACTTAGGATCTGTCAGGTCTTCCAGGGAGGCTGGTAATTCATCTGCAGATAAGCTTCCAGAATATACTAATGTTCGGGCTCTTCCCGACAATCCAACCCACGTTTGATCAGCTGGTTTTGCCCAGTCCGCTACCGGGTCTGTTATATCTGTTGAAAGTCGATCTAATCTTCCAGCTGCAGATAGGAATCCTAGTCCACCCGGGTCCTGAGCGAAAAATATGTCCGCTGGGCTGTTATTGCCTTCCTCTAAAATCATTGCGGCAATAGGGAAGGTTTTGTCATATTTAACTCTTACGTCTATTCCTGTGGCGTCTTCAAACTGTTCGACTATGGCGCCAACCAGACTCTCTTTTCTACCTGAATACAAAACTAGTTCCCCAGGGTCTTTTTCTACTTCAACAGTGACTTCGACTTCTTTGATGACCTCGACTGGTACTTCCTTCTCTACCACTTTCACAACTTCGGTTTCGACGATTCTGTCGACGGGTACCTCTACTATTTCAGAAGAGCATGAGGATGCGGTGAAAGTAACTACCAATGCAGCTACGAGCATGATGCCCATGAGGATCAACATACGTGGATTAAAAATCCTAAACTGATTGTCCATTGACCTAAATATCCTTTCTTTAGTTACAGCGGAATATGCACGGAAAATGTTCATACTTATAATCTAAGTTAGTACATACTAAGTTATAGGAAAAGGATATGCAATATATAGCATAAAGAAAGTTGATCATGTTGGTAATAAATTATTCTTCAGGAAATTAAATTTTATAGTATTAAGAGAATTCATAAGGGGTAAAGATAATTAATAAGAATATGGGAAAGACTAAACTTATCGGATATTTCTATTTTATTGCATAATAATATTTATTGAAAACTAGAGTTAAAAAACATAAATACACTGCGATATTGAAAAAGTTACGCAAGAAATAGTGTTAATTATTATGATATGAAATTCATATGCTAATTAAAAAACAATGTATAGAAATACCCGGTTACTTAGTGTGTAGGCACTAACTTAATATGCTCTTACTTACTAATGGATTAATAAGAAGAAGTGATAGCTAAGATCGAGGTAAAGGATCATCTAAGGTGAGCAACAGAATAAAACCAGGTGCGGTGAGGGCCGAAATTATATAAAAGCCTGTTTCATAGCTATATTGGTCTGCGCAGTATCCGACTATTAGGGGGCCTATAACCATGCCCACCATAGCTATACTTTGGGATGTGCCCATGATTGATGCAAATGCTGTTCGACCGAAATAGTCTCCTCTCATGGATGTTAGGACGGGTGTCCTAGCACCCCAAGACAGGCCTTGAATGATGGCATATACAACAATATGGAGCGTAGAAGTAGCGAGAGCAAGAATAATTATAGCTAAGGTATGTCCGAGTACAGTGAAAGCGGCCAATTTTCGTTTCTGGAATTTGTCTGCCAATATCCCCCCACCCAGCTGTCCTATCATGTTTATGGAAGTTAATAACATTACGGCAAATGCGGCGGAGGTTTTGGAAAATCCGAGGGAATTTTCCAGGTAAGGAACTTGATGAATACCTGTCGAAGACACAACAAGCAGCGCTTGTGCATGGGCCACAGATATAACCCAAAATGTTTTTGTTTTAAGAGCATTTACAAGGGTAAAGTTTTCGGTTCCAACTAATTGGGTATTTTTCGTACCAGTTCTGAGAATATTGGGAGTGGTTGGTCTGTTCCTGTTCTCATTTTTTTGAGCTCCGTCTGGTAAATAACCGTAAGGTTCAGGACTGGATCTTACAAAAATGGAAACTATCCCACCGACAATTGCTACGAATATTCCAGTTGTAAATGCTACTGATTGCCAGGTGAAGTTGTTCAACCCAAAGGCTAGTAATGGCGGAAATATCACACCACCAATGCCCAGACCTAGCATGGCAAATCCAATTGCCTTAGCTCGGTTTTTAAAGAACCAGTTGTTTATGCTGGTCATGACTGCTATAAACCCAGGGGGATCAGCTCCCGTGGCCAACGCCACGAAACCTAAGTAGAACACTATTACAGAATTGGCCTGGCTTATTATCACGTATCCTAGCCCAAATATAATGAATCCTATAAACATCACAAGTCTAGGCCCAAATTTTTGGATCAAGTATCCGAGAAATGGTCCAAGAATAGAGCTTTCAAGTCGAGACACCGCGTATGCCCCGGAGAGTATAGTTCGACTCCAACCGAAGTGAGTTCTTATTGGCTCAAAGAAAAACCCGAATCCGGTAAAGAAAAGTCCACTCGATAGGGCCGTAGCTACGCAGCCTGCTACTACGATCCACCACCCATAAAATATCGTACGTCTAGCTCGCATTGTGAGTTATAAATTCTCGCTTGTAATTTTTGAACACGATGAGATGTTTACCACATATTGAATCAATTCACATCTTGTTATCGACGTCTATAAGCAGAAAATAGTGCTTGAGTAAATTGGGGATATACTACTCATCAGTAGCAGGTTGCTTTGCGGCTCACTAGTTCAGTCGAATTGCGATCAAGTGAAATTACAGTGAAAAAATATCAACTTATGTAAGGCCTGGGCATGAAAATTACAGACGTGGAAATATTCGTTGTAGATGGCGGTAGAAAGAAGTGGCTATTTTCAGCCGTTCGGACTGACGAGGGTGTGACTGGGTACGGTGAATTTGGGTATGGAACGGTGGCAAAATCTCTGGTTGGATTTGTTGAAGATATAAAGCCACTTGTCATTGGGAAGGATCCGAGCGCTGTAGAGAAAATATATTTTGACCTTTACCGCGCATTAAGACAGGTTCCAGGAGGAATCGCGCAGATGGGTATCGCGGCTATTGAACTCGCCTGTTGGGATATCAAGGGAAAGGCTCTTGGGCTTCCTGTCTCACACTTGCTCGGTGGCCCACATCGTGACTCGCAAAGGGTCTATTGGTCTCATATGGCTAGTGCTCGAGCACATAATCCCTCTTTAGCGCCGAACAAACCCTTGAAGGACTGGGAAGCCGTAGCTGCAGCGACACGTGAAGTTAGGGAAAGAGGATATGATGCGTTCAAAACAAATATATTTTGGCCTGGAGAAATCCCTAAACCTATAAGTCAGGGTAGGGATGGGATTAACCACGATCAGAGAGTAGATACTGAACTCCTTCGCCACGCTGAGAAACAAATTTCTGTGATGAGGGATGCTGCCGGTGACTCTGTAGACATATTGCTCGATGTGAACTACAACTTTAAGACCGAAGGAGTTATCAGACTCGCAAAAACTTTGGAACCATACAAATTATTTTGGATAGAACACGACAATGAAAATCCGCAGGCCTTGGCACAGTTGAGGGATTCTACTTCTATCTCTTTGGCCTCTGGCGAGGAACACTTTACCATGAGAGAGTATCTTCCATATTTTGAATTACGGGCGATGGATACGGTTTTGGTTGACGTGCAATGGCAAGGATTTGGACCCTCGAAAAAGGTAGCGGATATAGCTGAAACATATGAAATGAATATAGCGCCACATAATCCGGCTTCTGAACTAGCCAGTTTTCAGTCCGTACATTTGTGTGCTTCAGTGTCTAATGTACGAATTATGGAGAGTGATCCAGAAGGGGTTCCATGGCGGGAAGAACTTTTCACAAATATGCCCGAAGTAGTGAAAGGTCGTATGCAAGTTCCGACATCTCCTGGATGGGGTTGCGATCTTGTTGAAGAGGCAGCTATTCGTTACGCCTGGTCAGGATAGGATTTTCTACGAGGTTTCGTAGACACATAAAAAGGCAGACAAAATAGGAATGAAAATTACAAAGATCGAAACTTTTCCCGTGAAGACCATAGGAAATGGCGCATGGATGTTCTGCGCTATCAGGACAGATAATGGTTTAACAGGATATGGAGAGTTCGGTACGGGTCTGTTCAAGAGAGGTCTACCCGCGCTGGTTATGGATATAGGGGAAACTTTGATAGGTAAGGATCCTAGGGCAGTTGATAAGCATTTTATGGATATGTACAGGCTTACTCGCTCTGCCTCTGGAGGCGCAACGGCGATGGCCATTGCTGGTATCGAACTGGCTTTATGGGATATAAAAGGCAAGGATGCTGGAGTTCCGGTATATGAATTATTTGGGGGACCTCACAGACAAGAACAGAGAGTTTATTGGTCTCATTTAGCGACTTATAGAGCGATGTATCCAGAACTTTACGATAAGCCGGTTCTAAAAAATATGAGTGATGTAGGAGACTGCGCTGTTGAAGCGGTAGAAAAAGGATATTCAGCATTCAAAACAAATTTAGTATTTCCAGGAGACAAGCCTTTTACAATATCGGATTTTAACCCTGACTCCAACGATCAAAATGCTCCAACTGAGGTAGTAAAACATGCTGAAAATCAGATTTCCGTAATGAGGGAAGCCGTTGGTTCCGATATTGATATTTGCTTGGACATTAACTTTAACTTCAAGACAGAAGGAGCTATAGCGATAGGAAAGATATTGGAGCCGTATGATCTTTTCTGGATGGAGATCGATAATCAGGACCCTACGGCATTGGCCCAAATCAAGTCGTCGCAACAGACGCCTATTTGTACCGGTGAACAATTGTTGGGTTTGCGTCAGTACCGCCCTTTCCTGGAAGTCACAGCAATGGACACTCTTAAAATTGATGTTCAATGGCAAGGATTTTCACAGGCAAAAAAGGTTGCGGACCTTGCAGAAGTATATGACGTGAATATAGCTCCTCATAACTATAATTCACACCTATCCTCCTTTCAAAGTTTAAATTTAACGGCGTCGGTTTCAAATGTGCGCATTATGGAAAGTGATGTAGATTCTGCTCCTTGGAGAGATGAGATCACAACAGAGATACCTGAGTTGGAGAAGGGGTATATGAAAATTCCTTCAATGCCTGGTTGGGGTTGTAACCTAGATGAAAATGCAGCAAAGAAATACGCATATGAAGGTTAATAAAAGATTTAATTTGAATTGAGCGGGAAGAGCCCTCAATTATCATGGTCGTATGAGGTAGAATTTTTTATGATAGAAGCGTGGGGTATAAGCTGATAAAAAATCCTCGCTAGTGTAAAAGGGGCGATTGAATTTGAAATTTAAGTGGCTATCGATAAGCTTAATATTTGCTAGCTCTGTGTTAATCGCGAGCTGCAATTCTGGTGGTAATCAGGATCAAGATATTCTGGAGCTTCAGGCTACGGTACTTGCTATGTCATCAGAGCAATTGAAGGAACCAGCTAGGCAAAATGAGACTCCTGCAAAACCCTTACCGACATATACCCCTTTCCCGACATATACTCCTTATCCAACTTTGGAACCCCTGCCGACCTTAACGCCTTTGCCTCCTTTGCCTCCTTTGCCAACTTTAGTACCACTGCAGACTCATACTCCAAACCCAACATATATTCCCTATCCAACTTTGGAACCCCTGCCGACCTTAACGCCTTTGCCAACCTTGGAACCTTTACCGACGTATACACCTTTTCCCACATACACTCCTTATCCAACTCCAATTACTCCCACTGCGACCCCTACTCCTGTTCCTACTCCGACTCTAACTCCCACCCCTTATGGGTACCAGTCGATAGTCAGTCAAGCTGGAATGGTAACCTTGGGGAATAATGGATATCAAGGAGCATTTACTGGTGTAATCGATACTCCTGGGGATACGGATACATACATGTTTGATGCTGTAAAGGGACAAACTCTCGAAGTTACTATGTCGAGTAATGTAATAGATACTCTTTTGGAACTGACGGATCCCGATGGCCAAAGGGAAATGAGGGTCGATGACTCCGGCGGTGGCACAAACGCCACTCTCATTAGAACGCTAAGTAAATCAGGAACTTATCTTATTATCGCAAGTTCGGCCACTTCAGGGTTATCTGACTTTGGTGCTTATAATCTGTCATTCACCCTAAACCCTAAAGCTAACTAGCAGAATTATGGTTCCCTATTGCGGTTAGTAATCATAGTTTGTTAAATGCCCCAAGCTCATTCGAGTTTTAATGGTTTAAAGTATTTATGGGGTAGTTTTTTACCCTTATTTTGCTTTAGTACTTGGTATAGTGTAGGTCAAGTCATGGGGAGCTTATTCAAATAAAATATATGGCAAGTTAGATAAAATGCTGGAATTGGTTAATGGCGAAAAATAAAACATTAGACACACTAATCGTAGGCGCAGGTTTTGCAGGAATGTATATGCTGCACAAACTTCGCAAACAGGGACTAGAAGTGCTAGTGTTGGACGAAGCCAGTGGGGTTGGTGGTACGTGGTATTGGAACCGATATCCAGGAGCACGTTGTGACGTGGAAAGTGTGGAGTATTCTTACTCTTTTTCAGAGGAATTACAACAGGAATGGAAATGGTCTGATCGATTTTCAACTCAACCTGAAATTTTGGACTATGCCAATCATGTAGCTGATCGCTTTTCACTGAGAGACTGGATAAAGTTCAACTCTCGAGTTGAATCGATGGTTTATTCAACTCGGGATAACCTTTGGATAACCACCACAAATTCTGGAGAAATATATAAATCCCATTACTGTGTTATGGCTACTGGGACACTTTCTTCTGTCAATAAACCTAGATTTAGAGGAATAGATGACTTCAAAGGAGATTGGTATGTCACAGGCAAATGGCCTCATGACCCAGTTGACTTTAAAGGAAAAAAGGTAGGGATCATAGGTACAGGTTCCTCTGCTGTACAGACGATACCTATAATTGCCCCGCAGGTAGACAGCCTCACAGTTTTTCAGAGAACGGCTAATTATTCTATTCCAGCTCGGAATTATTCTCTTACGTTAGAAGAGATTGAAAAAGCCAAAGCTAATTATTCTGAAATCAGAGCTAAAGCTAGGGATAATCGTGCTGGCATAGCTTCTATGGAGGTTGGGCCTTACAGTGCTCTAGATGTTAGTGATTCTGACCGTGACCGTGAGTTCAAACGTAGGTGGAAGGAAGGTGGAACGAATTTCTTGGCAGCTTTTAATGATATTGGTACTAATGCCGAATCTAATGAGAAAGCGGCTGACTTTGTTAGAGCTAGAATTAATGAAGTGGTTAGAGAAACTAAAGTCGCAGACTTATTGTCTCCAACCAACACGATAGGGTGCAAGCGACTTTGTGCAGATACGGATTATTATGAAACCTATAATCGGGATAATGTGTTGCTTGTCGACGTTAATAAAACCCCTATCGAGCGGATCGTAGATGAGGGAATAAAAACCTCCGATAATGTTTATGAATTTGACATTATTATTTTTGCGATCGGTTTTGATGCTATGACAGGGGCGCTCTTGTCCATAGATATAAAAGGAAGAAATGAACTTCGGTTGAAGGAAAAATGGTCAGAGGGACCTAGGACTTTTCTTGGACTTTGTTCTGAGGGATTTCCGAATATGTTTATGATAACTGGTCCCGGTAGCCCATCTGTTTTATCCAATATGATGACCTCAATTGAACAGCATGTTGAATGGGTATCCGACTGTGTCTCCTATATGAGCTCACATGGTAAAAATGCGATTGAGGCAAAGTTAGATTCAGAGAATCAATGGATGGATCATGTGGAAGAGGTTGCTGCAGACACTCTTAGATATAGCTGTAATTCGTGGTATGTTGGTGCAAACATACCAGGGAAGAAAAGGATTTTTCTTCCCTATGCTGGAGGATTTCCCAAATATACAGAGAGATGCAATGAAGTGGCTGCCAAAGGATATGAGGGATTTACAATTGCATGAACGATATTCAGGGGCAAAAAAAGAATCGTATAGTAGAGAAATCATTTGAAAGACTCGGATATACAGAAGTTGATTTTCTCAAAAATGTCCCCTGAGACTACGATGAGGCCCCTGAAGGATTTCAAGTTAAATGTTTCCGCGAATACAGGATTTCAAAAAGTGTTTTTTTCTGTTCGGTGCCTCCAGGAAGAATGTGACACTGCAGCTCTTCTTAGTGTTGAAATTGCCATGTCTAAGTCCGATTTAGAAATTGAAAACGCTGTATCAAGTTTGGTTGAAAGGCTCGAAAGACAGGAAAGGTCTTTCTATAGCATGGATTGTAGTATGCACGGTATGATGAAGACTGGGGTTGTTGACGATTAGTTTTATAGGTGTAGAAATAGAGGTTTTTTATAATGCCTAAAGAAATGTCTGAGTCTGAAGCATTAGAGAGTTCAATCAAGTTCTCCAGTCGGTATGTTCAGAGAGGGCCTTATCAATTTTTTCCTGAGAAAGAGGTTGTGGAGGAAGTTCAGAAAGGTCTGGCTGAAAATCATCGAATAGAAGGATATAGGTACTGTCCTTGAATGCCTCTGAGTGGCGATCCCGTTGAGGATCGAAAAAAGATTTGTCCCTGTGAACGTCATCATGAAGATATAGAGAGGGATGGTTTCTGTATATGAATGTTTTTTGTAAGTGAAGAGTTTCTTCACAAGTACGAATCTGGAGAGGATTTCACTCAAACGATTGATGAAGCTGTTCCATTAGGAACTGAGTTATTTGAGGATACTGGGGGCAAAAAAGCCTTCAACGAGCGTCGTAGAAGCGAAAATTCCGAATGACATAGAATTCATACTTTAAGGTATGATATTAGTGTAAAAAATCTTTGGTGGTATATAAATTATGTCTGAATCGATAAAAGTCTTTACGTCGGTAGGTTGAGGCCCTTGTCACATGGTGAAAGTGTATCTTTCACGAAAGGGGTTTGATTACACAGAACACAACGTATCGAAGGATAGGGATGCTCTGAAAGAGCTGGTTACTATGGGCTACAGAAGTACCCCAGTGACAGTAATTGGAGACGAAAAAGTCGTCGGTTATAGCCCTTCTAAAATTGATGAGGCTTTGGACACCGCTGGTTTTTCAGCCTCTTAGAGCTTACGTAAGTAGGTTTTGTGCAGGCTCCAGGATTATTGACTCACACAGTATTTCGAAAAACAGAATATTTCCCCATAGCCGATAAATGTTTTATTCACGGCCCCGTGGTGTAGCGGTTTAACATACGGCCCTGTCAAGGCTGAGATCGCCAGTTCGAATCTGGTCGGGGTCGCCAATCTTTTCACTCTGTGTAAGAGGCGACGAAACTAGTTCCATATTAATTATTAGTTTTCTTGAGTTGCTTAATGTAACTGCGACCAATATAGCCCTGAAATTCTTGATCGCTTTATTATGCGATAGGGATTGTTGATATTCATCCATCCTCAACTTCAGTTTGAAATCAACTTTCCTCCATCTCTCCTACTGTATGAGAGAGTACGAAAACATTATTACCTCCCATGCACCTAAATTTGCCAAAAGAAGATAAATACATATTCTCTGTGGTAAATTTGGGGTGACAGATACTTTCGACAAACAAACCCTTGTGGAGATGTAAGTGACTACATACGAACCAAACATGATAATTTCCGAAAAAGAGTTTAAAGTGGTGGGCACTCGGCCTGTCAGGCATGACGGAGCCGATAAAGTTACTGGTCGGGCACGATATAGTGCTGATTCCCATCCTACGGGTTATCTTCATGGGAAAATACTGCGTAGTCCCCATCCTCATGCACGTATCAGATCGATTGATGTATCTCGTGCAATTTCCCATCCTGGGGTCAAATCTGTAGTAACCGCCGCAGATTTACCCGAGGTGTCCGCAGAAATTGCCGATCTTGAGGAAGGGGCGGCAGTTAATTACGGTTTTTACAGCAGAAATGTGCTCGCAAGAGAAAAAGCTCTTTATCGGGGACATGCGGTGGCGGCTGTTGCGGCGATAAATCAACACGTTGCAGAAGAAGCTGCGTCACTTATCTCTGTGGATTATGAAGTTCTTCCCGCAGTACTTAATGCAACTGATGCTTTGGCTGATGATGCCCCCGTTCTTCATGACCGACTCTTGACGCAATCTACGGCATTATTTCGTGTTGGAGGATGGGGAGAGGAAGAAACAATTGCCCCCAGCAACCTGGCTTTGAAGATACTGGCAGAGGAAGGTGATGTAGAAGCTGCTTTCAGAGAGAGTGATTCGGTCATTGTGGAAAGATCATTTAAAACCAAATCAGTACACCAGGGCTATATAGAGCCCCAAGCGACTACGGCTTTCTGGAACAAAGATGGGAAATTGACGGTATGGTGTAGCACTCAACAGCTTTTTGCGTTCCGAGATCATATTTCGGCTATTTTAGATATACCCGTCGGAGATGTGAAAGTCATACCACTGGAAATAGGTGGTGGGTTTGGTGGTAAGGGACAGGGTGGAGTTTACCTTGAACCCGTCGCAGCAATGCTTTCCAAGAAATCTGGTGCGCCTGTGAAGATAATCATGAGCAGGGCAGACGTATTTGAAGGAACTGGACCTACTTCTGGCACCAATATAGACATAAAAATCAGCTCATCCCCAGAAGGTAAGTTAACCGCTGTAAAAGCAAAGCTTACTTTTGAGGCAGGAGCTTTTCCTGGCTCTCCCGTTGCGGGAGGCAGTAGAACTATGCTTGGCCCCTACGTTATTCCAAACGCTTCAGTAGAAGGACTGGACGTGGTGACAAACGTTCAAAAGTCATCGGCTTATAGAGCACCAGGGTCTCCGGCGGCCGCGTTTGCCATGGAAACAGTTATTGATGAATTGGCTGAAAAACTTAAAATTGATCCAGTTGAATTTAGGCTAAATAATGCTGCAAAAGAAGGAACACGTCAGCCTGCAAACGGGCCAATTTATAGACGTATTGGACTTGTGGAGACGTTGGAGGCAGCAAAAAACCACCCACATTACTCTGCTCCAAAAGAGGGAGAAAATATTGGGAGAGGGATAGCTGCTGGAGCTTGGTTTAATGGCAGTGGGCCAGCAAGTGCTGTCGCGAGTGTAAATGCAGATGGGACGGTTTCATTGGTTGAAGGATCTCCAGATGTTGGAGGTAGTCGGGCAGCTATGGCAATGCAGGTTGCAGATGTCCTTGGCCTTGAATCAGAAGATATTCAACCCTCCATAGGGGATACTGATTCAATTGGTTATAGTTCGGGTGCTGGAGGAAGCGGAGTTACTTTCAAGACAGGGACTGCTTGTGTCGAGGCTGCCTACGACATACGTGATCAGATGTGTCAGCGAGCTGCAAAAATTTGGGATGTTGATGTTGCAGATGTTGGATACGAGGGTTCAGACATCAGTCATAAAAGTGATCCTGCTCTGAATATGAGTTTTCAGGAACTATCTTCTATGCTTAATTCTACTGGTGGCCCCATCGTAGGGAGAGCTACTGTTAATCCCGGTGGTGTTGGGAACGCTTTTGCGGTGCATTTAGTTGATGTTCGAGTGGATAAGAAGACTGGAAAAGTTGATGTGCTTCGCTACACTTCGATTCAAGACGTAGGCAAGGCGATTCATCCGAGTTACGTTGAGGGCCAGATGCAGGGTGGAGCCGTTCAGGGAATCGGATGGGCTCTTAACGAAGAATACATTTTTGACGAATCGGGGAAAATGTTAAATACATCGTTTTTGGATTATCGAATGCCAGTGTCTCTTGATTTACCTATGATAGACACGGTTCTTGTTGAAGTGACAAATCCTGGTCATCCATTTGGACTGCGAGGGGTCGGAGAGGCGTGTTTAGTGCCACCTATGGCCGCAATTGCCAATGCGATCCATGACGCGGTTGGGGTGCGTATGGAGGAGTTACCTATGTCCCCAGGAAAAGTTTCAGCTGCTCTTGGAGAGTATTAATAGTTTTTGAAATTTAGGAGTGGATTTCGATAACATCACCATCATGTAGCTGATGATTTCTGCCTACTCTCTGGCCTTCAAATTTTCCTGACTTTCCCCACAGTATGGCAAATTTTAAGCTTTGACTTAAATCCTTATGGACTTCTTGGGCAGCTTCTCCAACGGTGCTGCCGACTGATAGTACAATTGGATCCTGTTTTCTGAAATCTTGTAGTCGTTCTCTGGGTGATTTTGGATAGACTCTCATTATGTCGAGGGCTTGAAATATTTCTTCACCCAATTCTTCTTCACCTACATTTTCCTCTGCACTAAACATTAATACTGGATATTTTGATCCATATTTATCTTCCATCTCTCCGAATTCATCTAGTGCTCCCGGGATGTCAGCTTTATTGCATATTATTATCGTTGGTTTGGATGTATATTGATCATCGTCTTCACCGATCTCGGTCCTAGGACCAATGAGATTGAATCCCCATTCTGAAAGTTCGGAAAACGATTCTTCTGTTTGGTCAATTGGATTATTGGTCAAATCAGCAACGAAGACGAAAATGTCGCTGGTGCGCAGTAATCCATAGAGTCGACTTTGTGTTGCTCGATTAGTTATTGGAGGAGTATCCACCATCTGTATATAAATATCACCGTATGGATACATCCCTGGGACTGGTTCTTGAGTGCTTAACTCATATGCACCGACTTTGGTTCTTGCACCTGTCGAACTGTTCAATATCTGGGATTTCCCTACGTTTGTGGGGCCGATTAACGTTACTCTTCCAGCCCCTTCTTTAGGTAATGAAAAGGGTTCTGTTCTTCCTCCTTTTCCACCGGAAGAAGTTTCCAAATCAGACATTAACCGAGAAAGCCGAGATCTCAGCTGGGCTTTTAAGTGATCAGTGCCCTTATGCTTGGGCATTATTTGTAGCATTTCCTGCAACGCAGCTATTTTGGCTTGGATAGTGACTGCGTCACGGAAACGTTGCTCTGCATCTCTATATTGTGGTGGAACATTTGTAGGCATAGTTTGCAAATGATATCAGCTAGTTTTCATATATTAAATCCAACTATACAAAACCGGCATCACTAGTTGGCAGGATGCCGGTTTTGAACTTTTTCAACATTTGCCTAGATGGCCGAGTCTCCAGACTCGCCAGTACGTACCCTAATTGCGTCTGACACAGCAGTCACAAATATTTTTCCGTCGCCTATTTCACCACTTCTCGTTGCAGATACAATGGCTTCTATTACAGCGTCTTTTTTGTCATCTTCTACCACCGTCACAAGCAATGTTTTGGATACAGCAGATCTTGTGGTCGTTGTGCCCCCGCGTCCAGTTACTACTTCAATACCTGCTTGTCGACCTTGACCTGTAACGTTTTGGTAATGGAATCCGGTAACTCCAATATCAGCCAACGCGTCACTGACAGCATTTACCCTTTCAGGCCTGAAAATAGCTTCAATTTTTAGCATTTTCTCACCTCTCTAATGTGTGATTGTTTTTATCAGGTGTGTTCCAAATATATATGGATACGCTCTTTAGAGCACACCTGCTTTTGTATTTAGTCAGCCCCGTCTCTGACAGTGGCCTGTTCACCATGTGACGCTAGATCGAGGCCGAGATCTTCGTCGGCTTCATCTGCACGAAGTCCGAGTCCAGGGATTTTGTCCAGTATGAATAGGATTATGAGGCTTACTACTCCGGAATATACCAGCGTAGCTATCACCCCAACCGCCTGGATTCCTACCTGTTTGATGTTTCCGTCTTCGATGAGGCCTGTTGTCCCGCCCGTAATTAAGGATGTAGCGAATATGCCGGTGGCGATAGCTCCCCATATACCACCAATTCCGTGAACTGCAAACACGTCAAGAGCATCATCCATATTAGTTTTGTGAAGGAGTTCAACAGCGTAAAAGCAAATCAAACCTGCTCCGAATCCGATCGCAAGGGAACCCATAGCGTTTACAGCACCTGCGGCTGGGGTGATAGCCACCAATCCTGCAACCGCTCCGGTAGCGACCCCCACCGCTCCCATTTTTCCAGTTTTAAAATGTGATATGACCCCCCAAGTTAATGCGGCAGTTGAGGCTGCCAAACTTGTGACTAGGAAAGCATTTGCTGCTGAATCGCCGGCAGATAGTGCTGAACCAGCGTTAAATCCAAACCATCCAAACCACAGGATAGCTGCTCCAAGAATCACATACGGAACATTATTGGGTTGTAATCCCGGGTTTCGTCGTTTGCCAACTATCAGAGATGCTGCTACCGCTGCTATGCCTGCATTGATATGGATTACGGTTCCTCCTGCGAAGTCGAGGGCCCCGAGCTCTAAGAGCCATCCGTTGTCGGCCCATACCCAGTGTGTTATGGGCGAATAAACTAGGGTGCTCCATATTACTAGGAAAATTAAATAGGTACTAAATTTGAATCTTTCTGCGAAGGCTCCAGTTATAAGAGCTGGGGTGATAACCGCAAACATCATTTGGAAGGCAACGAACAGTAAAGGAGGGATATCCTCTCCTTCTGCTGAGGCAAATGCTATACCAGATAATCCGAGATGGCTGAAGTCTCCAATAAATGCATTACCCGTTCCAAAGGCAAGGCTGTAGCCCCATAGGACCCAGACAATGCTCACTATTGCAATGGCCATGAAGCTCATCATCATGGTGTTCACGAGATTTTTTGCTCGAACTAATCCCCCATAAAAGAAAGCTAGCCCAGGCGTCATGAAAAATACCAACGCAGTGGCTATTAACATCCAAGAAGTATGTCCTGAGTCCATAATTTATCCTCCTAATTTGTTTTAAATCTAGTGGCAGAATTTAAACTTTATTACCACTATGCTGATCGTCATGAATTAACTTTAATACTAGGTTGTTTCTTAGATGTTGCTGTGTTGTTAAATCTATGTTTCTAGCTTGTTACATAAATGTTTCATATTTACATATGCAATGATCGGTGGGTATATGTAAATCTTATCTAAGAGCTAAAGTTTGCGGGTTTGTAACATTAAATCCACAACATATAGTGACCCAGTCTTGTGGCATGATCCACAATATATGGTATAATCCCCTTGCAAAAGATATGCGAATGTGTTTAGTATGTCTCATCAGTTAGTCCTCACAAGGAGGGATGTATGGAAGCGTACTGTGTAAAGTGCAGAGCAAAGCGTGAGATAAAGAACCCAGAGCAGACCACTCTCAAGAACGGTCGGCCCGCAACTCGTGGGACTTGTCCTACTTGTGGTACGAATGTATTTAGGATCGGGAAAAGCTAAAATTAAAATTTAGCTGTCGAGGCCCTTGATGGGTTATACAGATAACTAGCACCGGTGTTTCGCCGGTGCTAGTTATCTGTTTGTATGAAATTCAATAAATTTCTATGCTTGAGTTCCGTATTAATAAATTATGAAACCTGCTGAACTGATAGTGGGCACATACACCCATACCAATAGCCTTGGTATATACCGGGTCAAGTTCGATCCCAATTCCATGTCCATGGATACGTTAGGTATAACCACGGACATACAAAATCCAACGTTTCTTGCCATTCATCCAAGCGGCTCACATGTTTTTGCGGTTAGCGAGATACCTATTGGACTGGTTTATTCCTATCAAATTGGAGAGGATGGAGGCCTGATCCTGCAAGGGGTAGAGGAAACAGGTGGAGCAGGACCTTGTCACATAGGGTTGAATAGGGATGGAACTTCAGCAGTTGTTAGTAATTACGAAGGTGGTAGCACGGCATTTTTCGAAATTGCACCAGACGGGACAATAAAAAAATCCAATAGTTTTTTCCAACATTATGGGTCCAGTGTCGACGGGGTAAGACAAACGAAACCACATGTTCATTCGGCTATATATAGCCTTGAAAATGATGAGGTATTTGTTGCAGATCTAGGAATAGATAAGATTGTTACCTATGGTCTAAAGAGGACCAATAACGGGATAATCCCGGATCGTAAGAGAGTTAAATCGACTGGTATTGGGTTTGGGCCACGCCATTTTTGCTGGCATCCTTCTGGACGCTATCTTTATTGTATAAATGAGCTTGATTCATCAATTTCGACATTTATCCATGCGGCTGATGGATTTCTTACTCACCTACAAACAGTTTCGACAATACCCAGTGAAGTGTCTCGTCAAAATACTTGCGCTGATATTCATATCAGCCCCGACGGTAAATATGTTTACGGGTCAAATAGGGGACATGACTCAATAGCGATTTTTGCTGTTGACAGCTTATCGGGAGAACTAACGTTTAAAGTCGCTATACCTTCGGGCGGTAATACCCCTCGAAACTTTGCTTTGACACCTGACGGGAGGTTTATTTTCGTAGCTAATCAGGACTCTAATAATATCGTTATTTTTGAAAGAGAGGCTACAACCGGTTTAATGAACCCAACTGGCGTTGAAACACAGATACCATTGCCAGTCTGCATTAAGTTTTTGCTAGATCCTTGTATCACATATTCGGATTAGCTGTTACATACTTAACCGTCGTAGACTTTTTTCATCGACTTTTATTCCAAGACCAGGACCGTCTGGAACGGTTATATACCCGTTGGCAAAATTGAAGTCCGTTTCGCATAAGTCGTCGCGAATGGCGCTAGGGGTTTGATCGTATTCCATCACAGGTTCTTGAACAAATGGTTCCGGGTTATGATTCGGAGGGCAAGGTGGAATAGTAGATATAACCTGAAGGCTTGCGGAGATCATAATAGGGGATCCCCACACATGTGGATTTACCTGGATTCCCATAGTGTTGGCAGTCATTGATACATTTCGCATTTCGCTAATTCCACCAACGTTCACCACGTCGGGTTGCACGATGTCGTAGGCTCGCCTTGAGAGGAAATCTTGGAATTCATATCGCGTACGCAGGTTTTCACCTCCAGATATTGCCATGGGTACGTTTGACTTTACCTGTAGATAAGCCTCTATATCTTGCGCATTTACTGGCTCTTCAAACCATAAAATGTCTTGATCGGCTAACTTATTTCCGATTGTAATGGCCGATGACGAGTTGTAGGCCTGATTCGCATCGATCATTAATTTGAGATCTGGTCCGATTTCTTTTCTTATTGCCTTGACGCGGGTGATGTCTTTGGCCATTGGGAGACCCCCAACTTTAGTTTTCATTCCTAAGAAACCTGCATTTGCATAATTTTGGGCTTCAGCTAACAATCTGTGTGGGAATTCTTCCTCAGTGTAATAAAGCCCCGTAGCGTACACCGCCACCCTGTCTCGGACACTTCCCCCAAGCAGGTCGCTTATGGGGACTCCAAGCATTTTCCCTGTGATATCCCACAGAGCAGTGTCAATCGCACTGATAGCAGAGCCGCCAATGCCCACGGCTATATTTGCGTTATACAGCGCATGAAACATTTTCTGCCAGAGCATCTGTCGTTTGGTAGGGTTTTCTCCGATCAGAATCTGGGACAACTCACTGTCGATTAGATGACCGGATGATCCGGTACATCCCTCTCCCCAACCAACTAATCCATCGTCGGTGGTGATCTTCACGATTCCTACGCTTCGACGTTTAATCCAGTCTTGAGACCATCCGAATGGTATATCCAAGTCTGAAGATAGTTGAAACGTTTCAATGTTTGTGATTTTCAAATTCACGATGCTCCTATTTTATTTTTATGCAGCCAGAGTCTAGCAATCCGGTTGTTAACCTTCAATTGATAATTTGCTTGGGACGCTATTTTGAAACATATTGGGAAATAGTATTTACAGATTTATTGATTTTAGGCATGTAGAATATATGTTGAATAATTCATGTCAAATATTTCAAGAATAGAAAATAACAGTTCACGCCGACTGCATACGTTTGATGCATTCAACAGCCCCAACTATAGACTTCTTTGGGGAACTAATAGCGCCATGTATGTATCGAGATGGATGCAGATGACTACTTTGTCTTGGTTTGTGTTAGAACAAACGGATTCTGCATTCAGCGTGGGTCTCGTAGGTTTCTTTGGAATGGTACCTTTTCTGGTCCTAGGCATTTTTGGGGGATATCTTGCCGATGTGCTGGACCGAAAGTTGCTGATTGCCGTGACCCAATTTCTGAATCTAATTTCCGCTGTGATTATGTGCGTTTTGCTCACTTTTGGCACGGTGGAATATTGGTATGCTTACATAGCCATAATTATCCCTGGGATTGGTTGGTCCCTCGACATGCCATCAAGGCGATCTCTCATCATGGACATTATGGGCCCTCAAGGTTTAACTAACGGCGTCGCTTTGGATTCCGTAGGTATGCACACCAGTAAGATGATTGGGCCTGCTCTTGCCGGGGCATTGATAGCGTTTACCGGAGTTGAAGGATCCTACATATTGCTTTCAATAGTAATGTCGGTTGGATGTTTTCTTTTTCTTAGAGTGAATCAACCAAACAGGCCTAATCAACTGCAAAAATCGGTGGGAACCACTCCAGGTATAAACAATTCTGACAAAAAAAGGTTGGCAAACGAAGTTTTTAGTAACTTATCAGAGGGCTTCAAATATGCTTTTTCCAATCAAACTATCGTTGCTGTAATAGTGATAACGGTTTTCATGAATTTACTTTTATTCCCGTACATGCAGATGGTTACCGTTGTTTCAAAAAATATTCTTCATGTGGGACCACTGCTAATGGGGATATTAATGGCTAGTGACGGTTTGGGAGCGTTAGTTGGATCAACACTAATTGCATCAAGGAATAAAATGCTTTACCACGGCAGATTTTTTCTTTATGGGTCAATCCTGTCTTTGATTGCTCTTACGGTATTTTCGATGTCGACTTGGTATTTGTTATCGCTTCCCTTATTGCTAATACTAGGAATAGGTACTAGTGGATTTGGCACAATGCAGTCAGCTATTGTTCTACTTGTATCCCGGCCAGAAATAAGAGGCAGGGCTTTAGGTGTAGTGACTTTGGCGATTGGGGCTGGTCCAATTGGTTCACTTGTTGTAGGTGCTGTATCGGAATGGATAGGACCTGCGGATGCCCTCTTATTTAATTCAATATTGGGTCTTATACTTGTTTGTCTTTCAGGGGTATTTTTTCCTTCGATTAGGGGTCAGATAATTCCAGAAGCGAAATAATTGTGGGATGTCTGACAGTGTTCGAAAGCTTCAACTACTCTCTTATTATGTCGTTTCCGTCCATTAACATTAGATACGGCTCTCCGTGCTGGTCAGTGGAATCCGTCGACCAAGGTCCTTGGGAGTTTTCCAGTCTGAGCCTGATTCCCCAATCGCCACCGTAGACCAGATGTACTACGGCTTGACCAGAATCAGATACCGGTGCGTAAAGTGCCGGGCATATTGTTCCAGAATATTCACTACTCCATCCAGTAACTTCATATACTCCTGTTTTACGGTCTGGTTCGTCCAGATATATTAGTTTCACTGGAACAGGAGCTTGATGTGCCTCATACACTTGTAAAGGCATCCACTCACAATTGTTATTTTCCTCAGTCTCTATCCAGATTGATTCATACATTTGAGTTAAATTGTGGCCTAATTTATATCCCCATCACATGATATCCAGTGTCGACGTGGATCACTTCACCTGTAACGCCGCTTGACATGTTGCTGCACAGGTACAAAGCAGTCGATGCAACTTCATCATGAGTGATATTTCTTTTCATTGGTGCTCTGTCCGAGTGGGCTTTCTTCATATCTCTATATCCGCTTATTACCCTGGAAGACAGGGTGTCGAGAGGTCCGGCGGAGATCGCGTTTACCCGTATATTATCCGGCCCAAGATCATTTGCAATTTGGCGAACTTCATTTTCTAGAGCAGCTTTGGCCGTGCTCATGACGTTGTAGCCCGGGAATACCTTTTCAGCAGCCATAAATGACATTGCCATCATTGACCCACCGTTAGTCATCAGGGGGGCTGCGTTCCTGGCAATTGAGACCAGAGAATAGGCACTTATGTCTAACGCTAATCGAAAACCTTCTCTATCGGTATCGACAAATCTTCCGCCAAGATCCTCCCGTTGAGCGAATGCGATCGAATGAACTACGGCGTCAAGAGTTTCGCAATTTTCCTTTACTGTCTCGAAAGCTGATTGTACGTTTCCCTCGTCACTTACATCACATTCCACAGTTATAACATCTTCTAATTGAGAGGTTAGTTTTTCCACTGAGTCTTTGACCCTATCATTTTGATACGCTGCTATTATTTTCGCCCCAGAGGCGGATAGAATTTTGGCAATTGACCAAGCAATACTACGTTGATTAGCAATGCCGAAAACAATGGCACTTTTCCCAGAAAGATCTATCTTATACATAAATTACTCCCTCCTATTTAGGAGTCACTAGACATAGGAATTCTATGTCTAGTGTGTAATGTGATCAAGGATTATCTTAGTACTATCATATAAGTGTAGCCTTGTTCGGTATTATTTGGTTTGCTAAAATTTTTTTGTTGGTGGGGATTCGTCTAATGGTAGGACAGCGGACTCTGAATCCGTAAGTATAGGTTCGAATCCTATATCCCCAGCCAATCATCTTCGTATTTTGGGGTCTTTCTTATCGTGACCAAGAAATTCCGTCTTCTTAATGGGCGCCCTTTTATAGGCTCTCCCGGGGCATATTAGTCTGGACGCAAGGTCGTTATTTAGTCGATTCGGTTGACTATGTTGGGGATTTTGGGGGACTTTTAGGCTATAAAAGGGCGCCCAAGAAAAAAGTCCGTTACCTATTGTAAACAGAAGGTAACGGACTTTAGTTGATCTTAAAAAATTGAAACTAACTTATTACTTCCACTCCCACAGTTCCCACGTTGCATTTCCTGCCCCGTCCACATCCCAGTTGAATACTACAGCGGCGCCATTCAGGCTTGCCAAAGATGGAGCTGACGTTTTGAAATAGGCCATTCCTTTGAAGGAAGCTCCTCCATCTTCTGTGAACGAACCAACACCTGTGGCCGAGAAGGTAGCCATACCATCAGCAACCATAACAACCCCAGCATCAGGGCACTCTCCCCGGATTACGCCGTCTGAACCGACTTCTGAGTAGTAAGTGGACATCGCCTGAAGTACTTCTGCTCCTGCCAAGGTGCCAGACCCACTTGGGACAACGACTTCGAATTTAGGGTTGCCGCCATTTGATGGCAAAACTTTCTGTGTTGATACGCATTTCATGGATCCTATTTTCTCTGCGGGCATATTTTCATCTCCATCTGAATTCTTAATTAATAAATTGAACCGGCGGAGTATATATTAAGAAAATTAGCCTGTCACACCCCTATAATTCTGGTTGGGTTTCACTCCTCACTAGACACAGAGCCTACTACTAGATAAATTTTGAATAGTCTTATGTAAATATCCTAGTTAGAAAAATGAGACAATCTTTTCAGATCTTTTTATTAGGGGAGGGAAAATCATGAGCAAATGGAGTAACGCTAGTAGTTTGCAGAAAATAAATAACCCAACTAATGAAGCATACGAAGCTAAGATTCACGCCCCTGAAATTACATTTATAGGTGCGGAAGAGCAGCCGGACTTTGCTACAGCCGATATAACTTTTTATCCTGATAAAAGTGTTATCGAATTGAAATCTTTGAAACTATATTTTTACCAGTTTAGAAACACCCATATTTCCTATGAGAGAATCATAAATACTATATACGATGATTTGATGAATATTTATTCCCCCAAGCGTATTCGCTTAGTTATGAAGTTCAATGTGCGTGGAGGAATAACTAGTCAATTGACGATTGATTCAGATTGGAAAGTCCGTGGGGGTAAAGAAGAATTCAACGACTGGGCCAAATCAGAATAATATTCGCCGTTATATACAAACCCTACCGTATTAGACAAAGTTGACTTTTTTGTTAAACAGATAAAGATCGGAAGAAGTGGGATAATGTTGACCCTAAGTGATCCTATAAGGTGAGGAGGAAGTATGAGTGAATCGCCAGACGAGCTTAACGTCTATCTGAATCTTTATAAATTGACATGGCCGTCTAAAGGACCTACGGATGGTCAGATTATTCAGGGTTTTGGTGGTCCTCATCCAGGAGGGCCGATATATGCCCCAGCAAGGTGGGATTGGCCGAGCCCACAATGGAATATATTTACGCAGCTGGGGCTACGATGCGACTGCCCAAGGAAAGATGTTATTTATAGGCGGGGGGAAACAGAGTCAGGGGTGCATCCACATGCGAATGCTCACACAAGGGAAGATGGCTCAACGTGTCAGGCTGGGCATCAGTGGATTTCGGTAGAATCTAGCTTGAATGGAAACAACATAGACCCAATGCCAGAAGACTATCTGGAGTCGTTAATAAGTGCTTATGGTGACTGGATTCCCCCCTACAATGGAGAGAAGTCACTGTCTGAGACACCCCTAAGAGAAGGTTATTATCTTGTTATTGAAGGTCTGGAAGCAAACCGAAGTACCTTCTATGAACGTGGATATGAAGATAGGCTCTGAGAGTACTGGATCATAAGGTATCTGGCAAATATAGGAACGCTTATTCGATTAATATCCTGCTGGTACTTTCACTCATTTTTTTCCCACGGTAGAGATGGGTCTCTACGCCACCATTCCCATGTTTCTTTTGGTGTGAGGCCGTAGTGGTTGTAAGGTCCGGCAAGGGGCATTCCTGTTTCGGGATAACAGCTAAAGCAATACGTGTTTATCCATACCTCTTCCTGACACTCAATATGTTCAATACGTCTCTTTTCATCCACTTGTTCCTTGTATGCCATTCCAAGGACAGAAATCGTCTTTGTTCTGTCACGCATAGCCATAGTGACTCCATAGAACAACAGGGGAATACCAAAAATAACAGCGAGTAATTCCCATATTCCTCTCAATCCTAAGTTGTCCAAAGGCCATAGAGCCACGATTAACTCATAAGAAACCCCAGCACCAAATATCCAACCGATACCCAAACGTATATTTTCGTCTGGAAGGCGCCTTGTAATCCAATCTTTCATAGCTACCTCCTGGTGAGGATTACTGTACTCTAAAATATTCGTGAAAATATAGGATCACAATAAATAGTGTAGTGTTTAAAATTCATATGTAGGTCTTGGGTTAAATTTCTTAGCTTGGTTCACCACTTTTTTTGCAATTACTCTCCATCATTTGAGGCAAGTAACTTTCGCACAGCTAGTTGAGCATCCGGAAAACGCGGTCGGTTTTCTAAATTAGTTAAAAACTCAAGTGGATATGTATTTGTGAAACACTCACATCTTAAACAAGTGCCCACTCAGGTAATCTACCATTTTGAAAATACTTTAGTCGGCCAAGGCTTTTCTTGTAATTTGGAAACAATCGTTCAAGTTCTTTCCAGAATTCAGACGAATGGTTTAGGACTTTTAAGTGAACAAGTTCGTGATGTAGTACGTAATCAACGACATCCGGGGGCATCAGCATAAGGTTGCGATTCAAATTGATATTTCGCTTGATCGAACAACTTCCCCAAAGCGTCTTTTGTCTTTTGATTCTTACATTTTTGTATGGAAGTTTCAGTGCGACGGATATACTGCTCAGTTGTCTTGGAAGATATTCAAGTGCCTTTTCATGGAGCCATTTTTGGAGCAGTGCAGGCACCTGAAACACGTCTTTTTGATTCTCTGGGATTTCAAGAGTGTTAGGGGTCTCTGTTATGACGTCGACATTTTTGTCCCCCATTCCCCTATATATGATCTTCCAACGTTTTCCAGTTGACGGCAGTGTAATTGATCTTGGCTTAAGTTCTGTTCGACCTTTCCGGATTGCAGCAAGATCTTTTTCAATCTGACATTTTCTTCTAGAGAGAACTTCTAGGACCCAGTTATCCTCATAATAGTGTGGAAGGATTATTTCAAATCCAATACGAATGGAAGTTTTGAAGATAAGTCTTTTCGCTCTGCTGCTGTGTCTAACCGAGAGTAGGGGAATGTTTTCCTGGGATATATCTAGCAGCTCAAGAAGAGACTCTGTGGATATCAATTGTGAGCGGCCACCCTTTTAGTTAACTTTTTTTGGTCCTCATAATACAGACCCAGCGAAGTAAGTCCTAGTGATTGGCCCAAGTCATATGCGGAGCTACTAGAAGCTGGTGGAATGCGGTTGTGACTAGGGTTTTGCTATACAGTTGTGGGATGGAATTGAAAGACGATACGACCTATGAAGACATACTTTTCTCCGAGCTAGACTCGGTAAAAAACCGGATTAAAGCAAGTACTTTTGAAAGATGTGAGTTTGTTAGTTGTGATTTTAGAGAAGCAGAATTTATGGATTGTAGATTTACTGAATGTACATTTCAAGATTCTGACCTATCTTTAGTAAAATTCACGCAAACGGGATTTACTGAAATTCAATTTGATCGATGCAAAATTGTTGGAGTGAACTGGACTACACTGGACTGGAAGGGAATTACAGTAGTTGCGCCAGTGGAGTTCTGTTCGTGTGATATTAGTTTCTCAGTATTTCGCGGTTTACGGCTGCCAGGATTAAAGGTCAGGAATTGTAAAGCTCGTGAGGTTGATTTCGTGTTGTGCGATTTGACTGGTTCAGAATTTGTTCACAGTGACTTGGCTAACACTCGTTTCAGTTCAACTAAACTCAATGATTGCGATTTTAGAGAATCGAGCAACTACATCATAAATCCAACAGAAAATTCAGTGGCCGGAGCAAATTTTAATTTTCCTGATGTTCTCAACTTACTTAGTTCTTTCGAAATACATATAGACAAAGACTAAATGCATGGTCTCTTGCTCCCTCAGTTACAGATAAGGATCTAGAAGAGAAGGGAAAGCTACTAAATTATCTGAGATTAAAGTAGGGTGTTTAGTTGAGCAAGCGATCTCTGGACGTACAGGCGAGGTTGCCAACTAGAGGAAACTATAGGGTTTCTAGTTTAAATTTTTTCCAATACTGTTACGTCGACCGGTAATATAACCCCTATATTCTCCATATGTTTATGGAAATCTGGGTCGCTAAAAAATTCATCAAACACCTTTTTCGAAGGTATTTCACCTATCACATACACTGTGTTTGATGAATCTACTTTTTTGTACGCTTTAGCAGTAATTCCTGCTGCTGCCCGGGTACTCTCATGAGCACTAAAACCTTCTTTAAAAGTGTCCCAGTCTTTAATATCGTGTGAAACTATTGCTGTAATTGTCATATTCCTGTTCCTCTCCATATTATTTTTTCAATCGTCACAATCATTCCCCCTTCAGACACAAATATCCTAGTGCTTCTTAAATTGAATATCAAAAAACGAAATTCAAACGATATATATTGAATTTTTATAATGGAGTATAAATTAGTAAGTTAAATGTGGAGAGGTGATCGTCATGCTGTTTGTCACAAAATGGAAAATTAAACCCGAACATTTCATAGATGCAATAAAAAGGTTCACTTCCGGTGACCCCTCAGAGGAATTCCCTGAAGGCGTTCGTCTTGTTGGAAGATGGCATACTCCCGCCTCAAATTCAGGAGTGGCTGTCTTGGAGGCTGATAATTCAGAAGCGGCTATCAGATGGACATTAAAATGGAACGATTTAATGGATATAACCCTCGAGCCGGCTGTTGATGACGAGCTTGGAGGGCAGATGGCTGTCGAAAAGCTGGCTTCAATAGGTCAGGATTGAAACTTACTGAAATGCGGCTATGCCACCAATAGCAGTGCCGGTGGTTGGAAATGTAAACATAGTCAGTGTTACTTTTGAACTTTTGTCGCTGTAAGAATTTTAGGCTATAGCAAATGAAGTAGGAAGTGACAAAAGTCAGACTTATGCTGCACGGTTATCTTAATTTTCAGCTCGTACTGTAAGGTTTATTAGTATATTGGAATAGCCAAATCAGCTTTAAGGTAGTAAATGGAGGTATGGACATGGGTATAATGAATTTCCTTTCAGACATTCGCAACGCGGCACTCGCTAACGCAGTCATTGTCATCTTCCACATATATATCGCTTTCGCGGTAGAAGGGGTAGGCTTCCTCGTCATTGTCCTTCCTATTGGGGCTTTGGTCGCTGGGGCATATTTCGTCAAGGGTAAGATTGGAGCCGCTTTACTTGCTCTTCCAACACTTGCTTATCTATTTGTTGTACCAAATATGTTTGAGGCTTTAACAACTGGACAATCGGGTGGCGATGATCACATCGGATGGGGCGTGTACATACTAATCCCGTTCTGGTTATTCACTATCCTACTAAACATCATGACTATCATTGCTGAGGTGCGAGGAATCAGCAAATACAGAAATAACTAAATTATTTATAACTGTGGTGTATTCCTAATAATCTGTTCTATTAAGTTTGCCGCCACTAAAAAGAGAAACTAGATAATGCCATCTGATCCTGGTAACACTCGAACCCGTACCTTACGGTCCCTGTTCCCAACAGGAGATATATTTTATGGCTGGTGGCTTGTCGGGGTAGCTGCTTTTCTGCTGACATTGATGTCTCTTACGGTGTTTCAAGGTTTAGGAACGATTCTGGTCGCTCTCGAACGTCAATTTGGATGGAGCCGCACTGCGCTATCCGGCGCGTTCTCCCTAGCAAGGGTGGAGGGAGCCATTCTGGGTCCCTTGGAAGGTTTATTGGTGGATCGTATAGGAACTCAGAAAATGGTGTTGATAGGTTATATCCTTATGGGACTAGGCTTTATATGGCTGGGGCAGGTGAAAACTCTCTGGGTATTCTATGCGTCATTTATGACTATCACGCTTGGCTCAGGTCTAGGGGGTTGGCTTGCCATAATCGCTATGGTGAATAACTGGTTCTCACGGAAACGTTCATTTGCCATGGCTTCTGCCATGTCAGGCATCCACTTTGGAGGTTTACTTGTTCCCCTTTTGGCCCTTGGGATAGAAACTTTCGAATTTAACGGGGCTGCCACAATAATCGGGGTAATTCTCTTAATAGTTGTAGGCCCGGCGGCTAAAGTCATAAGAAACCACCCTGAGGATATGGGTCTACAACCTGACGGTGACTCAGAGAGATTGTCAGAATCCGTCCTAACAGAAGACGAAGAGCCTGATTTTACCGCAGGCCAAGCGTTAAGAACTCCGGCGTTTTGGATACTAACGATCATGCAAGTAGCCTCAAGTGTTGCAATCGTCACGCTTGCATTGCATTTAGTGCCGAAACTTACCGACATGGGTATGACGTTGACTGGAGCAGGTACTGTGGTTCTTACCTACACCATAGTGGCCTTGCCGTCCCAGTTTCTTTCAGGTTATTTTGCAGACCGCCTTCCCAAAACTCTTATGATCGCCATTTTTCTTGCTATCCAGGGAATCGCCATAACAATAATTGCGTTTGCAGACTCTGTACTCTTAGCATATATGTTCGCCGTACTGTATGGCATAGGTTTTGGTGGTCGTAACCCATTAACCACAGCGATCCGAGGAGAATATTTCGGGCGAAAGGCCTTCGCGACGATTATGGGTATATCCCAGTTCCCAATGAATATAGGGATGATTGGAGCTCCCCTATTTGCCGGCTATATGTTTGATACTACAAATTCTTATGTAATCCCATTCTCTGTGTTCGCAATCTTGACCTTTTTCGGCGCTTTCCTAATGTTGTTTGTGAAAAAACCTCGGAAGTTAACACAGCAACTATGAGTACCTATGCCTCGCTACCTCTTTTCATGTACAGAGCAGATACTTCCAGAAATTTTAAAGAGATTTATTTGCCCCAGTTGCCCATTTCCTTTCTCATCGCGATGTTGTCATTTACTGGTAAAACTTGAATATCGCCCCTTCCCATCTGAGGTCTTAAGAGCGAGGTTATACTCTGCATATCCGTTGCTTCTAACACGGCATATACTGTGTGAGACACCTGATAACCCCAAACGCCCAAAACTTTTACGTTTTCGTCTCCCTCCATCCAGCGTTGCGAGACCACAGTCTCATCACTATCAAGCCCATGTTGAATTGCAGGACAAGTCTCATAACTATGTTTTGCTGTTATATGAAAAAGCATATGTATTCTCCTTAATTTTACTCAGTTTTAGCTGCCACACATGATAGTAGATTAGTCAAGGCGAGTTTTTCGCACTCCTTCCGTCCTTCGCCCTTCACATATATAGATCCTACCGCCACACAAAATTTTGAATACCCAAATATTCAGCCAATATAAACACTTTAAAGGGGAAATTCCGACATAAATTCTACCCAATTTGCACACTGGATATTGCATAACCCGACATGTCATAATCGGGCGTGTATTCACACTAATAAAGGAGGAGAAATATGACAATGATTACAGCAACCATAAGGAATAGGCGTGAGTTCTTTTATGCCTATGACCTTTGGAGTAGAGGGACGAGTCAGGTTGAGATTACTGACAAGTTGACTGTTACCTCAAGGACTGTAGAACGGTGGGTAAATCTGTTTAGAACTGCGCCCAAAGAAGAGACAGTAAAAGACCAACCTTTCCGTCTTCTAAATATGAAGAAGTATGAGATGGATTGGGGTGATGCGGACTCAGTTATTACGAGTAGAAGAGAGTATATAAAGAATGGAAGTATGAGATGGAGTGGCTCATATCGGAATCTACCTATGCCGACTGGACGAGAAGTGTTCTGGCTCTTTTCACTAGGGAAGATGCGGACATTCCACCGTACCAGCCCACCGAAGGGGCGTACTCTCCCAACCCAGCTACTCCACGACTTTGTGGATAAATTGGTGACGCACGAGCGAGAGACGCTCTTTGGTCAGGATCCTACCGTAACAGAGGAGAAGTTAAACGAAGAGTTAGAGGAATTACAAGCGAGGTTATTAGTAAGAGTTTGAGAAAGCAGACAAATATACTCGGTGTAGACGCTGGTCATCTAAGCAGGATGATTAAAGGAAAACACCCATGTAACCCAGAGCTTTACGACAGATATCGTCATTTAGTTGGTAACACTCCTCGCAACACTCCTGCCACCACTGATGTAAAATCTATTTGTCAACGGTCGTTTTCAAGCGTGGCGCATTCGTCTAGCGGCCTAGGACACCGCCCTCTCAAGGCGGAGATCACGGGTTCGAATCCCGTATGCGCTACCAACAATTCTGGAATTACTACGAGATTTTCCCAGATTACGCCACTATTTATTCTGTTAAATAAAGCCAATTACATAGAACCATGAAAACTGATTATTGTCCTCTCTGCATGGCGGAAAAACCAATTTTTTTCTATCAGAGTAAACGTGTGAATTTAGTCAGAGATTTTCTTCAATGTACTGACTGCGAACTTGTATTTGTTCCATCCGAGTTTCATCTGACTTTGTCTCAACAGAGAGATAGATATCTTGAGCATAACAATGACCCTATGGACTCAGAATATAGGGCTTTTCTATCGAGACTAAGAGACCCTTTATTGCCGTTATTGAAGGAAGGTGATGTTGGGTTAGATTTTGGTTGTGGACCTGGTCCGGCTCTTGCACAAATGCTGAGAGACTCCGGTTATAAGATGGATTTGTATGATCCATTGTTTTGGGATGATAATTCAGCTCTTGAAAAAAGCTACGATTTTGTCACATGCACGGAGACTATTGAGCATTTTTCTAATCCTGCTTCGGATTTTGCTCTGCTCGATAGTGTTGTTAAGGACGAAGGCGTTTTAGGAGTCATGACGTCAATTCTGTACAAGGAAGTAATTTTTGAAGATTGGTACTATAAATTGGATCCTACCCATGTGAGTTTTTATACTCCATCGACAATGGAGTGGATATCAAACAAATTTAATTGGGCTATTGAGAGCGCCTACAAAAACGTATATTTCTTTATAAAATAGGGATTATAATCATCCTGTGCCAGACTTAAGTGACAAATCTCTTCCTTCTCTCCTGGTCGATATAAAACCAGGCATTATTGACCTTGGTTGGGGACATCCCTCACCCTACCTTCATCCTTTGGACGATATAAAAGAGGCCTCCAACAAACTTTTTTCTCTGGGTGAAAGAGATTCTCTCCAGTATGGTGCTAGCCAGGGCTATGGGCCTTTCTTGGAAAGCTTGGCCAGATTTCTGAGTGGCCAAGCTGCATATCAAACGGTGACTCGACCCCAGGAACTTTTTCTTACCGCGGGTGCTTCGCAGGGCTTAGATCTTGCCTGCACTTTGTTCGCTAAGTCTGGGGATTTGGTACTTGTGGAAGAACCTACATACTTCGTTATAGAGAAGATATTTAGGGAGCACAATCTGGACGTTAGGGGTGTTTCAACGGACGAGGATGGCATGATTGTTTCAGATCTCAGAGCCAAGCTGGAATCAGGAATGCGTCCAAAATTTGTATATGTTATCCCTACATTTCAAAATCCAACGGGAGTTTCCCTGTCAGAAAATAGGAGGAGGGAGCTTATAGATTTAGCAGATGAATATGGGTTCTATATATTTGCGGATGAGGTATACCAACTGATTTATTTTGATGAACTTCCTCTGCCTTCAATGCGAGAATTTGATGGATGCAACAGGGTGATATCTTTTGGTTCTTTTTCAAAAATTTTAGCTCCTGGACTCAGGACCGGCTGGATACATGCCGCAGAAGAAATAGTGGATAAATTCACTTCGTCCGCTCTTGCTTTCAGTGGGGGAGGATTTAATCAGTTTGGATCAGTTTTGATAAAACATGCTATTGATCTGGGACTACTGGAAAAGAATACGGATTTATTGAGAAAAGTTTATTCGAATCGTTCAAGAGTCATGGGTGAATCACTATTGAAGGAGCTAGGAAGCTCAGTTGAATATACTAGTCCAAATGGAGGCTTCTATTACTGGATTCAGTTTCCTGAAGGTTTCAATACAGAAGAATTCTTGTCAGAGTGTGAAGACCAAGGAGTATCCTATCGCCCGGGGAATGCCTTTTCAGAATCTGGCAAGTTCGAAAGATATCTTAGGCTCACATTTACGTTATACGAAGAACCTGAGATAGCGGAAGGTGTTGCAAGATTAGCCTCATCCTACAAGAGGTTTAGTTAGGTATTTTGCTCCAATCTGAATTCGATCTGGTGCGCGGAAATATTTCGGGTTGGATTATTTCGGCTAGGATCTCTAAACCGTCGACTATCCTCGGCCCAGGTCTGCTGAAATAAGATGATCCGTCAACTAAATAGGTCTCACCCTTAAAAGTTCCCCAGAAATCAGAACCCCAGTTTTTATTCTTCGACAAACTCTGAAATTCGGCAGCTGTCTTTTCGAGGTCAAATCCACAGACCATAAGTATCACTAAGTCTGGAGAAGTGGCTACTGCCTCTTCCCATTTAATTTCTCTGGATGGAGAGCCCCGTAAACTGATTGCTTCTACTCCACCAGCATAACCAATCATCTCAGGTATCCAGTGGCCTCCACAAAAAGGAGGATCTAGCCATTCCAGCGAAAGCACCTTTGGATTATAAGAGCTTGAAGATGTCATTTCACTGACCCGATCGATTCTTTTTCTTAATGAGTCTGACAGTTGGCTAGCTTCCAGAGGAGCCCCCGCGGCATCCCCTATCTCCACTATTGTTTCGAGGATTCCATCCAGAGTAGTAGGCTCGAGTGAGATTACATCAACGTCGCCTTCCAATTTTCGAACGCTCACTTCTACTTGAG
>VEXB01000012.1 GCA_009391195.1 SAR202 cluster bacterium AC-647-P02_OGT_505m
GCGCAAACAAAGTATCCCGAATGCAAATTCTGAATCTCGCTATAGAGACTATAAAAGTTGGACGAGCTTTGGGGTACAGCGTTGTTCCTCCAATGGGTGACTTCAGTCTTGACGACATGGAGGAGGCAGCAGGTCCAAATGGACATCCTGAATTAGACAGAGTTTTATTAGGAGAGCCGCCAGCTGTACCTGGACGACCTTCCATGGCTCAGGACGTTATCAAAGGAAGAGCTACGGAAATCGACTATTTGAACGGGATGGTATCGGATAAAGGCACTGAAATAGGGATAAAAACACCTTACAGTAATGCAGTAGTAGAAGTTCTCAAAGCAGTTGAATCAGGCGAGTTTGATGTCGGAGTGGACAACTTGGACAGGGTAGCTTCAATCGTAAGAGCATCAGCATGACAGACAAATCTTTAGTCGGTCGAATTGCTCTCGTAACGGGATCCGGCAGAAATATTGGTCGAGCCACTGCTATTGAACTTGCAGAAAAAGGTGCCTACGTGGCAGTAAATTCGCGAGAAAATAGGGAAGAATGTGACTCAGTTAGAGACGAGATAAACTCTGCAGGAGGCAAGGCCATATCTGTAACGGCAGATGTCGGGGTTGAGGAAGAAGTTAGAGATATGTTCGATCAAATTGAATCCTCTCTTGGTAATGTAACGATTTTGGTGAATAATGCTGGTTTACGGGCTTCCAGTAAACTTGCAGATATGCCTACTTCCGAATGGCGAAGGGTGTTAGCCGTGAATTTAGACGGCCCTTTTTTTTGTTCTCGAGCAGCCATTCCTGGAATGGAGGAGGCTGGTTGGGGAAGAATAATTAATGTGTCAGGCCTAAATGCTTTTTCAGGCAGATCCGACTGGGGGCATGTGTCTGCTAGTAAAATGGGTGCTCTTGGTCTTACCAGAGCGTTAGCACCAGAGCTAGCAGAAAAAGGGATATTGGTTAATCACATAGTTCCGGGAGCCTTTGACACAAGTAGAAGTACTACTACTGGATTACGTTCCAACCCTGTAGAATCAGAGAGTATTCCCATAGGGAGAATGGGGATACCAAGTGAAATTGGATCTACAGTTGCCTTTCTTGCATCCGATGCAGCTTCTTACATAACGGGGCAAACGATTCACGTCAATGGTGGCGCTCTCAGATACTAATAGTTGATCCGGTCAAAAAATGATATGACAGAAGTAACGGTCTTGTATTTTGCCACCTACCGCGAACAGGCGGGAGTTAGCACCGAGCGTATGAGCGTCACGGGCGATAGGGTCAACCTTGGCGAATTAATGAGAAAAATATGCCTCGAACATCCAAATATCACCAGCGAATCAAACAAGATCGTGGCAGCAGTAAATGAAGAGTATCAAGATCACGATCACATTCTTAATAATGGAGACACAGTCGCACTTATACCTCCGGTAAGTGGTGGATGCCAGACGTACTAAAGGTCCTTAATTACAATGCTGACTGAAAGATATAGGGTACGAATTACAGAAGAGAAGCTTAATCCTTCAGATGCAACAGATTTTGCATCTTCTGAAAGACACGGTGCCACGGTGGTATTTCATGGAGTGACTCGAAATCACACTGACTCCAGAAAAGTAATTTTACTGGAATATGAAGCTTATATACCCATGGCGGTTAAGAAACTTGAGGAAATCGCTAGCGAAATGTGCTCCAAATGGGATGTACGTGTGGCTATCGACCATAGACTCGGAAGAGTCGATATTGGAGAAGAAAGTCTCGTAGTAGCAGTCGGATCCCCTCATAGACAGGCTGCATTTGAAGCTGCTGACTACTCCGTTGATCGAATAAAACAAACTGTTCCCATATGGAAAAAGGAACACTTCGAAGGAGGGGAAATTTGGATTGGTGATGTAGACGGATTCAGACCATTGGAACAGAAATCCAACTGACATAAACGTCTTTGTCGTGAAATCGGCACCTACTTGTTCATGCGTTACGAAAACATTTGCAAAAGGGATAATATGAAAACTATTACCCATATAAATAGCATTTATTATTTCGTTTTCATCTCCATAGTTAATAATAGTTCCGGATTTCACAAAACCATTCCTTGATTGAGTCAACTCTCCAACTTATAATTAGGCATTCATATAACGGAGGGATCGCATAGAGGTCTAGTGCGGCCGCCTGCTAAGCGGTTAGGGGATGAAAGTCCTCTCATGGGTTCGAATCCCATTCCCTCCGCCGGTGGAACCAAAGACAGGAAGTTAAGAAAATTATGAAGAGTTATCATATCTGGACTACAGGATGCCAGATGAATAAGGCTGATTCGGATCGGCTTTGTAGCGCTTTAGACCAACTCGGGTTGACTCCTTCTAGCTCGAGGACAGAAGCTGATATCGTGGTGCTTAATACTTGTGTTGTAAGACAAAACGCAGAGGACAAAGCCGTAGGCACACTGACAAGCTTGAAACCTAATAAAGAAGCAAATCCTGAAAAGATCATAGCTTTGATGGGCTGCATGGTCGGACCCAAAACAGAACCTCTTGAACGAAGATTCCCGTTTGTTGACGTTTTCATGAGACCACAGCAATATGACCCTTTAATAGACCTGCTCTCGGAGAGATTAGGGGTAGACCCTGAAGGATGCATAGGCCCTCTGTCAGCGGCCCCTTCTGTGTCGACATTCATACCCATCATTCACGGATGTGACAAGTTCTGTTCTTTTTGCATCATTCCCTACAGGCGTGGGCGAGAAACAAGCAGGGAAATATCGGAAATAGTATATGAATCAGAGATGCTGGTTGCGAGGGGAGTCAAGGAAGTCACTTTGTTAGGACAAAACGTAGACTCTTATGGTCACGATCTGTCAGGGTCCGTGAATTTAAGCAACCTGCTTGCTGCAGTAAATGAAGTGAAGGGAATTGAGAGAATTAGGTTCCTAACTTCACATCCCAACGATATGGACGACAGCATAATAGATGCAGTCGGAGGTCTCGATAAGGTATGTGAACACATCAACCTGCCCTTCCAGGCTGGTGATGATGACATTCTACAAAGCATGAGGCGTGGCTACACTAATTACGAATACAGGAAAATCATCGATAAGATCCGATGTAAAGTACCAGGAGTAAGTCTTAGTACGGATTTAATAGTTGGGTTTTGTGGTGAAACAGACCAGCAATTTGAAAGCACTCTACAGTTGGTTCGCGATATCAAATTCGATAAAGTCCACTCTGCAGCCTACTCCACAAGAAAAGGAACAATAGCAGACAGAAAGATGATTGATAACGTTCCTGAAGAGATTAAGAAGGATCGTCTGAGGCAGATCAATGATGAGCAGGAAGGGATTTCTACAGAGATAAACAGTAGGGTGCTTGGAGAATGCCACGAAGTACTGGTTGAGGGTACAAAAGATGGCAGATGGTTTGGTCGAAACCGTAATGACAAACTGGTATTTTTTGACAGTACCGAAACTGAAAAGGGTGACATGACAATAGTGAAGATAGAAGAGACGAGTCCATGGTTTTTACAAGGATCTCTATATAACACTAAAAATGGATCGCCAGATAACCCAATAAACTCTTGAACAGTGAATAAACTATAGATAGATTCAATTAGCTCTCATTTAAAAGAGGGGGAAGAGTCAAAATCAAATGGTTATAAAAATAGATAGCCCGACGATCCCGATAACAGAAATAGAGCAATCTGCATTCTGTCAGACTGATGACAATCTCAAATCAAAAAGTCTTGAGGATGAGTTTGGCGCTGGTGTTAGATGGCAAAAACTACCCATAAGCTATATGCGGACGAGCCCAGACGATCTGGAAAAAAACATACGTGAGGCTAGAGCAGCGTTAGGTAGTAAAGTCGTAATTCTCGGCCACCATTACCAGAGAGACGAGGTTATTCAATTTGCCGACATGCGTGGCGACTCTTTCAAGCTCTCACAGTTTGCTGCCGAGCAAAACGAAGCCGAATTTATCATTTTCTGTGGTGTACATTTCATGGCTGAGACGGCTGATATTCTGAGTACATCCGAGCAAAAAGTTATCCTACCTAATCTTACAGCTGGCTGCTCAATGGCTGATATGGCTCAGACCGACGACGTTCTTGACTGCTGGGACGACTTAACGGACATCATGGGATCCAATCAGATAGTTCCCATTACCTATATGAACTCTACAGCTGACATAAAATCTTTATGCGGGGAGAATGATGGAATCGTCTGTACCTCCTCAAATGCTGCAGCAACTTTTGAATGGGCTTATGCAAAGGGAGAAAAAGTACTGTTTCTCCCAGACCAACATCTGGGACGTAATACCGGTCTTAAAATGGGTATCAAATTGGATGAAATGATCGTATGGAATCCGTTCAAACCCCTTGGAGGAAACTCCGAAAAAGAAATAGAAGAATCCAAGCTAATTCTCTGGCAGGGTCATTGCTCAGTACACACCCGATTCACAGTAGAACAAATAGCGCAGGCAAGAACCGCTCACCCGGACGTCCACGTTGTCGTTCATCCTGAATGCACTAATGAGGTTGTTACAGCAGCTGACTCAAACGGATCAACAGAATACATAAAGAAACTTATTTCTGAAGCTCCAGCAGGAACTTCCTGGGCTGTTGGTACAGAAATAAGCCTAGTAAACCGAATAGCTGCTGAGAATCCGGATAAAACCGTGTTTTGCCTCGATACAGTTGTATGTCCTTGTTCCACAATGTACAGAATACATCCAGCCTACGTATCTTGGGTACTTGATGGTCTGCTTGAGGGTCAGGTTGTGAACCAGATCACAGTCGACGATAAAACTAGAAAATTTTCACGGATTGCACTGGAAAGAATGCTATCCGTTGTTTAAAGCAACCATCTAATTTATTGTTATTAACACGCTGATATCTTGCGACAACAAACTCCTGATTACTGATCCTTTTAACCCGGAGACCCCATGAAAATCACACCCGATATGGAACGGCTTATCGAACTTGCCATCATGGAGGACTATTCGGCCGGGGACGCGACGACAGAGGCTTTAATATCTCCGAGCATAGATGGCAAAGCCACAATCGTATCTGACGAAAGCGGTGTTTTAGCGGGGCTGGATATAGCTCTCGAGGTCTTCCGCAAAATGGCACCGGATGTGGAAACAGAACGACTTTTGTCTGATGGAGATTTTCTGGAAAACGGGTCCCGTATTGCGAATATACAAGGACCTCTGGGATCGATACTTACAACAGAACGTACTTCTCTCAATTTCCTGAGAAAACTCAGTGGGGTAGCGACAGAAACCTCAAAATATGTCGACGCGGTCAAAGGCACCAGTGCCACAATAATAGATACCAGAAAAACGACACCTGGTTTCAGGTCTCTACAAAAATATGCGGTCAGAATGGGTGGCGGTACCAATCACAGGCAAAATCTTGGTGACGGAATACTTATAAAGGACAACCATATACGGACGCTCGCACTTGAAGGTTTGAGTCTCAAAGACGTGATAAGAAAAGCTCATGCCAACGCCTCGCACACTATAAAAATTGAGGTAGAAGTTGAAGATGTAGTTCAAGTTAAAGAAGCTCTTGAAGCCGGGGCGCAAATAATACTTCTGGACAATATGACCCCGGGTGAAATGAAAAAGGCTGTTGATATGTGCAATGGGAAAGCCATAACCGAAGCCTCAGGTGGGATAAATCTCTCGTCAGTCCGGGCAGCAGCAGAGTCAGGAGTTGATCTCATATCTGTCGGCGCTCTGACTCATTCCGCTCCAGACCTGGATCTTAGCCTGGACATAGAATAAATATCTCTTAAGTATTACGTGACTTTAATCTGTCTGCAGAGTCGACTAATAATGTGACAGGCCCCTCATTTACAAGTGACACGGACATGTCAGCTTGAAATACACCCGTTTCAATGTTGACGCCGGAATTCCTGAAATACTCAGTCACCTTGATGAAAAGTTCTTTCGCCTCATGCACAGGCATAGCATCTGAAAATCCAGGCCTTCGTCCCTTTCTAGTATCGGCATAGAGAGTAAATTGACTCACAAGCAATATCTCACCGCCAACGTCCTGAACGGACCTGTCAAATTTACCCTGCTCATCTGAAAAAACTCTGAGATTAATTACTTTATCAACCAAATAGGTCATATCGTCTTCAGTATCTGACTTACCGATCCCGAGGAATACCAAAAAACCTCTTCCTATTTGACCGGTAATGACACTATCAACGGAAACGGAAGCAGAGGATGTCCTCTGAATCAGGGCCCTCAATATTCAGTCGCTGGAGGACGATTTGGTTGAGGATGAGGATGTAGAAGAGGAGGATTTAGAAGGAGAATCACTTTTTGGGGTACTTGAATCACTTTTTTCAGATGTACTTGAAGACTTGTCCGAGGAGTTGTCTGAACTCTCTTTCGTGGATGACGGGGAATCATTCTGTTTACCGGATGAACTTCCCTTTTTACCGTAGTCATTGACATACCAACCACTACCTTTGAACACGATTGGAACCGCGGAGAATTGTCTAGTGGCAATTTCTCCACACTGCTTACAGGGCTGATCAATATCATCACTGAACTTCAGTCTCAGTTCAAACTGTTCACCGCATGATTCACATCTGTAGTCGTATGTAGGCAATCCTCTCCTCCATCAAAAATACAAAGAAAAAAGCAGCCTTTCATGGCTGCCTAGCCTGCTAATCAATCTAGCATTGAGGTGTTGACGTGTCAAACTAAAAACATGCTCAAAGAAAGGTTTCTCCAAGCCTGAATAGATAGCTTATCCGCTCCTATGCAAGGCAATTTATTATCGTACCTACAGGGAGGAACATCGACCAATAAACTCATCACACAGTTGAAGGTTCCAACGCATTTTTCCATGTGTCAGAAATTTTTCTCATGTTGATATCCACCAGTCCTTCGATTTTAAACGAACCCGCGTGTACAGTCCCGATCTGGATCGATGGAACTTCATTTACAGAGCATATGAGGTTGAATTCTTCCAGATTCTCCGGATTCAATGAAAGTACTATTCTCGATTGACGCTCCCCAAATAGGGCTACATCCCACCTCTCTATATTTGGCAACGAACCCATAAATCCTAGTCCTCCGGATATGCAGGACTCCGCAAGAGCCACCACAAGGCCGCCATCTGAACAATCATGGGCTGAACTAAGTAAACCGGCGCCTATAAGCGACCGACAGGATTTCTGTACTTTTAACTCTAATTCCAAATCTATACTAGGATTCCCTGCAACTTTACCGTGGATTACCTCTAGATATTCACTACCACTCAGAGAACTTATAGGCTCCTGAAATGAGTCTGCTCCTAGCAGAAATACCACATCTCCTTCATTTTTGAATGCTATGTCACAATTTTTGTCTACATTTTCCGTGAGACCTACGGCACCGATCACGGGGGTAGGATAAATCGCCTGATCTCTGGTTTCGTTATACAAGCTTACGTTCCCGCTAATAACCGGACTTCCAAAGACTTCACTAGCATGAGCCATACCCTGGACACAGTTCTGCAATTGGTAATAAATTTCCGGCTTCTCTGGATTACCAAAATTCAAACAGTTGGTGAGTGCAATAGGATCTGCTCCAGTACATGAGACATTTCGACAAGCCTCAGCCACCGCAATTATTCCTCCAACGTAAGGATTCAGATAGCAGAGCCTGCCATTACCGTCAGTGGAAGCCGCCAACCCTTTTGTGGTGCCTTTAATGCGAATCAGGGATGCATCATTGCCAGGGGAAATCACTGTGTTTGTCTGAACCTGATGATCATATTGCCTAAACACCGGGTGCTTACTCGAAATGTTTGGAGAAGCTAAAATTTTTAACAGTGTTTCGGATGGACCTTCGGCGGGAATATCAATACTGTCCCAATCAAATGAGTGTAACTCATCCATGTAACCCGGTCTGATGCCATCAATCTCATACAAAGGCGGATCTGTTAGAACATCAACAGGCAAATCCCCTTTAAGGATCCCCTCTTCAAATATCTCAGTCCGTAAGGTATTAGTCGTTCTACCAATTACGTTACACGCAACATCCCACTTATCAAATATCCCACTTATGAAATCAAGGTTTTCAGGGGTGACCGTAAGTAGCATACGTTCCTGTGTCTCAGACAACATAACTTCATACGGCTCCATGCCGGCATCACGCCTAGGCACTTTATCAATGTACAGCTGAATACCTGCATTACCATTCGCTGCGCATTCAACGGCTGCACTCGTAAGTCCAGCAGCGCCCAAATCTTGAAGACCCACCAGTTTTCCGGATGATGCCGCCTCCAAACACGCTTCTATAAGAACCTTTTCAAGGAAAGGGTTTCCTACCTGAACAGTCGGTCTCAATTCCCTATCATCATCAAAAGTCCTGGAAGCAAGTCCGGAAGCACCGTGAATCCCATCTCTTCCCGTTCCGGAACCAACGAGGACCAACAGATTACCTTCGCCACCCGTTGTTGCCCTAGTCATGTCCTCCTGTCTAAGAATTCCTATACACATTGCATTAACCAACGGGTTTCCCGAATAGGACTCTGCAAACACAATTTCTCCACCAACGTTGGGAACACCTATACAATTCCCATATCCGGAAATACCAGAAACCACTCCATCAAATAGATATCTGTTATGAGGCTTATTTACAGATCCAAAACGTAGAGAATTTAGAAGTGCTATCGGGCGTGCTCCCATTGCGAAAATATCCCTCACAATTCCTCCAACACCTGTCGCAGCTCCTTCATATGGTTCGATGGCAGAGGGATGGTTATGTGACTCTACTTTGAACACAATCGCCAGCCCCTCGCCTATATCGACAACACCTGCATTTTCGTCGCCAGGATTAACCAGTAACCTTGGGCTATCTGATGTGAACATTTTAAGAAGCGGTTTTGAATGTTTATAACCACAATGTTCGCTCCACAGTGATCCAAACAAACCTAGTTCCAAATGATTAGGTTCCCTACCCAACCTATCTACAATCATTCCGTATTCAGGCTCGGAGAGAGCCAATTCATCTAAAACTTGTTTGTCAAACAATGTAAGTCACCAGTAAAAACATTCAGATTTATCAGGAGCTTCGCATAGATAAGGTGTCCGAGATCGATCTAAATATTACCTCTCCATCAGTACTCCCCAACAGAGGATCGCAACATCTTTCCGGATGTGGCATCATTCCCAGCACATTTCCTTCCCTGTTTGTTATGCCGGCAATATTGTTTAACGAGCCATTAGGATTATTATCCATGTCGATACAGCCTTCCGGACTGCTATACCTGAAAATGACCTGATCATTTTTCTCAATTTCATCCAATGTCGCGCCATCGGCGAAATAATTCCCCTCCCCATGCGATATAGGCACTGAAATAACCTGACCAGTCTCCGCCTTTGAAGTGAATGGTGAATCGGAATTCTCAATCCTTAGGTTGGTCCACTCACACCTAAACTGCAAATGATCATTCCTGATCAGGACACCGGGAAGGAGACCGGACTCACAAAGAATTTGGAATCCGTTACAGATCCCATAGACAAGACCTCCAGCATTTGCGAAGGCTTCCACAGATTTCATAACCGGAGAAAACTTTGCTATGGCTCCACACCGCAAATAGTCACCATACGAAAATCCCCCGGGCAGAATTATGCAATCAAATCCAGTTAAGTTTGTATCTTTGTGCCAAATATACTCAACAGGCTGGTGAAGAACCTGATCGATAACATAAAAACAATCCTTATCGCTCCATGTACCGGGAAATACAACGACGCCAAATTTCACTTGGTTTATAACTCCTTTAACTTTGCGGTGACCATCGCATTAACTACCTTGCCATCCGCCCGTCCTTTTACCAGCGGCATTAGAGCCCCCATAACTTTTCCCATGTCGGAAGGCCCAGTCGCATCAACTTTCTTGAGTATATCGGCAATAAACCCTTCAATTTCCACTTCGGTCATCTGCTCTGGTAGATATTCACTGATGATATTAAGTTCAGCAGTCTCTTTATCCACGAGATCTTGGCGACCAGCTTCCCCAAAGGCTTCTATACTGTCCTTCCTCTGCTGGGCTTGCTTGGACATTACTCCCTCAATGTCACCTTCCTGTAAATCTTTTTGTGCCGATATTTCAGCATTGCGGATTTCTGACAAAAGAGTACGTATTACAGTCCGTTTGATAGCATCCTTATTTCGCATAGCATCTTTAAGATCCGCATTAAGTCTATCTTTAAACAACATAGCTTTTACTCCAGTTTTAGAGGACGTTAAACCAACTAGATGAGTATAAAATTGTGCCTGTTCAGCGTCAAGAATTTACATCGCCAGCTAATATTTCTATGGCATTGTCGAGCAACACAACAACCCGGTCTCTACCCAATATTTCCAGTGATCCAAACAACGGCGGTGAAACCCTTTGACCAGATGTTGCCAACCTTATCGTCCCAAGCAACTGCCCTACCTTTACGTCAACATCACCAGCTAATTTTCTAAGATCTGCTTCGATTTCATCAGATATAAAGATATTCATGGACGAAAGAATTTCACGAGCCCTAATTAAAAGATTGCGCGTTTGTTGGCTATCCATACCTTTTTGTATGAGTTCCTCCGACGTATAGACAATTTCATTCTTAAAGATGAAAGAAGCCAGTGGTGCCGCATCACTGAGTGTTTTTAGGCGTTCCCGAACTAGTCCCGCAACTTCTACTGCATTCTCAAAAGTAGGGACTATGTCAAATTCTTTAGGTGGAAATTCGGTCCAGAAATCAAAGAGCTCGGAGCCAAGTTCTTCTTCAGACAATTCCCGTATATAGTAACCATTCATCCAATCCAGTTTTTCAATATCAAAAACAGCTCCAGCAGAATTTATCCTCAACGGATTGAAATGATCCACAAGATCATCCCTACTGATGATTTCAGTTTCACCATCTAATGACCAGCCAAGTAAACTGAGGAAATTAACAACAGCATCCGGCAGATATCCTCTCTCCTTGTATTCCAAAACCGATGTGGCACCATGACGCTTGCTGAGCTTTGTTTTGTCAGGAGCTAGGATTGTGGGTAAATGAGCATAAATCGGAGTCTCCCAATCAAAAGCTCTGTAAATTTGTACATGCCGTGGAATACTCGAGACCCATTCCTCCCCTCTAAACACATGTGTGATCCCCATATAATGGTCATCCACGACTGACGCTAAATGATAAGTTGGAAACCCATCGGCCTTTAGGATCACAAAGTCTTCAACTAACTCATTGTCAAATTCAATTTTTCCTCTAACAAGGTCATCAATCTGGGAAACACCTTTATCAGGCATCAAAAATCGAACGACAAATGGGGTTGATTCTGACTCCATTTTCTGTAATTTTTCTTTTTTGAGAGACCGACACTTACCATCGTAACCAAGCCTGGAAGCCTTCTGTTGCTTCTGAGACTCCCTAAGAGACTCGAGGCGCTCCGGGGGGCAAAAACATTTATATGCTGCTCCTGTTGTTATCAGCCGTGAGACCGCATTTGCATAGTACTCAAGGCGTTCTGACTGAACATATGGACCCGATCCTCCGTTCTCGCCCAATCCTTCGTCCCAATCTAGTTTTAGCCACTTTAAAGATTCTTTCTGTAGTTCTATCGCACCGTCAACACGTCGTGCCTGGTCTGTATCTTCCACCCTTATAATGAAATCGCCTCCTGTTTGACGGGCAAATAACCAGTCAAACAAAGCCGTGCGGATATTACCCACATGAGGTTCCCCTGTCGGACTTGGAGCATATCGGACTCTAACTTTTCTTTCGGACATTATTCCCTCGGACACACATTTTATTACTGGTCCGCGCGACGTGAAATGTTTTTAAGGGTGCGAAAACATTATCACCCAGTCAGTAAATAGAATAAAGCAAAGAATTCAACAAAAGTTCAAAAATTGAGCTATATCTCCCGGTAGAGAGGCTTCGTATTGGACGGTTTTACCGGTAGCGGGGTGAGAAAACTGCAAGATCGCAGAGTGAAGAAATTGTCTGACTAAATGATCAATTTCTCTTCCATAAATCTTATCTCCGGCAACAGGATGACCTAAAGAAGCCATATGAACCCTGATTTGATGGGTTCGCCCAGTGAGCAATCTAATCTCCAGTAGATCAAAGTTTTCGTATCTACGAATTACTTTATATCTAGTGATTGCTTCCCTCCCATTTTCCAAAACTGACATTCTCTGTCTATCACCAGGTGACCTACCTATTGCTGCCTCAATAACGGCTTCTTCTCTTTCCAGATTGCCAGTCACGAGAGCCAAATATGTTTTTTCAACCGTCCTATTCTCAAACTGCCTAGCTATATTTAAATGAGCTTCCTGAGTCTTGGCCACCACCATAAGACCTGACGTATCCATATCCAACCTATGCACAATTCCAGGCCTGTCCACAGACCCCACATTTTTGACATTCGGGTAAATTTCTATAAGGGCATTGGCTACAGTCCCATCCTGATGGCCGGGCCCCGGATGAACTGGAATCCCAGCCTGCTTATTTATCACCAACATATCTGAATCCTCATGGATAATGTTCAGATCTATGCTTTGTGGTTGCAAGCTGGATTCTTGTCTAACGGAAGGCAAAACAGTAACGACTTCTCCCGATTTAAGTTTCGTGGAAGATTTCCCGTCACGCTGCTCAACTAACACTCGCCCGGAATGGATTAAATTACTAACTCTAGAACGACTGTAGCCTTTTAAATTTACAGATAAAAATTGATCTAGTCTCTGACCAGGTCTATCAACGGTAAATCTGAGTATTTCGTTACACATTACATTTTCTGGGTTTGTTCCGTCCAACCAAGCCTCTCACCAAATATCATCGTAAATATCAAAAGAAACATACCAACAGAAATGGCTGAATCCGCAATATTAAATGACGGCCACCAACCGACACTAATAAAGTCCACTACTTTACCGAACACGACACGGTCAAAAAGATTACCCAGCGCCCCACCTACGATGAGGCCCAACGAAATCCGGAGAGCTATAGCGTTGTTACCCTGTCTGTAAAAATAGTAGAGCACTGCAGCTATTCCAAGGATAGAGGCAAGAATCAATAAATTAGTAAAACCGGCAAACAAACCGAATGCAGACCCTGTATTTGTTCCATGTACTATTCGTAAAAAACCTGTTGAAGGCCAACTATCCCCGAGTGGCATCCACAATCTGATGAATTCTTTACTTATTTGATCAAAAATAAACACGGCACCGACGATAAGATAAAAAACCCAATCTTTATACCAAATCATTTACACCTCTCAAGACTATTCCCATTGTTAAATAGTAAGTCAATTTCTATTGTGAGTATATGACTCATTAGGGACTTCTAATAGTAAGAGAGTTACTAGGGTTTTGGCATAACTTACTTTGTCGAAACGACCGCACCTATAAGGGAATATTACACATTATGTAATCTAACATTTGATCCGTAGTTTCTTGATGTGTGGACAATAGAGTAGTTGCGTTAAAATGGAGTTTTAACGAGCTTGGGTTTCCTTGCAAAAAGCATAACAAAAGCTCCAACTATGTTGATAATGGCGTAGGCCAAAAATGGAACAGTGTACTGCCCATAATTATCAAAAACCCAGCCGGCCCATACTGGAGCAACGGCCATTACTATCCCATTTGGAAGCATGGACCAGCCCATAATTGAGGCAAACGCTTTCCTGCCAAAATATTCACCTCTGATAGAGGTCATCAACGGAATCCTACCCCCAAAAGCAACGCCATAAAGTACCGCAAACAAAATCGCCATAGGTAGGGAGTTCCCTAAAGCTAATACAAGTGTGGATATACCCTGAATAAATAAAAATATCGTCACCAGATATTTTTTTGAGATCTGATCTCCAAGCCAGCCAGCCAAGAAAAGAATAGGAAGAGCTATAAGGGATTGCAATAGTTCGATTTTACTGGCGGTGCTGAGACTTAGACCCATATCAGTGAGACGAGGAGCCAGATGTATTGAGAGAGTTGAAAGCGAGATAGTGGATGAAAGATGGGCGAACGTAAGAATCCAAAAAACTGGAGTTCTTAAAGCCTCAGTAACACTAAATTCCTGCTCCTCTTCAACCTCAAGCATGCCAGCATTCTGTGTACTTGGAAGTGTCTCCGTTGTAGTAATAGGAGAGCTATCGATTATCGTTTGGCTGGCATAAGCCTCCGCCAGCGCCAGTGCCTTCCGCCTACGTTTGTAATAGATGATGGAGACAAGCCCAGCAACAGAGCCTAATAAAATTCCAGGGACAAATTCTAATAATTTCGAAGATGGAGCCATGAAAAGCGTTAGGGCTCCAACCACCGCCCCACTAACCAATAAAAAAGCCCCTAGAGATACTCCTATGTATTTGACTAACACCAAAGGATTAAGCTCTACCCGGTTAATCGGTCCACCATCTGGCATGAGTCCCATATCTTCAGGACGATTTCTAAGTATTTTGACAGCTGGAAGGGCTACGATAAAAATGATGAGTCCCAGGCAAAAAACTGTCCCTCTAAAGCTAAACTCTAAAGCCTGAGTGTATGGGGGTAGAAAAAAACCAGCCAAAATGATCCCAGACATAGCGCAAGCCAATGCCATAGTTCTTTGCCTATGAAACCAGTTGTTCAGAATTGCTATAACTGCCAGCCATCCTCCGATACCAGATCCGAGAGTAATCAGCAAAAATACCGCGTAAAATTGCCATATATTCTGAACGAGAGAAAAAAGTACAAATCCCACAGCCATCAGTGAAAACCCGACAAGCACCATCTTGCGGGCTCCGATCCTGTCAATCAAATAACCTTCAATCGGTCCAAGGGCGGCGCCTTCTACCCTATTAAATAGGGAACTTAAAGATATCTGAGTTCTTGTCCATCCAAATTCTCTCTGGAGAACGACTGTCATCACACTCATGCCTCTGAAAACGCCTAAAGACATCAGCGATAAAAGAAAAACTCCCACACCAACCAGCCACCAACCATAAAAAATTTTCCCAGTCTTTTTTGTTCTGATAGAACCAGAGGGAGATTGAGCAGAATCACTATCATGAAGTGGATTTATTGAACTAGACATCCTGAAAATTTTATCAGATAAAATGCCACCTGTGCCTTGTTATAATTTTTGCCTCCCATCTCTTAGCCTAAACGGGAAAAATATATATAGATGCCAGAGTCTATAAGTAGGCACTATATATTTGAGTGGCGTTTGGATTAGTGGAGATTTGTGAAATCAATAGAGGACTTTAAGATGAAAATAACAGATTTAAAAGTATGGGTTACGGCTCCGGAAAAAAATGGGAGGAGCTTCGTTTACGTCCAGATAGATACCGATGCAGGAATTCATGGAATTGGAGAAGCAACCAGCTCCGGTGGGGGAGGAAGCATTGTTGTTGGGAATATGTTGCGGTTTCTTAGAGATTCCACTTTAGAACAAGATTTCCGTGAATCCCTCATTGGAGAAAACCCCGAACATGTTGATCGCATATGGCACAAGCTATATCGACGTTTCACTGGGGGCGGAGGATCTGGAGGATTTGTGACAACAATGCTGAGTGGAATCGACATTGCTCTGTGGGACATTAAAGGAAAAGCAGCAGGAAAACCCATATATGAAATCCTTGGGGGAGGACCTGTTTGGGACGATATTGAAATGTACACTCACGTAGCCCCTGGAGACCCAGAAAGGGCCGCCAAACAGGCCCGTGAAGTGGTATCAAACGGCTTTAGAGCACTCAAAACAGACCCATTTATGCCGGAAATGAGACAGCACCACAGACGCTACAAACAAGGAACTATATCTCCAGAGGGCGCGTCTCTAGCTGTAGACACCATAGCTGCTATCCGGCAAGAAGTTGGTCCAGATATAGAAATTTTGATTGATTGCCACGGTAATTTTGACGTCCCCACTGCTATAGCAATGGCTCGACGTCTGGAACCTTTCAACATCGGTTGGTTTGAAGAACCTGTTCAACCTAATAGTAATGAGGCACTCAGGCATGTAAAAGACTCCGTTGGAGTACCACTGTGTGTAGGAGAGAGGCTGTACACACGATGGGACTTCGTCCCGATTCTAAAAGACAGATTAGCCGAATACCTAATGCCAGACATATTATGGACTGGGGGCATCACAGAATTTTATAAAATTGCCGCGCTAGCAGAGTCATTTTATGTCCCTGTCAGTCCTCACGATGCCAGCGGGCCTATCAACATATTGGCTGGCGCTCACACTATGATGACAGTGCCAAATTTCTACAAACTAGAAATGAATCATGCAAGTCTCGATGTTTTAAATAAGATGATTGATGAGCCACTTAAAATAGTTGAAGGTCGACTTCAGCTGCCGGACAGACCTGGTATTGGGGTGGACCTAAATCGAGAATTCATCGAAGCTCATCTAGACCAGGACTGGAATTAATTGTAATGAGTAATCACAAATTTCAATGCTCCTCCTGTAGTAGCTCTTATGAGCCCAGTCCAACACTACTCGAATGTGATAGATGCGGATCCCCGCTAAATATAAGTTACGTAACCCAGCTGGGCTCAGACCTCCATCCCACCAGATGGTCCGGCCATCCGATTCCTCTACCACTTGATCATCAGAAAGACCTAATCACTCTTGGTGAGGGAAACACTCCTGTCGTTCAATTGAACAACGTAAAAAATCGGATCGGGGCAGAAATATATGTGAAACAAGAATATATGAATCCCACTGGTTCGTTTAAAGACCGAGGTACCTCAGTAATGATCTCTGCCTTAAAATCTTTTGGGATTAATGAATTGGTGGAAGATTCTTCTGGCAACGCTGGGGCATCACTGTCCGCCTATGCAGCAATGTCCAACATGAAGGCCCACATTTTTGTGCCTGAATCTGCTCCAGCGCCGAAAATTGGCCAGATACAAGTGTACGGCGCCACGATACACAAAATACCTGGAAGCCGCGATGCTACCACAGAGGCCGCAAAGGCCTTTGTTCGCAATAACAACCTCGTGTATGCCTCCCATAATCTAAGCCCTTTTTTCATAGAGGGCACGAAGATTTTTGCCCACGAAGTTTTCAGAGAATTTGGAGACCACATACCAGAAGACATTGTTATCCCTGTAGGAAACGGGTCACTTTACCTGGGGATGTGGAAAGGGTTATGTGAGCTCAAAGAATCTAACCAAATCTCTCGAATACCACGTCTACATTTTGTACAGACAGAAGCTGTGAAACCTATATATTCCGCTGCAAACAATGTAGCTTGGGATACTTCAATGATTCGTGAAACCCGATCTGGTGGAACGGCTGTTGGGTCTCCTCCTCGACAAGATCAGGTCATTGACGCACTTATTAGATCAAAAGGTTCCTGCACGACCGTGACAGAAAAAGAGCTTATTGACTGGCAGAAATTTCTTGCATCAAAGGAAGGCATTTATGCCGAACCCACTTCAGCAACAGCACTTGCGGGGACAGAAAAACTCATCAGATCTGGTGAGATTGGAAAAAATAGCAGAATACTCGTACCCATTACAGGCTCCGGGCTTAAAGATGATCAGCCAAATTAGAAGCAACCTGCATACTAAATCAACTGTATTGAGATATAGCCTTCGAGAGGCCGGGAAGTGCTCCCTCTATGGTTTCGTCTTTAAGGCAATAGGAAAGCCTAAAATAACCTGGTAATCCGAAACCTGTACCTGGTACTGCCAAAACCCTTTCCTCTTTAAGCTTATCCACAAATTCAACGTCATCATCTATAGGGGCTTTGGGAAACATATAGAACGCACCTTGAGGCCTTACAACCGAATATCCCATATCTGTCAATTTAGAGTAAAGAAAATTCCTCTTTCGTTCATAAAGACCAACATCAACTGTCACTGACTGCAATGAGGTCACCAGATGTTGTGCCAATGCTGGTGCGTTTACAAATCCTAGCGTCCTGTTACAAAAAACCATCCCGTCGATAATTTCCTGTTTGTCGGGACAATCCGGATGAATCGCAATATACCCGATACGCTCACCAGGGAGTGCCAGATCCTTAGAATGGGAAGTCGCCACGATGCTACGCACATGATGGTCAAAAATATGGGGGTACTTTAGATTATCAAAAATAAGCCGCCGGTAAGGTTCGTCACTGACCAGATATATCTTCGTCCCGTATTCCTCTTCCTTTTCACGAATGATTTCACACAGGTTCGATAAAACTTCAGACGAATACAAAACACCTGTAGGGTTATTGGGAGAGTTGATAAGCACGCCCCTCGTCTTCGGAGTAACTGCATCCCTAAAAGCATCTAGATCTGGCAGGAAGTTTCGATCAGGAGGAACCACTTTACAGGATCCTCCGTGATTGTCTGCGTAAAAATGATACTCGACAAAAAATGGTGCGAAAATAACAAATTCATCCCCGGGATCCATCAAGGTTTTCATGACAACATTTAGAGCCCCTCCTGCACCACAGGTCATAATAATGTCATTAGCGGTAAAAGCTATCATCGTTTCATCAGTGAGTTGACCCGCCACTGCCTCACGTGTTTCCAGTAACCCAGCATTTGGCATATAACGGTGCATTCCACTGATAGGATTGTCAGCGATAGACTTTAATTTTGAAAAAAATTCTTGGGGTGGGTCTATCACTGGATTTCCCAACGACAAATCAAAGACGTTTTCTTCCCCAAACTGTCTTTTTAGAGAAATGCCTTCCTCAAACATTTTTCGAATCCAAGAACCTTGTTCCATAAAATTTTTTATCTTGTTAGATACTGGCATTATTTATTTTCCCAACCTAGAAGCGCTGATTTCCACATCCAACTAATAAGATTTAGTAGTGATTAACTCAAATATTCGTTCAAGGCCATCAATCCCAAGGCGTCCCGCGACCCGGAGACTCACATCTCCATTGGAATCTATCACTATAAAGAATGGAAATGAGCTTACTCCCATTGCACGGGCAATGTCACTATCCGAGTTGTCGACAATCACAGGAATATTCCATTGCTCATTCTCGAACCATTTGTGAGGAGGATAATTGGCTCGAGTAGGATTTATAGATGTAGCAATACTTACGACTCTTATACCTTCAGGCAAGGGATTATCGAGAAAATAAGAAGCGAGCTCTCTTACTTCATTTCGGCAGTGGGGACACCAATGCGCCAACGCTATAACAATGGTAGTTTCGGCATCTTCCTGAAGTACTATTGGATTTCCAGCCAAATCAACACCCTTGATTAAAGGAGCTGTAAGACCGACTGCAGGGTCAAATCGATTCTCCATGGCGGGCAAGAATTCCCCTTCCACGTCAACCTGAATATTTTCATAAAATTCCTCGTCAATGTAAGAACCTGCTTGGGGTATTCTGGTTGCTTGAAAACTTAGTGGAGTCGCCGTAGGAATTAGTGGCACAACTGTCTGAGACAAGGGAGTAGGCATTTGTAAAGAACTAACCGTCGGTCTAGCCAGAGGGGTGTAAGTGGGTAATGGGGTATAAGTGGGTAATGGGGTATAAGTGGGTAATGGGGTATAAGTAGGTGCAGGTGATTGGATGGTTAAATTCTGGGTATAACCAAGTGAGTCTTCTTTTAAATCATCACATGAAACCAAAATCAGTAATCCAAGAAACATGGATATTGGCAAAAGAAAAATGCGTCGGCACTTAGGATGTTCAGACAAAGGAAAGTAGCCTTAAATATTTCATCTACGAACTGTAATACCACCGTCTATAACGAGTTCGGATCCGGTGACGTAACGGGATTCGTCTGAGGCAAGATAGAGCACCCCAAGTGAAACATCCCTGGCATTCGCTATTATCCCCAGCGGAGTCCTATCAATCATCGACTGCCGACCGTCACCCGTCCCAATCAATCCCTCCACCATGTCAGTCTCAATTATGCCTGGGTGTACAGAATTACAGCGTATCTGTTCAGGGCCATATTCCACTGCTATTGATTTCGATAGTATCCTCACGAGACCCTTACTAGCCCCATAAGCTGTATATCTAGAACCTATAAGCCCCGCAATCGAAGATATGTTGACTATGGAACCTCCACCCGCATCTCTCATTGCCGGGACCACAGTTTTCGCACCAAGAAACACACCACGGGAATTCACATCTTGTATAGATTCCCAATCAGCATTTTCTGTCTCTTCCAGTCCTTTCATAATCAGAATCCCGGCGTTATTAACCAGAACATCTAATTTCCCATACTCAGTAACAGCTGTAGAGACGGCGTTTTTCCAGTCAGCCTCGTTGGTCACATCGAGGTGGACATAGGTAGCATTACCTCCTGACTCTCCAATCTCTGATGCAACTTGTTGTCCTTGTTCATCGATGATGTCACCAAGTACAACTGATGCGCCTTCTTCGGCAAAAAGGCGAGCTTCATCTGCTCCTTGCCCTCTGGCCGCCCCAGATATCAATGCAACCTTTCCTTCCATCCTTGCCATTCCTATCCCTCCGACCAAACCTCATTTTTCATTTATCATGTTAATTATCAAGTATGTTAGCAGAGCATCAAGTCGATACTCTGACTGCCAAAGCTAAATAATCTTTATTAATCGAGGTGGAGATGTCTTTCAACATAAAAGAGGTGATCCTGGGACCGGACGAAGGGAGGAAACTAAACGCCGTAGACCATCCATTTACATTCAAAGCGATAAGTTCTGATACAGATGGACATTATGCGCTTTTTGAGTCGATCCTTTATGGGGGTGGGCCAGGACAACATACTCACGAGAATGAGGAAGAGGCATTTTATGTAATAGAGGGTAATTTGAAGGTCCTGTTAGGGGAAAATATTATTGAAGCCAAACCAGGATCATTCGTGTTGGTACCGAGAGGGACAATCCACACATTTTTTAAATCGGACGAAAATCCGGTGAAGATGCTTGTCATCATTTCCCCTGCCGGTTTTGAAGATTTCTTCTTTGAGGTTGTCGGACCAGACGAAGTAGACGCCCAGATGATGGCAGACCGCGCTCTAGAGACTGGACACAAATACGGAGTCACATTCACAGGTCCACCATTAAGCTAATCTAACCAACTATCTTGCCTTATATCTCATTTTTAACACCTGAATATCGTCAAGCATTCTCTGCTCTGTAATCGATGTAGCTCTATTTGTAGAATTTAACAGTCTATTTTCAATCTCATGTAAATGTTCAGAAGCATGTTTCCTGCAAGTCCATATTTGGTCTAGCAGACAAAAAATTGAGTCAGGATCACATATATTTGATGCCGTCCGGAGACTTGTCCCACATTTATTGCAATACTTTTCGTCTTCCATAATTAAGACAACACCTTGACCATTTTCCTGTTATTGAACCTGGAATATATAGCAATGATTAAGAACAGTCAGCTGCAAAACCCATAGTCTTATTCCAACCATTTAACAATACAAGCACTAGCAATATACAATTTCTTGACTAGTGCATGACAGTACCAGACAATTAATTCGGACTTAACTGAAAATGCAAACTTTGGCATCACCTGATTGAAAGTCAGACAGATAATACAGAATCAAATTTAACTTAAGTAATTTTAATTCCGGGCCCGTAGCTCAGTGGTTAGAGCAGTCGGCTCATAACCGATAGGTCGTAGGTTCGATCCCTACCGGGCCCACCACAGTTCCTGGAGTTCCTAATTTCAAAAATGAGACACGTATTTAACGGATCTGCACTGATAGTTACCCTATTTGTTTTTTGTTTTATAGCAACTAACCAAGTGTCAGCACACGGTGACATGAAAGAAATCTTTGTCGGTGAAGTCGACGACTATAAAGTCGCCGTAAGCGTGATTCCCCATCAACCAATGGTCGGGCACGCTCATTTCACTATTGAACCAACTGACGTTAAAACTAGTAACCCAATTGAAGAAGCTATTATTACTATAATTGTCAGACACGGAGATGAAGCCTTCGAGTCACGTGCTGTAAACTCCCCTTCTTCAACGACAATGTACGACGCCAACCTTACATTTTATGAGGAAGGAGACTGGGAAGCAGAAGTAAAAATACAAACTTTGCCGGACCATGAATCTAGCGTTTACTTCATAGTAAATGTAAGTGGGGAAAGTATCGTATCTGGCACTTCAGCAGGATATTTTTTCCTTTTTATTTTTGGGATTTTGGTTGTGGTGCCTATTATCTTGGTATTGAAATACCGTCGCGCAAATAAGACAGCGTGAGACTTTGCTAAAGGTTAACCAAAACCCATATCAATTACCGTGGTAGTCCCTGACTGATACGGCAATAATAAGACTATTAGTGGTTTCCTTTTCGGAAAATATGACTTCAACTGGTTGTCCAGTAATCATGTGAGAGCGAAGATGGGAAGGGGTGAATTTACCCAAGTCGGTTTCTACCATCACCTTGAATATGGCCCCCCCATCAGTTTCTAAAGAAAACCAACTCGTTTCAGTCAAGCTACGTGCAGACACCTCTGCAATTAAACCATGTACGACAGATAAGTCCCTTTCTGCAACGCCTTCCTCACATCCAGTAAATAATAGTAGGAAACTAAATAGAAAAGCTGAAGAATACAGACAGTTCGTCTTAAATTTCCTCAAATTTCCAATAGTAAATATTTCTTTTTTGTTCAAAAAGTGAACCTTAATCTAATTGACCTGTAAAAGCCTGATCACTAGTTTCTTTATATTAGGGGAGGGCTTACATGAAACTATCGATCCGGGCAGTAATACTTTCGATTTTTTTGCTAACGATTGCGGTGACTGGCAGCATCGCTTACGCTAGCGAAGAAAGCGGTTTTTCTAAAGGCCGTGTTGTAATAATGTCAGTAGACATAGACTCTATCAGTAATGGCAACAACTCTGCGTTATTTGAGTCTTTGACTGGCATATTATCGACCCTCCAACCAGGAGAAAATTTCTATTTTTCTGACATGGATAATCCAGAGTTATTTCTAGGACCATTCGAGGCTGGCTCAAAAAACTTTGCCGATTACAAGCCTCTTATTGCAGAAAAAATAACCGCCTATATCCCTGAGAATGACATTAACATTCCGGAAGTAGTCTCGCAGGCATACAACATAATGGGCAAGGAATCCGCCTCTGCAGGATCAACGCTCTACCTTGTTGGGCAAAGAAAAGTCCTCGCAGATCCCGAGTACACAGCACGACGCCTCGACCCAATCGCAGAAATGTTTAGTGCGAGCGGATGGACAATTACTGGCATTACCCCTACCGATGCGGACCCGAGTATGAATTACATACTCGACAGAATAGCTACAAAAACTGGTTCTAAGAGATATGAACTGACCATTGATGACGCTCTTAGAAATATAACCGACAAGATAATGACCCGAGACTCACTTGGTGCATTGTCATTATCAAGTCAAGCGTCACTAGCTAAAGATGAGGTATTGACCTCAACAATCAAAATAGCCCCCGGAACAAAAGATGCAACAGTCCTATTTTTCAAAGAAGATCAGTACGGTTCTCTAAAACTCAACAGCCCTCAGATAGATGAACCGGCAACAAGTGGCACGGCCTCGTTAAACGTTGTCGAAACACCCCACACAGTAATATGGCAAATCAAAGATCCCACCCCTGGTGTTTGGACTGTAGATGCCAACGGAATGGAAGGAAAGGTATCTTCTTGGCAAATATCTTCAAATAAATTCCGATTAAACCTTGGAATGCATGACCTTATTCCGACTGGGGAACCATTAAATCTCATCACATACGTAACAGAAGAATCGGTAATGGTTTCACCAGGAGAAAATTCCTTAGTAAAAGTGACTGTCACAGGTCCTGACGGTCGCAATGTCTTTTACAACTTAAATGATGACGGTGAGTACGGTGACGCTACTGCAGGTGATAACTATTATTCGGCTACTATAGCCAGTCCAGAAAGTGAGGGGGACTATGTCGTCAAAATGGAACTTGGATGGGCTGAATCACCTAATACTGTGATCGAACAACTCAGCTTTCGGGCACAAGCTTTCCCACAAATGGAAGTCACACAACTGAACACAGATAGAATGTACCTGGAGCGTAGATCAAACATAGCAACTATATTTGTGAACATCTCAGGGCAGTCGTTCGCAGTAGATCCCTCTTCAATAAGAGCTAGCTTCGGTGAGGGAGAAGACTTAGGCCAATTAGATATCGTTCCACGGGAAGGAACTTCAGATGGACGCGCTTGGATGTACGACGTTATATTCACACCAACTAAAGAAGGTATAACAACCTTAGCTCTTAACTTAGATATCGACTACGCTGGGCAGGTTCGTCAACAAGTCTCAGAATCTATAGCTCTTACCGCGATAAGCTTACCTAACCTCATGCCAGATCCAGCACCGGAGCCGTACAACACAACAGTGATCGAAGTGGCACCAGAAGTTGTTCAAATTGCTAAGTCTAATGCTGGAATTGCAGTGGGTTTGATCGGCATACCCATCGCTTTGATAGCATTAATAATAGCTGGATTTACCTATCATCGTGCTCAAACTCGACCATTCGGATTTATCGATAATGAGGATGGTTCCGTCCTCGTAGATTTTCAGTCCCTTGAGAGGTCATTTTTCAACAAACTACTATTCCCAAGTATGGTCAAAGGGAAAGAAACAGCTGTTTCAGAATTAGATGGAATAACCTTCAAGTTCCGAAAAGATAAGGTCGACATCGAAACTTTTAGAGTGTCTCCTACTGTACGAATAGATGACAAGCCGGTCGTTGGGGAGATAACTCTAAGGAACAGTTCCTGGATAGGATCGCACGGCCGATTGTTCAACTTTTTCACTGGCAGAGAATCAATTGTAGCTGAACACGGATTCGGCGATGACTAATCAGTTTTATGGATAAGTGCTCTCTATCATGGGTGAGTCCTTATCCATAAAATCATTCAAATCTATTTCTCTATTATTGTTACCGATTTAATCACATCTCCCTGGGGGCCAGGAACAGACGGATCCCGCAGTGAAATAGAGTTAACAACGTCCATGCCGCTACTAACTTTGCCAAAAACAGAATGACAAGAAGTCTGAGGCACAGCGCAATTTTTCGGACTCCCGTCAGGCTTATACCCATCAAGAAAGTGTGTTTCTTTATACGTTATAAAGAACTGGGTGCCGTTTGTTCCTTTGCCATTGATGACTCCTCTGTTAGCCATTGAAATCACCCCTGGTCCATCATGTAGAGCATCAGGGTGAAATTCGTTATCGAAATAGTAACCTGCATTTCCTGACCCACTGCCAGTTTGGTCACCACCCTGAGCCATAAATCCTGATATTACTCTGTGAAATGTCACTCCATCATAAAAGCCTTCTCGAGCTAAAAACACAAAGTTGTTTACAGTAATAGGGACAAATTTTTCATAGAGATCTATCGTGAATTTCCCACCAGATTCCATATCAAATTCGGCAAAGTAATCATTCTTTGTATCAATAGTGACTTCAGGTGCTGAGTCATAACTTTTATAGGTACTAGAAACCTCAGCAGCGATAGGAGTTGCCTCTTGTTTCTCATCCTCGCCACACCCTATAAAAGATGCGATGGAGGTGACAAAAACAACCATCAAGAAAAAATTCAAGAGTTTCATTGATACTCCTACCATATTCTGCATATATTTCTGTTTATTTCGCTGATACAGTCGCTAATATTACATACCCTGAGGGGAAGAAATATATACAACAGTGTCGAGTTTAAAGTGACAGAACCTTCAGTCAGCCATGTCCAAAATAGCTTTGATGGCTATGTTGTAACCAAACAATCCAAAACCTGTTATGACACCTTTACACGACCGGGCAATCTCAGAATTACCGCCCCGAGCAGCTGGATTTGATATGTGTACTTCGATTGTGGGAAATGCAACCTGTGTTATCGCTGCAGCGAGGGCAGGATGTCCAGAAGAATACCCTGCAGGATTGATAATGGCAGCATCAAATCCTTTTTCATGGCATTCATAGAATTTGTTGATGACCTCACCTTCTATATTGGAGTGAAATATCTCAACATCAACACCAAGTTCGGAGGCATATTCATTAATTGCATTACTGTAATCATCCATGGTGTCCGTCCCAAATATCTCTACTTGAAACTTACCTCTCATGTTTATTCCCGCCCCATGTACAACGAGTATTTTTGTCATAACAAACGCTCCATTCTTAATAGATGTAACCAAGTTCCCAAGTCTAGCATAGCTATAGCAACTCGCTTATTAGTATATTAGCCTTTATCAATCATCTAACACAGTTATACATGCAGCTACTATCGACTCTGCATCAGTCTTGTACTCCTTGTAAAGGTCATCTCTGTTGCCAGACTGACCCCAGTCATCGACTCCAAGTTGTATCGCTTTACTGCCTAGCGCAGAGCCTAGCCATGCAAGGGAATGAGGATGGGCATCCGCTACTGTAACGACAGGGGCGCCCGGCAAGGCACCTGGAATAAGCCGCCCAATATTTTGAGCAAGAGAGATTCCTTGTTCTACGGCACGCCTGGTCGATTCACGGTAATGACGGTATAGCGGTCCTGGGCCCGTAACATTAATAACGTTGGTATAAACACCCTCTTCTAAGAGCCTATCCGCAGCCTCTAATGCCTCTGGCACCATAGCCCCACAAGCAATTAGGTTAACTACAGGACTACCCGCTGAAGCCTCTCGGGAGGTTATTGAGCTATCTCTCAAACAATAGGCCCCAGTTAAAACCTGCAGCCTGAGCTTTTCAAGTTCAACTGGATCCAGTGGGGTAGGCATGAGTGTCTGATCTGTTGGCTTACTAGTCAAACGCAAATAGGTGCAACGACCCCTTTTACGAATTTGGTGCATTGCAGATAGCATAATCCACTCTAACTCTTGACCAAAACAAGGTTCGTAGGCGTCCAGTCCAGGCATCTCGGTGCCAATAGAAGGTGTCATCATTGACTGATGGGCTCCACCCTCAGGAGCAAGACTCAACCCAGATGGCGTACCCACCACAATAAATTTCGCTCCTGAGTAAACGCTGTATACAAAAGCATCCAAACCTCTCCGAACAAAAGGATCGTAGACGGTACCAATTGGAAAAAGTATCTCTCCATCACGTTCGTACGAAAGGCCCAACTGGCCCAACATCATAAAAAGATTGTTCTCTGAAATACCCAACTCAATATGTTGACCGTCTTTTGACTCTTCCCAACGCAGGGCTCTAACAACATCCTCACCGGGGAGATCTTCAGAGTCTCCCGTCTTCCAGACTCCTACCCTGTTTATCCAACCCCCTAGATTCGTGGAAGAAGCTACATCAGGACTGACAGTAACAACTCGCTTAGATATCTCCCCAAGAGTACGGGACATATCGGTCAAAACTAAACCAAAAATCTGCTGAGTCGACATATTACCTGAATATTTTCTACCGAAGTCCCAAGGAATCTTTTCTGTTGGTAGAGGTGAGGTAATAGTATCTGGTGCAAGAAGTTTTGACCGACTTTCTACAAGAATGCCAGCCTCAGATTTGTCATCAGGGACAGGCCATCTTTCCCCGGTTGGCAAGTCAAGAGAATCTCTCAATTCCTCCATCTGTGCATCACTCAAAGTCACCGAGTGATTTTGTGGGTCTCCCACTGAAGGAAGCCGATATCCCTTTAAAGTGTAGGCAAAAACTACATTTGGGGCATCTGTGCGATCAGACTCTTTAAACGCCTCTCTCAACGTTTGAAAATCGTGACCTCCTAGGTTGTGGAAAAGATCATCAAGTTGATTGTCATCCATATTTCCAATCAACCGTTTCATATCGTCAGGATACTTGCTGTAAATGGGCAATGCTTCTCTCAAAACAGGACTGTCAACCCTCAAGAGACGCTGGTAGACCTGGTTAGTCATATCATCGATTGCATCTCGAAGAATTTCGCCATTAGGTTCAACAAATGCAGCTTGCAAAAGGCTCCCGTATTTGGCTTCAATTACATTCCAACCGTTAGACTCAAACATTTCACGCCATGCTTTAACTCGAATACCCGGAATTATGCGATCTAAACTTTGTCTGTTTAGATCGACTACCCATAGGACATTCTTGGCCTGTTCCATCTCGGGTTCAGCAATAGCCTCCCAAATGGAACCTTCATCTAGTTCCGCATCCCCCACTATGGAGATATACCTGTTTTCCTCAGTCCTATTTTCGGAATTGGAAAAATCATGAGATCGGTTGTAGGAACTTACAATGGAAGCAAAATTAGGTGCAACTGGTCCAAGTCCTACAGAACCAGTACTAAATTCAACTCCGTCCGGATCCTTGCTTCGACTTGGGTAGGCTTGAAGTCCATGAAATGCCCTCAATTCAGTCATATACGAGGGATCTAAGTTACCAAGCAAATATTGAATAGCATGGTAAATGGGGGAACCGTGGGGCTTAACCGATATTTTATCTCCCCCATTCATGTAGTCAAAATATAGTGAGGTCATAATAGTTACGATTGAAGCACTGGAGGCTTGATGTCCCCCGACTTTAGTACCGTCGGGATTTAGCCTCACGTTGTTCGCGTAATGGACAAGTTCCATTGCGTTCCATAACACGTAGTCCTGTATCAACGAAAGGAGGTTATCCCCGTCTCTTTGTTCAGGAGTGTCTCCTATGATTTCGGTCCCAATTCCATACGCCATAGGCGAAAGCCCCCCAATGCGTATTCCTAGACTACAAGAATCCTATTCAACCGAGTATAGCACCCGAAACACAGATCCACGCCAAGAGCCAAGAATACTTCAACTACATCCATCACAAGGCTTACAAATAATCCTTGGCCCAACTCAGGCCTTCCTCTGTATTTCCTGCAGGAATATATTCACATCCAATCCAGCCGTCGTAACCCAATTTGTCAATAAAAGAAAAAAGGAATGGATAATTTATTTCTCCAGTTCCAGGTTCATGCCTTCCAGGATTGTCAGCAAGTTGCATATGACTGATTAAAGATAGATTAGATTCAATAGTCCTTGAAAGATCTCCTTCCATTATTTGCATGTGATAGAGATCATGTTGTAAAGATAGATTAGGAGAATTCACATCCTGGATTATTTCCTTGGCCTGATCTGTATGGGTTAAGAAAAATCCCGGTATATCTATAGTGTTGATACTTTCAATAATTAATTTGACTCCGGCGCTTTCCAGAATCGGTGAAGCAAACTGCAAATTAGATATGAATGTATCTCTCGCATTTTCAACACTTACGTTATCTGGCTTAACTCCGGCCAAACAATTAACCTGAGGACAATGTAGGGCGGTTGCATATTCCACCGCTACACCTACACTGTCTTGAAACTCCCCCACCCTAGCAGGGTCACAAGCTATTCCTCTATCCCCCGAATCCCAATCACCTGCAGGAAGATTATGCAGAACCTGAGAAAGATCATTTTCAGCGAGTAAATTCACTAATTGATCTTGTTTATAGTCGTAGGGGAAAAGGTATTCCACCCCTTTAAATCCAGTTCTCCGAGCAGCTTCGAACCTATCCAAAAAATCGTATTCATTAAACATCATACTTAAATTTGCAGCTAGCTTAACCATTAATACTCCCTTAAGAAAATAATAACGAACTTACTTAATTGTAAATGTGATGAAGATTCTCTGTTGAATAATTTACTCTGGTTGGAGATATGAATTGGGTCCCTGTGATAAAATTACAGGGTAATTTAGTACGTGGGGACGCGTGGATTCGACAGGGGGTGTCACCGCGGAATTGCAGGTCGGGGCGCCTTCTACCTCGTTAAAAAGTGGGCAAAAAAGTTAACTGGCAATAAAGAGCTAGCACTAGCCGCTTAAGCGGCTACGTCCTTCATGACCGATCCCCGAAGGATATGAAAGGGCGCCAATAGACGGGGTGCAGCCAGTCAGACGCCGATAACACTGGCTAAAGATAATCGGCTAGTAGGGCCCAAGCGTCAGCCGATCGGGGCTGGGCCTTTCGAATATTAAGACCGGCTAAACCTGTAGCATATTCCGATCGGGGTGTCTTCTGGACGGGGAGTTCGACCCTCCCCCGTCTCCACCAAGAATACGATTCAGACGCCCAGCCTCAAGATGAGCCTGCGGCGTCTGGTGTATTAGCGCAATTTCACTGCCCTCGCTGGTGGTGGCTATCTCAAAGAGTGGCCATCCGGCCCAATATGTGACAACCTGTTACAAGTAGGAGGTCCCGTAGCATGAACATCAAGTTGCGTCGACATACGAAACCCCGCGTCACAGCTGCTGAAATGTACCAAGTGCAAGAATCGTACGTCCGTTTCAATCAAAAAGATCATATGGGCTCGCAGATGGTGTGGGATGCCCAACTCAAGGCTGAACGAGACAAACTAAAAGTCAAGCAACGAAAGCTTACGGAAAAGGGACGCCCCGGTTTCGAGGCTACTGCGTGGGGCCTTGATGCAGCGGCAGACTCCTTGCTATATCTTATGGACTTTTCAAAGAATCAGGGGGACGCTCCGGCTACTGCATGGCAATCTAAGATGGAACCCGCGCCGACAGGCCGACCGAAGACTTCCCCTAAAGAGGCCTCCCAGATTGTGCGTAAGGCCGCTCATTTGTTCGGAGCGGATCAAGTTGGATTTGCCGAACTGGACCGCCGCTGGGTGTACTCCCATTACTTCGATTCGGAGACAAAAAAGGATCACCCAATCAAGTTCTCGGATGAACCCGGTTACGAACAGTACGACCAACCCATTTGCCTTGAAGATGGGACACGGGTGATCCCGAAGGAGATGACCAACGTCGTGGTGTTGCTCCACGAATGGGGTAAGGATGTGGAGGGTACTGATTATGCACCGACCCTACTCACTGAGGGTCTCAGCACTCTGGCATATGCTCGAATGGCGCCGACCCTGTGGATGCTGACTGAGTTCATACGAGGACTGGGGTACAATGCCATCCCCGCGGCCAATGACACAGCCTTAAGCATCCCTCTGGCCGTCGATGCAGGCCTCGGTCAGCTAGGAAGACATGGACTGTTAATCAACCCTAAGGTGGGATCACGCTGCCGTATTTCCAAGATATTTACCGACCTTCCACTTGAGGCCTTAGGCGCAGTGGACTCGGGCATTACTGAATTCTGCAACGCGTGTTTGAAATGTGTCCCGAAGTGCGGTACGGAAGCGATCACAACAGGCAACCGTGGTTTTGAGGCTTTGGGCGAGAGCAATGCGTCGGGAGTATTAAGCTGGAAGGTAGATGCTAAGAAGTGCATGACCTTCCAAATCCGTGTCGGGACTACCTGTAGTACCTGCGTCCGCAGGTGCGCATGGACCAAGCCGCCGCGGAGAAGATACGCTATACCTCGCTTCTTTATAAGGAATTTTCGGTGGCGATGGTTGAACAAATCATGGGTGTGGCTCGACGATAGGTTGGGACATGGAAAGTTTGACAAGCAGGCTGATGACTTTTGGGGCGTGAGTGGGAATTGAGGTCTGAAGACCATCTAATTCGTTCGGTCTAGGAGCCGACTTAACGACTGCATTACAAGGGACAGCAGTGCTAATTCCTAGTGGCGAAAACCGGATTCTTTATCCAACCAATCACCACCAGTGCCGCTAGATCCAGTACCGCTAGATCGTATCTCAGGCCGAGTTTAACTCTCACCCGTCTCCGCCATATTTCCATTTACCAAAATGACGCTTCCTTAAGGTACGCACCTCACAACATTCAAGAAAGTTTTTTCAAAAATGATGCAGCACCAGATCCAAGCCATGGAGCCCATGGAATTCCCACAAACTTGACCCCTTTACTGAGATAGGAATCAAGGGTCGCGTCGTTAACTAACGCTCCTGCAATCTTGCCCGATTGAACAATTGTGTTGATGGCACGATCGACTGCGGCCTGAACATCAGGGTGTGAAGTCTGTCCCGTCAATCCCATGCTCTGGGCCAAATCTCCCGGAGCTACATAGAAAACATCAATGTGATCAACAGTCACAATTTCCTCTAAATTCTCAATCGCGACAATATCCTCAATGAGGACTGTAACCAATGTTTCCCGGTTAGCTGCCTGGATATAATTATCAACGCCATAGCTTTGGCGTCCGCTCGCAGCTCCCCTATGACCGATTGGTCCGAATTTTGAGGCATCCACTACAGCTCGTGCTTCCGCAGCAGTGTTCACGTGAGGAACCATAATACCTTGAGCACCAAGATCGAAAGTGCGGTAAATAATGCCTGGAGAGTTGGAATTGACCCTAACAATTGAAGTCATTCCCCAAAGATCGCACGCCCTACTGAGGTTGCCGACTTGAGCGAAGTCTACTGGCCCATGTTCACCCTCAATAAATATCGAATCAAATCCATATTGACCTAAATAATCGATCATCTCGGGTGAGTTATGTTCACCCATTAACATGGTTACAGCCTCACCTCGTTCCAATTTGCGTTTTACCCTGTTCTCACGCATTTTCATCATCACTTGTATCTCCATCTCCAAATTTTTCCAATAAATCTGGGTGAGTGTAGGAGGGGAGGTAGAACAAGTCAATGATGCGAAATTTGAGGTCCTTCATTGAAAAAAGTGTCAGCTAATCGACGCGACATTACTCTACTGAAACGGGTTTCATTTAACTGGGCCCATTAAATTCATGTGAACTTTTATTCGTGAAATCCATAACAAGCCTCACGAAAAGTATTTGACAGAAGAGAAATCTGAAACCTATAATGCCCGCCATTGTTTAGAGATACGTGAGCCGGCAACAGACATTTCATATTTGTCGAAGCCTGATCTGTGTCCCTGCACGATTTTTTGTGTGAAAACGAAAACTCAAGAGGAGGAAACCGTGAGTAATATGTGGAAAGGGATGCGACCCCTCTCAATACTTGCTCTCGCC
>VEXB01000013.1 GCA_009391195.1 SAR202 cluster bacterium AC-647-P02_OGT_505m
TCCCAAAAGTCATCATTGAAATGCTCATAACCCTGCCCCGCATTTCGGGATTTGAATGTAATTGAACCATAGTCATATTCATTGACATATAAACGGAACTTGTAAGGCCAATAAATATCAGAAATGGGACAGCAAGAGTGAATGAACTGGTTTGCGAGAATATAGAAAGAGCGACTCCCCAGGCGAAGCATGACGTCAACATAATTATTCCCCTGTGTTTTAAATTACCAGCTGCTGCTAGAGCAATAGTCCCAACAGTGGCTCCAATGCCCATGAGCATTAACAGTATGCCTAGTCCGTCAGATTCTATGTTCAATGCTTCTCTAGCCCAAGCCGGAATTAATGCATAGTAGGAAAAACCAAATAACACTGGAATGAAGGTCATGACGAAGAGACCTTTTAATATTGGCTCACTGAAAGCATAGGCAAGGCCTTCCTTTATATCACCGCCCACGGTACTACTGCCGTTAGTCTTTCTTGTGGGAGCATATTTCACCAACCCGATTGTTAGAGCTGCGAATATGTATGTGCCTGAGATTATGAAGAAAACACCAGCGGTATCTACAAAAAGAATTAGAAACCCAGCCAAGGCCGGGCCGGCGACTCGGGTTAAATTCATGCTCGAATTATTGAGAGAAATGGCATTCATAAGTTTGTCGTCAGGGACTATGTCGGAAATGATAGCCTGCCTGCTAGGCATATTCACAGCCATTAGGGAACCATTAAAAATTCCAATAACCATGATGTGCCAAAATGAAATTACCCCTGTAATGTCTAAGGTGCCCATGATTATGGTGAGTAAGGCATTTGAAGCCTGGCTGAAGACAACCAGTTTTTTCCTTGAAAATCTGTCTGCTAAAGCTCCAGCTAAAGGGGATACCACTGTCATGGGTAATGCAAATGTAAGGGTTACTAGAGTTAGCGCGAGAGGTGAATCATCCGTGACTCTAAGAATGAGCCAACTTCTAGTGATCATCTGCATATTCATCGCCAAGAATGAAACAAATGAACTAATCCATATCCAACGAAAATCCCTATAAGATAGTGAATCTAACAGAGTGGATAAGTTGAGAGTATTCACTTTGCGATTTGACGAATCTGACTCTAGAGATTTTTCTGTAGAAATTTCAATGGCCTTTCCTGATTTAAGTAAGTAGCCTTGAGACTCTGATTTGATTTTTTGATAGGGGTAAAAAAACTTTAGCATTGGCGACTAACACAATCAAACATTTCATGTATTTTTGTTCACTATTTAGGGGCAGAATTATCTAGGGGATTCAGTAGATGGCACATTCAGAAGTCGAAACCAGCTTCCAAGTAAACAAGCTTTGGACCAAGGATTTTTTTCTTAATCTTCTTGTTGCCCATTTTTTGCTTGCCGGTTTTTTCTCCCTTTTTATAGTAGTGCCCGCTTTTATAGAATTTCGAGGAGGGGAAGTTTGGGAGGCAGGAATCATAATTGCTACTTTTGGGTTGGCGGGAGTGATCGTAAGGCCCATGGCTGGACGGTGGATTCTCAATTCAGGTCCGAAGAAGGTTGCATTGGTTGGCATAGGTCTTTTTGTAGGTTCAACGATTCTCTATATTCCTCTTCCTAGCGAGTGGTGGATAGTTCCAGTTCGGATGGTGCAAGGTGTTGGTTTAGCAATGGCTCCAGTCGCCACTAGCACTATTGTGGGAAATCTTGCGCCTGAGGAGCGTCGAGGGGAAGGAATGTCTTATATGGGGAACAGCATATCAATTGCTCAACTTTATGCACCGGTCGTAGGTGTGTTCCTCATGGACAGTATTGGATTCAGTGTTGCATTTATAGTTGCGGCAGCTTTTGGAGTTGTGGCCTTATTGGTTGCCACATTGATATCGGATGCGAAAACCAGGATTCCTGACTTCGCTATCGTAGGCCAAGATGAACGACAGGAAGAAGGAACTGCTCCCTTGATAAGCAAGGCTGCCATCTTTCCTACTTTAGTATTTCTCACCTATGCCTTTGCGATGGCACCTGTCAGTGTGTTTTTGTATAGTTTGGCGTCAGATAGTGGGTTACCAGAGAATTTTAATATAGGGTTTTATTTTACAGTTATGTCGGGTATGACAATGCTCACTACGCTTATAAGTGGACGGATAGCGGATCGATTGGGAAGAGGATCTGTGATAGTTCCAGGGCTATTACTCGTGGGACTAGCTATGTTGATTTTGTGGCAGGTCAGTTCGGTTGGGTTATTTTTGGGAGCTGCATTTCTACACGGAGTTGGCTACGGCCTTATATATCCGGGAATAAATTCCCTGGTTGTTGATCGTGTTCCTGCTCGAGAGCGGGGTTCTGCTTTAGCCACACTCCAGCAAGCTTGGGACGTTGGGGCATCGGGTGGAAACTTCATTCTGGGACCAGTTGTTGGGGTTTATGGTGTCGCATCTGCGTTTTTGATTGTGGGAATAGGTGCTCTCACTGGGGCCGCTGGATATGTAATAGGGAGTCGTAAAAAGCTTTAGGACATTACAATTTTATGCTTACTTCCTGACGCTATTAGACCATATTACTCTGGCTATGTAGAATGCTGTCGTCGGGACCATAAAGGCGTCAGGAGATTCAATAGTGAACGGAGAGCAACTCAAACAAAAAGTGAATAGCGGCGGAATCGTTTATGGGACCATGATTAGTCTTGGCAGAAATCCCAGATGGAGCCCGGCGTTTTCAAATTTCGGTATCGACTACGCAATATTGGACACTGAGCATTCTGCTCGGAGTAGATCGGAAGTAGCTGATTACCTGGCAGCATTCAACTATTCAGGAGTCGTCCCAATAGTGAGGGTTCCAATTCCAGCATCCCACTATGTCACTATGTATTTGGATGCTGGAGCGCAGGGTGTTTTGGCTCCTTACTGTGAAACTGTAGAGCAGGTCAAAGAGGTTGTTGCGGCCACAAAATGGAGACCTCTCAAAGGAGAGTTAGCCGAGAAGGCTGTTGAGACAGGTGAATTACCCAGTCCAGCTACGAAAGAATACCTAGAGAATCGTAATCGAAACAACGTTTGTATCATCGGTATTGAGAGTGTCCCGGCAATATCAAATCTTGAAAACATTTTGGAAGTCGATGGGATAGATGCGGTCTTTGTAGGCCCCAACGATCTTTCGATTACCCTGGGTATACCAGATCAATACGATCACCCCGATTATGAGGCTGCACTTAGAGAGGTTATTTCAAAGTGCCGAGCAGCCGAAACACCTGTTCTGATACACCACCAGACAGTAGAGTTAACACAAAAGTGGCTTCGTGAAGGGGCAAGGTTTGTGTTGTATTCCAGTGATGCAAGGACACTGCACAACGGGTATCGGGATGAGTTTGGGAGAATAAAAAAAGTAGGTGCAGAACTAGGCGGAGACAATGACAGTGATACTGTGGAATCCGACGAAGTAATTTAAGGAGAAAATCTCATGTCGTGGAATTTTATACCTGTTAATGGACCATACCTTGGTACGTCGGAAGGGCCTGTTTGGGATGGCCAATATATTTTGTTCACACATATTCCGGGAAGCATAATCTTGCAATTTGATCCCAAGACTAGCACTTCAACGATTTATAGAGAGGGTACAAATCACGCAAATGGACTGGCTTTTGATGCAGCTGGGCGCCTTTATGCCTGTGAAGGTGGAGCAAGAAGGGTAGTTCGGTATGAGGGCGAGGATACAGTCGTACTAGCGGATAACTTCGAAGGCAAGAAATTCAATGTCCCAAATGATCTGGCTCTAGATCCGGATGGAAATGTCTGGTTTACCGATCCTTATTATGAGGGCCCTGGCGGTGACTGGAGCCTCGATCGAGCTAATAAAGAATTGGAACATGATTCTGTTTACAAAATTGATATGAGTGGGGACAGCCCCAAGGTATCTAGGGTAACTTTTGATACGACACGACCAAACGGTCTGTTGTTTTCGCTAGATTACAAAATTTTATATGTTGCGCAAAGTGGCCGTCTTCCTGAGGAAAAGCGAGAGCTTCGTGCCTATCCTGTTAACGACGACGGAACGCTAGGTGAATCCACCGTACTCCATGATTTTGGAGAACACCGTGGGGTTGATGGAATGGTCTTAGACACAGAAGGTAACATCGTAGCCTGCGCTGGGTTCGAAGAAAGTGGACCTGGTCCAGCTATATATGTTTTCTCGCCGTCAGGTGAAGTTTTGGAAAGGCATCCTACTTTGCTGGATAGACCTACAAACTGCACCTTTGGTGGTGAAGACCTGTCAACTCTTTTTGTCACCAATGGAGACGGGGTTCTTATGAGAGCTTTCACGGATAGACAGGGTAGGTTGAACTATCCGAGTGCTTAATTCTGATGTGATAGTGGTAGGTGGCGGAATAGTGGGTTGTTCCGCCGCAATGTTTTTAGCTGATGCGGGAATGGATGTAAATCTTTTAGATCGCGGTGAAATATCTGGTGAAGCCTCAGGTCTAAACGCTGGCTCTATTGGTGGATATGGGTGGGGACGTAGTCCTGGTCTGCAAGAACACCTGACCATGGGAAGTCTCGATATATTCAAAAGTCTGCAGATTGAGAAAGGGTATGACATTGAGTTTCGCCAATCTGGATCTTTGGTAGCGATACAATCGCTAAATCAGTATGAATATGCACAAGAAAGGGTTTCCTATCTCAAATCTGAGGGAATGCAAGTTGAGATTCTTTCGCCAAGTGAGGCTAAAAGTTATGAGCCTAACCTTAATGGCGATCTCAACGGATATATGTACTCTTCTTACAGGGGCCAGGCAGACCCTATCAAATCGACTAGAGCATTCTCAGAAGTAGCAAAAAACAATGGAGCTATTATTACTGCATCGGCACCTGTGACCAGTTTGGAACAAGCCGGACAAGGATGGATTGTTAGATCACATAACCGAGTTTTCAATTGCCAGGCACTACTGATAGCTACGGGGGCTTGGACTTCTGAGATTGGAAATATGATAGGTCTGAATATTCCCATTCAGCCTGTCAGAGGCCAAATGTGGGCGACAGATAGTATCCCGCCACGCATTTTTCACACTATATCTTCTATGGAATCTTCGGAATACTGGCATAAAAATCCGATTGTAAATGAGGATTCCCCACCTGAGTTAACCCATAACGGTGACTCAAGAGTAACGCGTCATCTTTATGGCAGACAGAGGGCTAATGGAGAGGTGATATTTGGCGGAGATAGAGAATTGCTTGGATTCCGTGATGACGTAAGTTTTACAGGTATAGAGGTAAATAAAACTCATGCTGGTGAGATATTACCTTTTTTAGACCAGTTATCAGTGAAACGAACGTGGTCGGGGATTATGCCATTCTCACCTGACGGACTACCACTGATTGGTCGTATTGAACAGTATGAAAATCTATTTCTTGCAACTGGTTTGGGTTCGTCAGGTTTTGGGAGAGGACCTGGGTCGGGAATGCTAGTTGCCGATCTTATAGTTAGGGGAGAAGGCCACCCGGCTTTACAAGAGTCTATTCCCACTCGATTAATAGAGGAAATCCGTAGATGAATAGACTGTTACGGATCTCTAAAATATAATTCTGGTGGGTATCAATACAATATCAATAAATTTTTTGATAAAAACCTTTTACACACTGAAGGAGAGCTAGGTATGACATCGGAAACCATTAATATAGGTCTAATAGGAGCTGGTGGGAATACAAAGCTTCGTCATATCCCTGGATTTTTAGCGCAAGATAACGTTCACATATCCGGAGTCTGCAATAGAAGCATAGAATCCGGTCAACGGGTAGCAGATGAATACGGAATTGAGAAGGTGTACGGAAGTTGGACTGATTTGGTGGAGGATCCCGACATCGATGCTATATGCATAGGTACCTGGCCGTATATGCACTGTACTATGGTCATAGCAGCCTTGGAATATGGCAAGCATGTAATGACTGAAGCCAGAATGGCTGTCGACGCGTCAGAAGCACATGCTATGTTGGATGCATCTCGTCAGTTTCCTGAACAAATAACTCAGATAGTGCCTGCACCCCACACACTTAATCTTGATAAAACTATAGTCAAGCTCATTAAAGAAGGATATGTCGGAGATGTTTTATCCGTTGATGCTGCAATAAGTCAGGGAGGGTTCGTTGATCATGAAAAACTCTTTCACTGGCGGCAAAGTCGGGATTTTAGTGGATTCAATATCATGGGCTTAGGAATATGGTACGAGGCCATCATGAGATGGGTTGGATCTGCCTCCTCAGTACAGGCGTTAACGAGAACTACTGTGAAGCGCAGGAATGATGAAGACGGCAACCCTCATGTTATTTCAGTACCAGATCATGTGGAGATTCTTTGTGAGATGTTTTCTGGGCCTACTTTGCACATAAGGTTTAGTGATGTGCTGGGCCATGCTCCGGCGAATGCTGTATATATTTTCGGGACGGAAGGGACTCTTAAAATAGATGGCTCGGATCAGACTGCACCCAAGTTATGGGGTGGCCAAAAGTCTGATAGTGGACTATCTGAAATAGAAATCGTTGCTGGGTTACAGGGTGATTGGAGAGTTGAGGAAGAATTCATAAATGCCATAAGGGGTAAAGAAGACATTACACACACCAACTTCCAAGATGGAGTTCGGTATATGGAATTTACAGAGGCAGTTACTAGAAGCACTCAAACAGGAGAGAAGATTCTTTTGCCATTTTAAGAGTATTTAGAGTCTTTTGGATTTTTTATGAACATTGATTTTAGTGAATTAACGGCAACCCCTATAGCTCCCGACATCGTTATGCCTGAAGGTTTGGCTGCTGATGTTGAATATGTATTTTCGGTTACGTATACCGATCCCGACGCCATGGAGGTGGCAGAATTTTCTAAGGCAGCGGCCATTGCTATTGAAAGAGAGGGATTGTCCCTCGGGACTTATCCTCCACCGCTTGGTCATGAGGGCTTGAGAAAATTTATATCCAAGGAACTAAAATCAAACAGAGGATTGGATATCTCTCCAGATAATTTGTTTTTATCGAGTGGTGCGGGGGGAGCCTGTCAGACTATTGTCGATGCGTTTATAGACGCTGGTGACGTCGTGATGATGGATGAATTTTGCTATCACGGAAGTTTGAATATGTTTCTGCGAAAGGGAGCGATTCCTGTTCATGTACAAATGGACAATGATGGTATGGATCCTGACGCACTCGAGGTCGAGATAAAGAAAAAGTTATCTGAAGGAATTAAACCTAAACTTATATATACGATTTCGGTTTATCATAACCCTACTGGAGCCACCTTGAGTTTGGAAAGACGAAAAAGAATTGTTGAGATTTCCGGTAGATACGGTATTCCCGTTGTTGAGAATGAATCGTACGCTGATTTTCGCATCGATGGGCCAGAACTTCCTCCCGCTATTATGTCATTGGATGAAACTGAAGGTGTGATGTATATCTCTGCCTTCACAAAACTTCTTGGATGTGGATTGCGTCTAGGGTTTGGGGCATTCCCGGAGAGTGCCCGAGGACCAATGCAGAAGATAGGGTTTGGTGCCAGTCCTAGTCACTTATCTTCTATGGTTGTCCACGAATATCTGAAGAAAAACAAAGATTCCTACGCTCATGGTGTGGCCCAGTCACTAGGGGCCAAGCGGGACGCCCTTATTAGATCACTTGGCGAATATTTTCCGCCAGAGTGTTCTTGGACAGAACCTGAAGGGGGCATGATGGTTTGGGTTGAACTTCCTGAAGGGGCTGATACGTGGGCGGCTTTGGATAGTGCCGTGGAAAAAGGGGTGAAGTATAACCCTGGACCGGTATTTAGAGCCGATCGATCTGGGGCCAACCGTTTGAGGCTCACCTACAGTCACAATAGCCCTGAAGATATTGAGAAGGGAATAGCGATTCTTGCCGATGTTTTTGAGGAACAGGGACTTTTCAATTCTTAATTGGAGTTAAAACCAATGAGTAAAAATGACAATATTACGATTGAAGAGGTTCGACACCTGGCTCTGTTAACACGGATCAATATGTCTGAAGAAGAAATTGAACAGATGAGAGACCAGATGAGTGACATCCTATCCAGTATCGAGATTTTATCTGAGGTAGAAACAGATGGTGTAGAACCGACTGGACACTCCGTTGACGTTCACTCTGTAATGAGAGAAGACATATCCAGTGACTCTATTAAGCTAGATGAAGCCTTGGCTAATGCTCCAAGACAAGAAAATAGCTTTATACGTGTTCGAGCCGTGCTTGAGGAATAAGAGACTACAAACGACCTATGCCAACATTGGATATTAAAGGGCTGACTATTAATGCCGCAAGAAGACTTCTCGATGAGAAAGAAGTCTCAGCTTTGGAACTTACACAGGCATATTTGGATCGAATAGTAAGTGTTGAAGAGGATGTCCATTCCTTCGTTTCTGTTACTGCTGATATCGCTCTAGAGCAGGCAAACATTGCCGATAGGATGATAAGCGAGGGTGTCCATGGACATCTCACTGGGATTCCCATGCAACTCAAGGATAATATGAGTACTAAGGGTGTCCCTACGACATGTTCATCGAAAATGCTGGAGCATTTTATTCCCCCATACGACGCCTACGTTACGGAGAAACTGAAAGATGCTGGGGCAATCCTATTAGGAAAAGGTAATCTTGATGAATTTGCGATGGGATCTTCCACTGAAAACTCCGCGTTGAAAGTGACACATAACCCATGGGATCTAGAAAAGGTCCCGGGGGGTAGTAGTGGAGGACCCGCAGCAGCAGTTGCTGCTTCGGAGTGTGTTTTTTCGTTGGGGTCCGATACGGGCGGCAGTATTCGCCAACCAGCCTCACTATGTGGTGTTGTGGGAATGAAACCCACTTATGGACTGGTTAGCAGATTTGGATTGGTTGCATTTGCAAGCTCTCTTGATCAAATCGGACCTATAACCTCAGATGTTGAAGATAGTGCTGTTGTTCTTTCCCATATTGCGGGACACGACCAACGTGATTCAACCTCTCTTAACATTGATGTGCCAGACTATTCTGAGGGACTAGTTGCAGACTTGACTGGATTCAAAGTAGGCGTGCCGGTTGAATATTTTTCTGAAGGTATTGACTCAGGTGTAGAGAACTCAGTTCGAAATGCTATAAAAGTTTTGAGTGACTTGGGTGCGGACATTGTGGAAACCAGTTTGCCTCACTCAGCCTACGCCTTAGCTGTGTACTACATCATTGCTCCATCAGAGGCTTCGGCGAATCTTTCAAGATATGACGGAGTTAAATATGGTTATTCAAGTGATGTTGCAGGCTCCATGTGGGATGCACTAGAAAACACACGACAAAATGGGTTTGGCCCAGAGGTGAAGCGGAGGATAATGCTCGGTACTTATGCCTTGTCATCCGGATATTACGATGCCTATTACGTGAAGGCCCAGAAAGTGTGGACCATTATCCGAAATGAATTTAAGGAGGCATTTGAGAGTTTTGATGTACTTGCAATGCCCACTGCACCTACTACAGCTTTCGATATTGGAGGCAAAACAGGCGACCCAGTTCAGATGTATCTAAATGACATATTTACTATTCCTGCAAACATTGCAGGTATCCCCGCTATATCTGTTTCATGCGGCATATTGGACGGATTACCAGTGGGATTGCAATTTATGGCTGGGGCTCTTCAAGAAAAAAAATTGTTTAGAGCTGCTTACGCTTATCAGCAGGCTACAAACTGGCATCATATAAAAGCTAATATTTAGGTCGGTTTATGACGGAAGACTCCGATGATATTTCTATAGGAATTACTGGACTATCTGAATGGGATGTAGAGGAAGATCAGCTGGGGAGAGGACTTGTTCTCATAACCAATCGTGGGTCTATAAGAACCTTAATTCATCATGATCCTTCCAACCCAACTCAGAAAGGTGTGGTTTGGGTTGGAGGAGCTAGGGGAGGCTTTGATGGGCCGGCCGGTTCCATGTACAAATTGCTAGGAGATAACCTGTCACCAGGAATTACTTCTCTAAGGGTGGATTACAGACAACCCAATGTACTCGTTGAGTGCGTGATGGATACTTTGGCAGCCCTTTCATTCCTTTCAGGAACGGGGCATACGGATGTAGTACTAGTTGGTCATTCTTTTGGAGGTGCGGTTGTGATAAAAGCAGCTCCTTACAGCGAGGTTGTTAAGGGTGTTGTAGCTCTTTCAAGCCAAACTTTTGGTGCTGGTGACGTAGCCCAAATTTCTCCGTCCCCCCTTTTATTGGTTCATGGCGAAACTGACACGGTCCTATCCCAAGATTCATCGCGGCAAATTTTTGAATGGGCCGAAGAGCCAAAGGAATTGAGATTGATACCTGAAAACGGACATCGGCTTGAGGAGTCTGCAGAAGAAATAAGACAGTTAGTATCTGATTGGGTAGTTCAACATTTATACCTGCCACATGAGCAAACTGAGAGATGAATTTATAGCACCCTGACTTTTGTTGAGATATACTCGCACAATTGCTAATTGATAACATTTTGTTCACACAAATATTCTATTTTGTGAGCAGTATGGATAAATAAAAAATAGGAAGTGTACATATGGGTGAATTAGATGGGAAAGTCGCAATAATTACAGGCGCCGGAAGACTAAGAGGCATTGGAAGGGCGGCGGCTGTCTCTCTTGCACGGTTAGGGGCAGATGTAGTTGTAACCGGTACAGGTAGAGATCCATCATCCTTTCCCGACGATGAGAAAGCGATTAATTGGAAAGACGTTGAAAGCGTTGCTGAACAGGTAAGAGCGGAGGGAAGAAGAGCACTTACATTAACGGTTGACGTCACGAGCCGTGAAGACGTGCAAAGCATGATTGATCGGAGTGTGGAGGAATTTGGAAGGATAGACATATTGATAAATAACGCTGCATTTGCCCGCGGAGTCGATAGGGTGCCGATTTTAGAATTGGATGAAGATGTATTCCAGAAAGTTATGGATATTAAAGTAACTGGAACTTTTCTTTGTACAAAAGCAGCGATTTCTCACATGATCAAACAAGGTGAAGGTGGAAAGATAGTAAACATATCTTCCACAGCGGGGAAAAGAGGATCAGCAAATACCCTCGCCTACAATGGTGCTAACTTTGCGATTGTGGGCATGACTCAATCGATGGCTCAGGAATTGGGTCCATACAACATAAACGTTAATGCTGTATGTCCAGGAGCGGTTGATACTCATCGAATGGATGTTTTAGGAAGGGGAGAAGTTTGGGACAACATGGCGGGGCGTACACCTATAGGCAGAAACGGTACTGACGATGAAGTGGGCGATTTCTGTGCCTATCTGTGTACTGAAGCAGCCTCTTGGATACATGGGCAGTCTATAAATCAGAATGGTGGAACAGTGATGGAGCATTAATAGAACCCATTTTTTTCGTTGACCCATATAGATAGGATTGCTAGACTTCATATCCTCTCATGCAGTGTCTATGTTTAGATTTTAGGGCGGTTAGCTCAGTGGTTTAGAGCGCTGCGTTGACATCGCAGAGGTCACAAGTTCGACCCTTGTACCGCCCACCATGCCCCCAATCTGCACCTGAGAAGGTACATTTTGAGGGTTTTCGGCAAAATGCCTGCCACCACCCGTGCCACCACTTTTGTTAATACTGGTGGCAAGTTGCTCTGCCAATTGAGCTAGCAAGGGTGAGAAATGAGATAATCATGTCTGTAGACCTTGCCAAATACTTGGTCTGCCACCGGCGGGGGGAGTTCCTAGCTCTCGCTCGCCACATGCACCACGATGTAGCAATCGCATGGAGTATATGGGTCAAGATGTTTGGCGATGAGAAATGAGGGCGTACTACCATTCGCCCCCACTTCATATCTGCCTCAATCTAGCAAACCAATAGAGACAGCCTTGGCTTTAAATAGCCGATGCCAGCTCGCCGCGCGAACGTGACGTGTCCCTAATACCAATAACATAATATTCAAAATTCTGTGTGGCGGTAGGCTCTCTAAATAGATATGGCTAGTGACGAAGCCTTTTTGTGCTATTATCCCGGCTTGAACAATATATTGATGTATGAGGAGTTTATTAAATGAGAATGTTACTTAAAGCTAGTATTCCAACTGAGGCGGGCAATGCCGGTATCAGAGATGGAAGTATGATGGAAAAAATGGGGTCTATTTTAGAAGATGCTAAACCCGAGGCGGTTTATTTCTTCATAGAAAATGGCAAGAGGACATGTCTCATGATTTTCGACATGAATGAGCAAACTCAACTCCCAGCTGCTGTAGAACCATGGTTCCTCTCTATGGGAGCTGATATTACTATGGCACCCGTAATGAATGGCGAAGATTTTGAAAAGGCAGGACCTTCAATCGGGGCAACTCTTGAAAAGTATTCCTAACTGAGCTAATAATTCAAAATTCTGTGTGGCAGTAGGCTCTATCTATGTGAAGGGGCAAAAGACCAACCCCCTTTGTTTCATGTTGGTAGGGTTCATTAATATAATTGGTTAAGAGATTCTTAATCAATTATATTAATCTTTATTTATCTTTGATAAGGTCAGCACCATAGGAAGGAAATTAGTACTGAGAGGGAATATAGAAATGGCAGAATACATAACCAATATAGTAAGGAACTTTAGGCCGGATGCAGGTAATCCAATGCAATTGCTAATTGATGAGTTCAATAGTATGGATACTGATGCTCAGGGGATACTTACGGCTTCATTAAGCGCAGCCACTCCGGGAGGACCTGTATCCTTCACAAGTAGGCTGTTTGACGACGCTTCCGGGATAGATAAATATTTAGCCGCAGTTCAGAATTCGAGCGCCGAAAGAAAGAAACAGGTTAGTGATATTGACGCAAAATGCAGTTCTGCAAGACTTAGAATTGTGCGTGTTCTTAAGCAGGGCAAATATGTTGGGTCTAATCCCCCGACTGTTATGGTGAGGAATTTTATTCGTCCTAAACGCGGATATGCGGATGAGGCTATTAGCATTATCGGGGACGTAATTGATAATGTGCCCGAAGGGGAAACCAGTGCCACGCTAACGGAGTCCACTACAGGGGAAACTGGCTTACTTACTTTGAGCATTCCTTCACAAAATTGGCAAGCGGCCGAGGAGCGATATTCCCAGTTTCGTTCAAGTCTTAGTAGACCTATTGCGAAAAGGATGATGGATATTACCGAAAGTAACTCGCGCGTTCCATTTTTCATACTTGCGAACACAATTGCTATGTAAAACCGGCCGATAATCACATACCACTGATTTGGTTAACTCGTTGACATAGCGTGTGGGACAGAGAGTAATAGAGATGTCTCACAAAATACTCCCACTTGAGTTTTGTAACTGTGGCATTATTCCTTCCAACACAACTTTGGAGGGATTCATGGATACAGAAATTGTTGTTTCAGTCGCTCAGATTATGACCGCCGCCGCTACACTAATTGTTGCAGTGTTTCTTGCTGGTCAGCTCGTTCTGCAAAGAAAAGTTTTAACGCGAGCACACAATGACGCTGAGATAGAGTTAAGTCTCAGTTCAAACGCATTTTGGAAAGACATATCAGTGTTAAAAGTCCTATCCGAACCCCTGCGTAAGGCCTACTTGAAAAGGGACCAAGATTTTCATTCGCTGTCGAAAGAAGATACAGACGTTCTCACTGAGTATTATGAGCAGATGTATTCATTCCTTAATATGGAATGGCGCCTGGGTAGGTTAGATAGAAATCCCGTGTACTATTCGCTTCGTATTAATCAATTGCTGGACTCCAATGTCGGCCGGCAATATTATGAAGAACGTGGAAGAATTATTTTAAGTGCCACTGAAGATTATGTTGGTCTAAGAAGCCTGGCCGATTCGGTCTATGAAAATCATGCAGGAGCTCCAGTCCTGGTCTAATTCAACAATCTGTGTGGCGGTAAGCTCTACATATGTGAAAGGGTGAAAGAGCAATTCCCTTACTGATTACGAGTAATAGTGGAATTACGTGCGAGTTACTGTGGTGAGCTGAACTCACAATCACTTAATGCAATTTGGCTAAGATAAATGCTTTCTTCAGATTTCTGTGTCAAAAAGTTTAATAATTACCGGATGGGTTCTGAAAGTATAATAAATTCATTGACCGACTCAAATAACATAGAACGATAAGTAGAGATATATCATGAACCCGAAAACCACTAATGTCATAAATTCAATTGCCCTTATTCTGATGGGTTTGTGGGGATTTATAGATGTTTCTTCTCCCACAGCATTAATACCAACAGCCTTTGGAGTTTTAATTTTTATATGTTTTGTGCTATCTAAAAGAAACGAAAAGTTAAATAAAATTTTCTCACACGTTGCTATTTTATTAACTTTACTTATATTAATTTCTCTTATAGGTACAAGGCTTCCAAAATCAATAGATGATGGAGGAATAGGACTGCTAAGGGTTTTGATTATGATTGGAACATCAAGTCTTTCTATAGTAATTTTTATAAAAAGCTTTATAGATGCTAGATATAATAAATAACCACTATTAGCAATACGTATTTCATTGAGGTCATTAGAAAGGGAGGTTTGAAACATGGCTTCTGAAGGTACTGACAGCATGATTGGACGGATGATAAGAGCCTCTCGTCTTGACGTACATATATTCGAAGAGGTGGAGGCCGACACGTCGGCGACAAGGCAGGCCTTTTTGGTTGTTGCCTTTGTCGCATTGGCGACTGGATTAGCATCTCTGGGTACTATCGGACCCATCGGACTATTCGTAGGAATTGTATTATCTATCGCTGGATGGGCGTTTTGGGCTTGGATAGTGCATCTCATAGGCACGAAGATAATGGCATCACCTTCGACTCACGCAGATTGGGGGCAATTAGCACGTACTTTGGGCTTCGCTCAATCCCCAGGTATATTCAGAGTGTTGGGGCTCGTACCCGTCATAGGTAACATTATCTTCGCGGTGGCATCTATCTGGATGCTCGTTGCAATGGTCGTAGCGGTGCGTCAGGCACTGGATTACACATCAACGTGGAGGGCGATTGCCGTAGTCCTGATAGGTTTCATTCCGTACGTGCTGCTCATGTCCATAGCCTTTGCCTTTTTGGGGGATTTAGGGTGAATGCCTCAAACGGAGATTGGGCCTACTAGCTGGAAGAGAACACATTTCCACTAACGCTGAATAATTTCTCTCAATATTCAAAATCTTGTGTGGCGGTAGGCTTTATCTATGTGAGGGTGCAAAAGACGAACCGCCTTGTTTCATGCGGATGTGTGGGCATTAGTATGTGTGTATAAGAGGCGTGAGGGACGATGGGGGTGTTGACGAATCTATTATGATGGTGTCCGATGGATAGCCATAATTTTGGTGGGAGGTAGTTGCGTGAATAAGATGATGAACCAGCCTGAATTTGATGGTGGTGTGGTGCCGTCCAGCTTGAATTTGTCCGATGGGGAAAAGGTGATATCTGTACACGCATTCAGATATTCAATTGTGTCTTTTTGGCTCAAAACGATTCTAGTGAGAACCAATCGCCGCATTCATTCTGTACAACCTACGGGGTTGCTAATTCCAGTGGGGAAGAAAATTGATGACATACCTATAGAACAAATCTCTGCCACAAGAGTAGAGACTGCTTTGAATTATAGGTACGGTTTTTGTGGTTTAATACTTGCAATATTTGGCTTTGGAATGATGACAGAATTTACTGGCCCATTACCGGTGTTATTTCTTGTCGTTGGCGCAGCTCTCTTCATAGAAAGCACTGAAACCTTTATTCAAATTGGTAGCACAGGAACTTCAATGTCGAAAATCAAGGTTTCTAGACTAGATAAATCCGACGCTGAAGAAACGATAAGCGCCATAGCAACCTCGTTGCATAAAAGCGATTCTGGCGATTCTCCAATGAGTGCCCAAAATGTTGTTGAAAGCGACTCCACTTCAAATTTGGATGAATTAGAAAAATTGGCCTCGCTTAGAGACAAAGGCATTCTTACTGAGGATGAATTTAATTCCAAGAAAAAAGAACTTTTGGGGCTCTAGTTCAGTTGAAAGAGCAGAAATGTTCGATTCCTTAACCTCGCCGACAGACGAAGCTCTAGTCTGAGTCCAGCGGAAAAAGCTTCTTCCGAGCGTCGCCGTAGGCAAGCGAGGCGGTACTTGGGAGATAAGGGAGGTATTTATGCGTGGTCTAAGAATACTCTCTACCCTTATATATTTAGCTCCCTAGTCTCCCAAATCTGTGCTGACTTAGACTCGGCTCACGTAATGCCCATCACGCCGTGCTTCGCTAAGGCTCGCAGGCGAGACGGACATAGATTCGCCTCGCCAGACTAGAAATCAAGAACTAGTTCTAGCCGAAATATTTTTATTTATTAATAAAGCTGTTAAATTATCCATCAACAATGCGTGTACATCAAAATCAATTTGGTATAGGAGAAGTGAATGACATTCGGAATCGTAAGACTTTATAGGGCATCAGACCCACAAAAAGCTGCAGATGTTACCAACAACCATCTGGATAAGCATAATAGGAAAAACGCTTACATTGGTAAGTCGATTACTAGGCCTAACGTATTCATATTAGCTTCACGATATGAAAGCTTAAGCCAAAAGCAAGAAGAAGAAGAAGAGAACCGCAACGCTAACTTGGTGGGAAATTTAGGCGGAGGAGAATTTCTTAATATTACCCTAATCAAACCAGTCAATAGTACTAATCCGGGAAAAGCATTAAATTCCAACAGTTATCTTTCAGTTTTTGGGGGAGAAAACTCTGACGTTAGAAAGACAGTTGAATTATCAAAGAAAATTAATGAAATAGATGGTCAATCTTTACTAGATAAGGGCATTGCTACTATTCAAACAGTAGCAATTACTGGAATTCCCATGAACACAACATTTATATGGCATGCCATAGAGACTCATGAGACGGCAGAAAAAGTTTTGGTAGACGGAATCACAGAATTTCATTCAGAAGATGGATTGAAGATAATAAGAGAAGCTATTCCACTATGGACCACTAAGAATAGAGGTTTTTTCCAAACTGTTAGGAATATGGGATAACCATACATCCACATTAGTTTTAGGGAACCGGGGTACAATTGCTGATTGAGTTTTTCTACCTCGGTTCGTGCCTGGTCTAGCAGTCCAATCTCTTCCTCTAGATAAAATTCAAAATTTTGTGTGGCGCTAGGCTCTATCTATATGAAGGGGCAAAAGACCAACTCCCTTTCATGAAGATGTGTGGGTATTGGTATGCGTGTATGTGAGGTGGAAGTGGACTAAGGGGTCTTGAGCCTGTCTATAATGACGACATGAAGTACATGGTTATTGCATTAGTATTGCTGGTGGCTTCCGCTTGCGGTGAAGAAGCAGACTTTAAGACTGTTGATGACGTGGTTTTTGCATTAGATGGAAGCAACATAGACACCAACACTTGCTACACCAACGGTATGGAACCAGACAGACCACCTTATGGCTATCTTCTGGATATTCATATTACTGAAATGGTATGTGACTTTGGAGAAATTGAGGACAACTATAGTCCTCTTATAAAGCTTGAAAACCAGCCTCTGAAGCTACTAATCGCCGTCTTTAGTCATTCCTATCCTGAAGATTCCAAACAGCTTTGCTTTGAGCAATATGAATGTCGTGGGGATTATGAAGCAACTCTTGTTAAACCTGGCGTTGTATATCACTCAGATTCGGAAAGGAATCTTGCAAAAAAACGAGATATTTGGGTATTTGATAAAAACGTCATAATCATCATTCGTCACGAAGGAATGAGTAACGAGGCGAGAACAAGCCTTTATAACTTACTGAAGGAACAGGTATCTCAACACCCCCGCCGTTAGGCGGGGCGCTTGACCCAACCAGTAATATTGGCGCATGAAGTTGCTAGGGTGTTCTGTACTCGCTGCGGACTTTGTATGTTAATTAAATGGGCCTTTTAGTAGTAAAGGAGTATTGATTTGCCGACTTATCACATCACACACAGTCATTCCGCCGTAAATTGTTTTGGGGCCCCTAATCGTGACGATGAAATGTCGTCATTATGGGAACAAATTGGAACCAATGCCGAAGAAAATAATGTTGATATAAAATTCTTCAAAATTTGTCCCTCCGAACATATCTTTTTTCTTCTAGTAGAAGCTGAAGACTATTCAAATGTTGAGAAAACAATTGGACAATGTAAGAAAACCGGAGACTTTACGGTAACACCGGTAATGGAGCAAACTTTCTTCTAAAGAACATATGGACATGAACCATAACCGTTTTTTTAGTCACATTGTGGTAAGGATTCTGGTTACTCTTTTTGGAGCATTGATTGGAAACTTACTGCTGGGAGTGTCAGTTGATATGGCACTGAAGTTTACTGACTTTGAATTTCCGATAAATATCGTGGGATTAGCCGGAGTAGTAGGTTCATTTGTAGGTGGGATTGTCACATGGAAAAAGCTTAAGGCAATGGGTGCTTGACGCCTTCAATTTGCTTCGCCTCCTCCAGATTAATCTAGCAGTCCTATCGCATTCTCTAGATGGTCGGCGCTGTAGGAAATCGGAGCCATCGCCATGGATGGAGCAAGAAAGGAGAGCGAACCGACAGTATGGTCGGTCATCATGGAATAGTCGGTGTGAACACTAACCCAGAAAGTGTTCACAAAACTAACCCATTTTTGTATAGATAGTGCTATATGCCTGCCTTAATATTTGCTCACTATTGCTAGAGTGACCTTTCTAAGGAGAGCAGTTGATATGAAGGCTAAAGTCAGTGGTATCTTGATGATTCTTGGTCCAATTCTCACGATGGGAATGTGGATAGCTTTTTTCCCTGACCCTGGGTCTGGCGCCACGGTGTCTCAGGAACTAAGCGAATTAATGTCGAATGAAACTAGTTTTCGTATAGCGGCGGTGATAGCGGCTATAGCTGGAGCGGGAATGCTTTTGGGCATTTTCCTGCTGTCACGTACTCTAAATGACGGTGACTCAGTTGGGGCTTTATGTGCGGAAATTGGAGGATTACTTATTATATTAATGCTCCCATTCATGCTTATATTGCAAGGTTACCAAGTTAGGGCGGTCGAAGAAGCTATCGCAGGCCGAATAGATGTTGGGGAAGGAGTCTTAGTTGCAGGTATGGCAATAGACTCTTATCTTGGCTTCTTGTTTGCGGGTGGATATTTCTTATTAGGAATTGCCTTGATACTTCAGAAAAGATTTCACGTAGTTGTTGGAAGCATCATTGTTATAGTCTCTGCGGTTGCATTTCTCGACGAGATTCTTTACGACGCTCCTGAAATTGTTCCAATTGTAGGTTGGATGGGCATGTTCATAATGACCGTCGTAATGGGTGTATGGACTGTGGTTCAGAAGGAGAATTAGCCCCTGCGTTGTACTGGGCTGACATTTTTCTTAGGCTCCGCCGTGAGATGGGGCCTAACGTCAGTCGCCCTAATCATGGCGGTTAGCTCAGTGGTTTAGAGTCTGCAAAGGAATTTTTTCCTAGAGGACTTAAAAAAGGCATGCAGAAATCAGGAGTCACAGCACCTCCCTCATTTGTTTACGCAAACACAGCTTAGATCAGCTGGGATAGGGCCTCTGTTACTTGAGGACTACTTAAAGCATCGCCGAGAAACAGGAAGTGAAAATAAGATCTTAGGAGATATTCAATGAACATCTGTGTTGTATCAAGTTTTGAGGGGGATGTGAAAGAATTCATGTCGATGGTTGCGGAGTTTGACGAAGAATTTAAGGAAGCGGCTTCAGATTTTGAGTTTGGTGTGGTTAACACCGACAAAGTAGGGTTTAGCAAAATAATCACAATAGCCAACATTACAAATGAGGAGCGGTTTCAGGAAATTATGTCATCGCCTAGGATGATTGAGTGGGATAAAGCGCATAATAATACTGATGTTATTTACTCAATAGAAAAAATCAGTTAGATATTTTTCTAAACTAGATTTCACTTTGCTGTTCGAATCTGACTTGTCTTGTTCGTTATGATGGTGGTATGAATTGGCGGAGAGTAATTGATATAGTGTCGCTAGGCGGGCTTGCAGGCGCGGCCACAAGTGCCACTTTCATCTTGGTTCATGAAATTCTCACAAGAGACTCCAGCTTAGATTTATGGGAATTTGGCGTCACCTTGAGCGTTCCGTCACTCATCGCTGTCGTGATTGCCATAGTAACTAAAACGAGATTTGTTATCTTGTTGCCTATTACATACCTAACTTTCTTCATCCCTACTTTAGGTGCAGTGTTTGGTTCATCTGGTTCTGAACCTTTCTGGCAGTTTGCTATGTTGGGTTTACTAGGTGGGTTGGTCTGGAGTCTACCTTTTGCACTTTGGGTTGGTAGGCTAGCCAGATAAGCACATAGTACTGATCCGGTTAACTTATCGGGATAGAGCCTGCGGCAGAGAATAATAGATATGTTTCATAAATTCGCCCATTTGAGTTTTGTATTTGTGGCAATATTCTCCCTAACACAACTTGGGAGGAATTTATGGAAACAGGATTTGTTGTTGCAGTGGCCCAAATAGCAACAGGTATTGCCACATTGGTGGTTGCTTTGTTTTTGGCGGCGCAATTGTTTCTGCAAAGAAAACAACTTGAAATTGCCCATCAAGATTCATTCAGAGAATTAGGCTTTGCTGCGCGGACTAGAAATGAGGAATTACTTCTGGCCAGGCTAACTAATAAGTCACTGCTTAATTCTTATTTGAAGGTCGGGGCAAGCCTGCAGGTTCCTAGCGATGAAGAAACCCATCAATTTATTAACTACATGAGGCTTTTATACCTTCAGATGATTAATGAGTGGAATCTTGGTGTAAATGCCAAGAACGTTGAATATTTCAAAGGAAGATTAGGTACATTGATGGGAACAGTCGGAGAGCGCCGATATTATTTGACTAATGGCCGAATAATTGTTGGTACTGTGTTTCAACTTTCAGACCTTATGAAATTGGGGGATACAGTGTACGAGGAGCTTGAGGGTAATCCCGTTCCGGCATAATTCAACATTGTGATGGGCAAGTAGTTAGCTGGGGTGGCGAGCGTGAGCGACAAACTCACCTCGCCTGTGGCAGACCAATGGTGAAGCACGGTCTACAGAGATTATTATCTCATTCTTTACCCCATACTGACAGGTATATCCAATTTTTCTCAAGTTCTGACCAAAGCTAGCCAAAACTAACTAAACTGTAATTTCAGAAGTATTAACTTGGAAACCAAGCACCTGAATAAACACCTCGGTTGGGAGGAGATTGCATGAAGGAAGCCATATCAGAGAATATTTCTTGGACAGTGCCTGATGCATCCTCAGCAGCTTTGGTACTCTCATAAACACCTATTATCGTCATTTCATCTTCACCAGTGACTGCGACGGCAAAGCCAATAGCACCTGTGAGTTCGGTTACTAAATGTGACTGAGAATCAATAAATTTACTTACTTCGCCCATTTTCCCCGATTGCAAACTGACAACAGTTTTAGATATTCCGGCCATTTTCTTAACTCCTAACCTTAATTAAAGATTCAACAATAGTAGAACATCGAGCATTATATGTAATCCCAATTTTCTTGTGTTAACAGGTTCAAGATGTGGAAGATAATGAAAGATGGAACATTTTTATTGGATGGTAGGAGTTTTAATAGGAACTACTAGACATTCAGTAATCCCTGCAAATGACCGGGCAGATATGTTGAGATGTGGGGCGCCTGGGTTAGACGCCCCTCCGAGACGAAATTTAGGCTTCAGATTCTGACTTCAAGTTAAAAAATCCAAACACAATAGTAACCACCATAATTCCAATAAATATGATGAATCCAATAATCCTTGGGAAGTCTTCAATTTCTACCGTAAAGTGCATAAGCACTACTAGAACTCCCCAAATAATTAACAATAGTGATCCTATATTGTTAATTTTCTTCTCAATGAAAAGCGCAGCTCCCAAGATAATGTTGCCTAGTGCCCAAAACCAAAAAATTGCCGAGAAACTGTTGTCAATTATCGCCATGATCCAGGCAGATTCGACTGGGTTTTCCTCACCCCCACCTATAACTCCAAAATGAGCTCCGGTAAATCCCATAGATATCGCAGCGAGACCGGCAAAAATCAGACTAGCTACAGATGCGAGTGTACCGGCCGTTGTGGATCCGTCAGCTCTAGACCAAGCCGTAAGTGCATACCCTACAAATATTGAAACAAATCCTATGCTGCCTATCATGACGAGTATTGAAGCCAACGTTGGTTTATCAATGATATTGGCCACATTCTCTGCGGCAGTATCTCCCTCTCCAATCACCGCACTCCACACACCCATAATGACCACAAAGAACACAATGGGTCCGGCCATTAACATCCAACTGCTTAGAGTTTTAGAGTTCATAACATCTCCATTTTTTCGAGACCTTCGATAGACTAAACTGGATTAACCTAAATTATATGAAAAAAGATTCGTGGTTATTTTAAAATTCTATAATTAAAATAGGAACCTTTAATGGGACTATCTTTCTCCAGATTTTGCTAAATTGACCTAGTAGTTCTATTGAACCTATATGCTCACCGGTACCGGTGAGCATAGATTTGCAAAGCGTTTAGATTTGTACCCTTATAGTTCTAGTATTGCCTCGACCCTGACATTTCTCTAAAGATTTTTGTGGCGAGGTGGCGTTTAGAGGAATCATTGTGTAAGCCCCTTGTTTTTCAGATTAACCAATTCAAAAAGTTAATATTCAGACCACAACGCTCGGAACCACTTTGGAAACCATGTGGGGTTAAGTTACGATAGAAGAGGAATCCTATTTAGATTAGGGGAAGGTATGTTACATAACAATGGGATTCAACGAATCTGAATAAATCTTAGAACATGATGGTTTCTAATGTGCGGGGAGAACCTGATGAAAAAAGCTGTGACGTTTCTAATAGTTGGCGTGTTATTTCTGGTGGCTTGTGGAGGTGACTCTGATACTGCAGGGACTTCAAGTAAAAATACTACTGATAGCCAAAAGAAACAGATGAGTTGGGAAACAGAAATGGAGGCTGATGAGGCGATCGCTTTAGTAAAAAGCTACATAAATGACAACTGTGACACCAATTCACATTACATCGAATATCCTGATTTTTACGAAGGTAAGACCACCATGGGTGGATGGACTGTATACTATCGCCACTCTCCCGCGACTGGAGCTCATGCCACTGGTGAATGGCAGGTACGGGAATCCACAAAAGCAGTTACGGCTATATGGGATGATGATTGCTAAGAAGTTCACAAGATACCTTAGTTGGGTAATTGACTCACCTGAAAATTAACAACATTTCACAATAAGCTACTCAATTTCCGTCATTGGACGTGCCCGTATGTGGGGGTGTCCATTAGGAATTAGACCTCCTCACTCAGCAGTCACTGATACCGGATTTGTATTTTCTGGGAGCATCTGACAGTATCCATTAAGGATCCCAATAAGTGATGATTTCTCGGATGTTAAGTTCGCTTCGGAGGAGTGTTTATTCCTATGTCAAATTATATTTATCTTGTTCAAATGGATATACCTTCTGAATTGGAGGAAGACTTCAATCGTATATATGACACAGAGCACATTCCTAACATTCTCAGTGTGGAAGGGGTGTCTAGTTGCACCAGATATAGACTTGAAGGGGGTGATACTGACGGTGTAGCCAAGTATCTTGCTATTTATGGAATGTCTTCACCAGATCTACCTGGCACCGATGCCTGGGAATCTGCGTCAGACAAGGGTGACTGGATAACACGTATACGTCCCTTTGCCACCAACAGGTCTCGAATTGTGTTTAAGTCCATAACCTAAACCGGTTTTATACTGACCCAAATATCAAAAAAGCAAGGTTTGCAGCTATCACAAAGATCAGTGGTAGAAGAACAAATAGTAGCCATTCTTTTTTTGAACTAGGAATGTTTACTGGGATTCCTTTCCACTTGAACGAGTTCATGCCCCCATTATAAGCACGCACTTTTGTCATTGACGTACGAGGAGAAATATTTAAGCCCTTGAAATTTCTTTTTTCATCTGTGGCACTATTCCTGAAAATACAGTAAAGGAGATATGTCATGGATTGGGAACCAGTTGTTGCGCTGGCACAGATAGGTACGGGGCTCGCCACATTAATTTTAGCGATTTTTCTCGCAGCTCAGATAATCCTCCAAAGAAAAGCTCTTGATCGGGCTCACGAGGATGCAGAAAGAGAGTTATCTCTATCATCCTATGCGCTATTTCAAGAACATCTGCATTCAAGAATCACAAGCGATTCACTCCGAAAGGTGTATGCGTCAAGAGATGAAGGTCTCAATGGCCTAGATAAATCAGATCTCGATGCAATAACAACATATTTTAGAGCTGGCTACTTGTTGACGAATATTGAGTGGCGTTTAAAGAGGAGGGACAGGGTATTAGGCTACTTTATTAGAAGATTTGATGCCTTTATGGACTCAATTGGAGGCCGTCAATACTATGTGAGATGGGGTAGAGGAATACTAAATCAGCCAGCCCTTTTAGAACTTGCTGATGATGTGTACGAAAAGTTAGAAGGTCAGCCGGTACCAGAGTCTGCTGCTCAATCAATTTCGCTGGTACAATCCTAACTTGGGTTCTTCAAAGGCAAAGACGTTTTTGCCAGGATAATACTGAAGCTAAACCCCAAGAATCATAGTGAAAAAGGTTTTGTATTGAGGAGACCTATAATAACTGCATGAAATATCTAGTTGTTGCTTTGGCTCTATTGACAATGACTGCTTGCGCGTCTGACTTTGAAAGTGTCGAGAGTGTATCGGCTGCATTGACCGAACACGATATCGAAGATTGCTTCAAATATTCTTCAACTAAAAATCTTGCCTCTCGAGGTTATTTTTATTCAGATCATCAGCTTCGTCGTATGGATTGTACTTTGAAGGGAAACAAAGATGGGATGCCAGACCCAGGAGGCTATCAGAAGCTATTAATTGATGTTCTCGAAAGCGGTCTCGATGCGGAATCGGTCTGCAAAAAAAATGCGGATTGTTCGAGAGGATATAAACTGAGTCTTGTTCTCCCAGACTCCGACTATAAGTCTGATGTTCAAAGGTTTATAGCTAATAATGAAGATCTATGGATTTTTGAGAGGAATGCAATTATTAGGGTACGGACCTGGGATGGGGATGGAATGAGCTATGAAAATAGGGCTAACTTGTATAAGACATTGAAGGGTGATTTAAAATCTGGGATTCTCAGCCTTAATTAATGGTGAAGTGTTTTTGGAAGCTCCTAGCTTCAACCACTGTAATGTGAATGTTTGGTATTTTTTGTACCTTTAAAAGGGGTTTGAAAACCACTTTTGACTAATTCAGGTTAATTTGCATGCTATAGCGCCACATAATGTGTACTAACCAGCCCCGTTATTTACGTTGATCCTAGTAAAAAGTGATCCCATAAGGATTATAATCGCTCTTAGTTCCCAAAGGATTTTTTAGATCGGATAGGAGTATCTTGCATTGTCATACTTTAATTCTCGAAGATCTGCCGTCGTTGCCCGTAATGGCGCGGTCGCCACTAGCCAGCCTCTTGCTTCTCAAGTGGGGCTTCAAATTCTCCAAAATGGAGGCAATGCCGTCGATGCTGCGGTAGCTACTGCGGCAGCACTCAATGTACTTGAGCCCATGTCTACTGGCATTGGTGGCGATATGTTCGCACTTATTTGGATGGCAGATACTAAAAAAGTTTCTGCGATTAACGGTAGTGGTAGATCTGCTATGGCTGCTAATCCAGAGGATATTTTATCCAAGGGATATGGGTCCATACCAACAGAAGGTAAAGGAGCTGCTTTTTCGGTTAGTGTTCCGGGTACAGTAGATGGATGGCAGAAGTGTTTGGATATGCATGGAACTATGACTCTAGGCGAAGTGCTTCAACCGGCGATTAAATATGCGGAAAATGGGTATGGAGTTTCGGACATAATAGCCCATGCTTGGTCTGCTTCTGAAGGAAAACTGAAACAACGTCCTTCAGGTGGTGAAATGCTCCCAGGTGGAAGAGCTCCACTACAGGGAGAAGTGGTCCAACTCCCTGAATTGGCGCGTTCTTTACGATCTATAGCCGACGGTGGAGTAGATGCGTTTTATAAAGGTGATATTGCGAAGAAAATCGCCAACTATGTTCAGGCAGAAGGTGGATGGATAACTCAACAGGATTTAGAAAAACATCACTCAGATGTTGATGAACCGATTTCTACGGAATACAGAGGTATTACAGTGTGGGAATGTCCCCCAAATGGGTCCGGTATTGCGGCTCTTATGGCCCTTAATATTGCTGAAGGATTTAATTTGCCGGAAATGGGTGAACAATCCCCTGACAGGTATCATTACTTGATTGAGTCTATGAGATTGGGATATTCAGACGCACTTCAATATGTTGCTGATCCTCGTGTGACAGATGTACCTATTGAGGAAATGATCTCTAAAGATTATGCGTCCAAACGTCGCGAGGCGATTAATGCTGATGTTGCTATGGAGGAAGTTTGTTTCGGGTCTCCTGCAGGCAACAGTGACACCGTATATTTGACTGTGGTAGACGGGGAAGGCAACGCTTGTTCATTCATTAACAGTCTTTACCAGGGATTTGGGTCCGGTTTGATAGTGCCTGAAACTGGTATAGCGTTGCAGAATCGAGGGGCACTGTTTTCGTTGGATTCATCACATCCCAACTATTTGATGGGAGGTAAACGTCCATATCAAACGATAATCCCGGCTATGGCAACCCAAGACGATGAAATGTTATTAAGCTTCGGGGTGATGGGTGGATTTCAACAGCCTCAGGGCCACCTCCAAGTCATTTCCAATATTGTGGATTATGGTATGGATTCCCAGAGAGCTCTTGATTCTCTTAGATTCAGCATCGATATTGAGGGAACAGGGGTAGTACGTGTAGAAGAAGATATTGACCCTAAAATTGTGGCTGAACTTGAACGCCGGGGCCATGAAATTCTGGTTCTAAGTGGATATGACAGGGGCACTTTTGGTGGAGGCCAGGTAATTAGCCGCAATCCAGAGACTGGCGTGCTTGTTGCTGGCTCTGAGCCTCGTAAGGATGGAATGGCTGTTGGCTGGTAGTAGTTAATTGGGGGTAAGGGATAGCTCAGTGCATATTTGGTATGACTTCGGCTAACTTGTTGGAGGATTCGGAAAAGTGCAATGACAATAAATACTGTCAGGACTGAGATTCTAGATATCGCTTATGAGGATCATGGAAGTGAAAATGGATTTCCTGTAATTTTGCTGCATGGGTTTCCTTACGATGTGCGGTCTTGGGATGACGTTGTACCACCTTTAATTGGAGAGGGATACCATGTTCTAGTACCTTATCTGCGTGGGTATGGCCCAACTACATTTGTACGTGAGGACTCCCCTCGTGTAGCACAGCAGGCCGCGATTGCCCAGGATGTTGTTGATTTTAGTAGTGCGCTAGGGATTGATAGATTTGCGGTGGCTGGATTCGATTGGGGGAATAGGGCTGCATGTATAACCTCAATTCTCCGTCCAGATTTGGTCGCCTGCCAGGTGGCAATAGGGGGGTATTCTGTTCAAAATACCGTTCTAAAAAATCCCCCCAGTGATGCTATTACAGAAAGTAGACTGTGGTATCAGTGGTATTTCAACACAGAGCAGGGCAGGGTTGGTCTCCAAGAAAACCGTAGAGACATTATTCGGTACCTTTGGAAAACCTGGTCTCCAAAATGGGAGTACACGGATGAAGTTTTCCATCGCTCCGCCCCGTCATTTGATAACCCAGACTTTGTTGCAGTAGCAATACACTCATATCGGCACAGGCATATTAATGCTCCTGGAGAAAGTAGATTTTTAGAGGTGGAAAAGCACCTTTCAAGTCAACCACCTATATTGGTTCCGTCAATTATCTTAAGGGGAATGGATAGTGGATTCGGGACCCCCGATATAAACCTAGAATCGGATAGGTTGCATTTCCCAAACCTTGTGGGCAGTAAGATGATTTCCGGTGCCGGTCATGATTTACCGGTCCAACGTCCTCTGGAAGTATCTTCAGCCTTAATTGACCTTATTGATCAACTCTAATTGTCTGCACCCGGGTTGATCAATTATTTTCATTGGTTATCATAGTCAACGATGGCGGTGGTTGATTAGGGTAGAAGATTTTCTTTAATCAATATTTGGATCAATAAAATAAAAAAGTGCGCTTTAAGCGAAAGCTCAGTGGGAGATGTAATGACGACTACACAAGCAGCAACGCAGGAAGAACTGGTGGCCCATCTATTCAGACGGGCTGGGTTCGGTGCCACTCCTAGTGAGATGGAAAGTGTTAAAGGAATGGACTACGAGGAAGTTGTTGATAAGTTAATGGATTTTAGTTCTCCTGATGTTTTTCCGACTGATTTTATTTCAAGGTTTCACAAGGATCAATCGGATTTGAGATTGGCAGAGGCTGCTGGAGCACACTGGGTTTATCGTATGGTGATGACTGACACGCCACTCAGAGAAAAAATGTGTTTGTTTTGGCACAGAATATTTGCGACTGCCGGGACGAAGCTTATTCAGCACAGGGTGATTGTTAACCAGATAAATATGTTTAGGGAGAGGGGAGTGGGGAAGCTTGATGACCTGCTCGTGGGTCTTTCTCAGGATCCTGCAATGATAATGTGGTTAGATAATCAAGATAACCATGGCTCTAACATAAATGAAAATTATGGACGTGAAATTCTTGAGCTGTTCGCTATGGGTGTTGGTAACTATACGGAAGACGATATTAAGGATACAGCTAGGGCATTCACCGGCTGGACGGTGGTTAACCCAGAATACATGTCAATTAAGATGAGGAACAATACTGTTCGACCATACGGATACATTTCATGGCAATACGAGTATGACGCTGAAGATCATGATCAGGGATCCAAAACGATACTTGGAGAGACAGGAAATTGGGATGGAGAAGACGCTGTTCGAATAATTTGTGATCAAAAGGCTACAGCGGAATATATAGCCCGTCACTTATACCATTTTTTTGTCGCCGATGAGGTACCTGTTCCGCAGTGGCCTCATCAAGGTCCAAGAGATGAAACGGCTATTAAGCTGATGGTTGATTCCTATTTTAATAATGGTCACAGCATCAAGTCGATGCTTGAAACGATGTTCAAGTCTGATTTTTTTAAGGATGAATCTACGAGGTATGCCCGGATAAAAAGTCCCGCCGAAATGGTGGTAGGAACTATGAGATTGGCCGGGCCCATAAAATTGCCGTCAGACGAGACATATTATGCCCAGTCTGTATGTGCAAATATGGGGCAGGGATTACTTCGACCTCCTAGTGTTGAAGGATGGCAGGGTGGAAGTGAATGGATAAATACTGGAGCATATGTAGAGAGGATCAATTTTGCCTCCAGAATACTTAATGATTCTGACAAAGAGGGGGTCAAGGACCTATTAACTAGGATAAAGAATAGCAGTGGTGATGGGACACTTACCTCGGATTGGTTGGTTGAAGCTTGCCTAGCTGTATTGGGACCAATAGAGGTTGCAAAAACCACTCGCGACAGGTTGAAAATATATGCTTCAAAGTATGGAAATATTTCCTGGGAAAACAATGAATCAAATGAGAGCTTCAATGCTGCAGCAATATCAATAATTCAATTGATTGTCTCAACCCAAGAATACCAGACAGCTTAACAAACATATTCGGAGTTATCTTCACATGGTTGCAACCAAATTCACTCTTAAATACAGCTCTAATATAGGATTTGCCACCGATCAGGGCGGTAGAGGTTTTCAATTGCCGGCTCACATCGCTGTCAGATCAGACAACCGTATTTTTGTTGCAAGTAGGGGGCGTGGTCCCACTGTAGGCGTCCAGATGGTCTCTAGGGATTTCGAATTTTTTGGGAAAATTGGCTCTCAAGGAAAGGCGACCGGTCAGATGATTGAGCCTAGCGCGATCGCTTTTGATTCTGTGGAAAATTTATATGTCGCTGATGAGAAATTAAACCGTATAACACGTTTTGATTATGAAGGTGAGCTAATAGATTCATGGGGAGAAGCCGGGTCTGAACCAGGTCAATTTGACCATCCAACAGGTCTACTAATACGCGACGAGATTGTTTTTGTAGTGGATGCGCTAAACAATCGTATTCAGAAATATACAACGAGTGGTGACTTCATAGACCAATGGGGAGGTCAGGGTTCTAGCAGAGACTCTTTGAAGTATCCCTGGGGTATTACGGGTGCTGCCAACGGTGATATTTTTGTGGCTGACTGGGGTAATGATAGGGTGATTCGTTTCACAGAGGACGGACAATTTGTATCCGATATTCATAAAGGTCAAGGCGCTGAACTGCCTTTAAATAGACCAGCTGACGTGGCTGTTGATCAGGACGGTAACCTATTCGTCGCAGACTGGGGAAACCAGGTGCTTCAGGTTTTTGATGAGAATGGGAATTTTCTGGATATGAAAAGAGGTGAGGCTGATCTAAACCCCTGGGCTCTTCAATATTTCGAATCCCAACAAGATGAAAAAAGAGCCAGATCTAGTTATGTTCCAGTGTTTGAGACCAATACGGATGACGTCAGGGAAGTATCAGCGAGAATTGAACCTTTCTTCTGGGATCCGTGCTCCGTCGCTCTGGACGAAAATGGAAGTGTGTACGTACTGGAGACCTGCAGACATAGATTTCAAATTTTTGACAGGGCCTAAAGTTGCTGTGTAGCCGGATTAGTGGGCACCACTAATCCGGCTACACATATTTATTCGTCTCCTCTGGAACTATCTTCGACATCCATCAAAACACTTAGTTCTGACCCGAAATCCGCTAGGCTATCACCGTCTACCCCGCCTTTTTTCTCTACAGCTTTTTTGAATTTTTCAAACAGCCAGTCTTCGCTCCGTCCTTTAGGGATTTCAAAAAATGGATTATCAAATTTTGGAAGTTCTCCGGGTCCAAAATATCCCCCTCTGTCTTCGAAGGTGAACCCTTCCAGATTGTCGGTATTTTTACCAAGAATTTCCCCGGTATCAACGTAGTATTTCATCACGGGTTCCATGCCGTATCTTTGGATGGGGCAAACCTTCATACAGACTCCACAACCTTCATATTTGGCCATCACGGGCCTGCAACGTTCATATATTAGTTTGTTTTTCTCCGCGCCTCTCCACCAGACCTTTTCTTTGACGAGAGCTCGACCTGGACAACGATTCACGCAAACCTGGCATTCGTCGCAGAATTTATGGATACCGTAGTCAATTGGAGAATCGTATTGAACAGGTGCGTCTGTGGTTACGATAATAAGGCGAGACCTGGACCCAAAGTGAGGCGACAGTAATTGACCGTTGGCTCCCAGTTGTCCTAGTCCAGCCTCGACAAACATTGGTATATAGGGGGCACTGTTGTCATTTGGGCTATGTATTTGGGCGTGGTAGCCTTTCGTCCTAATGAATTCAGATAAAACTATGGCTAATCTGTTTTCATCTTCGTATGCCCCGTAGTGAGCGTATTCAGCCTCCATGCTAGGAATGGTTTGGGTCTGCCTATAATCCTGCTCATATGCTAGGCAAATGGCATGTTCAAATTTGACCCAGCCCTTTTTTACCTTAAAGGTGTATCGACGGTCATAACGAGTAAATCCTACTTCCCCAAACCCAAGCTCGATAGCCTTGTCTCTAATTACATCAGTGATGTTCTCATTGGGATCTATTTCGCCTGTTGGTGGGAGGTTTGCGGAGGCTTCCGCTATGTCCACCAGAGGTTTTGTTACATCTATGTGATGAGTTAAGTACTCAGCCACTTCCTCAGAGAAAACTGACCATGTCCAAGCACGATCAGCCGTTTTAGATATCGACTGGCTTTCCAAAGGTTCGGTTCGAGAATAGAATGACAGATCTTTTTCTCTTTTAGGCACCCCTGGAACTGTCGCCAGATCTTCGGCAACGAGAATCTCTGCTTCATTTCTCCTGTCGACACGTCCAGGT
>VEXB01000014.1 GCA_009391195.1 SAR202 cluster bacterium AC-647-P02_OGT_505m
TCACACAGTACTTTTAAGCAACCAACATTCTGAAGAAGTAAGCAACAGCAAAATTGAAGAAGACCTAGTTGAAAAGGTCGCCAAGACAGTTGTCCCGGAGAATCTCTTAATCGATACCCGATTCATAGTAAACCCCTCTGGAAGATTTGTTATTGGTGGACCGGTAGGAGATACAGGGCTAACCGGTCGAAAAATACTTGTAGACACGTATGGTGGTATGGCACGGCATGGAGGAGGGGCATTCTCTGGAAAGGATCCCACAAAAGTGGATAGATCAGCTGCCTACGCTGCCCGATGGGTCGCCAAGAACCTCGTTGCAGCAGGTGTGGCAACCAGAGTAGAGGTACAAATATCCTACGCCATTGGCGTCTCTGCACCTATCTCAGTATCAGTAGAATCATTTGGAACCAACGTCATCAGTAACGAAAATATTGATGGCATAGTCCAAACCCATTTTGACCTACGACCCGGGGCAATCATCAGAGACCTAGACCTCAGACGCCCTATATATAAGCAGACTGCTTCTTACGGACACTTTGGTCGGACAGACTTAGATTTACCCTGGGAAAGAACAAATAAGTCCGATGAAATTAGAAAATATGCGGGGCTATAACTAGAGGCGAATTAGGACAGATGATAGCCACAATTTAAATAGGAGTGGGATGTGTCTATCCGATTCGGTACAGATGGCTGGCGAGCTAAAGTCGAAGAAGACTTCACTGTAGAAAACGTAAAGTTATGCACACAAGCTGTTTGTAACTACTTGAAGTCTCGCGAAATCGCAGACAACGGCCTGATGGTCGGTTACGACACACGACTCAACTCAGCTACATTTGCTGAAGCCGTTTCGGAGGTAGCTGCCGGCAACTCAATACCCGTTATCCTATGTGATCGCCCTGCCCCTACTCCAGTAGTCAGCTATAACCTTGTAAGGCGTGACTGTGCAGCAGGAATTGTTATAACTGCGAGCCACAATCCTTCTGACTGGAACGGTTTTAAGTTTAAACCTGGCTACGGAGGAAGCGCTTCAGAAGAAATACTGTCTGACCTAGAAACATGTCTTAAGAACGTCTTAGAACAACAACAATATTTAAGCATCCCAATCTCCAACGCAGAAAAAATTGGTCTCGTTGAAAGAGTCAATCCCGAACTTTTATATCTCAATCACGTGGCTGGTTTGGTTGACCTGCAGAGTATTAGAAATGCGGGGCTTAATGTGATTGTAGACTCCATGCATGGAGCCGGGTCTGGCTATATCCACCAACTCCTCGAAGGAGGAACATCTCACGTTACCGAAATTCGAAATGAGATGGATCCAACTTTTCCAGGCATGAAACAACCTGAACCAATTGATCACAATCTCGAACCACTCAAGGAAAAAATCTGGCACACCAACGGCGATGTAGGTTTAGCAACAGATGGCGACGCAGACAGGTTAGGTTTGGTGGATGAAGATGGAAACTACATATCAACGCTCCACACATTCGCCTTGATATGCCAGCATATTTTAGAAAATCTGGGAATGGAGGGAACTCTTGTTAGGTCAATTACCATGACCAGCATGATTAATAAATTGGGAGATCTTCACAAAGTGCCAGTAATAGACACACCTGTAGGATTCAAGCACCTTGGACCCGTGATGATTGAAGAAGATGCGATTGCTGCCGGTGAAGAAAGTGGAGGATACGCCTTCCGAGGACACATACCTGAAAGAGATGGCATTCTTTCTGCGCTTATGATTCTGGACATGATGGTAAAAACTGATAAAAACCCTTCTGAACTAATGCTTGACCTCACAGACCGGGTCGGGCCTCACCATTACAACCGAATTGATCTCACTTTCCAGCCTGAAGAAAGAGAGGAACTTGAGACACGCTTGGCTAAAGCCCAACCAAAAAGAATTGCAGATATGACTGTGAAAGATATTGATACTAGAGATGGTTATCGATACGAATTGGAAAATGGCTACTGGGGCCTAATTAGGTTTTCGGGAACCGAGCCATTACTCCGTGTTTACGCAGAATCGGAATCTCTTGATTCAGTGAATGCCATTTTGGAAGAATGCCGAGACATTCTAGGAGTATAGCGTGAGCACAACCACGCATTCGAATGAAACGATTAGAAAAGTCATTCTCTACTGTCAGCAGCTCTCCAATACCGTCCCCGATAAGCCCACTGCTGATTCGATAATTTCTGTAGTTTCAAAAATACGAGCTCTTCAAATTGACACCTTACAAATGGTAAAACGAAGCCATTTCTTGGCACTTTGGAGTCGTATAGGTACGTATGATGAGAAATTATTAAATGAATTAACTTATAGCAATAACCGTAGGTTTTTTGAATATTGGTACCACGCGGCTTGCATAATTCCCATAGAGGAATTCGGATACAGAATTCCGATAATGAAAAAACATTTTCAAAAAGAAACGAGGCGCTGGCATAGTTGGCCTAACGAAAAAAATAATTCCTCTACGATCACTGAGGTCCTGAATAAAATAAAATCGAATGGCCCACTAAGGGCATCTGACTTCGATGACATAAAAAAACAACGAGGTTCTTGGTGGAATTGGAAGCCTAGTAAAAGAGCGTTGGAATATCTGAACGACTCTGGAATTACGGTAGTAGCAGACAGAATTAATTTTCAAAGAGTCTATGGCCTAACAGAATCTCACATACCAAAAAGTTTAAGAAATAAAAATTACAGTGAACAAGATACTTTCACCCATGACATTGAGATGTCTTTAAAAGCGACTGGAATTTGTAGCCCCAGTCAGGTTGGCAATTACACTCACATGAAACAGGGGATTTCAAAGTCAATCGTTAAGGAAATGATTCGATCAGGCACTGCCATAGAAATAATAGGTCGGGATACCTACGGTGAAGAAATAGATCTATTAATCCATAGAGACAATCTAAATTTTCTGGAATTGGCTGCCACCGGTGCTCTGAATTCTGAAAGAACCACTTTCCTATCTCCTTTTGATAGTCTTTTCTGGGCCAAGGGAAGAGATGAAAGTATTTTTTCGTTCACACAAATACTTGAGTGTTATAAACCTAAAAACCAGAGAAAGTGGGGGTATTTCTGTCTTCCCATCCTACACAGGGGATCTTTGATAGGAAGATTTGACCCGAAGCTGGACCGAAGAACGGGCACTATGACCATAAAATCGCTCCATCTAGAGCCGGAAATTCAACCTGATGAAGAGATGATCTCTAAAGTTACTGAATCTATGAGAGATTTTTTATCGTTTCACGACGCACATGAAATTACTTTTGAAAATGCCGGAAACTTGGAATTTAGGACCCGTCTTCAAAAGGAATTTTAAACATCACAAACAAGTCAAACCAGTCTTGACCAGCCAATTTGGGATTGCCAGAAAACCCTTCGATTAAATAGATCAAAACGTATGTATAATTGCCTTATACAAGCTCACTATTTATTGGGGTAAATGACTATGATTTCCCAATCACCCGAAAGTCATCGGAATAATCATTCTGACGAAAAGTTGCTCATAGTCATCGATGGGCACGCTCTCGTGCACCGCTCATTTCATGCCATCCAGCAACCTTTAACTGTAAGTGCAACAGGTGAAGATGTTCGTGCAGTCTACGGATTTGCCAATGCCTTTATAAGGTCTTTATCCGAATGGAATCCTTCCCATATAGTAATTACTTTCGATTTACCCACACCTACTTTTCGACATCAGATGTTCGATGAATACAAGGCACACAGGCCGCCAACGCCTCCCGAACTTAGAGGGCAATTCGACAGAGTAAGACAACTCATGTCAGCATTCAATGTTCCTATCTTTGAGCTCGAAGGTTTTGAGGCTGATGATTTGATCGGGACCCTCAGCAAGCAAGCTGACGAATTAGAAATTAAGACTCTCATATTGACAGGTGACTCTGACACACTGCAGCTGGTTACTGACAATGTAACAGTGTTAATGAGCTCAAGTGTCCAAAACAGATCTCTGTATGACATCGAAGCAGTAAAGGAACGATTCGGTGGATTAGGGCCAGAATACGTAGCTGAAATAAAGGCTTTGCAGGGAGATTCTTCAGACAATATACCTGGTGTTCCCAGAATTGGAATCAAGACTGCCATCAAACTTCTAACTGACTACGGATCACTTGAGGGAATCTATGAAAACCTTGAAGTAATTAAACCTCCAGGTACAAAGAAGGCACTGGAAGAAAATAGAGACCTCGCTTTCAAAAGTAAAACGTTAACAACGATCGTAAAAGAAACTCCTGTAAAACTTGATCTAGACTCAGCTTATTTTGGAAACTATGACCGAGAAAATGTAGTAGATTTCCTTCGAGAATTAGAATTTATGTCGGTGATTCCAAGATTGCCCGGCGCCCCACCCTCTGATTCTGGGAACGCGATCGATCTTGGCCCCGGACAAATGTCATTATTTCAACAGCCGACTACCGAAGTCACGAAATTTGAGCTGGCGACAACTAATGAAGACCTTCAACGCTTGATAACAGAAATAAATTCAGTTAGTGGATTTTCTTTTGATACAGAAACTACCTCCACGGATCAAATAACCTGCCAATTGGTAGGAATATCTTTTTCTACCGGACATGGAACTAATTGGTATCTGCCAATAGGACATAATGAATCAGGACAACTACCTAAAGAAACCGTGTTTAACAGTCTAAGACCCGTCTTTGAAGACCCTCATATTCCTGTCAGAGCCCATAACGCCAATTTTGACGTAACAGTCATGGAGCAAGCAGGGGTGAAAGTCAAAGGACTCCAATTTGACACCATGATAGCCGCACATGTGGGTGGACGACGCAATATTGGGTTAAAAGAACTTGCCCTAGAGTGCTTTGGTGTTGAGATGACCCCCATAACAGACCTTATAGGCAAGGGTAAAAACCAAATCACCATGGCGGAAGTCCCGATAGAAAAAGCAGCTCCCTATGCTGCTGCCGATGCGGATTTTACACAAAAACTTTACGGCGTGATGAAAGAAGAACTTGAAAATAAGAATATATCTAAGCTATTTGAAGAGGTAGAAATTCCTCTCATCCCTGTACTGGTCCAGATGCAACGTAACGGAGTATCCCTAGACACAAAAATACTATCGGAGATGTCTGTCACACTAGGAGGTCAGCTTCAGGAAATCCAAAGTGCTATGTTTGAACTGGTAGGACATGAATTCAATTTAAACTCTCCCAAACAGCTCAGTGAAATACTGTTCGGAGAACTGAAACTACCTCCTACAAGAAAGACGAGAAGTGGATTTTCGACCGACGCTCAATCACTAGATGATCTGAAGGGATTACTAGACCGAGGTGAATCCGTAGATTCAGACCCAAGATCCTATGAAATTTTAAACAGAATTTTGGAACACAGAGAACTATCTAAACTCAAGTCAACATATATTGATGCACTCCCCAACATGTTGAACGTTGACACAGGCAGAGTTCATACCTCATACCGACAGACAGGAACTACAACAGGCCGTCTATCAAGTAACGAACCTAATCTACAAAACATCCCAGTCCGTAGCGAATTGGGTAGGCGTGTTAGGGAAGCCTTCATAGCAAGAGAAGGACACTCACTTGTGGCCGCAGATTATTCCCAAATTGAACTCCGGGTATTGGCCCATTTTTCAAGAGATCCAGGTCTGACACAAGCTTTCCACAATGGCGAAGACGTGCATAGCGCAACGAGTGCTTTGGTAAATGAAATCCCTATTGATGAAGTCAAACCAGAAATGCGGAGAATTGCAAAAATACTTAATTTTGGAGTCATCTATGGACTCAGTGCCCACGGCATATCCCGTCAAACAGATCTGACACAAAAAGAAGGAAAAAAATTCATAGATACTTATTTTGAAAAATACCCCGGTATTCAAAAGTATCTTGATGGGGTAAAAGCAGGTTGCCGAGAATCCGGATATGTTGAAACTCTCCTAGGAAGAAGAAGGTATCTGCCAGATGTAAACGCCCGCAACTTTAGAATTAGAAGTCAGGCTGAGCGTGCAGCCATCAACATGCCTATCCAGGGCACCGCCGCTGACCTGATTAAAGTAGCAATGATTAGGATTCAAAAACGACTTCAGGAATCCGATATGCAGTCACTTATGATCTTGCAGGTACACGATGAATTGATTTTTGAGGTTCCTGACGAAGAAATTCCACAATTGGAATCGGTTCTATCTGAACTAATGCCTTCATCGATTGAACTTGATGTCCCTGTAACAATTGAGATAAAAAAGGGTAAGGATTGGGGAACACTAAGATAATTTTTTATAAATGTCCTGGAATGTCTCATAGAAGAGCCGTAATTTACTTGGCACCTAGCGGGAGATAATATGGAAAAAATAGAAGACAAAGAATTAGAACTTCTATCACACCTGATTAGAAGAGCCGGATTCGGGGCGACTCGCCGCGAGTTAGAAGATTATGGAAAGTACTCATACGAAGAGGTTGTCGAAACTTTAGTAAGTCCCAAAGAAACCAATTGGATGGGAGACTATTTAGTGAGACGATTTGATGGCGAAGCCTCGGGAATGATAAACGCCCCAGGCTCAGCCAGGCGTTGGATATACAGAATGATGAGTTCTGATACCCCTTTAAAGGAAAAAATGACTCTTTTCTGGCATGGAATTTTTGCAACTGGGGTACCCAAAGTTATTAATGGAAGGGTACTGTCAGACCAAATAGAGATGTTTAGAGATCATGGATTAGGTCGCTTTGATGATCTACTACTCCGCCTGGCCAAGGATCCGGCAATGATCGTCTGGTTAGATAACCAAGAAAATCACAAGAATTCAATCAATGAAAACTGGGGCCGTGAGCTATTAGAACTTTTTTCCATGGGAGTAGGAAATTATTCAGAAGATGACATAAAAGAGTGCGCAAAGGCATTCACTGGATGGACAATTGGTAACACTGAATACATGATGGTTCGTTCCAAAAGAGATTCAGACTGGCCCTACGGCCGAATAGCTTATCATTTCAAATATCTACCTGACGATCACGATGATCAGACCAAGGAGTTTTTGGGGCACCAGGGTAATTTCAACGGGGAAGACATTATAAAAGTCATATGCAATCGAGAAACTACAGCTAAATTTATAGCGAGACATCTTTACCACTTTTTCGTTGCAGATGAAGTTCCTGTTCCTTCCTGGAACGAGGTACCACCCAGGGATGAGCAAGCTATCGACGAATTGGTTAAGGCCTACTTTGACACAGATCACAATATTGCAGGAATGCTTTCTTATTTATTCAATTCTGATTATTTCAAGTCAAAGAACGCCAGATATAAAAAGGTAAAAGGCCCAGCTGAATTTGCAGTTGGCCTCCTAAAACTTTCAAGGGAATTTGAGATACCAGACAGAGATATGATTCCCAGATACAGGCAGATTGGATGGATGGGACAGGAGCTCAATAACCCGCCAAGTGTGGAAGGGTGGCACGAGGGACAAGAATGGGTTAATACCGGCTCCTTAATCGAAAGAATAAATTTTGCTTCCGAACTTTTGGGAAATCAAGACAATACGGGAATAAAGGAACTAATAGATACGGTTGAAGAAGTACTCGATGAAAACTCCACTCCAGAAGAGATTGTAGATGAATGTCTAACACAAATGGGATTCCTAAGGCTCTCTGAAAATTCCAAGACCGCAGTAACAGATTTCGCAAATGGAGTGGAAGAAGACAGGGAAAAAATATCTGGTGTAATTAGGTTAATAGGTTCAACGCAAGAGTTTCAGATGTCCTAAGATCATAGAAGATCAAATATTCAATTGAGCTAAAAAATGAAACCCGTACAAACCATCCCTCTAGATTACTATTTAACCCTCGGCATAGTTGCTATGGAAGGTAGAGGATTCGAATATCCTAGTGATTCCTTTGTAGCTGAAAATGACAGAATTTATGTCACTAATAAATCTCGGGACTACGGCGAAAGGGGTGTACGAGTAACTATTCTGGATATGGATAGCGACTATTTTGGAACTTTTGGCCACTATGGAATTTCAGAAGGTCAACTTATTTCCCCGGCAGGCATAACCGGTGACGCGAACGGAAATTTATACGTGACCGATGACTACACCAGCATGGTATCCCAATTTGACCTCGAAGGTAATTTCATCCAACGATGGGGTAGTAACGGGAGCAACAAAGATGAAATGCAGAGTCCCTCTGGCATAGCTATAGGCAAGGATGGTCTTGTTTATATATCAGACACAAAGAATCATCGAGTTCAGATATTTACCACCGCTGGTGATCATGTATCAGCCATAGGTTCACAAGGGAATGAAGAGGGTCAGTTCAATCTCCCTTGGGGTGTGGACGTTGGGCTCAATGGCAATATATCAGTGGCAGACTGGGGAAACAGCCGAATCCAAAGATTTGATTCTAATGGAGATCATGTTGAAACCATTTCATCAGTACAGGCTGGCCAAAACCAGTTGAATCACCCTTCCAGTGTGGTCGTTGATAGTACTGGAAACCAATACATAGCAGACTGGGGGAATGAAACAGTCAAGGTACTAAATCGCTCATCGGAATTGATTCAGGAGATAAGAGGTCAGGCTACATTATCCAAATGGGCCAGCGCATTTCTTGAAACAAACAGGGAAGAGGGGCTTTCACGGGAAAACGCTAATTTAAATGATTTAAGTTCTCTTGAAGATACTGAAGATCCACACACAGTTTCCGCTCACATTGAAAAGTTGTTTTGGTCTCCCGTTTCAGTGAAACTTCAAAAAGAAGATAGGCTTCTAGTTACCGAATCCAACCGGCACCGTATACAGGTTTACAAAGTCGGAGTATCTAATTAACTATTTGCATAGCGTGGATTGATTCACTTTCATCTTTGACTGCACCCAGCAGATATTTATCTATTATTGGATATGAATCCGTAATAAGTTAAAATTGATCCCAAAGCGGGAGTAACTCAGTGGTAGAGTTCCTGCCTTCCAAGCAGGCTGTCGCGGGTTCGAATCCCGTCTCCCGCTCCATTTCCGCAACAAATCTAACTAGCCATGAATCATCACATATTGAAGTCGAAACTCCTTTGGGTATTCCTAGTCGCCGTATGTTGCGTATTGAGTTTAGTTGCGTACAACAAATTCACATCAACCAAACTAGAGTCTGCTGCGGGGGCTCATGGATTTTCAATTTTTTGGTGGGAAGTTCAAACTGTCCCATTAAAGTGGATGCATCTACTTTGGGAAATGTATCCGGGAAACGCACCAACTCACTCTGAAAGGTACCTAATCGTACAAGAATACCTCCAACTGAGCAGAAAGTTGGAAAAGGAAAGTTCAAGAGTTGAAAATGCCCTCTTAGCTAAGGGATTAACTGAACCAGCAAATATAACAAAAATGATAGATGCGGACCTGGCGGAACTAATTTTTCAGAAGAAAACCTTGCGAAACCGGGCTGAGGAAGCCGTTGAAGCCGCTGTAAGTGAAGCCGCTACACAAAATGGACTGGGATTGCCATTTGGAATTCTTTTCCCACCCACCGACTTTCGACTGGAGGAACCCCCGCTTATACTAATATCCTCTCCCAGGCACAAGATTATTATGAAAGAGTCACATCTGATTAAAAACGACATTAACTTTCAGGATAGATTTATTATTGAATCAAAAGCCGAATCAGATGGGAAAACCTCAGCTCTCGTAGATAATCTCTCAGGTCTGGGAACCTATCCCGCTTTTGTGTCAGATAAGTATGACCTCAGATATTTGATGAGAACAGCAGCACACGAATGGTTGCATAATTACTGGATATTCCATCCGCTAGGCCGAAATATGTGGTCTTCTTCGGACATGTATACACTTAATGAAACCGCTGCAAATATAGCTGGCAACGAGCTAGGAGATCAGGCTTTTGAATTCCTAGGTGGAGATCTCAGTGAATATGAGTTTAAATATTCGAAAAGCGAGACTGCCAATCCACATCTGACAAGAATATTAAGGGAAACAAGGACCGAAGCAGAAAAACTCTTGGAAAACGGGGATGTTGAAGCCGCTGAAGACTACATGGAAAAACAACGTTGGAAACTACGACTTGGTGGATATTCCATTCGGAAGATAAACCAAGCCTATTTCGCCTTTAGAGGAAACTATGCTGATGGGCCATCATCAATAAACCCGATAGGCCCTGAACTGCAGGAATTTAGAGGGTATTTCGATAATGTTGGCAGCTTCATTCAAACTATACAAGGTGTGAATAGCTATGAAGCATTTACATCTTTACTTGAGTCGAAGAGGCAATCCATCACCCCCAGGTAAGGTAACACCAGATCTTTAAAGAATTCCTGCATCAAATTCTAAATCCCCCTTACTCACTGATAGCCTGAGTATGTCAGTAGCACCTCCTGCCAGTCTCATGGACCTTATTTTTCTATACATCGCCTCAAGAGGTTGACCCTCTATTAGAGCTTTTCCCCCTTCCAACTGAACCGCTGAATCAATCACGGAAGAAGCCATTTCTGTGCAGAAAACCTTGGCGGACGTAACCTCATTTATGGAATCTGGAGCAGCTTCAAGTATCCTCGCAGCTCTATACAAGGTAGCCCTCGTGGCAAAGGTATTAATCCTCATTTCACCATAACGGAGTCTCACCCCTTCCAAATCTCCCAACGTTCCTCCAGATCTATGGGGAATACTCAAGTGTTCCTTTACAAGCGTCATCGCATACAGAGCCATGCCAGTTGCTATGGCAGCCTGCTCCAGACGCTCTTTTAAAATGCCTCCAATAGCTCGTGGAATGCCCTCGCCAATTGTCCCCACCACATCATTAGGACTCACAAGAACATCTTTGAAAGTTACTTCCGAGTGGGCGCTACCGTCCAGACTGACAAATGGATCTCCGATCAGAACACCAGGAACTGCAGCATCTACTACTACTACAGCTGGTCCCGATGGAAGCGAGTTATCACCCTGTTTAACGTTGAGTACTACAGACATAAAATCGGAGTTATGCCCGGAGGAAACATATGACTTCTTACCGGTAATTTTAAGATTGTCTCCCGTCCAAGTCGCGACAGTGGGATTTGATGGATCAGCTTCAGTAAATGCAAACGATCCAATTTTTTCTCCCCGAAGCATCGGAGAAAGATAATTTGCTTCTATAACTGCGTTAGCTCCTGACAGTATCCCAGGACCCGGACCGATTACATCGGAAATCTTAGATATACCTGCCAATGCAACGGTCTCATACGAAATTGCAAGCTTTAAAGGTCCCGCATCAGAACCTCCATATTTAATGGGTTGGGGAATCTTATAAATCCCCCTTGCGAGACATGCCTTCCTGAGTTCAATTGAGGACAAACCACGTTTTTCGACAAGAAAATCCAAAAGATCCGAACGAAATTCTTCTAGATCCTTAGGAAGACACTCGGGCATGCTAGAACTAACTCCCTGTTAATGCTTTTCTACGAACATTAATTGGAAACTTTAATCAACGTCTTTCCGAAATTTTCGCCATTCAACATACCAATAAATGTTCTTGGAGCATTTTTGAGCCCTTCAACAACATCTTCTCTGTACCTCAATTTACCTTCTTTTATCCACTTCGCCATCATATTTAATCCTTCGTCATACCTATTTTCATAGGCAAAAACCAAGAATCCCTCCATTTTCGCCTGACTTCTTGTAAGAATTCCAAAATTGCGTGGGGCGAGATCAGGTTCTTTGAGATTATATTGGGAAATTTGTCCGCAGACGGCAATCCTAGCCCGAATATTCAGCCTATCCATTACTGCGTCGGTAACTAGCCCTCCTACGTTGTCAAAATAGACGTCTATTCCCTCGGGACATTCTTCATCTAACGCTTCACCTACGTTTTGGGTTTTGTAGTTAATTCCTGAATCAAAGCCAAGCTCATCGACAATATATTGAACCTTAGAATCTGATCCTGCTGTACCTATTACCTTGCAACCCATTATCTTTGCTATCTGCCCAACAATCTGGCCCACAGCACCCGATGCAGCGGAAACCACCACCGTTTCCCCAGGATTAGGTTCACAAACATCTAAAAACCCGAAATAAGCCGTCAGCCCAGGCATACCAAGAATACCAATGCTCGTCTGAAGCGGACCCAGAGATTCATCAACTTTTCTGACTCCTGACCCATCAGACAAAGCATAGCTTTGCCACCCTAATCTTCCCTCAACAATATCTCCTACTGAGAACGCAGGAGACCTAGAATTAACAACTGTTCCTGCTGCCCCGCCGACCATAACTTCACCTATTTCTACTGGCGATGCATAGGATTTGGCATCATTCATACGGCCCCTCATATAGGGATCCAACGAAAGCCATTCAACCTTTACCAAAATTTCCCCCTCTTCTGGCTCTGGTATTGAAGATTCCACTATTTGGAAATCCTCCTCCGTGGGGAATCCGACAGGTCGAGATTTTAAGAGAACTCTCAGATTTACTTCGTTATCCAAATGATAATCACCTATGCCCTCACAATAAAATATTGAGTTTAAAACAGCATATTTGACCTACCACCTACGGTCAACAAATTTACAAAAATTCTCATTGCTGTCCTACTATATAATCCAAGTATAATAATTTTCGCTCTTTTGCCTATCCAGTCACAATAACAAAGGCCTATTAATTGAAGATTCTTGGAATACATCTGCTTCTGGACCTGGAGAAATGTGACACTGACAAACTGGATGATCTTGAAGGTATTGAGAATTTGCTGACCAAGGCTGCTAAAGATGCCGGGGCAAAGATCGTAGGAAAAACTTTCCACAAATTCAACCCAATGGGAATCACAGGTGTTGTCGCAATCGCGGAGTCCCACATATCCGTACATACTTGGCCTGAATACAATTATGCCTCTGCAGACATCTTCTCCTGTGGAGAAGACTTCAATATACACACAGCTTCAAATATTTTGATTGAGGGTTTAAATTGCCAAAAGCCAACGATTATAAGAAAGGAGCGCGGGCTACATGACTAATCCTCTTAGTTTCCCGAAAGGGGAATGGCACGTTGAATATATAACTCCCGAACTTATTCAAGCAGAAAAAAGAGGAAAGATACTATTCGAAGAGGTCACCCCATACCAAACAGTGGTTATTTTGGAAGGATCTGAATTTGGAAAATCCCTAATACTAGACGGAAAAACACAATCCACAGAAATGGACGAATTCATTTACCATGAGGTACTTGTTCATCCTGCACTGACCTCACATGACAATCCGAAAAAAGTCTTCATTGCTGGAGGAGGAGAAGGTGCGACAGCCAGGGAAGTCTTGAAACATAACACTGTTCAAAGTGTAGTTATGGTTGATATTGATGAACAGGTTGTAAAGGCCTGTCAAAAATTCCTCCCATCACATCATAAAGGGTCCTTTGAAGACCCGCGAATGAATTTAATATTTGGCGATGCTGCTGATTACTTGGAACAAAGTGGAGAGTCTTTTGACGTCATAATAATTGACGTTCCTGACCCCATTGAAAATGGCCCCGCCCACAAGATATTTACAAGAGAATTCTATCAGCTTGCCAAAAAACGGTTAGGGTACAGAGGAATCATCGTGGTCCAGTCAGGCCCAACGGCCCCATCTTTTGCCAAAGATTGTTTCACTGTGGTGGCAAACACGATTAAAAATGAATTTATATCAACAGCAAGTTACCACGTTTTCGTTCCCGCCTTCGGCTCTACCTGGGGTTTTACGATTGGTAGCACATCTGAAAATAAATTCCATAGAGGCTCAGAGGAACTAGATAAAATACTCACCAAAAGAGACGTACATGACCTTCTCATGTTTGACGGTAAGTCTTGCGATGGTCTATTTGGTCTCCCACTTTATCTCAGAAAAGAATTACATAAAGAAACCCGTATTATCACAGAACATGATCCTTTATATGTGGTATGAATCTGGCTTTCAAAGAACATTAATTCAATCAAATATAAGAACAATTGTGCTATGATTTTGCTGACAAAAAATGCATATTAATTTTCTCGACGACCTAAATATTGCACAGAAGAAAGCTGTTGAAAAAACGGACGGTCCCGTTCTTATAGTTGCTGGACCTGGTAGCGGGAAAACAAGGGTCATAACTAGCAGGATAGCCTACCTGATTCAAGAGCAAGGGGTTAACCCGTATAACATAGCTGCCGTAACTTTCACCAACAAAGCAGCCTCAGAAATGAAAGATCGCCTTTACTCTATGTTGGGGAAAAATGCCGAGCGAGTGACCGCAAGAACTTTCCATTCATTTTGCTCAATGGTTCTCAGACGTGAAGGTGCAGTCGTCGGTCTTGACACAGATTTCGTAATATTTGATGACAATGATCAAATGGAAACCGTTAAAAAAGCGATGAAAGATTTGGATATAGATCCAAAATCGTTTGCCCCAAGAAATATTTTATCTCGTATTTCAAATTCCAAGAGTCAACTTATAGATTCTGAGAAATTTATCAGTCAAAAAAGTAATTACTACGACGAAGTGGTAGGCCGAGTCTTCGAAAATTATGAAACCACACTATCTCAAAGTAATGCAGCAGACTTTGATGACTTATTGATGAAAACACAAAATTTGTTTCTGAATAATCCTAACATTCTAAGCAAGTACCAAAATAGATTCGTCTACTTAATGGTGGATGAATTCCAAGACACGAACATAGCACAATACAGTATAGCCAGGCAGATCGCGAGTACCCATAGAAATCTGTGTGTAGTTGGTGATCCAGATCAATCTATTTATTCCTGGCGGAATGCTGATATACGAAACATATTGAGTTTTCGAGACGACTTCCCTGAAGCAACGGTTGTTCCTCTTGAAGAAAACTACAGATCAACACAAACGATTCTTGAGGGCGCAAGAGAATTAATTTCTTCTAACAAGGAGCGGGTGGACAAAAATCTTTGGACTCGAAACTCTAAAGGAAACCTAATTACAGTGGCGGAAGGGTATAACGAAGAGGAAGAAGCCCACCTAGTATTAAAAGAAGTTACAAGAATGTTAGATTCCGGAAAACACTCTCACGGTGACATCGCGGTAATGTACCGGGTCAATGCCCAGTCTAGAACCTTTGAAATGGCGTGCCAGAAATACGGTATCCCCTACCAAGTAGTTGGAGGGATAAAGTTCTATCAAAGAAAAGAGATAAAGGACATCACTGCCTATTTAAGAACGCTTCTTAATACAGATGACGACATAAGTTTAGCCAGAATTATTAACATGCCCACTCGGGGATTAGGGCAACGCACTATTGACGAAATTATCAGAATTGCACGCATTAACGAAATTTCCATGTTCGAAGTAATTGAGCGACTTACGACACCAGAACATGAGACTGGAATACTCGGCATTCAGCTATCGACCAGAGCTGTAAAATCCCTGGAAAAATTTCGAGATATGATTACGAACCTTCGCATCAAGATAGACGGTGATCTCATTGACCTCATTGATTCTGTCGTTCAACAAACCGGATACTCCAAATACTTACAGAATGATCAAGAACAAGGTGAGGAAAGAATAGAAAATATTCAAGAGTATATGAACTCCGCCAGGGAATATGCACACATGGAAAATCGTGAAGGTCTAACCTCATTTCTCGAAAGTGTAGCCCTCGTGTCCGATATAGACGATTTAGATGGCTCTGATGAATCCCTAACCTTAATCACACTACATCAGGCCAAAGGACTGGAATTTCCTGCGGTTTTTATGGTTGGGATGGAAGAAGGCCTACTTCCCCACAGAAGAGCAATAGAATCCGGAGACCCTTCTGAAATTGAAGAGGAACGAAGGCTTTGTTACGTGGGCATGACGCGTGCCCAAAGCCTACTTTATATGATGAGGGCTTTCCGAAGAGGCTTCAGAGGAGGAACAGAACCATCGGCTCCTTCTAGATTCCTGTCGGAAATCCCAAGATCTTTGATTCAAATGCCTGGTGTAGAAACGGAGAATCCCAAAAAGGCTCCTACCCAACATCGTCAAACCAGTGAAGCCAAGTCAAATAAGAAAAACAAAGTCGTTACAACCTCAAAATCACAAAATGACAAACTATCCCATACAAGTTCCAGGAGACAGAAATCACCTCAGAGACGTAGGCGGGTCGTCAACAAAATAGACCCACCGGCACCAACGAATTCATACAAGACGGGAGACAAAGTCTCGCATGGAACATTTGGTGAGGGAATTGTTATGAGTTGTGAAGCTTCCGGAAGTGATTTGCAAGTAACAGTTGCATTCAAAAGTGATGCAGGAGTCAAAAAACTATTAGCTAGTCTGGCGAAGCTGACAAAAATATAGAAAATAAAAAATTAATCCGCGATCTTGACACTGCATAACGTGAATTCATAAACTTGGGATCTGAACAGGTCACTAAAAACCTATCGTAACCAAAACAACTTACCCAACAGTGGAGGAAGTACGTGCCGGAATCAGAATCCGTAATTACACAGGAAATGAGAGATGCCGTTGGTGTTGAATCAGACCCCGTAACTTACGACATAGAAAAAGGGGCAATAATTAGATTCGCCCAAGCTATCGGAGATGACAATGTCATATTCAATAGAGAAAATGATGCAAGAAAAACTCGCTATAAAGGTTTAGTCGCTCCCCCAACTTTTTTGCGGTCCGTAGCTCACGTAGAAACACCTGAGCCCAAAATAAAGGTTTCTAGCCCGTATCCAGCCAATGTAGACGGGGGAAGCGAGTGGGAATATTTTGAGCCCATACACGCAGGAGATACGATAACCGCAACAACATATTTGTCCGATGTCCATGAGCGACAGGGAGGACGATTTGGCAATATGCTAATAATGGTTCGCGAGACCAAATATGTTAACCAGTTCGGAAATGTCGCAGCTTTACAGCGAACAACCGGAATAAGCTACCAACCACCAGATTAAATATAGGCAGGTAAATCTTATGGAACAACGATATTTTGAGGATATTGAAGAAGGGTCAGAAGTTCCCACATTGAGGAAAGACCCCACTCCTCAGCAACTGGTTAAATATGCCGGAGCTTCCGGTGACTTCTACCAAATTCATTATGACGTTAATTTTGCAAAAAATAATGGCCTGCCCGACATCATATTGCACGGGGCACTTAAAAACGCATTCCTTGGGCAGCTGATGACAGACTATGTAGGTTTCGACGGAACTCTTAAGAAACTTTCATGCCAATACCGTGCCATGGATATCCCTGGCACTCCAGTGTTCGCTAAAGGGACGGTAGTAAAGAAATACGTGGAAGAAAATGAAAATATAGTCGAATGTGAGATTTGGCTTGAGAATGAAGAAGGGCAAAAAACTACTCCAGGCTACGCAATAGTTTCCTTACCAAACCGATCATAAAAAAACAGAACAAATAAAAAAAGCCCCTTCCTCAACAGAAGGGGCTTTTTTTATTCTAAAACAACCTAAATAGAGAATCCTTCTATAAGGCTCTCAACTGACTTCATTTCTTTCGATCCCGTCGTGTCCTTGACCCTTTGATCAAATGTCGGTCTCGAGGTATCCCTAAATATTACGCCCAGAGGAATTCCATCAGCATTCACAACTTCCTGAGCAGCTTCAGCATCTGAAGGATCATGGCCTTCTGGAATGTCATAGGCAAGAGGTTCAATACCTTTTTTAACACTGCCTTTCAATGCCTCATATGTATTATTGTATTCGGTACACGGCGATTGAACGTGAACTATTGAGAAACCTGGATGAGACATCGCTTCATACATCATGTCCGACATGTCTTTAACTTTATTTGAAATGGTGGACCCTATGAACGACACTCCCATCGTTAGATAGTTTCTAAGTGGATGCACTTTTTCTTCCATTTTCCCATAGGGGGTAGAGCTAGTTATAACACCAAGGTCGGTGGTCGGAGAACTTTGACCTTTAGTCAGTCCATAGACTCCGTTATCCATGACAACTGCTGTAATATTCAAGTTTCTCATAGCCTGTGGAGCAATATGTTCAGCTCCTATTCCAAGAAAGTCACCATCCCCTGCAACTACTATCACATTGAGGTCAGGATTCCCCATTTTAATGCCCATTGATATAGGTAGTGACCGCCCGTGTATCCCATGGATACCGAAGGGTTGCTCCTTCTCTAGCATGTGAACCATATTCCCTGAGCAACCAATGCCAGCCACTACAACGGTATTTTCTGTTGGCTGTTCGGTCTCTGCCAGGTACTTTTCCAAGGCATTTTCAAGTCCTCTTCTAACACCAAAATCCCCACAGCCCGGGCACCATTTAAAATCGTATTCAGGATTCTTGAGCGTCATACGGAAACTCCCTCCGCTACAGAATTACTTACCAAGTCTTTCACTCTGGTGGCTAGTTCACCCACCTTGAATGGAAGACCAGTGTATTGGGTAATAGCCACGGCCTTTATGCCTTCAGATCGCAACACACTAGCAAACTGACCCATGTAGTTTAACTCAGGAACTATCACGAGATCCTTTTCTCTCAAAGCAGCGAGCATTCCCTCGGGCATTGGATGGACATACATACTGTAATACCAGGCAAGATCTAAACCTTCATTTACCAGTTGATTATACGCCGCCAGCACCGAACCTTTTGATCCGCCCCAGGGAACCAAGGCCACCTTAGCAGATTCATTTTCTGACTCGAAGTTACCATCATTCAATAAATTAAGCTTACTAAAGCGTCTTTCTGTCATCTGTATATGCCGTGCAGGCAGATGAGTTGTGTCTCCCATAGCGTCGTGTTCACTACCATTAGCGATATAAGCACCTGAACCGCCAGGAATTGGCATAGGAGATAGTTCAAAGCCGTCGTATCTCAAGTAACCATTAGATCCTTCATAGGTCTTTCTCTTTTCTATTTCAACCTTACTCATGTCAGGACGAGGTATATTTTGCCGCCTTTCAGACATAGCATGTTCACTCAACAAAACAACAGGGCCTTGATACCTTTCCGCCCAGTTAACAGCCATGATGCCAGCATAGAAACATTCTTCAACAGTTCCAGGTGCTATGACAGGAAGCTTAATATCGCCATGTCCTGGATAAAGAGCAGTGAGCAGATCCGACTGTTCTGTTTTGGTCGGTAGTCCAGTAGAAGGGCCTCCTCTTTGCACATTTACTACGACGAGTGGTATTTCTGCCATCCAGGCTAGTCCAAGACCTTCCCCCATCAAAGAAAACCCCGGGCCTGCAGTGCTCGTCATTGCTTTTTTACCAGCAAATCCAGCTCCAACGATACTGGTTATAGACTCAATTTCTGAAGTCGATTGATATACAAATTTTCCTTCACCAACAAGATTTTGTTCCATCCAAAGAAGAATTGGTGTGGCAGGGGAGATAGGGTAGCCAACAAAGGTGTCTAGCCCAGCTGCAGTCGCCCCAAGGCTAATCGCGATATTACCGTTTACCAGGATTTGTTCTCCTTCTGGCTTAACAGCTTCCGCAATTTCCCCTAACACTAAACCGCTTTTATCAGCTTCCACAGATCCCAACGAAAGAGCCATATTATTCGAATCAATAATCTGCTGGTCGCTTGGCCTTCCTCTGGTATATCTTTCCCTGTTGAAATCTTCTAGAACTTTGAGAGGTAGCTCTACAAGCTGAGCTAATGCTCCCATGACAACAAAGTTAGCGGCACGATTATTTCCAGTCTGTTTAGCCAGTTCATCAAAATCCATTCCCAGGACGTTATCACTGGCATCTATTTCAAACTCACCTTGGTTGTAAACAATTACTCCATCAGCGGCTACATCATCTTTATGATTTTCATAAGCATATTCATTGAAGGCTACCAACACATCAAGCTCGTCGCCCGGGCTTAGCACCGTTTCTGTAGCTATTCGAGTTTGTGTCCAGGTAGGTCCACCGCGAATCTGTGAAGGAAAGGTCGAAAATGTTTGGACGTGATATCCAGACTGAGCCATCGCCTGAGCGAGACCTTCAGCAGATGTCACGACACCTTGTCCACCCTCTCCAGCAAATCGGACTACAAAGTCCTGTTTCTTCAAAGTCTCCTCCTCATGCCCGTTATACAACAGTCAGAAATCACCGCCCTTTTGACGGACCGCCCAACTATTATAAGGTCAAATACATTGACGCGACTCATAGCTATGCTGCCCAGTGCCAAAAAAGAGTGGGGCCACATCTTTCGTCATACGCGGCACCATCCGAAAATATATCAATGGCTAAATTAAGCTGTCAATTTTGTGTACAAGTTCACAAACCCTAACCCCATGGTCTTGGCAAGGGTCTTGGCAAGAATTTTATATCAGTTGTACTGCCTTCATCCAGTTATAGTACTCATATCATTTGGGTAAACATTCCTAATATTACGACCCATCATTCTAGTCTGAAACAACTAACCCAAAGCATAGCGGGGTAGCGATGAGATAAACGGCATCAAATACTCCCAGCAAACTAATCCATTTTCCTAAATCTCCGGACCCATTACCTGCAAAAAGAATTTCTGTACATTCGACTGAGGCTATCAAGGCTGGAATGATCACTGGCAGAAACAATACAGGCATCAATATTTCTCTGGCTCGTGTATTTATTGCCATTGCAGCAAATAGAGTACCCACCAAAGACACAGCCAGTAGAGCAAGGGCAGATACCAATATGAACAGGACCACTGGTATATTGAGATCAAAGAGTACGACCATTACCGGTACCAGTACGAGTTCAACCAGTGCCATAAACATAAAACTGGAAATTACCTTCCCGAAGAAAAAAGCGTCTCTGGCAATGGGAGATAGTAATGTACCTGTAAATCCCCCACTCTCGACCTCTAAGGCAAAAGTTCTTGAGAGGCCAAGAACTCCTCCAAAGGAAAGCGCTACCCAAAGGATTCCCGGGGCAACCATTGCAACTGTTCGAGGAGTAGGATCAAACGCTATGTTAAACACCACTATCGACAGTAAAGAGAACACCAAGACAGAAACAACTACTTCTTTGGATCGTGCCTCGAGAAGCAAATCCTTCCAAGCTATGATCAAGATATGTGTTAAATAAATTTTCATATCAAATCTTGTCTATGTTTCACGAGCCACTCTTATCGACCCTATTAATTTTCCCCGTTCCAGAAAAAGATTTTCCATCTTGGCACCATAATCTATGCCTTCTAGGTGGGTAGTAAGTATCACAGCACCTCCACCAGCCACAAAGGATTTTATTAGCCTTTTCAGTACGTTCATGGTTTCTTCATCCAAGCCTGTTTCAGGCTCGTCGAGCAACAGAACGGATGGCTGATGCAATAAAGCCCTCACTATACTGACTCTTTTTCGAAATCCATGAGACAAGGTACTAACTCTCTGATCTAACCTTGTATCTAATCCCATATCAGCTAAAAGAATATTCTTGTCCAGTGTCTTAGATGGCACCAGATGGAGTCTGGAGAAGAAAATCAGATTTTCTTTAACAGTTAATTGGGGATACAAATAAGGTGAGTGGGCTACAAATCCAATTTGAGTCCTGATTAGAGCTGGATCGTCTGAGATGTTCGTCCCACAAACTTCTATTAAACCTTCATCAGGACGACTGATAGCGGCAAGTATTTCTAGAAGTGTGGTCTTCCCACTCCCATTAGATCCTTTCACAACCAAACCTGATCCTGAGGCAACATCGAACTCAAGCTGGTTTAGTACTCGCCTTCTTCCATAAGACTTCGAAAGTCCTAAAACCTTTACCAAGGGTCTAAATGTCGGATTCATAGGTTTATAACACCTCTTTGAAAGGCATGGAAACAATAACTCTTCCGTTGATACAATTATCTACGTTACTAGGTTATCAAAAGCATTATTTTACGGAGCAGAAGATATGCCCTCGATAGAGGAACTTAAAGAACAGTATCAAGAATTGAATGACACCTTCGATATGTCCCCTGTGGAGTCCATTAAACCTGAACTCTTGATGGCCTTCGAGTACGAGTACCCCGGCTCTTCAACAGAAGTATCCATAGACACTGACGAATTCACTGCAGTTTGCCCTTGGACAGGTTTACCTGATTTCGGAACCTTGAAAGTACGTTATTTGCCAAACACGCTCTGTATAGAACTCAAGTCCATGAAATACTATTTACTCTCTTACACTGGGGTAGGAGTAGTCCAAGAACACGCAGCGAACATAATTTTGAACGACCTGAAAAATATCTGCGACCCTATTAGTATGTCTGTTGAATTGGATTACAAAATTAGAGGTGGCCTTCATACATCTGTAGTTGCAACTTATGAGAAGTGATACATAATGTCTTCCTACGGGGTAACTTTGTTATCGGGAGGACTTGACTCAACCACGGTAACCAGCATGGCAATGACTCAAGTCGACCATTTGTCGTCAATCACTTTTCACTATGGCCAAACCCACAGCAAAGAGGTTGAATGCGCGAAAAGAATCGCCGATTTCCTACAACTCAATCATAAATTGATGGATATTTCTTTCTTAGGTGAGATTGCATGGTACTCAGCTCTGACAAACCCTGAGAGATTTCCAATACCAAGTGGAGAACACGACAGCGACATTGGATTTGGAGTACCAATCACCTATGTACCACTAAGAAACACAATTTTCCTCTCGTTGGCGGCAGCTTATCTAGAAAGCTCTATCCTAAAAGCTATTGAGATAGATGGAGAGAATCAGAATATGATTCAAGCAAAGATATTCATGGCTCCAAACGCTATTGATTACAGTGGCTACCCTGACTGCAGGCCTGAGTTCTACGAAAAAGCCGTGGACACATTGAACGAAGGAAGTAAGATTTCCCAGTCCTACGGAATAGATTTTCAGGTTGAGACACCAATCATAACAATGTCAAAAGCTGAAATCGCAAGATTAGCAGTGCAAATCAAAGCCCCAATACATTTAACTTGGAGTTGCTATCAAGGCATGGATAATCCTTGTGGAACTTGTGACAGCTGTATATTAAGAGCAAAAGGCTTTCGAGAAGCTGGTATAAAAGATCCTGCCTTGATGGAATGACAATAGCGGTGTAGCACAGCTGTCACTGTTCAGTTAAACTACCATTCGCCCACACATATGTACCTAATGGGTAATAGAACTGTCCTATACAGGGAGGATACTAATGACGACGTACGCGCGATATATTGCAAATGGAGCTGTGACCCACGGAATTCTGGACGGAGATATTCTGAAAGAAATTTCGAATTCACCTTTAGAGGATCACTCTGAAACGGGAAAATCCCACTCAGTTTCCGACGTTACGCTTCTCTCACCAACAGAACCCAGCAAGGTAGTGGCTATCGGTCTTAATTACAAAAGTCACTTAGGGGGAAGACCAGGACCTAATGCTCCAGAGCCTTTCCTGAAAGCACCTACCACAGTCATAGCCCAAAACGAGGACATAGTGATACCTAAGGTAGCACTGGACGAGGGAGTGAAAATACAGCCTGAAGCCGAATTGGCCCTCGTAATTGGAAAGAAATGTAAAAGCGCCAGTCAAGCCGATGCGTTGGATTATGTTTTTGCTTATACATGTGGAAATGATGTTTCAGCCAGAGATTGGCAACAAAATGATTTGCAGTGGGCAAGAGCGAAATCTTCTGATACTTTCGGACCTATAGGCCCTTGGATGACTACAGATCTAGATCCCACCAACATCCAGGTTACCTGTCGGATCAATGGAGAAGAAAAACAGAATCAAAACACATCTGATCTTTTGCATCCGGTAACCAAAATCATCGAATATGTGAGTGCTGTGATCACTCTGAATCCAGGTGACGTGATAATGACCGGAACACCCGGAACACCTGGGGACATACATCCCGGAGACGTCGTAGAAGTCGAAATAAGTGGTGTGGGAGTCCTTAGAAACCCAGTTGTTGCAGGCTCATAAAACGAAATCCACTAATTATCTGAAATAGTAGTAACGTGCGATGGGATATATTTTTATCCCATCGCCTAAATTCAGTCAGGAAATCAGCTGATCCACCCGAAGCTCAAGTATTATCCTGCCATCGCCCATAAGCCAATACCAAATGAGATAGATTCCTGCTGACAACATGGCTATCTTTCCTAAAATATCGACGTACACAGTTGCTCTGGAAATAATTCTGGAAAGCGAATTTTCAAAGAATAGTGCCGACAAAGTGACTCCAGTCATCACAATTCCCATCCCCAAACTATATGAAAGTGATCCAAGAACAACATTAAGAAAAGTACCAACGGTTAATCCCGATCCCACAACTATGCCAATGGCTGCGAGAAATATGGGAAGTGCACAGCTAACGGAAGCCAATGCATAAGCAATACCGAACAAAAAAGTACTGGGCAGATCAGTCAAGGTCCCAACCTCAAAACCAGACAATCCAGGTAAAGCTAGAGTTCTCTTCTGATATAGCATCCAAAGGGCAACTAAAGTGATACCGATCCCCACGCCAAGTCCTAAAAATGGAAGAAAAGGGGCAATGAATTTGCCTCCGATCGCCAAAATCAAGCCTAATGACCCAAAAACGGTGACAAAGCCAAGTGTTACAGCAACCCCTCTCGTTAGACCAGTAATAGTCAGCCTTAAAACACTATTACTGCCAGAAATAGAACCAATCTGATATCCAACGTAAGCGGGAAACATGGCCATACCACATGGATTAAATGCTGCAATAATGCCAGCAGTGAAAGCAAAATAAATAGGTACGCTCAGCAAAAATATTTTCCTAGATGAATTTGATAGCACATTTCGAATTTACTTAACCATTATACTTTCCCTTTTGTGCCTAAGTTAATTGACAGTCACGCCTGTGATTGCTAGAGTAAATCTCAATCAGATTGAGTAATAAACTACTGTGGTATTAGTTGACGCGTTAATTAACCGATCAACTTAATGTCCACTGTAATTAACATGATTGTCGAATGATCGATGGCAGGAGATTTGAATATGGCTACTTCTGAATGGCAGCCCAAAACACAGGGCATTCTTGAGATACTTCCTGAGGAAATTGTCGATTTCGAAGAACAGGTTGTTCGATTTCAAGCGGGAGAGTGGAATCCCAATGACTTCATGGCCTACCGCCTAAGACAAGGGGTATACGGTCAGAGACAACCAGAATCACAAATGATGAGAATAAAAGCGCCCTTTGGTGGCATTAACGCTGACCAGATGGATACATTGGGTGTATTGGCAGAAAAATTTGCTCCTCTTGGCAGGGGGCACGTAACAACCAGAGAGAATTTTCAGTTTCACCATATCCCATTAGAAGTGACCCCAGAAATAATGAGAATGATAGGAGATGTTGGGTTATCAACAAGAGAGGCGTGCGGCAATACTGTCAGAAATGTAACGGGATCCCCAATGGCGGGAGTGAACCCAGATGAACCGTTTGACGTAACCCCTTATGCTGCGGCATACGCAAGATATTTCGTCAGACACCCATTCACTCAATCACTGCCCAGAAAATTTAAAACCTCCTTTTCTGATAGTGACGAAGACTATGCCATTTCCGCTATCCACGATATGGGTTTCATACCCAAGATGAAAGATGGCAAAAAGGGATTTAAAATGGTTACCGGCGGTGGTACATCTATCATGCCGAAAATAGGACAAGCACTGTTTGAATTCGTTCCCGTTGAAGAATATATAAAGATTACTGAAGCTGTCATAAGGATATTTCACAAGACTGACGAATTGCGTAAGAATCGCATGAAGGCACGGATTAAATTTTATATAGACCGAATTGGAATGGATGAGTTCAGGAACCAAGTGGAAGAAGAATTGAAGGGAGCTTGGGCACAGAAATCCTTTGATCCAACACCTTTACTTTTCATTGAGGATGAATCTAAGGACGCTCCTTCGCTAACAGGCAATTATAAAACCGGTGCTGGCGAAGAATTTGACAGGTGGGTGGACTCAAACGTCCGGGCACAAAAGCAAGAAGGCTATAGAGTCGTCACAGTTAAACTTCCATTAGGTGACGTGGATGCTAAACAATTTCACCAAATAGCTGAAATGTCGCGAAAATATGCAGGAGGCAGGATGCGTCTCAGCCACCAGCAAAATCTTGCATTTAGATGGGTTCCTAGTGAGGCTCTTTACGAAGTATGGGAAACATTAAATGAGATCGGGCTGGGTGATCCAGGAGCACATGAAATTACAGATATAGTTTCATGCCCTGGGACCGACAGCTGTAAGCTGGGAATTACATCCTCTATGGGCTTAGGCAGTGCGATAAGTGAAATGGTGGAATCAATAGACACCAGTGATCCACTGATACGCAAAATGCACATAAAAATGTCAGGTTGCCCAAATGGATGTGGTCAACATCACATAGGAGACATCGGATTCCATGGTGCCGCTGCAAAGGGCCCAGGGGGACAAATTCCGGCGTATGAAATGTTTTTGGGTGGGAGTTTTGACGGTGGAGACACTCGCATCGGCCAACGGGTGAAAACAAAAATACCGGCAAAGCGTGTCCCCGAAGCTATAGGAAAAATACTGTCTCACTACAAAGCGGATAGAGAAGATGGCGAGGAATTTAAGGAATACGTTGCTAGAGTGGGATCAGAGTCTATTGAGCCCATACTAGAAGAATTCAAAGACCTTCCAGAGCTTAATCGAGACTCACTGCAGTACTACATGGATTGGACAAAAACCGTCAAGTACCAGTTAGAGCGTGGCGAAGGAGAATGCGCAGTATAACAACTGCTAGTTCTACTCAACTAAAAAAGCAGGCCCCGAAAAGGCCTGCTTTTTTTTGAACAACCATCCGTGTTACTTCGATACTATCGTGACTTCCTTCCCAGGAAAAACACAAGATATGTTCCCAAAAATGCAACTAGTGCCAACCAAGCAAACAACGGGAATTTCGTGACAAAATACAAAATACCCATTACTGCAGATACGATTATCAATTTTAAAGGGGAAACAAGCCCAAACCTTCGCCCTAAACTTTGCACAATCCAAATCTTTAGGTCTTCAAATATAGGGTTTTGTGGCTGAGCTAGTGCTTTCGGTGGCTCAGGAAGATCTCCAGAATCTTTCAAAATTTCCTCGATCTCATCTTCGTATTTTTCAGACTTATCGGACATTTCTATACCTTTACTGGTGAATAGATAATTTCTGAAGCACAGGCATAATTAGCATTATTTGTTAAGTGATGCTAAGTAAGAAACTATCCAGTGTCAACGCTATGAAACCTATACTGTCAAAATAATAACTTGGGTTAGTTTTATTATTCAAGTTTTCTAATTCTCACTGTTTAATAACAAACGTTGTAGAGCATCGAAGAGCTAAAAATGGATATTCCCAAGCTGAGTGATATAATTGCAAGGCTGTTTTATAAAAGTTTTGACCGTTAGGAGCCTCCCGTGAAAATAACTCAGGATGAGGTTGTAGAACGCCAAACAACTCTCCACATAGAGCTGGATGATGAAGACATTGATCCATATCTCCAACGTGCTTATAGTCGCGTGGTGCAAAGAATCAATATACCAGGCTTTAGAAAAGGTAAGGCTCCAAGAAGTATCATTGAGCAGTACTATGGCCGAGAATCCCTACTAAATGAAATACTTGATTCCATGCTTCCTGAGTTGACTGGTAAGGCGATAACTGAAGAAGAGATCGAAGCAGTAGGCATGCCCAGCATAGACCTTGAGGGTTTGGATCCCTTCAAGTTTTCAGCTGTGGTTCCCATGAAACCAGACATAGACCTAGGAGAATATAAAGATATTAGGGTGGAACGAGAAACTCCATCTCTCCCAGAAGACGCTATTGACGAACGAATAGAACAGTTGAGGCTGAGTGTGGCCTCTTGGGAGCCGGTTGATAGGTCTGTAGAGACGGGAGATATGGTCTCCACACAAATAAAGGGCATTTTGGACGACGAGGTAGTTTTGGACGAAAATGACGCAGTCTACCTTGTGAATGAAGATATTGGACGCCCATTCCCTGGTTTTTCCGACAAACTAGTAGGATTAGAGAGTGATTCCGATGCATCCTTTGACCTTGATATACCGGAGGATTTTCCGGATGAAAATCTCGCGGGAAAAAACATCTCGTTCGAAGTTAATATAAAAGACATAAAAGAGAGAGTCCTTCCCGATCTAAACGACGAATTCGCCCAAAGTATAGGTGAAGGGTATGAATCCCTGGACGACCTGAGAGAAGAGATCGATAAAAGCATTATCAACGAAGCAGAAACAGAAGCCTCCCGAGCATATCGGGAAAATGTCATTCAAGCACTCCTAGAATCCGCTACCATCGACCTTCCGCCATTACTAATAGAGCACGAGTCTTCTCACATGATTGAAGAGCAAGAAAGAATGGTTACACAGGCCAACATGGTCCTCGATGACTACCTTGCCTCCATGGGTAAAACCAGGACAGAACTCGAAGAGGAATCTAGGAAAGAAGCTATAGGGAGACTTACAAGATCGTTCGTTCTTTCAGCTCTGGCCGATCAAGAAGACATAGACATTTCTGACAACGACATAAACGACAGAATAGATGAGCTATTTTCCAATTCTGACGATGAAAAACCTGATTCAAGTCAGACCGCAGAGATGATGGATTATATGCGGAGATCTATGCGGATGGAACAGACTATGGAAAGACTAGAAGACATAGCTGAGGGCTATCCCGATGGGAAACCTGATCAAGACAAGGAAGAAAACTCTGATGAAGATGATGCGGCAGATACCTCAGTAGAAGAGTCCGAAAAACAATAAATGCCCAACCTTATGTTGTAGGAGACACTTAATATGCTTCACCAACCTGAAAATTTAATACCTATGGTAGTAGAGAGAGACCCAAGGGGAGAAAGATCTTACGATATTTACTCTCTCCTGTTGAAAGAAAGAATCGTATTTCTTGGCAGCGGCATCAACGACCAGGTTGCTAACGCGATCATCGCGCAACTTTTATTTCTAGATCGAGAAGATCCAGATAGAGATATAAACCTGTATATCAACTCTCCAGGTGGTGTAATAACTGCTGGTTTAGCAATATATGACACCATGCAATTGATCAGGCCAGACGTCTCCACTATATGTGTTGGGATGGCAGCTAGCATGGGAACCGTTTTGTTGTGTGGAGGAGCCGCAGGTAAACGCTTTTCACTACCGAATTCTACGATTCATATGCATCAAGCCCTTGGTGGTGCGCAAGGACAGGCATCTGATATAGAAATTGCAGCGAGAGAAATTATACGCATGCAAGACAAAATTCGAAACGTGATTTCAGAGCACACTGGACAACCATACGAAAAAATCGCTAGAGATACTGACCGAGACTATTACATGAGTGCCGAACAAGCACAAGAATACGGTCTGGTTGATATTGTTATGGCATCTGCACCTACAGATGATTCCAACTCATAAGTGTTGATATGACTACTTCCCAAAGTGACTATACCTGCTCTTTTTGCACGAAGTCTCAAGCACAGGTTAAAAGGCTCATTGCCGGACCAGATAGAGTATTCATTTGCGATGAATGCGTAACCCTTTGTGACCAAATCATTTCTGAGGAGAATGAAGATAAAACAGATCCTTTATCTAATCCTCTTGAGAAAGGTCTTACGCCACGGGCAATATTTGAAAAACTTGAAGACTATGTAATAGGTCAAGAAAAGGCAAAAAAAACTTTAAGCGTGGCTGTTTACAATCACTACAAACGTGTGTGGTCTAATAATCAACCTGATAATGACGTAGAACTGCAGAAAGCTAATGTATTAATGTTTGGGCCCTCGGGATCAGGTAAAACTCATCTAGCACAAACGTTAGCCAAAATACTTGATGTCCCTTTTGCAATCGCAGATGCAACTTCTCTCACTGAGGCGGGCTATGTTGGCGAGGATGTGGAAAATATCTTGCTCAGATTGATCCAAGCAGCGGACTTTGATATATCTAGGGCCGAGCATGGGATCATATATATAGACGAAATTGACAAGATCGCTCGTAAGAATCCTAATCCTTCGATAACCCGTGACGTGTCTGGGGAAGGAGTGCAACAAGCACTACTGAAGATCATAGAAGGCTGCGTGGCAAACGTCCCGCCCCAAGGTGGACGGAAGCATCCACACCAGGAGTTCATGCAGATCAAAACAGATGACATACTCTTTATGGTGGGTGGAGCATTTGAAGGTATGACAGAGACAATAGAGCGCCGAGAGTTTACTGACAATTATTCTCTTGGATTCAATGGAATCACTTCATCAATTAGCTCTAGCAGGGAAAGTCAGGATGTAAGACATTTACTCAGCCCTGATGATCTTATGGAATACGGATTTATCCCAGAATTTGTCGGCAGATTGCCAGTTCTTGTAACTCTAGACAACCTTGAGAAGGGAGATCTGGTAAAAGTTCTTACCGAACCCAAAAATGCTTTTGTGAAGCAATATCAAGCGCTGTTCAACATGGATAATGTATCCCTGTCATTTACACAAGAAGCGTTGGAGGCAGCAGCCGACATGGCGATAGCTCAAAACACTGGAGCCCGTGGTCTAAGATCAATCTTAGAAAAAACTCTCCTAAACGTCATGTACGAACTACCAAGCCTATCTGGGGTAACACACTGTTCTGTAAATGTTGAAGCAATTCAAGGCAAAGACGAAGTAAAAATGTCAAAAGAAAGTGGAGAAATAATCCACTTACCTTCAATTGAACGTAGATCAGCCTAAGCCTATTCTTCAATAGGGATCAATTGGATGTTCAGTTCCTCCAATTGAGAACCATCTATCGCTGAAGGAGACCCAAAAAGAGGATCCATTTGGCTCTGTGTTTTTGGAAAAGCTATAACATCCCTTATAGACTCTTTCCCCAACAAAACCATTAGCAGCCTGTCTATGCCAGGTGCTATTCCCCCATGCGGTGGAGCCCCATATTCAAAGGCATCCAATATCTGCCCAAATCTATCTGAGACCTGTTCCTTGGAATATCCTAAGACCTCAAAGATTTTTTCCTGTAATTCTCTCTTGTGTACTCGGATACTCCCACTTGCCATCTCTATCCCATTACAAATCAAGTCATACGATTGAGCAATCACTTCACCTGGATCACTATCCATATACTGAGTGTATCCTTCTTTGGGCATGCAAAAAGCGTGATGGCTAGCGTCCCACCGCTCATCGTCAGAATTCCATTCAAATAACGGGAAATCCGTTATCAAAGCAAATGCCATCTCATTAGGATTGCCCAACTGCAACCTTTGACCCATCTCATGCCGCAGTGCCCCAAGTGCTTGATTAGTCCGACTTTTCTCTCCTGCAATCATAAGTACGAGATCCCCATTTTGAGCCCCTGTCAGTTTGGCAAAACCTTTTACATGATCCTCAGATAAGAATCTCAGAATATTGGATTTTACTCCTGCCATATTCAAGTCGTCAGCACCATTACCGGAACTACTTATACCTATGGCAATGAGACCACTGGCCCCCCTTGCTCTAACAAAGTCGGTAAGTTCATCTATCTGCTTTCGCGTATAGTCTGAACATCCTGGAGCAGCGAATCCCTTTACTATTCCTCCCGAGTCCAATACGTTTTGAAATACGTTGAATTCCACCGTCTTTGCAATAGGAGCTAGATCCGCCATCTTGAGATCAAACCTTAAATCAGGT
>VEXB01000015.1 GCA_009391195.1 SAR202 cluster bacterium AC-647-P02_OGT_505m
ATTGGCCATAGGCCCGCCTACGGAAGACGGGTTCTACTATGATTTTTTAGTGGAAGAGCCTTTATCTGACGATGATCTTCAAAAGATAGAACGTCAGATGAAAAAAACGATCGCAAGAAATTTATCCTTTGAATATTCTGAATATTCTCGAGAAGAAATCCTTGCTATGAATGCTGACGAACCTCTGAAACTAGAAGTTATTGGGGAAATACCTGAAGGGGAAATTATTAGTACATACAGTCATGGTTCTTTCGAAGACTTATGTGCCGGTCCACACGTTTCATCTACGGGAGAGATTCCCGCATTCAAACTCTTGAATGTTGCAGGTGCGTACTGGAGAGGGGATGAGAATCGCCCCATGCTGCAGCGTATATATGGAACAGCCTGGGAAAGCCAGGAAGCATTGGATGAGCACATTGAGAGGTTGAATGAAGCCCGAAAGCGTGACCATAGGACCCTTGGCAGAGAGTTAGACCTTTATTCTATTCATGAGGAAACTGGTCCTGGACTAATAATATGGCATCCTAAAGGAGCTCGAGTAAGATCTATATTTGAGGATTTCTGGAAGAATGAACATTACCGTAGAGGATATGATCTTGTTTATACTCCGAATATTGGTAGAGCCAATTTATGGCAGACAAGCGGTCATCTAGATTTCTTTAACGAGAATATGTTTGCGCCATCTGAAACGGATGGGCAAGACTATTACCTTAAGCCAATGAATTGCCCGTTCCACATAATGTATTACAAGTCGGATTTGAGAAGTTATCGTCAGCTTCCAATGAGGGTTGGTGAACTCGGTACGGTGTATAGATATGAGAGAGGTGGAACTTTACACGGCATGTTGAGGGTCCGTGGATTGACTCAAGATGATGCTCACATATTTTGTACTTCGGATCAGATAGAGGCTGAAATCGACGGTGTTTTGGATCTCACATTTGATCTACTTGGAGCATTTGGATTTGAGGATTTTGCACTGAGTCTTTCCACACGGCCGGAAAAAGCAGTTGGCTCAGACGATCAATGGGATTTAGCTGAAAAATCACTCAAGAACACTCTGGATGCTCGTGGTTTGGAGTTTGAAGTAGAGGAGGGAGGAGGAGCGTTTTATGGACCCAAGATCGATATACATATCCGGGACGCTATTGGTAGGTCATGGCAATGTACAACCGTTCAGTTTGACTTTAATTTGCCGCAGCGCTTTGGGCTCTCCTACATTGGTGAGGATGGTGCAGAACATCAGCCTTTCATGGTTCACCGAGCCATATTTGGTTCACTAGAGAGGTTTATGGGAATTCTAATAGAGCATTATGGTGGGGCATTTCCTGTGTGGCTCGCTCCCGTACAGGCGACAATAATCCCTATTTCTGATCGACATTTAGAATATGCTCAATTGGTGAAGGATAAATTGTCAGCTGTTGGGATACGTGTAGAGACAAATGATGGAAATGAAAGGATGAATGCTAAAATTAGAGCAGCGCAACTTCAAAAAATTCCCTATATGCTTATCGTGGGTGATAGAGAAATAGAAGCTGAAGCGGTTGGGGTACGTTTAAGATCTGGAGAGGATCTGGGCGCCCTATCCCTCCCGGACATTATTAATAGAATACATAGCGAGTCTGCAAATAGAGTTCTCTAGCAGTGAAGATAAGAGATCTGTTGAAGTAGCTATGCCTGTGTGCTATATTCAGTGTGGTCCAGTGGCTAGGCTGGGCTTTTTATATTTAAGGAAATTGGAGAAAAACAATACCTAAAAGTTATAGGGTAAACGATCGTATTCGTGTCTCATCAGTGCTTCTTATTGATGATAAAGGAAACCAACTGGGTGAGATGCCCACTCCTGATGCATTGAGTTTAGCAACTGAAAAAGGGTTAGATTTAGTGGAAGTAGCACCTGCTGCTAATCCTCCGGTGTGTAGGCTGTTGAACTATGGGAAGTTTCGGTATGAAGCGACCAGAAAAGAGAGACAGTCAAGGAAATCCAATAAAACTAAGACGACTAACCAACTAAGGGAAGTTCGCATGAAAACCAGGATAGGTGAACATGATCGACTTTCTAAAACTAGGATGGTTAAGAGACTACTCTCACAAGGTTCCAAAGTGAAAGTGTCCGTTATGTTCAGGGGAAGAGAAATGCAACACCCTCAAATAGGGATGGAGCTTCTTAAGTATGTTGCAGATGACCTTCAGGAAGACGCTATGCTGGATAAGGCCCCAGGATTTGAGGGCAGATCTCTTACCATGATTTTGGCGCCAAGCGCAGCCCTGAAGAAAGAAATTTTGAATAAGGATAAAGAACGTGCCAAAGCTTAAAACCCATAAGGGAGCTAAGAAACGCTTTAAAGTCACCGGGTCCGGCAAATTAGTTCGGATGAAGGGAATGAGTAGTCATCTTAGAAGGAAGAAGCCTAAAAAAGTAAAAAGGCTTTATACAGCTAAGCTTCCTGTAAGTGAGGCCGATGTGCCAAGACTTAAGAGATTGCTACCATACATTGGTTAGAACCGTAGTAGATTTACAGAATTAAGAGTAGGGAGAGGACGTGACCAGAGTAAAAACCGGCGTTACGCGGCGCCGAAGGCATAAAAAGACACTTGGTATGACAAAAGGTCATCAAGGGGTTAGACATAGGTTATATAGACGAGCCCATGAGTCTCTTATACATGCAGGACAGTATTCCTTCGATCACCGTAAGAAAAAGAAAGGTGATATGAGGCGACTGTGGAATATAAGAATCAACGCTGGAGCTCGAGCTAATGGCGTTACATACAGCAAGCTAATGCATGGATTGAGGCTTGCCGGTATTGAGATAAATAGAAAAATGCTGGCTGAGCTAGCGGTGGCGGATGAAAGTGCCTTCACTGAAATTGTGGCTCAAGCGCAGGCCTCATTAGAAGCGGAAGCTGCCTAAGCAACATAAATTTCTGCTGATGAATAAAAGAACCCAGATTACTTAAAGGTCTGGGTTCTTTTATTCATGATTTTTTTTAAATCTACGGCAACTGCATTAGGGTCGATCGGACTTGTATGAACTACGCGTGCTTTTCCTAGACGATCAAGTATGTAAACTGGGGAAGTGTGTGTGACGTTATATTTCCGATCAAATGAGTTTTCTAGGGAATTCTTCGTTGATTGAGCTATTTGAGGGCTTACGAAATAGGACATCCATATAGGCTTAACCAGTTCTTCTGGTCCGGTAATGTACGACCAGTTGTCTCCAAGGTCCCATTTCGAAATAAAATTTTTCACGGCTGTCGGAGTATCACCGCTTGGATCTACTGTAACAATCACCACAACAACGTCAGAAGGGTTTTCGAGTAGGTTAAGGGCCTTTTTAATAGACGACGTTACTATAGGACAAACATCGGTACATTTTGTAAAAAGAAAAGTCAGTAAGGCAGCATCCCCATTGTGTTCTAGATTAGATACCACCCGTCCCTTATGATCAAGGACAGAGAACTCGCTTGCCTCGTGGTTTGACAAAAAAGTTCCTTCATATTCGGATACTTTAGAGTTATTGCATCCGGAACATAATAGGACCATGAGTGAGCATATTAGCAGAAAAAAAATTCTGGCCAAACACTTGTGTGCAATCGGCACAGTCGTTGACCTCTCTATATGTTAAAAGGTCTATTTTTCGGTTCTTTTTTCCAAGATAAAAGCTATTACAGGAGTGAGGATAAGTAGGGCTAAACCAATTATAATGACCCCGTAAGTTCCGAGATCCGTGTGGTGATGCACTTGATAAAATACGTATCCCAAAACAATCGCGAACGCTGCTATTACTATAAATGAAAGCAGCGGAACTACGGCGGATAGAGCAACCTTATTCAATTTCTTTATCTCCTGATAGCAATCTGCAATTTACAGGTAACATTCTAAGTTAATTTATCCCCTGATTATACCCTTTTTTATCATTTTTGGATCCCTCACTGAACCAACGTAAGAAAGCCGTTATTATTAGGCTAAGGAATAAGAAACCACTTCCCACTTTCATAATTATTCCACCAAGTTGTTGGTCGATCAAAGCGCTAATCCCAAAAAGTTTGGGAGTGTCCAAGTAATGATTATAAATGGGCTCGGGAGCAAATGTAACGATGCCAAAGACAATGATCTGAGCTAATGACATTACAAATAAATAAATAATTTGTAGCGGGTAAGATAGTCTAGGCACAGCGGCTGAATTGCTACATAGTGGCCACCACATCACGAATGAAGCGATCATAAATAGCATATGCTCAAAAATGTGAACTGAGTGGTGTGTTACAGATAATCCATAGAGGATGGGGATGTGCCAAATCGAAAATATCACGTTGAAAATGACGACGGCTGATATTGGATGAAATAAAATTTTTGCTAATTTGCGAACGAGGTCTCGTTTAAATATTGGTGATATTAACCAATCAGGTATGCCCAGAATAAGTAGTGGGGGAGAGACTAGAGTAAGTAATACGTGCTGCACCATGTGAGCACTGAACATGTAATCATCGCTCAAAGCGTGCAAGGGTGAAAGTAAAGCGATGAATATAACGAAGACGCCCGACGAAAATAGTAGTGTTTGACCTGGGTCTACCGTTTGTGACAGATTGAATTTTTTTCTTGCAGGTCCGATCCCGATTAAATATCCGCCTTGTAGGATAAATAATCCAATTAAAACGTCAGGGTGACCATGCCAGTGAAGTATGACGGAAGTCGCAAGATCACTCATTGGTTCTAGAAAGTTTCCTTGTGATAGCTGCTTCCAATTAACCTAGATTTGCCGACGGGATGATTACTTCCGCGTTGTTATAGCCAGACTTGAAACAGAAATATAAGGGCGAATATAACAGAGGTCGCTAGAACAAACCCCCCGACAAACATAAGACTAAATAGTTTATGGTCAAACTTCAGGTGCATGTAATACATTGCAACGAGAGCAAATTTTCCCGCAGACAGCACAAATAAGATGGGTATAATCCAGTATCCCAACCACGTCAGATAGAATATTCCAACTTCGATAGCCGTGACCACCGAGAGAATCATAGCGATTCTGAAATATAAGCCTGCCGTAGGATGTTCGTTATGTACCTCGGAAGGATTCATCTCCTGACTCATTTAATCTCCATTGGGTTAAGTTTCTAGAAACCCTCAAATACTCCGAATAGATAAACAACCGTGAAAATCACGATCCAAACGACGTCCACAAAGTGCCAGTAAAGCGCCGCTAGATCGACATCTAGATTCTTCTCTCTAGTTATAACTCCCTTCTTGAAAGACAGGAAGAAAATTGAGAGCAGCCAAACTACACCAAGAGTAACGTGAGCTCCATGGAAGCCGGTCAAGGTAAAAAATGTCGTGCCGAATAGATTAGTCTGTGGCTTTAAGCCATACTCTTCGTCTACGTGGTGATCAGCCTTGAGAATCCCATTCTGATCTAGACATTCCTTCTGGTAGAAGTGATTATGTCCAGCCTTTACGTATTCCCCGTGCTCTATTTTCTCTGCAACCTCACTACATTCAAAGTGTATATGGTGAGTTGAGAAACTACTGAATTCATAAATTTGAAACCCTATGAATGTGGAACCCATGATGGCAGTAGATACCATCCAGATTCGGAAAGCCTTCATATTTCCACGATTCAAAGCTGAATACGCTAAGACCATGCTCATACTGCTCATCAAGAGCACAAAAGTGCTTACGGAGGTTACTGGTATGTCGAATACATCAATTGGCAGTGGGCCTGAAAGGCTTTTACCCTGATATACGAGATAGGTAGCGATCAGAGAGCCAAAAAACATACAATCTGAACCAAGAAATGCCCACATGAGCATTTTTCGATGGTTTAAACCGGTTGTAGTAGCTTCGTGCTCACCGTGATCTGCTGTCGCTATGTGTTCCTGTGCCAATTGACCAGACTCCCTTAGTGGGCCGAATCTTCGTCGGGATCATTTACTGGTTCTAAAGACCAAGCGTAAACCCCCACGAAACCTATAAAAGTACCTATGATAGAGATAGCCCAAGGAATGAACAATTGGTTGAATACAACGCCATAAGCAGCGATGAATAATCCAAGTGCCGTTACTAGAGGCCAGTAAGAAGGTTGAGGAAGATGAATGTTGTGTCCTTCATCACCTGATCCACCTGCGACAGGAACCTCTTTAACGTTTCCACCCTGCTTAGTATTCCACCAATCGTCTAGAGACCTGACTACAGGTATCTCCTTGAAATTGTATTCTGGTGGTGGAGAGGGTATTGACCACTCTAACGTTCTTCCGTCCCAGGGATCTCCAGGGGCTTCCGGGCCACTTTTCCAACTTTTCACCATATTCAGGATGAATATTGCAAAACCAGCGATAAGTATAAACACCCCCAAGGTTGCCACGAGATTCCATAGGTCCCATCCCATTCCCTCTGCATAGGTGTAGATGCGCCTCGGCATTCCGTCAAGGCCTACAAAGTGCATAGGGAAGAATGTTACATTTTGGCCGATCATCATCAGCCAGAAATGGGCCATTCCCATTTTCTCATCATACATTCTTCCTGAAAACTTAGGGAACCAGTAATAGATCCCAGATGTCAGCGCCATGATTGCTCCACCAAACAGCACATAGTGTATGTGTGCCGGTATAAAGTACGTATCTTGCTGCTGGGCATCTGAGGCAGATACGGCGTGCATTACACCGCTAATCCCTCCTATGAGGAACATGGCTATGAATCCCAATGCAAATGCCATGGGAGTGTTAATTTTAATGGATCCTCCCCATATAGTTCCTATCCAGTTAAAAACTTTAATTCCAGTTGGTACAGCTATGAGCATAGTTGTTATGGTAAACACAGCATTTGCTACTGGGCCTAGACCTACTGTGAACATGTGGTGGCTCCAAACCATCCATCCCATGACAGCAATTATTGCTCCAGCCAAGACGACCGTTGTATATCCAAACAATGGTTTTTTTGAAAAAACTGGTAATACTTCCGACACTATGCCCATTGCGGGTAGTATCAGTATGTATACCTCTGGGTGTCCGAAAACCCAGAACAAGTGCTGCCAAAGTACTACACTTCCTCCTCTTGCAACGTTGAAGAAGTTGAAATCAAAATAGCGATCAAAAGTTAGTTCTATCAACGCTACTGTGATAACTGGGAAGGCAAGTATTAGCAGAATAGCTGTGATGAACGACATCCACGTGAATAGAGGGAGCCTCATCATAGTCATTCCTGGGGCACGCATGTTTATTATGGTGACAATGAAATTGAACGATGCTGCCAGTGAGGCAACACCAAGAACCTGGAGGCTTATTATCCAAAAATCAATTCCTTTTCCCGGGTTTTGGTCTATGGATGTTAGAGGGGCGTATCCAAACCAGCCAGCGTCAGTTGCTCCTCCAATCCAGCTCAACTTTAACATCACCGCACCGGCGAGAAACGTCCAGTAGCTGAATGCATTGAGTCTTGGGAAAGCAACATCCCGGGCTCCAATTTGTAATGGGATCACGAAGTTAAAAAACGCTGCTCCCAGCGGCATTATCGCTAGGAAAATCATTGTTGTTCCATGCATTGTAAAGAGCTGGTTGTAGACAGCGGCGCTGACGATATCTAGTTCAGGCTGAGCTAGCTGTACACGCATCAAAGTTGCTTCAATGCCGCCAGATATGAACATTATGAAGGCAGTTACGCCATATAGTATTCCTATTTTCTTGTGGTCTATGGTTGTTATCCAATTCCACAAGCCAGTGGGATGTACTGGTCTTGGTATAGCTATTGGGAATGTGCTCACTTAAGCGCCTCCGGGTTTAGGAAAATTGTCATGTATAAATACACTAACTCACTTAAGACTTGTTAAATATGCGACAAGCGCAGATATCTGCCGCTCTGTTAGAGATTTGTCGGGGTCTGTATATACGGCAGCTTGGCTAGACATTATGTTGCCAGGCTTAATTTCTGAAGGATTCTCAAGCCATTTGCGTAGATTCTCTTGGAGGTATGCATCATTCACGTTGCCAGCGCCATCAGAGCTATCCATCATTCCAGCGGCTAAATGTCTCCTAGAGGCGACGTGGGCGAGATTGGGTCCTACCCGACCTTTTGAACCAGATCTAGCGATAGTCTTTAGAGAGTGACAGCCTGAGCAACCTGTACTCTTAAATACTTCAGCACCCTCTAGTGCCAGTGGATCTCCTGACTCCACAGCTGGAGCGGACTGATCAGAAAGCCATTTATCAAATTCAGTGGGTGAAACCGCCACAACCTTGAATTTCATGCTCGCATGTGACGTTCCACAATATTCAGCACACTGGCCAAAGAATTCACCCGCCTCGTCGGCCTGGAACCACATGTGATTTCCTTCCGATGGAACCATATCGACCTTACCCGCGAGTTTAGGGACCCAGAAGCTGTGTATAACGTCTACTGATTCCAGGTTTATCCTGACTGGAATCCCGACAGGTATGTATACCTCATTGGCTGTCACCACTTCACTTTCAGGGTCGTCGGGTGACGGATATCGGAATTCAAACCACCATTGGTGGCCAATGGCTTCCAAAGTTATAGAAGGCTCATCTTTTGGTACATCGGCCGAATAAAACAAAGCGTCAATAGATGCCACGGAAAATCCTATAACCACGATTGCTGGGATTATGGTCCATAGAAGTTCCAACCTGGTGTTGCCATGCACCTGCTTAGGTACATACTCTTCACTCCTCCGCCTGAATTTAACTAACGCGTATATGAGGGCAGCTTCTACTAGTACGAAAACCACAGCGCCACCAATGAGAATCCACCAAAATATGGTCAGTTGCCTGTCAGCGACAGGACCTAATGGTTCAAAAGTGGACTGATTGGCATTTGGGTCGATGATAAAGCATCCAGTTGCTAAAACCGCAACGGCCAAGGACATCAGCAACAGGATAATTTTTTGGGTTCGGGAAGAATTTATAAACACGCTTCCGAATACACCTCTATTTTTCATAGTTACCATTACTGGCACCAGTTGCAAAATTTATCAAACCATCGGTGATAACGTCAAGGCGAAAATCTCCTGATTCATCGTCAAGGACATTATAAATAACACTGTTCACTGAAAGCTTCCTTCAACCATGATGGCAAGAAATAGTAATGCTAGGTATGCCAACGAGAACATATATGTAGCCTTGGCAAAGCCAATCCCATCTTGTTTTAGGAGTTTCCATGTAAACCCAATGAAAATAATTGTTAATGAAATGGAAGTAACACCATAAATGACTCCCAAACCGGGTGCTAGTAGGACGGTGCCAATCATTAGCACTAGTAATATCCAAGTGTAGGCAAAGATCTGTTTTTTTGTGCTGTGCACACCTGCTACGACGGGAAGCATAGGAATTCCAGCTTGTTCGTAGTCATCTTTCAATATGAGAGATAAAGCCCAAAAATGTGGGGGAGTCCAAAAAAATATTATGGCGAATAATAAGAAAGGGGAAGGATCCAATATATTGCCGGTCACGGCCGCCCAACCAACCATAGGTGGTATGGCCCCAGCGGCTCCTCCTATGACAATGTTTTGTGGTGTTGTCCTTTTCAGTCCAATTGTGTACACGAAAACATAAAATAACGTTGCAATAAGAGCTAAGAAAGCACTCAGTAGATTGGCCATTTGCCAAAGGAGTGCAAAAGCCACAATGTTTAGAAAGATGCCAAATAGTAATGCAGGTATGGGGGTGACCTGACCAGATACCAGGGGTCGTTGGCTGGTTCTACTCATTTTCTTATCTATGTCGCGGTCTAGGAAATGGTTGATTGCATTAGCGCCGCCCGCGGCGAGACTTCCTCCAACTAAAACCACCAACGTCGTTATTGGACTTGGAAATCCCTCAGAGGCGAGAAATAATCCTCCCAAGGCTGTTACAAGGAGTAGAGATATGATCCTAGGTTTGGTGAGTGCTATATATCCGTTAATCATGTGTTCAGACTTTCTCTACAGTCATATCGCTATCAAAGACGATTTTGGAAAACGATCTTTCAACTAGGATACTCATCAATATAACAGACAACCAAACTAGCGTTGCTACACTGAGGTGAGTCACTTTCATGTGCGATGAAAAACCCGACCAAACCGTTATAGCTCCAAGAATAATTTGAACCCCAATTAAACCTAATGCGGAATGAGCAATTCTTTTTATTAATCTGCTGCCATTTGAATGGGTTATTAGTTCTATTGCCACGTATCCTACGAAGGCTAATGACAAAACCGAAATGTATCTGTGTCCCATATGTACCTGATACGTTAATCCCTCAGGAATGGAAAGACCTTTGCATAACGGCCAACTGCTACAAGAAGAGCTGGCACCAATGCCCACCATGTATGAACCGCTTAACATCAGTAGAAACACCAGGGACAGGCACAATACCATTTTCCATTTCCAGGCCCTGATTGGACTCAGGTCAATATGAACATTTCTAACGTTAGCAAATAGAAATTCCCAAACGATATACATGAGGCATGCAGCTAAAATCTGCGCTATTCCTAGATGAATTAATCGTATCCACCACGCTAGCTCTGTGATGACGGTGATTCCGCCAAGGATTCCTGCACCTACAACCAATCCGAAAGCACTGTAATTCGCTATGGTAAGTCGTTTTGCGGACCTGTAATTAATGAGACATATAATCAAAAGTGTAGTTACTAATATTCCAAGAACTGATCCATTTAGGCGATGAGAGTATTCAATCAATGTATGGAATTCCATGGGTGGGATAATTTGCCCGTGGCATAAAGGCCAATCGGGGCAGCCAAGTCCAGACTCAGATGCCCTAACAAAGCCACCAAGGGTGATTTGAATGAAAGAGACAACCAAGCTCAAAAGTGCCACTATTTTATAAATTAGGGCCATTCTGAGCTTTCCTGCTTACGAGAGAGAATAGAGTGCTTCACACGTTCAAATCGGCTTCCCAAAGTTATTGATGTGTGCATTTTTTCACTAATGAATTTTACTATAGGGGTTGCAACAAGGTCAAAGCACTTTATTAGGTTTTCTAGACTCCGTTGGCTGGGGTCTCGAATAGGTGCCTCAGCTATGGAACTAAATCTTGTTTGGGTAGTTGATTTACTCAGGGTAGTCCATAATAGTAGCGGAATCGGGGCGTAGCGCAGTTGGTAGCGCGCCACGTTCGGGACGTGGAGGTCGCTGGTTCGAGTCCAGTCGCCCCGATTTTACTGATCGTTCTGGGTTTTTGCCATCCTTATAATCCGCAGTTGTTTTGATTAGGCATAAAGGTAGTTTAATTGAGACGTGCATATTTATAATGTCTGAATATGGCTAGTCTTGAGCTTGAACGAAACCCGATCACAATAACCGCTTGGGTTATTTATGACATGGCAAATACTATGTTCTCGGCAGGGCTAGTTGGACTAGTGTTTCCTCTGTGGGTTATAAGCCATTCTGGGGAAGATGACGCAACAATTGGCTACACTTTGACCGTCGCTATGACTCTGGTTTTTCTCTTATCACCCATAGTTGGATCTTTGTCTGACAGATTCAAAAGGAGAATGCCATTTCTACTATTTTTAACTTTGTGTTGGATAGTGAGTACAGTGTTGATCGGGACATGGGGGTTAAAGATATCACTTTTATTCGTGATTACATCGTTAGTTTTTGTTCAATTAGCAAATATATTTTATAACGGTTTACTAGGCGATCTTTCTACAAATGGTAATGCCGGTCTCATTGGTGGAATTGGTGTTGGGCTAGGGTATACAGGTGCAATCATTGCAGTACTTATGTCGATTTTCCTTTTGGAGAATATTGGCCACGTAAATCTTTTTCGTTTAATGGGTTTTTGCTCGCTGGGTTTTACTGTTCCGTTACTTATTTCAGGCAAGTATGGAATTAGAGTGACCAGAAGAGCAGTATTTGCCGAAGCCTTTGCCAAAACAATCAGGTTAATGAAGGACTCATTCCAACGATCAGTGTCTAATACAAATTGGTTGAGATTTCTAATATCTCGTTTTTGGTACCTGTGGGCGGTAAATGCCGCCTCTTCGTTTGCGGTTTTATATGCAGTGCAAACAATTAAAATGTCTAAAACCGAAGTGCAAATGATTCTAATAATCGGGATCGCCACAGGTATACCCATGGGAGCGTTTTGGGGTTGGCTGGTAGATAAGATTGGTGCATCATATGTCCTTAAAATTAATGTTTTAGGGTGGGTTATACTGCTTACTATTGCAGCTGCTATTCCCCTCATGAATTGGTCGTCGGGTGTATGGTGGTTTGTGGGATCTTTTAGCGGAACAGTTCTATCTGGCCTCTACGTTGCAGAAAGACCAATTGTGCTGGCTATGGCTCCTTTGGATAAAAGGAGTGAATATTTTGCCATGTTTACTATGTCCGGTAGGTTAGCGGCGATCGTAGCCCCTTTTTCCTGGGGAATGGTGTCAACTACTATGGGCTTTGGTCAGCCGGCAGCTATGGCAACCTTGGCAATTTGTGCACTTGTCGCTCTAGGGTTTATTTCCTTGGTTAAATCACCGAGGGTCATATAGAACTGGCACACAGTCATGTAATAACTTTTCAGATTATGGAGCAACTGCCAGCTCTGAAAGAAGCTTTTTTGTGGAAACAATGTGTTTGTTTAGGCGCATTTTTTCGGGGGCTATACCTAGTGATAGGCCGACTAGTTGAGGGAGATGGATGATTGGCAAATCGATATCTCTTTTTGCTGCTGAAGATGCGTTTGGTTGGTATCCATCTAAATTGAGATGGCACAGAGGGCATGGGGTTACCATAGCATCAGCTCCTCTATCCTTTGCGTCAATAGTGTGATTGGCTACCATTTTTACTGAGTTTTTCGGATTTATCGTCAATATGGGAAAACCGCAGCAAAGAGTCTTGCCTGGAAAGTCAACAACTTCGGCGCCTACGGCTTCAATAACTGCCTCCAATGAAGTTTCCCGTTCAGGATTTTCATCGAACCCTAATGCTTCTGTGGGTCTAACTATGTAACATCCATAGAAAGGAGCTAGTTTCAATCCTTCAAGTTTTCGTACGACCTTTGAATGGAAAAAATCCATACCGAGATCCTCCACGATAATCCAAAGCAAATGTTTTGGGTTGATTGTTCCCTTGTATTCAAGTCCTTCTTCTTTGAGATCTTCATTGATTGATGCGAGATACTCAGGGTCTGATACAAGGCGTTGGTTGGCTTGTGACATGACACCTTGGCATGTACTGCAAATCGTCATCAAAGGTAGTCCAGCTTTTTCAGCCATTGCAAAGGTTCGAGCATTTAAAGTGTCACCAAGTCGAAGATTTTTCTCTTGAAGAACTCCAGCACCAGTACATGAGGCTGACCTCAAGGAATCTTCGTCGAGCTCTATTCCGAGTATATTGCAGACTTCAAGAGTGGCTGTATAAAGCTCTGGGCATGCACCTCTAGAGACACATCCGGGATAAAAGGCATATTTCATTTTTTGTTCTCAACTTTATCGAAAATCCTACGTACGTTTTCAACCTCAGGGATGTTTTTATGAATCAAGGGAGGAACTTTCCCTGCCCTTTGGGATCTTATAGCGAGCGGGATTAGGCTTATCATGGCCTTCAAATTGAAGATTCCGAAACTTTTTATTGGGAGTTTAAGCTCATCGAGCCAACCGCTGTGTCTAACTGAATCAACGAAAGCAGTAGCATGTCTCGCACCATTTGTATTTGTGTGACCTGCATCCATTACTTTTTCTCTGAGTGACATAATTCTATCCATGGGGGCGACTCCCTTGGGGCATACCTCTACGCATTTCATGCACCTTGTGCAATCCCACACGCCTCCCTCCTCGTTTAAGGCCTTAAGCCTTTTCCCGTCTGCATCGTCTCTTGGATCCCCAACGAATCGATAGGCTTTGGCTAGAGCCGCAGGGCCGAGAAAATTTGAATCGACCTCTAAAACGGTGCAGTCGGAGACACATGCACCGCAAAGTATGCATGAAACCACTCCGGCTAAGTGAAGCATGTCTTCATCTGGTGCTAGATATTCCCCTTCAGGCTCTTCCCCGGCAGGTTGGAGCCAGGGTTCGATGGATTTGACTTGATCCCAGAAAGGTTGGAAATCGACTACCAAATCTTTGATTACTGGAAGATTGCCAGCTGGTTCTATCACAATCGCTGTTCCATCTGAAGGGAGTGCGTCTATTACTTTCGTATTACATGCTAATCCGGCTTCGCCGTTTACTCTCATAGCACAGGAGCCGCAAATCGCACTTCTGCAAGAACATCTCAGGCTAAGTGTTCCGTCCACATCCTCCCGGATTTGGATTAGCGCGTCTAAAACTGTTGCTGCCTCGTCCATTTCCAACTGGTATTCCTGGAAATGAGGAACAGTATTTGTAGATTCGGGATCGTATCGCCGTACGCTGAGTTTTACTTCCATATGGTTGGTTCCTTTGATTCCCGTTTAATATTGCCTCACGGTTGGGGTCCAATCCGTTATCACTACATCCTGGTACGAGATATTGGGTTTGCCATCCTTGTCTGAGACAACTATGTGCTTTAGCCAGTTTTCATCGTCTCTATCCGGCATATCTGTTCTGGTGTGGGCCCCACGGCTTTCCGTTCTGTCAAACGCGCTGGAGGCTATGGTCTCTGCACATTCGATCATAAACCCAAGTTCAAGTGTGAATAATAAATTCGTATTGAATGTGTTGGTTTTGTCAGCTACATAAACAGATTGCGCACGTTCTTTAATCAAACTAAGTTTGCTAATACCTTCCGCCATGCTGGAGTTTTCCCGGAATACGCCAAAGTGCTCTTTCATGGCCGTTCCCATATCAAACCTAATTTTTCCAAATGATTCGTTTTTGTCATTCAACAGTAGTCTTTCGATGTTTTCTCTATCGGGTTTAGCGGCAGAGTCGTCTATGGATAAATGTGAAGTGTTTTTTGCCCTCTCTGCTGCATGCACCCCGGATCTCCTACCAAATACAAGCGTGTCCAAAAGTGAGTTTGCTCCGAGCCTATTTCCGCCATGAACACTTACACAGGCAACTTCACCCGCTGCGTAAAGTCCAGGGACTCCAGTTTCTCCATCCACATTGGCTTTAACTCCCCCCATTTGGTAATGCATTCCAGGCATAATTGGAACAGGTTCTTTAGCCATGTCGACGTTGGCAAAGTCCATTGCCAATTCTCTTATTTGTGAAAGTCGCTCACTGATGTATTTTTCGCCTAGATGTCGTACGTCTAGGAGTACGCAACCATCAATTCCTCTTCCCTCATTGATCTCTGTTTGTTCACATCTAGAAACAACGTCACGTGATGCTAACTCCTTAAATTCCGGAGCGTATTTGAGCATGAATCTATCATTCTCGGAATTTAGAAGATAGGCACCCTCGCCTCTTGCTGCTTCGCTTATTAGGACTCCACTACCCTTCAGGGTGGTCGGATGATACTGGACCATTTCCATGTCCATAAGAGAAGCTCCGGCCTTATAGGCCAAACTCATTCCGTCCCCAGTGCAAATCATGGCGTTTGTGCTGGGTTCAAATACCCTACCCAGGCCTCCAGCGGCCATAATTACGGCTTTAGCCCTTACTACTTCAATTTTCCCCGTTCTTATGTCCATCATCACTACGCCACCGCATTCACCATCCCGTTCAATAAGGGAGAGGACGAACCATTCCTCGTAAACAAGAGCCCCTGCTTTTACGATTTGCTCGTATAGCACATGGAGTAATGCCTGACCCGTGAAGTCAGCCACAAAAAATGTTCTGGCTTGACGTTGGCCACCAAAATTTCTGGTGCCTAGTCTGCCTTCTTCATCTCTGTTAAATATTGCTCCCATGTGTTCCATGGCAATTACTTCGTCACCTGCTTCTCGACACATAATCTCTATGGCATCTTGGTCACCTAGGAAATCACTTCCTTTGATGGTGTCATAAGCATGGTCTCGCCAGTCATCGCCGCGATCTGTCAATGCTGCGTTGATTCCTCCCTGGGCTGCATTGGAATGGCTACGTACGGGATGAACTTTGGAAACAACAGCAACATTCACGCCAGCCTCTGTAGCCGCCAAAGCCGCTCTCATACCGGCAAGGCCGGCACCTATAATAAGAACATCGTGGTCATACATCTATGTACCCCCTAAAGGTCAAACAACTCAACAGGGAACGATAGCATAGGGGTGTCTGCCTAACAATCTCTATTTAAATATTGTCTGGTTGAATGTTCCAACACTGTCAGATAGATTATCAATTGACTGAAGAGCAATTGGAATGGTAAAATCTATCGTCTTAGTTTAGTTAAATATTTCAGATGCTGAGAAAGGGAGTAGTAGCTAGTTTAGAACCGATTTAGAGAGTTAGGTAATAGCTGAAAGCCTGATATTGGAGTCGCTAGCGAACTCGCCCCGGAGCACCTACCCTGAAAGAAAAAGTTGAGGTTTTAGCCTTATGCGAAATGTTAGGGGATATAACCTGGCCTTCGCAGAAGGTACTGTATCACCCAGCTGAAATAGGGGACGGGCGATAGTTACGTTATAGCTTAATGAGTGGCTTTTAGGAAGTATTTCCTGAAGGCAACGTGGGTGGTACCACGGGAATTATAAATGCAATCCCGTCCCTGTTATAGGGCGGGATTTTTTGGTTTTTGGCATTTTGATTTAACTCCAAGGAAAAGGAAAATAGTATGAAGATGAGAGGAGCACAGATAGTCTGCGAAAGCCTTCTTCGTGAAGGCTGCGACGTTGTTTTTGGTATTCCCGGTGGGGCTATATTGCCTCTTTATCAAACGTTGCCTGAATTTCCTAATCTGCGCCACATATTAGTTAGACATGAGCAAGGCGCTGCACACGCAGCCGATGGATATGCAAGGGTCACTGGAAAGCCTGGAGTGGCTTTCGCGACATCAGGTCCGGGGGCAACAAACCTTGTCACCGGCATTGCTGCAGCACAGATGGACTCTGTGCCCATGGTGATAGTGACGGGTCAGGTAGGTCGCCCCGCCATTGGCACAGATGCCTTTCAAGAGACCGATATTACAGGGATTACCCTACCGATTACTAAACATAATTTTCTCGTGATGGATGCTAATGACATAGCTAGAGTAATAAAAGAGGCGTTTTTTATTGCAAACAGTGGTAGGCCAGGACCTGTTCTTGTAGACATCCCCAGAGATGTGTTCATGGAAGAAGTAGACTATGAGGAACCTCAAAAACTTGATTTGCCCGGATATAAGCCAACAGTTCTTGGGAACAATCGCCAAATAAAGAAGGCAGCAGACCTCATAAGGTCAGCTAAAAAACCTGTTATTCTGGCGGGTCATGGTGTCATCATATCTCGAGCCTACGATGAATTGAGGGAATTGGCTGAAAAGGCTCAAATCCCTGTAATAACAACTCTGCTCGGCATAAGTTGTTTTCCAGAGGATCATGTTCTTTGGACGGGTTGGCCTGGTATGCATGGAATGGCCTATTCCAGTCTTGCGCTAGATGAGGCAGATTTGATAATTGCATTGGGTATGAGGTTCGACGACAGAATTACTGGTAATGTTAAAAAATTTTCTTCTAAATCCAAAAAGATACATGTAGATATCGATCCTTCTGAGATCGGGAAAATTGTTTCCGTAGACGTACCGATAGTTGGGGACGTCAAAGAGGTACTCCAAAAGCTTAATAAGCATGTTGATGCTTCTACTCACGGTGATTGGCTTAAGAGGATTGAAATTCTGAAAGAGGATCACCCTTCACTCAGATTGCCCGATACGGACAAGTTGATTGCCAGGCAAGTTATAAGGGATATTTCTGATGTAACTGATGGCGATGCCACTATTGTTACCGGCGTTGGCCAGCACCAGATGTGGGCAGCCCAACATTATGAGTTCAAAAATCCATGCTCTCTTCTGACATCGGGAGGGTCTGGCACCATGGGATATGAAGTTCCAGCTGCAATGGGTGCCCAAGTGGCCAAGCCGGAGGGAACCGTATGGTCTATTGCTGGAGATGGTGGGTTCCAGATGACCTTGTGTGAGTTGGCAACCATTGTAGAAAACAAACTTCCAGTCAAGTTTGCAATTTTAAACAATGGATTTCTGGGTATGGTGAGACAGTGGCAGGAGATCTTTTTTGAAAGTTCCTATGTGTCAACTGGCTACTCAGGCAACCCTGACTTTGTAAAGTTGGCTGAAGCGTACGACATTAAGGGAATAAGAGTTACAGATAAAACTCAAGTGAAAACTGCGATACGGGAAGCAATGGAACATGACGGTCCTGTTCTCATCGATTTTATAGTCGAACAAGAGGAAAATGTTTATCCGATGATCCCATCGGGGATGACGGTTAAGGACATGATTGAAGAGCCTTCAAGCGAACGGGTGACGGCATGACGACTCGTATAGATAAACACACTATTACTGCCCTAGTAGAAGACCAACCTGGTGTCCTTAATCGTATTTCGAGTATGTTCAGACGTAGAGGCTACAATATCTCGAGCTTGGCTGTTGGGCAGAGTGAGACCGACGGTCTGTCGAGGATGACGTTTGTGGTGGAGGGTGATCCTGAAACAGTCGAAATGGTCGCAAAAAACCTTCATAAGCTTGTTGAAGTTATCAAAGTGGTAAACATTTCTTCTGATAACACCGTGTCTCGTGAACTCGCCCTGGTCAGAGTTAATGCCGATTTGACGACTAGGAGCGAGATAATGCAGATTGTCGATATTTTTCGGGCTAAGATCGTCGATGTATCCCAAGGGACTTTAATTGTGGAAGTGACCGGAGATGAAAATAAAGTAGATTCTCTTGTGGATTTGCTACGAACATTTGGGATACACGAGGTTATGAGAACTGGGACCATAGCCATGAGTAGGGGTGTTTCATTCGAGGGTGATACCTCAGGAATCACATTAGGGAAGCAGTCTTAAAACAAGGGAAATTAAAAAATTAACGGGAGAATCGCCAATGCCTGCGAATATATATTATGAAACCGATGCTGATATGTCGCTACTTGAAGACAAAAAAATAGCCATCATTGGGTACGGTAGTCAGGGACATGCACATGCCCTTAATCTGAAGGACTCAGGTCTCAATGTAGCAGTGGGTCTGTATGAAGGTAGCAAAAGTTGGGAAGCGGCTGAAGAAGAAGGTCTAGAAGTGGGAACTGTTGCGGATGTTTCTGCGAAGTCCGATGTCATCATGATCCTGATTCCTGACCATTTGCAATCGACAGTCTATAAAGAGTCCATATTACCTCACCTCCTTCCTGGAAAGACGCTTATGTTCGCCCATGGATTCAATATTCACTACGATGCTATTGTTCCTCCTGAAGGAGTGGATGTTTCCATGGTGGCCCCTAAAGCTCCAGGTCACAGAATGCGTGAGATATATACCAAAGATTCGGGAGTTCCAGGCCTATTGGCTATACATCAGGATGCAAGTGGGAACGCCCATAGTATTGGATTGGCATATGCTCGTGGTGTTGGCTGTACAAGAGCGGGTGTTCTCGACACAACCTTCAAGGAAGAGACTGAGACCGATTTATTTGGTGAACAAGCAGTCTTGTGTGGAGGGGTTGCCGCACTCGTTAAAGCCGCATTTGAAACTCTTGTGGAGGCTGGATATCAGCCCGAGTCAGCCTATTTTGAATGTATGCATGAACTTAAGATGATTGTGGATCTTTTTTACCAAGGTGGTATGGAGTATATGCGTTATTCCATCAGTGACACCGCTGAGTACGGAGACTATACACGAGGTCCAGTCGTTATAGATGAGAGAGTAAAAGAAAACATGCGTAAAGTATTGGATCAAGTTCAGGATGGTACTTTTGCCAGAGAGTGGATAACTGAGAACGATGAAGGTAGACCAACATTTGATCGATTGAGGAGTGAGAATGCTGGTCATCCTATTGAAAGTGTTGGTAAAGAGCTAAGAGGTATGATGGCTTTCCTAGCAGATGCGGATTAATTTTTTTGTGATAACCAGTTGAAAGAGTTTAAAGATATTGAGTTTTAGTATAAATAATAAACTTGAGGTTTTTTCCACTACGGAGGAAGAACACGCAGTTCGCTACAGTGTTTTGGTCTTGGCGAGGCTGAAGCCGGCGGACTGCGTTGTCCTGTGAAACTTAATTGTAATTACGTAATCATATAGAGGCTTGTTAGCGAATTAAAAGGAGCCCCAAATGTCACAGGACAAGGTAACAATTTTTGATACTACGTTGAGAGACGGAGAGCAATCAGCTGGGATAGGTCTTACCACCCAAGAGAAGTTGGAGATTGCCCGTCAGCTTGAAAGATTAGGTGTTGATGTAATTGAAGCTGGATTTGCCGCCAGCTCTCCGGGAGATTTGGAAGCCGTTCAGAAAATTGCGGCTGAAATCAGAAAACCCATTATTACCTCTCTCGCACGATGTTATATTCCCGACGTTGATGCCGCTTGGGAAGGAGTGAAAGGGGCTGAAAAGCCAAGGATCCACGTTTTTATTTCTAGCTCAGATAATCACATCACAAATTTGCTTAGGAAGAACCCAGAGGAGGTAATGGATACTTCTGTGGCTTCGGTAGAAAGAGCAAAGAGTTACTGTGATGACGTGGAATTTTCTCCTATGGATGCAACTAGAACTGATCCTGAATACCTTTTTAAGATGCTTGAGGCAGTGATAGACGCGGGTGCGACTACCGTGAACATAGCGGATACAGTAGGCTACACAATCCCCTCTGAATTTGCTCAACGGATAGAAGATATAAAGCAAAATGTACCTAATATCGATAAAGCCGTCATTAGTGTGCATTGTCACAATGACTTGGGATTGTCTGTATCAAATAGCCTAGCGGCAGTGAGAGCGGGGGTAAGACAAGTTGAGGGATGTATTAACGGGTTGGGAGAAAGAGCCGGAAACGCAGCACTCGAAGAGATAATCATGGCTATAGAAACGCGGGACGATCTTTTCAATGTGACAACTAACATTGACACTACTCAGATATATCGGACTAGTCGTCTTGTTAGTGACATTACTGGTTTTCCTGTGCAACCTAATAAAGCCATTGTTGGCGCCAATGCATTTAGGCATGCATCAGGTATACATCAGGATGGAGTTATTAAAGACAAAAGTACCTATGAAATTATTGATCCAAGGTCCGTTGGGTGGCCAAGTAACTCACTCGTTTTAGGTAAACTCAGTGGCAGAGCGGGTCTTAGGTCTAGGCTGGAGGAGTTGGGATATCAACTTGAACAAGAAGAGCTGAATGAAGTATTTGATGCGTTTAAGAATCTAGCGGACAGGAAACGTGAAGTTACTGATCAAGACCTAGAGTCTTTAATGTCATCCAGAAGACGTATTGCAGATGTGCCCACAATATATGAGCTGGAACACGTGCAGGTTTCTACTGGCGATCATGAAGTTCCCACGGCAACCGTAAAGCTGATAGACCCTGATGGCCAAACAATTGTTGATGCGGCTACAGGAACTGGTCCTGTTGACGCTGTCTACCAGGCAATAAACCGACTTATCGGCGTAGACAACAAGTTGACTGAATTTAGAGTTGACGCTGTGACTGAAGGTATAGACGCGTTGGGAGATGTCACCATCAGGATAGAGCGTGACGGAGATGCGTTTGTGGGTAGAGGTAGTGACACGGATATTATTGTGGCCAGTGCCAAAGCCTATATGAATGCTTTGAACCGCGCGATGGCGATGCAAGGGCCTCAATAATTAATAGTGCCCCACGAATTATGTTTGGATATGGATCTTTTTGAGATTCATCCGAATATATAGTTAAGTAACGAAAACGGAGTATGTAATGGCACCTAGAACTATGTTTGAAAAGATATGGGATACCCATGTTGTGAAATCAGAAGAGGGAAAGCCCACAGTTCTGTACGTCGACTTACACTTAGTGCATGAAGTAACTTCACCTCAGGCATTCGATGGATTGCGGATGGCTGGTCGGAGTGTTAGAAGAACGGATCTCACGGTCGCCGTTGCCGATCACAACACCCCTACTTGGGACCTTTCTTTACCGATAACGGATCCAATAGCTCAGCAGCAGCTAGATGAATTATCCAAGAATTGTGATGAGTTTGGAGTGACTCTTTATGATCGATTTAGCCCGTTGCAAGGGATTGTCCATGTCATTGGACCAGAGCAGGGATATACACAACCTGGGAAAACTATAGTTTGTGGGGATAGTCATACTTCTACTCATGGAGCGTTTGGCGCTTTCGCAATGGGTATAGGAACATCTGAGGTGGAGCATGTTTTAGCTACTCAGACGTTGAGACAATTCAAACCGAAAACAATGGAAGTTCGGGTTGACGGTAAGTTATCACCTGGTGTGACAGCAAAAGATGTCGTCCTCGGTATTATTGGAAAAATTGGGATCGGTGGTGCCACAGGGCATGTTATCGAATACACGGGTGAGGCAATAAGGACACTTTCGATGGAAGGCAGAATGACTGTATGCAATATGAGCATAGAAGCTGGTGCCAGAGCAGGTATGGTTGCCCCTGACGCAACAACATTTGAATATATGAGGGGAAGAGAAAATGTTCCCAAAGGAACTGACTTCGATAAGGCAGTGGCTGCCTGGGAGGAGCTTGGAACCGACGAGGGTGCTCAATATGATCAAGTCGTGGTACTGGATGCTGAGGAATTAGAACCCCACGTAACATGGGGAACAAACCCTGGAATGGTGGCCCCAATTACAGCAAGAATCCCAATTCCCCAGGAGTACGAGGACTCTGGCGAGCAAGAGTCTGTTACTCGGGCACTGGATTATATGGACTTGGAGCCTGGAATGAGGATAGAGGATATTGAGATTGATAGAGTCTTCATCGGTTCATGTACTAATTCGAGGATAGATGATCTGAGGGCCGCAGCGAAAATTGCAGAAGGAAATAAGGTAGATGAGAGCGTTTACGCTATGGTTGTGCCTGGTTCCAATGCTATAAAAAGACAAGCTGAGGATGAGGGGCTAGATAAAATATTCATGCAGGCGGGCTTTGATTGGCGAGAAGCTGGGTGTTCGATGTGCCTGGGAATGAATCCAGATATATTGAAACCAGGTGAAAGATGTGCATCAACTTCAAATAGAAACTTTGAGGGTAGACAAGGAAAGGGTGGTAGAACTCACCTGGTTAGCCCTGAGATGGCAGCAGCAGCAGCCATAGAAGGACATTTTGTAGATGTACGGGATTGGAGAGGTTAAAAGGGAATAAATATGGAAGCATTTAAGACTTTAAATAGTGGGGTGGCGCCACTGAATCGGGTTAATGTGGACACCGACCAGATAATACCGAAGCAATTTCTCAAACGAGTAGAAAGGACTGGATTCGGTCAGTTCTTGTTCAACGATTGGCGATTCGATGAAAAGGGAAATGAAAAGCCTGACTTTGTGTTGAATCAGGATGGTTATAAAGATGCTTCTATATTAGTTAGTGGGCGCAATTTTGGATGTGGTTCTTCTCGTGAGCATGCTCCATGGGCACTACAAGACTTTGGGATAAGAGTTATCATAGCGCCTAGTTTTGCTGATATATTCCATAACAATTGTTTTCAAAATGGAGTCTTGCCCGTAGTTTTGCCGGAGGATGTGGTACAAAAAATCATAGAACATTCTGAGAATGATCCAGATTACAGAATAACAGTCGATTTGGAAGCCCAAAGAGTTTGGGATGAGAATGAAGAAATAGTTGCTGACTTCAATATGGAACCATTTCGCAGGCATTGCATGCTAAACGGACTTGATGATATAGGCCTAACTTTGGAAGACGAAGATGACATCACCTCATACGAGAGAGAACGCTCAGAGCATGGCGGAGTCGTTCCCGCATAAAGCCTCACCTAGGATAGATATACATTGTCACGTTATTCCGGAAGAGTTCTGGAAGGCGTCTGATGCCGGCGATTCTTGGTTCGGCGCCTCCTTAGTATCAAGGAATGAATCCCATTACATTGATACAGATGCCCGCTTTGCTGGACCAATTGAACCAAATTGGAGACTAAGTGTGGATGAGAGGATCGCTCTCATGGATTCGATCGGTATTGATATTCAGGTGGTTTCAACTCCTCCTTATTTTTTTAATTACCACCTGAATGCCAAAGAAGGGAAAGAGAGTGCCCGTACCATCAACGAGGGACTTTTAAATTTGGCCTCCCAGAAGCCAGATAGGTTCTCTGCATTTGCCACACTACCATTTCAGGATGTGAATTATGCTGTGCAGGAACTGGAATGGGCGATGGCCTCTGGTATGAAAGGTGCTGAACTATGTACTCATGTAAATGGGATTAATTATGACGATGAGTCACTATGGCCTGTATTTGAAGCAGCGGAAGCTCTTGGGGCATTTCTGTTTTTTCATCCCCACGATCCAGCAGGAAGAGACAGAATGACCAGTTATTACAGTGCAAACACCATTGGGAATCCGCTCGAGAATACGATAGCGATATCTAGCATTATTTCAGGGGGAGTTTTAGATAAATTTCCTGATATAGATCTCTGTTTTTCCCATGGAGGTGGTTACGCATCATTTGGCGCACCTAGAATAGATCGTGGATACAAAGTCAGAGAGGAGGCAAGCCTGAATCTCTCACGGCTACCTAGTGATTATCTAAAATCTATTTACTATGATTGTCTTACACATGGTCACACAGAGCTATCATTTCTAGTTAACCGTGTTGGGATTGATAGAGTTATGTTGGGAAGTGACTTTCCTTTTGATATGGGGCTTGACTCTCCGGTCGACTGGGTAAAATCCAGCGAGTTAATATCAGAAACAGAGAAAGACCTCATAATCGGTGGGAATGCGCAGCGGGTCCTGGATTTTTAGTGGAGAATTTTAGTTCCGTCTAGTCAACTTCGTCTTTATTGAGTTCGTTAACTTTTCTTAAAACAGTTCCTCGCAATGATTCGACTTCTCGCGAAATCGTTGATTTAAGACGCGAACTATATTCACCCATATTACGAAATTTCTTGGTCCTTGCCCTTAGCCTTCTTCTTTTGGATACCGCCTGCAAATCCGCCAAGTTTTGTAAGAGGGCTCTTTTGAGTAATCTTGAAGCTTCATGATGGTCTTTGTGAGCACCTTGTGTGGGTTCAGGTACCAATTGATCTACTATATCTAGATCCATGCAGTCCATTGCTGTTAGTTTTAGTGATCCAGCTACTTCTTTAGCTCTTTGCTCATCTTGGTATATAAGCTCAGCAGCTTCTTCAGGAGAAACGGCGGAATAAATAGCGTTTTCCAGCATTAATATCTTGTCAGTTACCCCGAGAGCCAGCGCTCCTGCACTGCCCCCTTCACCAATTATTGTGGAAATGGTCGGAACAGTTAACGAAGATATTAGTGTTAAGGTGGATGCTATTGCATGGCCTAAACCTCTTTGTTCCGCTTCTGATGAAAGGTTTGCGCCTGGGGTATCTATAAGACTTACAACTGGCAGCTCAAATTTTTCGGCCATTTTGAGAGCTCTCTGAGCCTTTCTAAAGCCCTCAGGCATGGTTCTTCCCGTATTGTCCTTATGCTCAGAATCAGATGTTTGTTCTCTTTGTTGCCCGATGACTACGACGGTTTGTCCACCTATCTGCCCCAATCCACATACGATGGAAGGATCGTCTCCGTAAACTCTGTCGCCATGCAACTCTACAAAGTTATCCATAATTCTAGCCATGTAGTCCATGGACGTAGGTCTGGAATTATGGCGTGCTATTTGCACAGAATGCCAGGCTTCTGTAGGTTGGGAGGATGGATAGGTAACTTGGCCGCTTGAGGTTCTTTTGATTGTGAATTCTTTATTAAATAAGTCAAGGAGCACCGAGATGACGCCACGCAGATCAGTTCGGTCCGTTATTGCGTCTACAGTGCCATGTGTAAGATGGGACTCTGATGTATGAGAGTCTTCTGATTCTTTTCTGACGTCGTCACTTATGGAGCGTATTGGATTAACTCCGACAATTGCACCTGGTTCAGCCAGTATGATGTCTGCCATATTCGCGAAACTTGCGTAAGCTTGACCAGTAGAAGGATTTGCCAAAACCGTGATATGTGGAATTCCTTTTTGTTGAAGAAGATTTGATGCTAGTCCTGTTTTTGCCATTTGCATAAGTGACAGTATCCCCTCTTGAATCCGAGATCCGCCACTTGTAACTATGGTAATGACAGGTATTTTTCTTTTTGCAGCCCTCTCAAATGCCAATGAAATTTTCTCACCAACCACGCTACCCATCGAGCCTCCCATGAATCCAAAGTCGAGCGCTATTAGAACGCAAGATAAGCCGTCTATGGTGCAGGAGCCTGTTATTACAGCTTCAGTAAGCCCTGTTCGTGTCTGGTCATCATATAGGCTTTTTTTGTATGAGCCTTTAGTGGAAAATGACAGGGGATCAATTGATGTTAATGACCTATTGCTTTCTCTAAATGTGCCGTGATCTGCTAAGGATTCCACACGTTCTCTAGCTGTCATGCTGTAATGGAATCGGCATGCGTGACAAACTTTATACCGTTTATAAAGATCTGAATCTATCAATGTTGTCTCACAAAGGAGACATTCTTCTCTGGCTATTAATTCTATAGCTTGAGAGTCTTTTCCTCTGACGGTACTGTTTAAGAAACCGGTGAATTTACGAACCATTTAATTGATTTCCGGATGGAAGATTTGATTGGGCAGGGCCTCAGGAAATTATAACATCACGGGACTTTGACCCATCACTCGGACTCACGATACCCATGTCTTCCAGCTCATCCATGAGTCTTGCCGCTCTGGGATATCCAATCCTGAGTCTTCTTTGTAAAAGAGAGGTTGAGAGTTTACTGTGTCTGTGAGCCATTTCTATCGCCCTATCAACTAACGCATCCTTCGTATCCGATACTGATTCAGGTTGTCCGGGCAGAAAAGAGGAGTCATCCCCTGCAATGTGGAGATCAATGGTTGGTCTAGGAGCCCAAGGAATGTCTTTCCAATGATCCACTAAGTTTCCAATTTCTTCGTCTGAAATATAAACGCTTTGAACTCGTGTTGGCCGCGTTGCGTCAATGGGTTGATAAAGCATGTCGCCTCTTCCAAGAAGTCTTTCTGCTCCGTTGGTGTCTAATATGGTCCTAGAGTCGACTTGAGAAGTTACTCCGAAACTAATACGACTTGGGAAATTAGCTTTAATTAGACCTGTGATTACATCTACTGATGGTCTTTGAGTGGCGATTATGAGATGTATCCCTGTGGCTCGTCCCAATTGAGCCAGCCTGCAGATTGACTGTTCTACGTCAAAGGCTGCGGTCATCATTAAATCTGCGAGCTCATCGATTGCAACTACGATATAGGGCATCCTGCCAGATTTACTCTTGGAGTTATAAGCCTGTATGTTTCGTACTCCTACTTCCTCCATAGTTCTGTACCGGTCCATCATTTCTCTGATGAGACCTTTAAGGAGATTTACGACTTTATCAGTTTCTACAACGACAGGGGTTATAAGATGAGGAATGCCGTTATAAGGTGTCAATTCAACTCTTTTTGGGTCTATCAGCAACATCTGAATATCAGAAGGCGTTTTTTCTATAGTCAGGCAAGATATTATTGCGTTCATGCAAACACTTTTCCCACTACCTGTCGCTCCCGCAATAAGAAGATGAGGCATTTTAGCCAGATCAAAGACCACTTCTTCCCCGTCTGATCCTCTTCCTAGGGCAACTGGCAAAACGGCCGAACTGGTCAAATTCAAGAACTTTTTGCTCTCCATAACCCTTCTGAGTGATACAAGACTCGGATTAGGATTAGGAACTTCTATTCCTAGCAGTGATTCTCCCATTACAGGGGTTTCTATTCTTAAACTTGGTGTTTTCAAAGCTAGAGATAAGTCTTTTTCTCGTCTTAGTATGTTATCGACGCTCACACGGGTATTGTCTTCCTGTTGTGCAATTATCGGCTTCCCCTTACTGTCAAGTTTAGGATTTCCGTTTTCATCTTTAACTCTGACTCTTTTGTATTTACGAACCCAACCGGGCTCTATTCCATACATGGTTACTGTGGGTCCGGGGCGAACTTTTTCCACTTCAACTTCAATGCGATATTCGGCAAATGTAGTTTTAATGACTTCAGAAGTCTGCTGGATCTCTTCCTTACTAATGCCACCTTCTTCCAGATTGACCAACATTTCCATGCCGGGCTTTAGCCAAGTGTCTGCTCTAGTTTTTTCTTCTTGCGATGTCTCAGATACATTTTCCTCTTCCTGAATTGAATCATCAGACCAGAGCCGATTGAATTTATTGCCATTTTTTTGAATGATGATTTTGTCTTTTTGGATAAATTTATGTGCATCATCAATTTGGGTACTATCAGGTAGCGAATCGGTATTGGTAGTTTCATCGTCATTTGATGTATCAACTCCTACGAAGTACCCAAGTCTTTTTTCCTTCTCACCAAGGTATTCATCGGTTTCAATCATGTTGCCGTCTTCATCCCGCTCTATTTCCACTCTCATATCATCAAGGTTTGCAATTATCTCGCTTTCTCTAATGTGAGGTGACATAAGTTCGGGGGGCACTTCGGTGGTTGAAGGTTGACCTAGAACGTGAGGATCACTGAGAGATCGCTGAGGCTCTACTTTCGAATAAAGCTTGGAAATTGCCCTATAAATTGCAAATGTTCCTAGATAGCACGCTATCGCTGTTGCTCTTGCACCTTTCAGAAATATTTTGACTAGGTTAGGCTTAACTATAATAAAGCTCGTGACAGCTAGAATGCACAGTCGAGGGATTGCCTGATATAGGGTTTCTCCAATGATGGAGACGGAAATCATTCCTCCAATCGGTACTCCTAGCGATATCGTCGTCCACCCTGGGAAACCGTTTGAAGGAACATAAAGTCCCAATATCCCCCATAAGATGGTTGAAAAACCTACTGATCCTATCAATTTACCGTATTGCTTTCGAAATAGGATTTTTATTTGTCGAGTCTTTACTATCCATATACTGAATATCAACCAAGCAATTAAAATGACTAATCCCAAACCAGTAGTCGCAATAAATTTCTCAGTGATATTTAGTCCGAAGTTGGTCACCGTATAAGTGTTTAGGTAGATATAAGCGAATGCCGCGATAGTGAAAGAGATCATTAAGGCGATAACGATTTGTTTCAGAGTGAGCCTGAAACTCGGTATGTTCAATCCTAGATCTGGTTTGTCACGGGTATTTTTGGGGGTCATTTAGGATACCTCGGAGGTTCAATAAAGGGGCAGGTTTTATGAATAACAGGGAAAAGAAAATCTAAACTGTTGGTAGATTTTGAGTTAACAGGCTACTTATTTGTCTCCAATATCGGAAGCACTATAGGCCTCTTTCTCGTCTCCTTGTAAATGTGAGTTGCAATCGTTTCAGCTATTTTAGATTCAATGTCGTCCCAATCTAGTACTTTCAACCACTTTTCTTCCAGCAAGACTTGGACCATTTTAGAGGCTGATTTTAAGGCTGTATTTTCATAATGCTCTTCAGAAAACCCCACAGACCTCAATTTAGGGCTTCCTATTACCGAGGATTTGTCGCCGGATATCACCACACTTGCAATTATGATTCCCTGTCGTGAAAGGGCTATTCGTTCATTAATGATGTTGTCGTGAGTTTCGTCGGCTTTTTTGCTGTCCATATAAATAGTTCCGGAGGGAACTCGTCCAGCAACTTGCGCCCCGTCGTTCGCAATTTCTAATACTTCGCCATCTTCGATAACAAATACTGATTTCTCTGACATTCCCATTCCTTTAGCAATGTCTGCATGAGCTTTTAAGTGTCTATATTCTCCATGTATAGGTAGGAAGTACTTTGGCTTTGTCAGATTGATCATGAGCTTAAGTTCCTCACGACTAGCGTGCCCACGAACATGAACAGGAGCAATACGACTATATATGACTCGGGCACCTCTCCGGAAAAGTGAATCTATAGTTTTTGCAACAGAAGTTTCATTTCCAGGGATTGGGGATGATGACAAGACTACGGTGTCACCGGTCACTATGTTTATATCAGGATGATTTCCGTTAGCTATTCGAGTAATCGCGGCATTCGGTTCACCTTGGCTCCCAGTGGCTATATATATGACTTTATTTAAAGGTAGGTTACGTGACTCTTTGATAGATACGATCACATTTCCCGAATCTTTGACATATCCCATTCTCAGAGCCATTTTGATATTTACGTTCATACTTCTACCGACTAAAGATATCTTCTTTTGATGTCTTTCTGCAGAATTTATGATTTGTTGTACCCGCGCAATTAGAGAGGCGAAGGTGACTATAATAACTCTTCCACTCGCCTCTTTAATTACGTTATCTAGGGCATCTCCAACAAGTTTTTCCGACCCGGTATACCCTTCGATTTCGGCATAAGTGGAATCTGAGCACAATAAGAGAACGCCGTCTTTTGTCAATCGTGATAGGTGATCGAAGTCGAAAGGTATACCGTCTGCTGGGGTGTGATCTATCTTGAAGTCACCAGTATGAATGATTGTTCCAAAGGGAGTTCTGATTGCAATTCCCATTGAATCTGGAATGGAGTGGCATACTCGGAAGAACTCAAACTCAAAAATACCTGCAGAGATTATTTTTTGTGGTTCGACTACGTGTAAGTTAGCGCTTTTAATTATCGAAGCCTGCTTAAGTTTGTTAGAAATCAGGCTATGTGTTAGGCGAGAAGAATAAACAGGAGCATCTATTTTGGAAAGTAAAAACGACAGTGCCCCTATATGATCTTCGTGGCCATGGGTTATCAAGATAGCTTTCACACGGTCTCTGTTTTTTTCCAAATAAGTTGTGTCGGGTATTCCAAGCTCAACACCAGGCATATCGTTTCCTGGAAATAACAAACCAGCGTCAATCACCACAATATCTTGATGGCATTCTATTACCATCATATTTTGGCCTATTTCCCCTAGTCCCCCCAATGGGATAACTTTTAATGGAGAAGACATTTCAGGTATATATTCACCCTATCGATCGAAGAGCCCAAGTTGTTTTGGCTCCACTTGATTGGGTGACTTGCTGCGGATTTTTGGCATATTGTGATATTCATTGACTAGTTCTAACAGCTTGGTAAAATCATCGGCCAACCTTGGTGTGAGAGAGGGGTTATAAAGAGCTGCGGCTGGATGATACATGGGGAATATAAATTTGTCTTTCCAAGCCCGTGGGACACCCCTAACTTTGCTGATCG
>VEXB01000016.1 GCA_009391195.1 SAR202 cluster bacterium AC-647-P02_OGT_505m
TTTAATGGGGTGATAATACGGCCGCGATTCGTATAATCTTCGGGATTAGCGGTTGCGACGATGTGAACGTCCAATGGTAATCGGATGCGATAACCTTTAATTTGGATATCTCTTTCTTGTAGTAAATTAAACAAGCTGACTTGTATGCGTTCTGAAAGATCTGGAAGTTCGTTGATACAAAATATGCTCCTGTGGGCACGAGGTATCATTCCAAAATGTATTGCGGACAAATCGGCTAAGTGCCTTCCCTCGGCTATCTTGATAGGGTCTATTTCACCTATCAAGTCGGAGACTGCAACGTCTGGGGTCGCCAGTTTTTCAACGAACCTTTCGTCCCTATATAGCCAAGATATCTGTAAGTCGTCTCCCTCAACTGAAATTTTGGCCAGGCAGTCATGACATATTGGATGAAGAGGATCATCGTTGATCGGACATCCATCAATGACCGGGAGTTTTTCATCAAGGAGGTAAGTAAGTTGTCTTAGGAGGCGCGATTTGGCTTGCCCTCTCTCTCCGAGCAGGATTGTGTCGTGACCGGCAAGAATAGCGTTCTCCAACTGTGGAATCACAGATTCCTCAAAACCCACAATACCCGGGAAAAGTTCGTCCCCAGTTTTCAAGTAAGTTATAAGGTTATCTCTCATCTCTTCCTTAATAGTCTTACTCTTATATCCCGAACTGATTAGTTGTCCAAGAGTAGTGATATCAGACGTCAATTTAGCCTCTCATTGGAATGTATTCAGACTTTGTTGCTACGATGGATAGAGACGGAAGCATAGTCGATTTTCCCGTTGTTGAGATCGACATTTGGTTTCATAATTTTGACTGAAACCGCATCTACACGTGGAAGCTTTAGTAGATGGTCTGACAGAGATCCAGCAAGGGATTCGAGCAGTAAGTAAGGAGGCCCTTCTACAAGTTTCCTTGCGATGTCCACAACATGGGAATAGTCTACGGTGTCCTCAATGTTATCTGAAACGCAGGCCTCTTGGAGGTCTGCCTCAATCTTCACATCGAGTCGGAATGTCTGTCCGCGGGTACGTTCCTGTTCATATGCCCCATGATGGCCAAAGAACTCGAGTCCTTTGAGTGTAATAACATCCATCATCAAAAATCCGAGACCATTTTCATAGGAGTTCCATGTCTCTAGCCATTGTTATAACTGATTCCGCTCTTTTCACTACTGGTACATCCACCACCATTCCATTCAGAGATGTAGATCCTCGTCCCTCCGCTGCAGCCTCCTCAAAAGTTTGTATTATCTGACGAGCGTATTCAATATCCTCTTTTGTTGGGGAAAAACACTCATTAATGGTTTGAATTTGGGCCGGGTGAATAGCGAATTTTCCGTTAAAGCCCAACGAACGAGAATCCTCGGCATTCAATTTCAATGCTTCAGGATCTCGAAAGGCGAAGAATGGAGTATCTAATGCCAGCACATTTGCTGCCCTTGCAGCGACTGTCACCACGCTGCGAGCGTAGGCAATTTCCCGGTCATCCTTTCTACGCTCTATACCCATGTCATTGGTAAAATCCTCTGCACCGAATGCAGCTGCACAAATACGACTTGATGAAGAGAGGATCCCATGGCAATCTATAACAGCTTTAGCTGTTTCGATCCAAGGAATAATCTTTGTGGTTCCAGTCTGAATACCAGCTCGATTTTCACATCGACTGAGGGCCATGGCTATGTTGCCTATATCAGATGGGCTTGAAATTTTCCCGACTGAAATTCCGTAGAGTCCTGGTCTGACAATGGATTCAATATCCTTTTCGAAAATCCCCGTGTCCAGCGAATTTACACGGGGTACAATTTTCTTTCCAGTGCCAATAAGCATATCTAAATGTTCAGATACTACTTGTCGGGCCTCATCCTTGTCATCATAGGCAACAGAGTCTTCTAAATCTGGAATGAATGCATCGGGAAAGGTCTGGGAAGCTTTCTCTAGCATCCTAGGTTGATTACCAGGAACAAATAATAGACTTCTGAGAAATTCCAAATCTATGTCCTTATAATTCGATGGAGTTGCGTATAGTATTCGAGTATATCGCATCCAACTTTCTGGTTCATTGTTTGGTGGACTTCGTCAAATAAATCCTAAGCCCATAGAAGTAATAGGAGAATGGAGTTAATGAAAATAACAAGTGTTAAGGCGATACCAACTGGCTCTCCACAGATGGGTGGAAAGGGCATAGACAAACAACCTAAAAGAAATTTCGTCTACGTGAAGATTGAGACAGATGAGGGGCTGGTTGGATGGGGTGAATCTACCTGTGGTCCGCTGACCGTAGCCAGTATGGTAGATGAAATTGGGGCGACTTTGATTGGCAAGGATCCATTTCGAATTGAGCAGCATTGGCAGGAGCTCTACCACCTTTACCATAATGTTCGGGGCGGGGTCATTCAACTCGCTGCTATAAGCGGGATTGAGATCGCTCTTTGGGACATTAAGGGCAAAGCGTTTAATTGTCCTGTCTGGGAGCTTATTGGTGGTCAAATGAGGGAGAAAATTTGGACTTATGGCCGGTTCGATGGGGCTACTCCAGAGGATTGTGTTGAACACGCCTTGAGAGAGACTGCTACTGGATTGACAGCCCTAAAAGGAGACCCATTTGCCCATACTGGCCTTTTTCCTTCAGCGGAGGCAGAAGCAGATTCTATAGCAAAAGTTTATGCTGTGAGGGAGGCTGTTGGACCAGATGTTGAGCTGTTGATTGAATGCCATGGTCGCCTTAATCCTTCATCAGCCATTAGATTCGCAGATGCTGTGGCGGAAATGAGACCATACGTCTTTGAGGAGCCTGTACCTCCTCAAAATGTCGAAGCAATGGCCAAGGTAGCTGATTCTGTAAATGTTCCTTTGTCGACTGGAGAGAGACTGTATACAAAATGGGATTTTGTGGAACTTTTGCAAAGACAGGTAGTTGCTCTAATACAACCCGATATTTGCCATGCCGGGGGCATTTCAGAATTAAAGAAGATTGCTGCAATGGCAGAGGCGTATTACGTGGGTGTTCAGCCTCATAATCCATATGGTCCGGTAAATACCATGGCGGCAATACAGGTCGACGTTGGTATGCCTAATTTCATGATTCAAGAAGGTGGGCATGCTCCGTGGTTTGACCAAGTCGTAATAGGGGAATTTCCGAAGCAGCAAGGTGGCTACTTCGACGTTCCGACAGCTCCCGGTATCGGGGTTGAGTTGGACGAAAACATTTTAATCGAAAATCCTCCTCATGATATAGATCCAACAGAAGGTTATATGAAGGGCGCCAGGGAACTATTTGGTTCTAAACAGGAAACCTATTGGGGGTAATGTAAATTCCTCGTTAAGTTAGATCGACACTCTTTGTTGGTAATTATGGCAAAAAAAGAAAATAGAAAAAGAATCGAAATTCTGGCTCTGTCTGGTATTCCTGAGGTTGCTGAAGGCGACAATATTGGCGATTTGATTACAGATGCTATTGAACGTGATGCCCTTGGTTTTTGTGAGGGGGACATTTATGTAGTCACTCAAAAAATCGTGTCAAAGTCTGAAGGGATGACGGTTCCACTGGCCAGTGTTGTGCCATGCAGTGAGGCACTTTCCATTTCTTTGAAGACCGGGAAAGATCCTCGACTAGTTCAACTAATATTGAATCAGTCTAAGGGAATCGTACGTCTAGATGAAGAAAGGGGTGTGTTGATTATGGAAACCCATCACGGTTTCATATGTGCAAATGCAGGGATAGATGCTTCAAATGTTCCGGGTGAAGACACTGTGACTTTGTTGCCTAGAGACAGCGATGCATCCGCCAAAGAGATCCATCAACGGCTGTCGGGGGTGATACCTGTCAATCATTTCTCTGTGGTGATTTCTGATACCTTTGGCAGGCCGTGGCGGGAAGGACATCTAAATTTTGCAGTCGGTAGTTATGGGATAGCTCCCATAAACGATTATCGCGATACAATTGATGCGGTTGGGAAACCACTGAACGTTACAATGGTGGCAACTGTGGATATTGTCGCAGCAGCGGCGGACCTTGTGTCAGGAAAAGCTACCAATACACCCGTTTCAATTATTAGAGGATTAGACTATGAATCCTCTCCTCTGGGCATAAATCAATTGATACGCGACCGGGAGAAAGATCTCTTTCGTTAATCGTAGAATCCTTGTTAAAAGGACTCTTCTTTTCTAACAGATGCTGCAACCGTCTCAAGAGGATTTTTTCGTTCGCTGTTTACTGACTTGTTCAACTGATCAAGCGAAACATCAGACCCCCACGAAGAACCCTCAAAATAGTTCATGAATTCTTTTGCCGAACCGCATTTCTTGCAGGATCCGTTGCTAGTGGGCCCGTCGGGGTCTGCTATAACCCAGTGATGAACACACTCACTGTTGCTGATTTCATCTTCAATCGTGGCGGTATTGGCACTATTTTCGCTCATTCATATACTCCAGATACATTAACAGGATCATTAAAAACAATGTTCATTAATATAGTATAGCGTATCTGAATAATATTTTATAGATATGATCACAATATGAAATATTAATCCAATAGTTCAACCTTCAAATGACCAGGTGAGTTTGTTGTATGAGGAGTCCCAAAATTCATATTCGTATTCACTGCTTACCAGAAATGTACGTTCCAGTGCCTTCTTTTCGCCATCTGGAATAAGTAATACCTCCCGATCGATATAGCTTCTAAGCCATTTTGCCAAGTCCGCAAATTCCTCAGAGCTGTACATGTCGATCCACTTTCTATAGAGAGGTTGTTCCAATGCTGGGTTTTCTTTGGCTAACGCTTGACCAATCTCCGCATATCCCCACGCACAGGGTAGAACTGCTACCGCCGTGTGGAGAGCGTTTTGCGAATAGGCAGTGCTTAGGAGATGTTGTGTGTAGTTATGAGTTCCTGGCTGGGCGGTCGTAGCGAGGACTTCCTCTTTTTCTATCCCAAACTCCTCACAGTACTCTAAATGGAGAGCCATCTCAGTGTTAAGAGTTTCTTCCAATAATCTGGAAAACCAAGCCATATCATCTAGGTGGGTCGTTTTAGCAGCGGCGATCGCTATAGCTCTTGAATATTCGATCAGGAATATATAATCCTGCTTGAGGAAGAATTGAAATATCTCGATATCTAGAGTGCCGTTGCCGATTCCCAATACAAATGGGTGACTTAGTTCCCGCGACCACAGAGGATCAGCAAGGAGTCTTAACTCCGCTGTAAAACTAGCGCCAGACATGGTTATTCCACCTCTAAACGTATTGGTGAACCAGACTTAACGGACCGGAAAATATGCTCATCTCCGTCGATACTGCCGAGAATATTTACCGGGCTTGCTGCTCTCGGTTCCTCTCCAAGACTAGCTGGAGTACGCCCAAAAAATATGCAGATAGCGTTGCCTGGTGGCCAATAGGCAAGGCTTCCTGATTCGACAACATCACGCGCATTCTCTTCGTTATCAAGTGATATAGCGGTGGAAAAGTATATTTCGTCCCCCCAAGTGTTTACGGTTCCCTCTATTGGAAGATGACCAAACACAGTTTTCGCACTTTCAGTTTCATTAAGAACACAAGAAATAGAGATGTTCTCCGTCTGGATTTTGATTCTATTGTCCGACATATTATTAAACACCTTTACCCTTATCTCATTGCTTAAAACGTTGTTATCGAAGCATTACGGGGCATAGTATAAGCGGAATGTTGGAGGTTTAAATTGGAAAAACATGGGTTCATTCTCACTGTTGATCAAGGTACGACTGGAACAAGGTCTTCACTTGTTGATTCATCAGGCGTAATTGTAGGATCAGCATATCAGGAAATCACTCAGCATTTTCCCTCACCTGGTTGGGTTGAACACGATCCGAAGGAACTATTCCATAGTGTTATGGAAACGATAGACAATCTTTTGGATGAATACGAGGTAGCTCCAGAAAATATCCGCAGTATAGGAATCACAAATCAAAGAGAAACTACTCTTATGTGGGACAAGAGGACTGGCAAACCAATTCACAACGCAATCGGTTGGCAGTGTCGCAGATCTACATATATTTGCGAGAGATATAAGGAGATGGGTCTTCAGGACGAAATTCATCGGGTTACGGGCCTTACCGTTGATCCTTACTTTTGTGCTTCCAAAATATCTTGGCTATTGGAAAATGTTAGCGGCGCAAGAGAATTAGCGGATGAGGGTAGACTGGCTTTTGGGACCGTCGACTCTTGGATTATCTGGAATTTGACCAACGGTTTAAGACATGTAACAGATTACACAAATGCCAGTAGATCGATGCTATTTGATATTCATCTTGGCGAATGGTCAGAAACATTGGCTGAGGCCATGGACATCCCTTTATCCCTGCTACCCGAGGTGCTTCCATCCTCTGGCTCACTGGCTGAGACCGGGGGCAATTATTTCGGAGGTAAGGCAATTACTATTTCTGGAATTGCGGGAGATCAGCAGAGCTCGTTGTTTGGTCAGGCTTGTTTTAGTGAAGGCATGGTAAAGGCCACATATGGGACTGGAGCATTCATTTTAGCGAACCTGGGGAATAGGTCTCTTCAAAGTCAAAATGGGTTATTGACCACAATTGCATGGCACCTTAATGGAGAATCTGTATACGCTTTAGAGGGTGCTGTGTTTTCAGCAGGTGCCACCGTACAATGGCTACGAGATGAACTGGGCATAATCGATTCTTCCAAAGAAAGTGAATCATTAGCGAACGACACTCAGGATAATGGAGGAGTTTATTTTGTCCCAGCATTTTCAGGGCTTGGTGCACCCTATTGGGACCCAAGGGCACGAGGGAGCATCTCTGGGATTTCTAGAGGTAGTACTGCTTCACATATTGCCCGGGCGGCCTTAGAGTCGATCGCCTTCCAGTGCCAGGATGTTTTTCGTGTTATGCAAAATGACATGAAGGCACCTATCAACGTATTACGGGTGGATGGAGGTGCGACTGAGAACAACTTACTAATGCAATTTCAAGCAGATATTTCAGAGATAAATATACAGAGAAGCATAGATGCTGAAACCACATCATTAGGGGCAGCCTATTTGGCCGGTTTAGGATCTTCGTTTTGGAAGGACACAAATGAGATTGCGTCACTGTGGCTTCCTGGTAACACTTGGCAGCCTGACATGCTACCCTCTGTTAGGAAAAAATTGAGTAATGACTGGTCTCGTGCAGTTAGCCGGGCCACAGAATGGATAGAGGACTAGTAAAGGAGTTTTTAATGCCTACTATAATGCCAGATCAATTAGAGGAAATCGCTTCACAATTACTTCAAGGGGCAGGGGCTTCTGCTGATGAGGCATCAACTGTAGCAAGACTTTCGATTGGCGCCAATCTCGCTGGGCATGACTCTCATGGGATTATCCAAATTCCAACCTACATTGACAGGGTAGACCGAGGTCACATCGTTCCGGGGGCGGAATTTGAACTCTTGAAAGATACTCCTACCACTACAGTTATAGACGGTCACTGGGGGTTTGGGTACGTTGTAGCAGAACGGGCTATGAAAATGACCATCGAAAAGGCTAGAACTCAAAATGTAGCTGCAACAACTGTTCATCGGCAGAGTCATATTGGACGTTTGGCTAGTTACCCTTTGATGGGTGCCGAGGCAGATATGATTGCAATGATTACGGCAGATTCTGGCAGGTCTGCGAAGGGTGTCGTCCCGTTTGGTGGTAGAGAGAAAAGACTAGGAACTAATCCTATTGCAATTGCAATGCCTAGCAATCTAGATGGACCTTTCTTCATAGACATGGCAACCAGTGCCGTGGCTGGTGGAAAAGTTAACCTTGCAAAGGCGAGAGGTCAGGATATACCAGAAGGATGGATTCTAGATAAAAATGGAGACCCTTCAACTAACCCTAACGATCTGGGGGAAGGAGGAGCCATTCTTCCGTTGGGTGGAGATCAAGGACACAAAGGTTATGGTCTTTCTTCAATGGTAGAGATTTTCTCTGGGATCCTTACAGGATTAGGCTTTGGACATGATCCGTCAGGTCGTCACAATGACGGATGCTTCATTGCCGTGTTCAATCTTGCTGCCTTTCGGGACGTCGACGATTTTAAGGAGGAAGTTGCCGAATTTGCTCAATACTTAAAGAACTCTGAAACCGCTGCCGGTTTTGATGAGATCTACTATCCAGGTGAGTTAGAGTACCTTAGTGAACAAAAGAAGAAAGCCGATGGTATATTCGTGGAGGATAGTACCTGGTCAGAGCTTAGTGCATTGGCAGAGAAATATGGTGTTAGCAGCCAGCTTGGATTCTAATAGTCTATTTTCAGATAGAGATATTTTAGAGAGCTTGAACTAACTCAGATTTGTCCCGCTATGACATCTCCCATCTGAGTGGTCCCAACTACGTCTCCCCCATCTGCCGAAATGTCAGCGGTCCGATATCCTTCTGAAAGTACGGACTCCACCGCACTCTCGATGGAATCTGCCTCATCAGCCATGCCAAAAGAGAGACGAAGCATCATAGCCGTGCTGAGAATTGATCCAATCGGATTTGCTATACCCTTGCCGGCAATATCGGGAGCAGTCCCGTGAATGGGCTCATACAAACTGACTTTCTTTGTTCTATTACTGCCTGGAAGAGTTGACAGGCTTGCTGACGGGAGCATACCCATAGATCCAGCAAGAACTGATGCCTCATCTGTCAGAATGTCACCAAAGGTATTTTCTGACACGATAACGTCGAAATTTGCGGGGTTTCTGATCAACTGCATTGCTGCATTATCTACGAGGATATGTTCGAGTTCTACCTCCGGATATTCATGTGATACCTCTACCGCGATCTCTCTCCATAACCTGGATGATTCCAGCACATTCTGCTTATCTACTGACGCCAACTTTTTCCGTCTGCCCATTGCAAGTTCGAAACCAACTCTCAAAATCCTCTCTATTTCTCTTTCAGTATATTTGAGAGTATCAACTCCTCTCCTACCCCGACTTGTATTCCAACGTTTTTTGGGCTTGCCAAAATACAATCCTCCTGTTAGTTCACGTAGCACCAGCATATCAACGCCCTCGAGAAACTCGGGCTTCAGTGGACTTGAGTTTATTAAGGAAGGATAAACTTTTACAGGTCGTAAGTTCGCGAACAGACCTAGCGATTTACGAATGGCGAGAATGCCGTCTTCTGGTCTAACATTGTTCGTTGGATCATCCCATTTGGGGCCCCCAACAGCCCCAAATAATATGGCGTCTGAGTCGTTGCATGTTTCGACAGTTTTCTGGGGTAATGGATCACCATACTTATCGATAGATCCCCCGCCGATTTCAGCAGTTTTTAACGAAAATTCATGTCCAAAACGATCAGATACTGCATGGAGCACTTTTATTGATTCTGCCACAACATCAGGGCCTATACCGTCCCCTGGTAAAACAGCTATTGATGCTTTCATAGATTTATTATTCTCCCTTCAGTTTGCGACGATATTTATCAGTTTCCCAGGAATGTAAATGATTTTCCTAATTGTTTTACCGCTGACGTGGCCATCCACACGATTACTTGAGAGGGCTAGTTTCTCCGCCTCATCTTGATTAACTTCCGCAGGCGCGACTAGTTTATCGCGGACTTTACCATTCACTTGAACAACGAGAGTTATCTCATCATCGATCAATAAATCTTCTCTAAATTTTGGCCAATTTTGGTTATGTATGCTGTACTCATTTCCGGACTTTTCCCATAGTTCCTCAGTAATATGAGGTGCGATAGGAGACATCAATATGAGTAGATGGTCGAGAGAATCCTTCCATTTACTCAATGAGACAGTATTTGCCGAATGGGCGGCTGAAAGTTCATTGGTAAATTCCATTAACGATGAGATCGCTGTGTTGTACTTGAAGCGATCAATATCATCTGTGACTCTTTGAATTGTCTTGTGGAGAAGTCTATCCATGTTCTTGTCACCGGATTCACACTGGTTGAGCGTAGGGGCAGGTAGATGTGCAATGTCCCACACCCGATTCAACCAACGGGCTGAACCATTTATTCCGGAGTCACTCCATTCACCTCCTTGATCCCAAGGACCAATGAACATTAGGTAAGTCCTAACCACGTCAGATCCTACTGCTTTAACGTAATCATCCGGAGCAATGACATTACCTCTGGATTTACTCATTTTACTGCCCTTATATATTATAGTTCCCTGACTGAATAACCTCTGAAAGGGTTCGTCGAAATCTATAAGATTTAGGTCCCGAGCTGCTTTTACGAAAAAGCGGGAATAGAGCAAATGCATAACTGCATGTTCCACGCCCCCCGTGTACTGATGAACTGGATTCCATCTCGTCGCTGCACCAGGTTCAAAAGGACCTTCCTCAAAGTTTGGACTAGCATAGCGAAGAAAGTACCACGAAGAATCCACGAAGGTATCCATCGTGTCCGTTTCCCGTTTGGCCGCTTTTCCACATTGAGGGCAATTTGTGTTTACAAATTTTTCGTGGAGTGCCAGTGGAGATTCTCCTGTAGGTAGAAATTCTGCGTCCTCCGGGAGGATAACTGGCAGTTCTGAATATGGTACTGGCACGGTGCCGCAGTCTAGGCAATGGATGAATGGAATTGGTGTGCCCCAGTAGCGTTGGCGTGAGATAAGCCAATCACGCATTCGGTAATTCACCCGTCTGGATCCTAGCTCCATAGATTCGATTCGGTCAGCTATGGCGTTTTTGGCACTTATATTGTCCAAAGAGTCGAAGTCACCTGAGTTAACTATAAGACCCTGACCAACATGGGCTTCTTTGAGATCTTGACCATCAATATAGTTTTCGGGGGCCACCACCACCCGTATAGGGAGGCTGTATTTATTGGCGAATATGAAATCTCTTTCGTCGTGAGCTGGAACCCCCATGACCACACCAGTGCCGTAACTGTGTAAGACATAATCACCTATAAAGATAGGGACACGCTCTCCGTTAAGTTTGTTTACACAGTAACTACCAAGGAAAACTCCAGTTTTCTCACGGTCTGTCGCAAGTCTTTCAATTTCTGATGATAGTCTGGACTGATTGATATACTCCTGCACCTGTTCGTTTCTGTCCGGTGTAGTCAATTGGGAGACCAGTGGATGCTCTGGTGCCATTACGACGAATGTAACGCCAAAAACTGTGTCTATCCTGGTTGTAAAGGTTACTAGGGAGTCAGTAGCTAATCCATACTCGGAAATATCAAAAGCAAACTCAACACCTTCACTTCTTCCGATCCAGTTCGTTTGCATAGTTTTTATACGTTCCGGCCACGTAATATTGGACTGATCCAGAAGTTCATCAGCGTATTCGGTTATTTTCAAAAACCACTGATTCATGTCTCTGCGTGTTACGGCGGTGTCACACCGTTCGCAGAGCCCTTCAATGACCTGTTCATTTGCTAAAACAGTGACGCATGAAGGGCACCAGTTGACTGGCGCGTTCGCTCTGTAGGCCAAACCTTTTTCGTAAAATTTCAGAAAAAACCACTGGTTCCAGCGATAATATTCCGGAATGCAGGTAATAACTTCTCTGTCCCAGTCATACATTGGACCAAGTGTTCTCAGTTGATTTCTCATTCTCTCAATATTGGACATGGTCCATGTGTGGGGATGTATCCCCCTCTCGATGGCGGCATTCTCAGCGTTTAAACCAAACGCGTCGAATCCCATAGGATGCAGCACATTAAAGCCCTGCATTCTACGAAATCTGGCGTGTATGTCTGCACCTGTTAGGACAAACCAGTGACCAACATGGAGGTCTCCAGATGGATACGGATACATGGTTAATTCGTACCATTTGGGCCTGGGATCATCGTCGCGAACTTTATATAGTTCCGAGGATTCCCATTTCTCTTGCCATTTCCCTTCTATCTGTTGGTGAGGGAAACGGGTTTCAATTGCTTTTACTGATACCATCTGTGATTAAGGTCAATCTGCTCCATTTACGGTTTAAGTATGAAAAACTATTGCTTTAGAGTGCATTAACGATAGCTGTACCAACAGAATCTGTAGAGGAAGTCCCCCCAAGATCAGGCGTTAGAATCTCACCCTCCGTTAATAGTTTTTGAACGGATTTTTCTACTTCATCCGCTGCTGATTCCTCTCCGAGATGCCTTAACATCATAGCACTCGTAAGGACTTGAGCCATCGGGTTCGCAATTCCTTGACCCATAATGTCTGGGGCACTGCCGTGTACAGGTTCGAACATAGAGGGATAGCGTTTGTCTGGGTCCAAATTGGCGCTAGAGGCGAGCCCCATACTTCCTGTAATAATCGCACCAATATCCGTCAGTATGTCACCGAATAGATTGCTTCCGACAACTACATCGAATACTTCGGGCTTACGTATAAAGTCCATCGCTGCCGCATCAATAAGCAGGGAATCGGTCTGGATGTCAGGATATTCAGAGGCAATTCGGTCAAAGGCCCGATCCCAGACTATCATTCCATATCCCTGGGCATTTGACTTGGTGATGGAGGTTAAATGTTTTTTCTTGTTCCGCCGTCTAGCAAGTTCAAATGAATACCTTATGACCCTCTCGCATCCTTTTCTGGTGAATACCCCTGTTTGTATACCTACTTCCTCGGGGAAATCCATGTACTGAAAACCACCAACGTTGGCATATTCGCCCTCAGTATTCTCCCGAATCACAACCATGTCGATGTCGAAGGGGCTTTTCCCAGAAAGTGGAGAATCTATGCCGGGATACAAAATACTCGGTCGCTCACACACGTATTGGTCAAACTTACGCCTTATTGGTAGGAGTAATCCATTCAAAGTTATATGGTCCTGAATGTCTGGATGACCTACGGCGCCTAGAAAAATTGCGTCGTAGGTGGAAAGTGTGTCTAATGCGTCACTTGGCATCATTGCGCCGTTAGCCTTGTAGTAGTCGGACCCCCACGGGAATTCGTCAAATTGAAAATCAAATGAATGATTTTCGGAAACAGCTTTAAGTACTTTCAGACCTTCTTCAACAACCTCTATCCCAATTCCATCTCCCCTGATGACGGCGATGCGATGACTTGCCATGTTATATTCCTTTCAACTTGGTTTGTTCAAACATGAAGATGAGACACCGTAAATGATAACTCAGAAGTAGTTTATTCTTAATCCTAAATGTCTCACTAAGCAAGTAGAATCGCCTCCGTACTCAGCTCTACGACATCGTCTGGCGGAACCAACAAATGCCCACTATCGTCCACGATTCCTGTCTTTAAATCTTCGAGTGAAAACCAGTACCATCCACTAGATTTACCGACTGATCCATCTGGAGTGCAATAAAAGATAAAGTCTATGTGTTCATGTTGTCCATCAACGGGATCATCTATGTCCTCTATTTGGATTAGTCGTGGAGTTGGGGTAGTCCGAGGTGAAATGTAAATCGGATCTGTTTGCAGAGGCATTATTTTAACTTTAAGTCCCGTTTCTTCCTTTACCTCTCTAATGGCAGACTCAGCCGGCGTCTCGTTTGGTTCGATATGACCACCTGGTGGGAGCACAAGACGAACTTTTTTATGGTAATGCAGAAGAACTTTTTGATCATTTACCACATATGCGCTAGCGGTAAAGTGCCTTTTCGCAGTCAATTATTTTTAACCCCTGCCTCTTCTTGGTATCTAATTGCCCTTTCGACGATTGAATTTTAACCATAGTTATTATCATCTAGTTAGAGCTCAATTACAGGAAAGATTTTAACTGTTGGGATGAGTAGTTATATAATGCCAGGAGATCGGGGAGCTTTAAGTATGCTGAGAGGGTAATTAATTTTGCCGACCCGTCACCTGAACTGGGTAATGCCAGCGTAGGGAATGACTTTGTCAGCATCCGGTCACCTCTGGGTAGGTTTTTATATAGAAACAGGGATAGTGAGCAAGAGTATGACAGATTTGCTACAAATTGCCGATAAAACGTTTGAGTCTAGATTGATGGTGGGAACAGGGCGCCACAGAAGTATGGAGGAGATGGTTTCTTCCATAGTCGCCTCTGGCGCAGAGATTATTACAGTTGCCATTGGTCGGTTGGACTTATCCAACCCAAACGAGAAGACCATTTTGGATTATTTTGATTGGAGCCGCTACACCGTGCTACCTAATACGGCTGGAAGTGCTACAGCTGAACAGGCTGTTTTGACAGCGAGGCTCGGAAGAGAAGTGACTGGGTCTGACTGGGTTAAATTGGAAGTCATCCCGAATCCCAAGCATTTACTTCCAGACCCAGTGGGAACTTATGAGGCAGCTGTAGAACTTATAAAAGATGGTTTTACGGTGCTTCCTTATATTCATGCTGACCCTGTCTTGGCGGCTCGACTGTGTGAAATCGGGTGTGCAACTGTAATGCCTTTGGGTTCATCCATTGGAACGGGCCAAGGTATTCTTACCATGGAAGAAATTCGATTGATTATTGAAGAGGCAAGTGTTCCGGTCGTGGTAGATGCCGGCCTTGCTGTGCCTTCTGACGCTTCGGAGGCTTTTGAGGCGGGAGCTGATGCCGTCTTAGTTAACACAGCCATCGCCCAATCCCCTGATCCGGAGCGTATGGGAAGAGCATTTAAGCTTGGAGTCCAGGCCGGCAGAGAGGCGTATCTAGCAGGAAGAATACCTGTGCGGTCCTCCGCGATTGATAGCAGTCCAGGAGCAGGCACTTCTTAATACGGTGTCTGTCTCATTGCCATACCCAACTCTTTGCCTTGTAACTGACATGGAAAAAGTTGGGAAAGACAGGTTGCTGAAAGTTATAGACGAATCCGTCCAGGGTGGAGTCAACCTGGTACAGGTAAGAGAAAAAAGGTTGACGGAAGAAACTCTTAAGAACTTGGTCCTAGATGTAGTTGATGTAGTTGATGGTCGTGCTTTTTTGGCTGTAAATTCCAGCTTGGAGGCAAGTCAATTGCCGGGAGTGGATTTTCTACATTTGCCAGAGTCGGAATCGGGACTTGTGGGTAGTTCTTCAGATTTATTCGGGCAATCTACCCATTCTTTGCCAATGGCGCAACGTGCCCAACAAAATGGAGCTAATTATGTTTTTGTTGGGTCAGTTTTTCCTACCCAGAGTCATCCCGGTGAGGGTTCAATAGGTACAAGCATTCTTAAAGAATATAATTTATCTCTCGATATACCTTTCGTTGGTATAGGGGGGATTGATTCATCAAACGCTGCTGACGTTGTTAAGGTGGGAGCACACGGAGTGGCCGTGATTTCTGCTATTCTCGCTACTGGGGAGCCGAAAATTGCAGCCACTCAATTAATGGATGCTATGCTCAGTGAAGCAGGATTGTGAAATGCAAGTAAGAATTAATGGTAAAGATACCGAGATACATGAGTCGGTGTCGATTGTAGATTATCTGACATCAATAGGTTTTGATAAACAGGTGAGTATTGCGGTAGCCATAAATGGTGAAATCATTCCCAAAGAGGACTATGGTGAGATCCACTTAAAAAACGGTGATTCCATGGAAGTTGTGAGGGCGATCGGTGGAGGATAGGAAATCGGTTACGGAAGTTACTTTCTTGCAAGAAATACTATAGAAAAAGGTATTTTCTGTAGTCTGTCCATGTATGGTTCCCAGTATCTACCCTTGTAGGGACTTTTCAAGGGAATTTCAATAGGAGCTGGCTCAAGAATCTTTTCAATCGAAAAACCATGCGAAACCAAAACAGAGAACAAAGTCTCAATGGTCCGAAAGATTGTTACTCCATGTTCATAGGGACCGGATCGTTCATTCCACAGTTCTACTGGCGGATTTAGGTAGTCCTCTACTCTCAAGTATTCATCTCCTTCATGCCATTCAAAAGCCCCAAGTGGATGGACTGTAGCAAGAAGGAGTAATCCATTTTTCTTCAGTGTTGCGTGGACAGCACTGATAAAAGATTCCAAATCTCGGACAAATTCAACTGCGAAACAGCTGACGACGCCGTCAAACGCGTCTTCTTTCAACCAATTCAGTCTTTCCAGATCGCCCTTTATAAGATGAGTGTTTGAATCTGACGCCAGAAGAAAGGATTTCGCATGTTGCAGTTGTATTTCTGACCCGTCTACAGCGTATGTGGTAGCACCCTGTTTCTCAAGGGCAATGGAATTCTGGGCCGCACCACATCCCAATTCTAGATATCTCTCCCCTGTCCTCGGCTTGATTAGACCTAATTCCAGGGCACCGGGGCCGAATGGGGAAATATGAATATCATCTGTTGAGATATCGCTTTGGTCCTGATAGCTCTGAGCCATTGCGTCCCATCCACTAATATTGGGATTTTCCATTGGAACCCTTATCTCCTCGATCACCAAACCTGATATAGAATCTCGCTATATTTAAATTAATTTTAACAAGTGAGAATTAAATGTCAGATAACACAGAAATGGTTTCAACTGCAGATGTTTTGTTCCCCGAAGATTCTACACATAGTTTTGAAACGCATTCGGATGGCCCTGCGGGAGCCCTGCCGTTTACAGAAGAGATTCTTATTGAACAACCCAGTGGGTTTCACTTTGGTATGAGCCAGGGTGCTGGCATGGGTTGGAACCCGGCGGAAATGCTCAGGAAAAATTTCCTCATTTTGTCTACTTCTGGTGGCTTAAGAGACGAGGATGGCTCACCAATTGCTCTTGGGTTACACACTGGTCATTTTGAACTTTCAATTCAGGTTGAGGCTGCTGCGAGGGAATTAAAAGCATTAAAGTCGATACCATTTTCTCTTTATTGCTCAGATCCTTGTGATGGACGCACACAAGGAACCGATGGGATGATGGATTCACTTCCATATCGGAACGATGCGGCTCAGGTATTTCGAAGGCACGCAAGATCTCTACCAAGTGCAAAAGGAGTTCTAGGTATCGCATCCTGTGACAAGGGCCTTCCCGCTATGATGATGGCACTAGCAGGTCTGAAAAATTTGCCTGTTGTAGCAGTACCCGGAGGATCAACCCTGGCTGTCAGAGAGGGAGAGGATACTGGAATGATTCAGTCGATTGGTGCGAGATTCGCCCAAGGAGAAGTAACGCTTGACTACGCTCAAGACGTTGGCTGTAGAGCCTGTGCATCTCCGGGTGGGGGATGCCATTTTTTGGGGACAGCAGGAACTTCACAGGTCATTGCCGAAGCTTTGGGTCTTGCAATTACACACAGTGCATTAAGCCCATCTGGAACTAGTGCCTGGCTAAGCGTTGCCCAACGTTCGGCTAGAGCTCTCGTCCATTGTGAGCAAAAAGGGATACTATCAGCTGACATAATTACTGATGCCGCATTAAAAAACGCTATGGTAGTTCATGCGGCATGTGGTGGCTCAACCAACCTACTATTGCATTTGCCTGCAATTGCCCACGCTGCTGGGAGAAAGAGGATGGAGGTGAGCGATTGGAACGACGTCAATAAGGAAACACCAAGAATAGTTGATGTACTCCCCAATGGGCCAGTTGGTCATCCAACTTCTGAGCTTTATGCTGCTGGAGGCGTCCCGGAAGTGATGTTGTATTTAAGGGAGCTTGGGTTATTGGATTTGTCCGTGATGACAGTGACGGGTCAGTCTCTCGGGGATAATCTTGACTGGTGGGAGAACTCACAACGTAGGCATGAGGTTAGAGAGCAGTTAAGACATAAGAATGGTGTTGATCCCAATCAGGTCATCATGTCACCATCGGAGGCAAAAAAGAGTGGACTGACCAGCACTGTAACCTTCCCCATGGGTAATCTTGCTCCCGAGGGATCGGTCATAAAAAGCACGGCGATTGATCCATCAGTTGTGGATGATGATGGTGTTTACAGAAATCTCGGCCCTGCTAGGGTGTTTACCAGTGAAAACGAAGCTATACGGGCGATCAAGAGTAGTGACGATGCAACCAGAATAAAATCAGGCGAGATTATGGTTCTCAAATGTGGTGGGCCGTTGGGGACGGGTATGGAAGAGGTTTACCAAATAACCGCTGCGTTGAAGCATCTCTCATATGGCAAAGAAGTGGCTTTAATTACGGATGCACGCTTTTCCGGCGTTTCGACAGGGGCCTGCATCGGCCATGTCGGCCCTGAAGCCCTAGCTGGTGGTCCGATTGGGAAGATAGAGGATGGAGATTTGCTGAATATCGTGATCGATAGAAATAATCTTGAAGGAACGATAGATCTTGTTGGTAAAAATGGGGAGAACCAAGGATCACAATGGGGCGAAGACGAACTTAATCGACGTCAAGCCCCTGATGATTTGAAGCCGCATGAACGAATCCCAGATGACTCCCGACTGTGGGCGGCACTGCAGGATGCATCCGGAGGCACCTGGGGTGGATGCGTCTTCGACGTTGATAAAATTATAGAGACCTTGGAAGCCGGGAAAAAAGCCCTTGAGTCGTCTAGAAATTAACCTAGGACACCTTTACTAGTTTCTGCATAGAGCGTAACTCACGCGGAGGCTCCATTTTGCTTCCGTAGTCGCTCCAGGATACCTCTGCGACGTAAATATCCCCCTTGGAGTCAACCGCGATTCCGTGGGGTGAGAAAAATCTACCACTTTGTTCTCCGTAACTTTGGCGCCCTACACGAGCTAGCACTTCGCCCTTTAGATTCATGACGGAAATCCTAGGCCCGAGGTCGGTACCCATATCATTGGAGGCGATGCCTGCAAAATATTCCCCAATGTACATCAATTCCTGTCCAGTTACTGAATTGATGGTTGTGATGGCTGAACGAGATAAGTTCACCCATTGAGTTTCGAATTTCCCATTGCTGTCAAACACCTGGATTCTGTGGTTTTCTCTGTCTGCAATGTATACCCATCCGTTGGAGTCGACATTGACTCCATGAACAATATTAAATTGCCCCGGGTTTGTACCTGATTCACCCCAGGAAAGGATTAACTTCCCGTCGGGAGAGTATTTATGGACACTGGCATTTGTGTACCCGTCAGCCACATAAAAGTTTCCCGTATTAGGCTCAATTGCTACGTGGGTTGGTCGATTAAATGGTATGCCACTCATAGGATCTGATGATTCTCCAGGCGTGCCGATTGTCATCAATAATTTTCCATCTGAGGTGAATTTACGCACGGTATGGTCGCCATTGTCCACACAGTAAACTTCATCGTCCGGACCTATTGTTACCCCGTGAGGATTAGCAAAAACCCCTTCTCCCCATGTGTCAACGATATCGCCGTTAGAGTCAAATACGATCATAGGGGTGGTTCCACGATTAAAAACATAGACTCTGTCCTTGGAGTCAACGTCCACGGCAGTAGCCTCTTTGTACACCCAGCCATCAGGTAAATTTCCCCAGTTCTGTCCGGAGACTTCGTATCGGAAGTCACCCTCTCCTAGAACCACAGGAGCGAGATCTGCTTCGCTGGTTATGGTGTGGCCGTCGTCTCTTACTCCAAATTCCCAATCCTGCTCTTTTTCCGTCATTGATGACCCCTTTTTGAAAGCTTTTGTTTGCATGCCAACAATCAGATTATATCTATTTCCTGAATCTTAACCACATTTCGTAGTTTTATATACGGGCTTCCATTATCATAGGCTTGCTAGTGAACCGGTCATATATATTCAGGCTAAGGCCAACGAGGAGATTCAGGATGTCGCAAGGTAAAATTACGGTAAGTTTTGAGATAGAAAGCGATCAGGCCGACTGGATTAGTGAACAAGTTGAACAATTTGGCCTACCCGATGAGTCTAAAGCCATGAGAATTCTCTTAGACTACGCTTTAGAGGAATCAGATACTGAGCTTATATTTAGTGGAGATAACACCCGCTGCCGGTATTGCGGGTAGGTCATGACTTTTCACTACCAATCCGCTGAGGAAATCGGGAAAAGCTATAGGTCTTCAGATATCAGCCCAACAGAGGTTACTGAGAGTTTTTTGGCTCGCATCGAACAGCTTGATGGAGAACTTCTAAGTTATGCAACAGTGATGAGAGATCAGGCCCTTGAAGACGCGGAGGCTGCTACTAGAATGTTCAAGAATGGGGAGGATTTAGGGCCACTCCATGGTATTCCCATCGCCGTTAAAGATCTTTGTTTTACAAAAGGGACGAAAACGATGGGCGGAACGGCAGTCCTCGAGGATTTTGTCCCTGATTTTGATTCAACGGTTGTCTCTAAACTAAAAGCTGCTGGGGCTATATTACTTGGGAAGCTCAATCTCACTGAGGGAGCCATGGGGGGGTATAACCCCAAAAGACAGGCTCCCAAAAACCCTTGGGATTTTTCCAAATGGCCGGGGGGATCATCCAGCGGGTCTGGCTCCGCAACGGCGGCGGGGCTGTGTACGGGTTCATTGGGAAGTGATACAGGAGGTTCAATTCGCTTTCCGAGTGCTGCCTGCGGAATTGTTGGTATAAAACCCTCATATGGCAAGGTTAGTCGGTACGGGGTTCTTGATCTTGGTCAGTCTTTGGATCACGTTGGGCCTATGACCAGAAATGTTGTCGACGCTGCAATGATTTTGAACGCAATAAGCGGACTAGATGAAAATGACTCCACAACCCGCACGAGCTTGCCAATATCGGTTGAGGAGCTCAAGAAGATGGATCTGAATGGTGTCAGGATTGGCTATGACCATGATTACTCGTATGAAGGTGTCGATTCTGAAATTGCAGATCTTGTCCTGGGAACTTTAGATGTGTTGAAGGACAGTGGTGCGGTGATTGTTGATATGACTATGCCACCAGTAGACGATTACCTAGGAGCATGGAAAACTCTTTGCTCGGCTGAGGCTCTTGATGCGCACTCTGAACATTATCCTTCCAGATCAAATGATTACGGTCTTTGGTTTCGAGGATGGCTTGAAAATGGGGCCTCGGTGACCGCCCTGGATTACGTCAGAGCCAATAACGATCGAATAAAATGCAACGCTCTTATTGCGGAAGCCTTTAGCGAGGTTGATGCCATGATATGCCCCACTATAATCAGGTTTCCACACGACGTGGATGACAGCGTTCACTATGGCCCGATGGATAGCTTGAGGGGAACAAGTTTCCAGCGTTTTACGGTTCCATTTGACTATAACGGATATCCAACTGTTTCTGTCCCGTGTGGTTTTGGGTCTCAAGGTATGCCCGCAAGCCTTCAGATTGTGGGTAAACTCTTCTCGGAGGAGCTTATATGCAAAATAGCATATAGTTATGAGATCTCTACGGAATGGCATAAGAGACATCCCATCCCGTAAATTATTACCCTAGATTGCCGGAAAATGTTGTTGACTGGACAAGTATGCTCCAATAACATGCTGTGAGGAAAAGTGTGAGTCAAATCTGCAAGCCGGCTTATAACGTTTTAGATCTTATAGTTAGACCCCATATAGGCTTGGGTTTTAGTCACACAAACACATTGTCCTGAGGTTCTGTTCAACGCTATGGCAACAATAAGCAACTTAACACTTTCATCAGATTTAGTTCACACGGAGATATCTCTTCCTGATTATGATCGGGAAAGAATGGATGACGTCGCCTATATGACGGCTATGACCCTAGTTTTGATGGGGAATTATTGTCAGACTGGGCACTTTGGAGGTCCTCTTGCTTACACTCCCTACACGGTCGCCAGCCATTTGATTGGACCGGAGTTAGGAGGTCTAAAGTACGACTACCGCCGCCCAAAACATCCATTTTCAGACAAATTTCTGCTTGCTGGAGGGCATAATGCTCCCGTGACTTACGCCCTTTGGATGATTCTGGGAGAGTCACTATACAGGTCCCATCAATTGACTGGAGATTCCAAATTCTATTCGGATCCTAAGAGTAGTTTTATGTCGATTGACTGCCTGGGATTTCGAAGAGGAGAAGGGGGTCTTAAGTCTCTATTAAGCGAAGTTGGCTTGGCAGATCATCCTTTGATGGCACAAGCGAAGATTAGAGGAATAAAAGCTTTATCGGGGCATTCCGAAAGTACTGATCTAACCAACGACGTTAATGGCGGTCCTTCTGGAATAGGTATTGCTACTGCTGCAGGAAAAGCTGCTTTTTGGGACATAGCGGGTGCTGACCTTTCTCCAAAAATCATTGGTGTTGAGGGTGAGTTCGCGATGACATCAGGACACTCTCAAGAGATGAAGACCCAGGCTGTTGCCCAGCAAGTGGGTAAAAGGCTTCGAATATTACTTTCATATAACAATGCTGGTATTGATGCTGAACTAATCGGCGGAGTTGTCCCACCCGAGATTGACTCTTACAGAATTGCTGATCAATGGAGTTCATATGGATGGAATGTTTTTTCTTTAGAGGACGCTAATGATTTCGATCAGGTAGTGGCCGTAATGAAAGCCATGGAAGATTGGGACCCCGCTGATCGTCGCCCCATGATAGTTGTAGGGCGAACCACTAAGGGGTGGTGGCCCGGTGCCGTGGAAGGGCAAATACCTGGTTATGGGGAACAGATCATTAGTTACCAGAGCCACCCATATACTTTTGCAATGAATTCTGACTATTTTGTTGCTCTCGCCAAGACATTCGAGGATAGATTCGGCGTTAAATTCGAAGGTCTATTGGAAGGTGAGCCAGCTAATGAAAAAGAGCGAATTTTACAATACAAGACGAATATTGATGTCGTTATGTCCGTTTTGGAGCAGGATGGTCTTGGGGAATGGTTGTCAAATCGATTGGTAGATATAGGGGATTCTGTTGTCGACAACGTCCCATTGCGAATCGACAATTCAAAGGATCCGTTCCTTGATGAACGCTTAATGCCAGACCAAGTACCCACTGACCCAATTACGGTTACGGCAGTTCATCCGGATACCAATGAAGAAAAAGATATTACGATCACCCTGTTTGAAAAACCTGGATCGAAACGGGGCAGTCGCAGGGCCATTTCAGAAATTGCTAAGTGGGTTAACTATGTCACCGATAATCGATTAGTTGTACTAGCCGCCGACTTAGCCGATTCTATAAATGTGGAAAAGGGTTCCATTTGGGGGGACTTTGACCCTGTAAGGAATCCGGCAGGAAACCGTCTGAGGGCGGCGATTCAAGAAGCTGGAAATGTTTCAACCGCTATTGGCTTAGTCACCCAAAGTGCTTCTCTTGATCCAGAGGTTCATTCGGGTGTTTGGGCGTTAAGTGGCACTTATGGTGCATTCACTCCGTTGATGTATCTGCCAGTGAGAATCTGGAGTCAACAGAATCAAGACAGTCCGTTTAGACTTGGTGTACTTAACGTGTTGGCAGGACATTCAGGTCCTGAAACAGCGGCAGACGCCCGTACACATTTTGGCATCTTCTCACCCCAGGTCTGGAAGCTCTTTCCAAGGGATCAGATCATAAATCTGAGTTTTTGGGACTATAACGACGTAGCTCCTGGTTATCTTGAAGCTGCGACAATTGCGGCCCGTGACCCAAAAGTAGGGGTCATAGTACTGGAAGTTGCACGTCCTGATTTCGCCGTAGCCGACCGATCCAAATTCGCCGATACTGACTTGCTTGCGGCCAGGAAAGGATTTTACCTTCTAAGGGATTTTGAGCCTGGTAAACCGAAGCACGGCTATATCGTTGTTCAAGGCTCTTCATCTACCAATAATCTAGTATCCCAGCTAGAAAGAATTGAGGAAGCCGGACTGAATGTGAAAATAATTTCTGCCATTTCGGAAGAACTTTTTAAACGTCAGCCTGCTGAATACAGGGAGAGTGTACTTCCAGATTCAGCCAAATTTGACCTAATGGTCGTGACCACAGGGACTAAACGGATGTGGCCAGTTGCAAACACAGGACCTCTCACTGATGAATATTCGCTCGTATCCGACTGGCATGACGAATGGCTAACAGGAGGTTCGGAGGAAGAGGTTATCAAGGAAGCTCATCTGGATCCAGAATCCATATTTAATGCCGTGAAAAGATTTGCTGATGATCATGACGAAAGGATGTCAAGGCAGGCTGAATATCTGAAAGCAGACTAAATTCTAATTGGGGGACTGGATCCGAAACTGTCGTTGTCCTAGGCATAAAGCCCAGCCGCGTAACCAGAAGACCAAGCCCATTGGAAGTTGAAACCACCAAGGTGTCCCGTTACATCCAATACTTCTCCTACGAAATAGAGACCGGGCTGATCTTTCACTTCCATTGTTTTAGAGCTAATTTTTTCTGTGGATACTCCTCCACGGGTAACTTCAGCAGTTCTGTAGCCCTCAGTTCCGGCTGGTATTAGCGTCCATTTTGTTAATTCACTCCCGATCAATATAAGACTTTTATCCGGCACTTCTGATATCGCTGTCTGGGCGAAGTCAGGCCAGAACATAGTTTGCAGCTCATTGGCGAGAGACCGTGGGAGGAAGTGAGAGAGATAGGTTTTTATTAAAATTCGGGACTGTTTCTCTTTTTGCTTAAGTAATAGGTCGGTGAGATTCTGATCAGGGAACAGGTCTATTGATATGGATTGTCCGGCTTTCCAATAGTTGGAGATTTGTAATATTGCTGGGCCACTTAGGCCCCTATGCGTGAACAAGATATGTTCCCTAAAAGTCTTGCCGTTGCAGGTTACATTCACATATGTTGAGACCCCGGATAGTCTTTTTACCATCATCTGTATGTTTCCGGAAAAGGTGAACGGCACTAATCCTGCTGATAAATTGGTGATATCCAGAGAGAAGTTTTTGGCTAGGTCATATCCGAATCCACTTCCTCCTAAAGTGGGAACGGACAAACCTCCGGTTGCGATGATAAGGGACTTACAGGAGATTTTATCGGATCGAACACGCTGCTTTTTTCCATTGTATTCAGAGTTGAGCATGTACCTATATTGGTCATCTTTATCATTCTCATTTTGTGGTTCTAAATATGAAATACTGTCTACTTTGGAATGAGTTTCGATGTCGACTTTTGCCATAGAGCATTCAGCGAGCAGCATTTCTAATATGTCACTAGAAGAATTGATGCAAAAGAGTTGATTGTGTTTTCGTATTTCGTACTGGATATTATGGCGATCTACCATTTGGATGAAATCGTTAGCGGTGTAGCCGTTGAGTGCACCAATGCAAAAATGAGAGTTATCAGACAAAAAATTGTCATAGTCGATATATTGATTGGTGAAATTGCATCTACCTCCACCCGACATTAAAATCTTTTTTCCCACCATATTTGAGCGTTCCAGGATCAGAACCGACCGACCTCTAAAACCAGCGGTGAGACCGGCCATTAACCCCGCGGCACCCGCGCCTAGGATAACAACGTCGTATTTGCGGGTTTGTGAGTCATAAATCATAAAAACAATATCTTTCTGCTCATAAAGATGGTATTCAAACTATAACTTTGATTAAAACTATTTTGACCTCATAAAATGAGTAGATTAGTAAGTGATTGGATATATAGTACTAAGGTTTATAAGTAAATTCAGTTCGGAGGCTCTAATGGAAACATATGACGCTGTTAGGACAGTACTGGCTATTCGTGAATTTAAGACTGATGCCTTGCCCGAGGAATCTATCAGGAAGATTGTGGAGGCTGCTCACCTCACAGGAAGTAGCATGAATGCACAACCTTGGCATTTCATAGTGGTACAGCGGAAAGATCTCTTGGATCAGCTGGGAGGTCTAGTAAGTTCTGGTCCGTATATCGCTGACTCCTCTTTGGCAGTTGTTGTGGCGACTGAGAAGAATTCTGTCTACGGCATTTCAGATGCAAGTCGGGCAATCCAATCTATGATTCTCACAGCATGGTCTGTAGGCATAGGGTCTAATTGGGCTGGTTGGGTAGGAATGGAAGCTGTCGGGACTCTATTGAATGTACCAGATTCACTTCAAATTGTAGCTGTGATTCCATTTGGGGTTCCTAAGGATAAAAGAGGTGGGAACCAAAAAAACCGGAAACCAATTAATGATATTGTCCATGGTGAAAAATTTGGAGAGCCCTTAGTCATGGGGTGACCAGCCAAATTTATTATCAAATTATATTTTCCCGGTTTAGGCCTTTTGGGGAATGAGTTAGTCGCAGGAATTTAGAAGAAGTGCAAACTTTAGACTGGGTACAGATCGGGTTTATATGCTTCCTTGGAGCAATGTCTCCGGGTCCTAGTCTTGCTTTTATGGTCAGTGTAGCTGTGACTAGGGCTAGGTATCATGGAGTGGTAGCCGGTATTGGTCATGGGATTGGTATATCTCTATGGGCTTTCATAACTGCGTTGGGAATAGCCCAAATCTTAATGACTGTGTCCGTATTGATGTCGATATTCCAACTAGCTGGAATATTCCTATTGATATACATAGGAGTTCAGACCCTTCGACATAAATATGAGTTTGGTTTGCATGTGGAAACTGATTCAGATATTCAATCAAGGATTTTTCTAAAATCTGGAGTTGAAGGATTCTTACTAGCTTTGTTCAATCCAAAAATAGCTGTATTTTTTATTGCTATTTTTAGCCAATTTGTGAGATCTGATACTACATTTATTGACACAATTCTGATAGGTGTCTTAGCCGGGATAATAGATGCTGCTTGGTATTCGAGCGTTGCGATTCTACTTACAAGGAGATCCCTTGTGTCAAGATTCCAAGCTCGGGAGAGTTTTGTCAGAGGAGGTAGCGGTGCCCTACTAATAGGAATAGCTTTTATATTGGGCGTTAAAGCCTTTTTGGATCTAACCTAAAACTGCCTAGGATGAAAAGGGGACTATCTCACCATAAATCCAAGCATAGCAAGAACGGAATGGTGACCCCAACGGGAATCGAACCCGTGTTTGCGGCTTGAAAGGCCGCTGTCCTGACCGCTAGACGATGGGGCCGTGAATATAATCGTTCCGTTAGATTGTATTATCTAAATCCATGTAAGCAAAGTGGGTTTACATTCCCATTACGGATATATCGCCAACTGGTCAATTCCGGTACTCTCTTCATAGCCGCATAATATATTCATATTTTGGACCGCTTGCCCGGCAGCTCCTTTTACTAGATTATCGATGCAACTCACTACGATAAGTCGTCCGGTTCTTGAATCTATTTTTGGATAGACCAGGCATTGATTACTTCCCAGTGTCTGCTTGGTAGATGGTGGAACTTCTGTGACTTCAACATATTTCTCTTGTCCATAGGTTTCTTGATATAGAGCATCAATAGCTCCCGCCGGATCTGAATTGTTGGATAGAAATTCGTTAGTTAACTGGGAATACGAGGTCGCAAAAATCCCCCTAGTCATCGGGATCAAATGGGGCACGAAGGTTAAGGCAACTTCGGATCCATATGCTAAGTCGAGTTCTTGTGCGATTTCTGGCATATGGCGATGACCGTCGAGGCCGTATGCACTTACATTCTCGTTTACTTCGGAAAAATGGGTTTTTATGGAGAGTCCCCTACCCGCTCCCGATACTCCAGATTTGGCATCAATAATTATGTTGTTATCGATAATTCCATGCCTTAGGGCTGGTAATAGACCAAGGATGGACGCCGTCGGATAACATCCGGGATTGGCAACCACAGAGGCTTTTGCGATAGCTTCTCTATGGACTTCAGGTAGCCCGTATACACTTTTCTCCAAGTACTCTGGGCATGGATGTTCTACACCGTACCATTCAGTGTATGTTTCTAGATCCCGTAATCGGAAATCTGCGCTAATATCCACAGCTTTGACATCAGCAGCTATAACTTCACTTAGAGCTTCCGCGCTTGCAGCATGTGGAAGAGCGGAGAACACAAAATCCAAGCTACCCGTCAATTCAGGCTCTATTTGGATATTAATATCAGAAAGATGAGGGAATACGTCGCCTAGAGCCTTACCGGCCCCGCTCCGCCCCGTGACTGACGCAATATCAACTTCTGGATGCCGATGTAATATTCTTGCGAGTTCCGCCCCTGCGTATCCTGTTATGTTTATGATACCGACTTTCATCCTGCTCTCCTATGAGAATGCCCACTACGGTGGGCAGACCATTTTACAGCACCATCCCTAGACTTTGCCAAAACTTGGGCAAATTGTCCCCAAGTTACAGTCATTACATTTAGGAAATCTTGCACTACAGGTATCCCGACCATGTTTTATCAAGTACATGTGAAATTGAAAAACTTCATTGGGTGGAACAATGGGTTCCAATCTTTCATGAGCTTTTTCGGCATTTATTTTTGGTCCGATTAGTTTTAGGCGTTTTGCAACCCTGAAAATGTGAGTATCCACAGGCATTGCTGGCAATCCAAAGGAAAAACAGAGAATGATAGCGGCTGTCTTCGGTCCTACACCGTTGAACTTTGTGAGCCATTTCTTAGCCTGGTCTAGCGGCATTTCCATTAGAAATGAGAGATCAAATGAACCGACTTCCTGCTTTACTTCATTCAAGACTCGCTTGATTCTAGGAGCTTTTTGTCGTGCTAGACCGCCACTTTTAATCACCTGTTCAATATCGTCTACATCTGCCTCAGCTACCGCTTCCAACGTTTGGAAATGGTTCATAAGATTTTTAAATGCTCTTTCCGAGTTAATGTCGGAGGTATGCTGAGATAAAATTGTATAAACCAGTTCCTCTCCTGCGTTGTATCTTGGGACCCATTCAATTAGGCCATATTTAGCCGACAAGGAGTCAGAAACTCTTCTGGCTCTTTCGATTCGGAGTTTAGTTGGTTTGTACTTTGCCATTTATTAAACGAGGGCCTTTATAGGCAATTTATATTACTCTCTTGTTTTATACTTCAGATAATTTTAATAAGGAAAAGGATTGTTTTGGTTTCAGTTGGAATAATAGCAAATCCGTCTTCGGGTAAGGATATAAGAAGATTAGTATCGCAGAGTCGCGTAGTTACTAATCAAGAAAAAATTAACATCCTTAAAAGAATATATGCTGGCCTTGTCGCTTCTGGTGTTAGGAATGTTCTTTTAATGCCAGACTATGGCCGCCTAGCAATTACAGCTGCAGAAGAATTTGAAGGTCCCTTGAGTTTCAAGTCCCTTGAAGTCTTTATACGGAATAAAGAAGAAGATACCGTTGATTCAGTCAAAAAACTTGTAGATGCCGGAGCTGATGCGATCATTGTCCTTGGAGGTGATGGGACAAGTAGGGCTGCCTGCAAGAATATCGGGGAAATACCACTCCTTCCAATATCGACAGGAACCAACAATGTTTTTCCATATATGATCGAAGGAACCTTGGCCGGACTGGCCACTGGATTCATTGCATCAGGCCAAGTAACCGATAAGGAGTGCATTCCCCGATATCAGGCCCTATCGGTTGAACATTCTGATGGATCGTCAGAAATATCCCTGGTAGATGTCGCAATATCGTCCGAACACTACGTTGGTGCAAGGGCGATATGGGACATTAGTACTGTTAGCGATTTATTTCTATCGATTGCAGAGCCGTACAGTATCGGCCTTTCGGCTATAGGGGGAGCAATCCATCCAGTCGGGCGAGAAGAAACTACGGCGTTACATCTCAAATTGAACCATAGCAATCCAAGACACAGAGTGATGGCTCCAGTTATACCGGGACATGTTCAAAATGTTGGATACGACGATTTCACTATTATGACGGTGGGACATCCTATTACGATTGATAGTTACCCTAGGACTATAGCGCTTGATGGTGAAAGAGCATTAGTTCTCAGAGAAGGAGATTCTGCCACTGTAACTCTGGTAAGTGAAGGTCCCTGGACTATAGATCCCTACAAGACCCTTAGAGCAGCCGCTTCGAAGAAACTATTTAATCTTCAGTAAGATTTTCCAGATGATCCTGTAAGGCTTTTAATGTCCTAGTAATGCCCTCACCTTCTCGTAGTCACTGAAAGCACCGGATTTGTCGCCCATAATTAAATATGACTGAGCACGATTATTGTATGCATACCAGTAATCAGGATCTATTTCTATGGCGCGAGTAAAATCAGTAATGGCTTTCGTATGTTCGTTGATATCCGAATAGAGCATCCCTCTATTGTTGAAGGCGTCACGATAGTTAGGATTAATATTAATGGCGGCGGATGAATCTTCCAGACCTCTCTCAAATTTCCCCAGCCCTCTCCAGCAAAGCGAACGGTTGTTTAATGCACGTTCGTCGGGGTTTGGCAGATCAATTAGGATGGAATAATCTGCTATTCCCAAGTCATACTGGCCCGAGTCCAAGTATCCATTTCCCCGCAGAAAAATTGCATCATAGTCTTTAGGATTGGAATAGATGTGATCAGTGAGAGATTGGATAACGTCGTGGACATAATCCATATCACTTTTTGCACTTAGGTCCGGATCATTTCGCCACTGATAAGTGATTAGGTTCCTCCAATTACTCCC
>VEXB01000017.1 GCA_009391195.1 SAR202 cluster bacterium AC-647-P02_OGT_505m
TGCGCACAACTACTGGGATTCCTCGGTGCAGATGTAATAAAGCTTGAAGACACAGTCGGGGGCGATAATACCCGCATAGACATGGCGCATATAGAGGGCGAGGACAGCGTCTATTACACGATCTTTAATGGCAATAAGAAAGCCATGACATTAGATCTAAAGTCTGAAAAAGGTGTCTCCATTATGAATGAATTAGTCCAGTGGGCTGACATCCTTCTAGAAAATTTTTCTGCGGGGGTTATGGAACGCCTTGGACTTGGGTATACCCAGCTAAAAGAAATTAATCCCGGTCTTATTTATGCCAGCATTAAAGGTTATGGCGATACTGGTCCATATAGCAGGTATAAATCCTTTGAAACAGCCGCGCAAGCTATGGGCGGTGCAATGGCTGCCACGGGGGTACATGGGGGCCCTCCGATGCCTACGGCCGCTGGAATTGGGGACTCCGGCACTGGTCTTCACATGGCAATAGGTATATTGGCCGCTCTAAGGCAGAAGGATAAGGATGGTGAAGGTCAACACGTCGAAGTTGCGATGCAGGACGGAGTTGTAAACCTTATGAGGATAAGACTAATAAGAAGTCTTAGTACGGGTGAGCCAAACGAGAGAGGAGTCATATTGGGAAAGTCTAATTTGCCGCCCACTTTTCCTTGTAGTCCTGGTGGTTACGATGATCATGTGATGATCCATTTAAGAGGACAACTGTGGGAAACTGTTCTAGCAGTGATAGGTAGGGAGGATCTAATCGGGGACGAGCGTTATGGGGACGAGGCAGCAAGAAATGAGAGACCCGACGAAGTCATAAAAATTGTAACTGATTGGACCTCCAAGAAAACAAAATATGAAGTTTTTCATGAATTGGCTAGCGCTGGAGTCTGGTGTGGAGCAGTATTAAGTCCGGAGGAAATTCTGACTAATGAGCACTTGATTGCTAGGGACATGGTTGTAGACGTTGAAGATATCGATAGAGGCGATTACAAAATGATCGGCTGCCCGATAAAACTTAGCCGTTCGCCTGTTGAAGTTAAAAGAGCTCCTCTCTATTCAGAACACACAGACGAAATACTCAGGGACGTCGTAGGATTGGATTCTGAGGAAATTCCTTCCTTGAGAGATGAGGGCGTGATAGTTTAGGAAAGATGATAAGGCTGCAGAGGGACACGACTAAGAGTTAAGTACCCACAACTTCTAACCTTCTATGAAGCAGGAAATATCATCTCGTGATATATCAGATTGGAGGTGAACATGGCACTTCTCACAATCTTGAAAAAAAGAAGTCGAACTAGGTGAGTTAATGTTCTCTCTTGGAGTCGGCACCGTAGTTTTCCTAGGGTTATCGCTTTACGCAGCTAAGAAAATTAAAGGTGGTTCATCTGGAAATATCCTAGTCTATGTGTTTATTGGCATTTTCCTAAGTACCACATGGACATATTACGCATGGCACGCTAAAGACTGCCAAAGTGAGCTTGCTTGTGAAAAATGGGAGGAGCGCTTCCGACAAAATGCGCATAGCAAGCGCTACCCTGTAAAGTATTCCGTGTTCACAGATTCCGGGTGGCCTGAATAGACCTTCTTAGAAATGCTCCTCCATTAAAACGCCTTAGTCAGCTATTTACCAGGAGGGCTATAAGTCAGGGTGCCTGCCTTTTTTATGGCACTGACTCCATCATCCATGGAAATTAGTGGCGTGGTCTTCCAGTTAGTGACTCCACCTCCAGCCGCCAGTGCAATTGCTAGGGAGGCAGCGTTAACATTATCGGGAAATTGAACTATTAACACGAGGTCAGATTCGCCAAATGACATGTAAGCGGATTCGATGCTCCCACCGGCGGCTTCAAACACGGGTGTGACAGCTTCAAGTCTATTTTGTGGGTTCTGAACTTGGGCAGACCACGCCTCGCTAGTGTAGGAACCAGTCATTAAATAATGGGCCATAACGCTTCTCCTTGAATGTTACCTGGGGCTATTGAAATTAAATTTCCAAAAAGGCATTGCGCAATTTGCACAACCAAAATGTATCAAAGCCTAACTAAATTTGAGGTGAATATACCGTCTTGTTTCCAGATAGTCCATCCTCTAACAAGGATTCCTTAAATCGCTAAATATTCTAATGGGTCAGGGTAAAATAACTCATTAGACCCAGAGAGGAGTCAGTCTTAAATTTGGACAACAAAACATCGCCCCAACTTCTGCTAATACTGAATGGCCCAATTCTAAAAATGCTCTTTCGATTGGCCATACCAAATGTAGCGGCCATAATCACAATGACTGCAATCATGCTTGCAGATGCCTCTTTTGTGGGCAAACTAGGCACCACTGAACTGGCTAGTCTCGCGCTCGTATTTCCTTTTCAGTCCTTGATGCAGATGATGGGTGCCGGTGCGATAGGAGGGGGAATAGCATCTTCAGTTGCAAGGGCGCTTGGTAGTAATGACAGTCATAGGGCAGAGGAGGCTGCATGGCACGGATTAATCATAATCATTGTGATGTCCCTCTTTTACGCAATTTTACTTGGTATATTCTGTCGGCAGGTTTTCCAAATTTTCGATGCTACGGAAGAAGTTCTTAAGGGAGCGGTTCTATATTCCCAAATACTTTTTGGCGCTGCATTGGTAGGTTGGCTCTATTTTTTCCTTTTCTCCCTCTTAAGGGCAATTGGTGAAATTCCTCGATTGTCCAGGATCGTCATATTAAGCAGCCTGGTACAAATTGCATTGTCAGGAGCCTTGACCTTGGGGTGGGGTCCCCTACCCTCCCTGGGTGTCGTCGGCCCGGCAGTTGCCATGGTGCTCTGCCATGGAGTTACCTCTCTCTACATGCTATTTCTAATCCTGAGAGGCACTGTCGCCCTTAGACTTAGACCATATTCTTTTAATCCCCATTCTCTTTACGACATCATGAAAGTTGGTGGTATAGGTCTACTCAATAGCAGCGCTATCGCATTGACGGTGGTTATCGTTACCGCTGTCGTTGGGGGTTACGGCACTGAAGCCTTGGCAGGATATGGTTTGGGTAGTCGACTGGAAATTATGATGATACCAATCGCATTTGGTATAGGGGGTGTATTAACGACGGCCATTGGCGCCAATTTCGGTGCCGAGCAATATAGTCGAGCAAGAAACATTGCCTGGCTAGGCTATCTTGGGACATTAATAGTAACTGGCCTCGTGGGGATAATTGTCTCTGTTAACCCGGATCTCTGGATGGGTCGTTTTACCTCGAATCCGGGAGCCTATGAATTTGGAGCTTTATATCTTGGGATAGTGGCTCCCTTTTACGGGCTTTTTGGAGGAGGCCAAACGCTATATTTTGCAAGTCAAGGCACGGGACATATGCTGATACCAGTAGGACTCAGTCTCATGAGACTTTTGGTGGTCGCTACCGTCGGAATTCTTGCAACTCAATTTTCATGGGAGCTCTCTAGGGTATTTGTTGGCGTGGCGGCTGGCCTGGGAATAATAGGCCTTGGAATGGTGGTAAATATGTTTACCCCGAAATGGCATCCAAGGTTAAATACCAAAATCTCCTGAATGAAAATTATTCCGTAGAGTAAAAGACCCTGCTATAAAGATAACTCAACCAAATATCTTGGTAAACTTATCAACCTTTCTACCTGGAATTCTGTCTAACGCTTATATATTGACTAAAATCACGGGTCTAATCTTTCGATTAAACTCCAATAAATGAAGTTCGGAATTTCTTATTACGCAAAGATCTACTGAAGATTTTGGAGAAAGGTCTTTATATGAGAACCTATCTCGTTAGGTGATATTTCCTGGATGAAATGACCACCCTCTACTGTAACTTCCTGTTGATTAGGCCACAGTCGGGCCTCTTCTCGCTGGTCGCCGACTAGTATTGAACCAGGGGTAGCATTCACAAACAATTTTGGAATAGTACTTTGGCCCATGAAGATAGCATAGTCTTGAACGATTTCTACGACGTCTTTTGGCTCACCAGCGATAGGTATTTCCCGAGGCCATGTCAATGTCGGTCTTCGACTTTCCCCTTCCTCGAGATAAGGTTTCATATAAACTGACATTTCGGCTTCACCCAATTTCGCATCACCTGCGAGTATTCTTTCCACAAAAATATTCTTCTGTAAAATTAATTCTTCTCCCGCATCAGTACGAAAGGCCTGGAAAATGTTTCTTGCTACTTCCGGCCATCCTTCCCAAGATTTGATCGGACTGACTATGGCCTCCATATAGACGATAGCCTTGACGCGTTCAGCATGAAGGCTGGCCCAATAGAACCCCAGAGCCGAGCCCCAGTCATGTACTACAAAAGTGACTCTATCTAATTCAAGTTGGTCAATGAAGGAAAACAGGTAGTGACAATGTTCCTTGAATGTATAACTGGTGGGCCCAGAATGCTCTAACTTGTCGGAGTCTCCCATGCCTATTAGGTCAGGAGCTATAACCCTTCCCATAGGCTCTATGTATGGAATGATGTTTCTCCACAGATAGGATGAGGTTGGATTCCCATGGAGGAATATAACGGGGTCTCCCTTGCCTTCATCCACATAAGCAATACTCTTTCCATGGACAGTTAAGAACTTCTTGATGTAAGGAAATTCGTGGGAAATATTACTTTTCAAATGAGACCTCTATGAAAAAACCATCTCTTTGTAAGATCCTGCAGCCACACTATCACACAAGCCCCTGTAGGACTGGACACTACCTCCATAACGCGCCCCGATTAACCTTGTGTCTTTACCCTCCACATTGTGATTTACACCGGTCATCCAAGAATCCACCTTATTAGACAGCGAGGCCGCACTCTTCTCCATAATGTGGTTGGACCAAAACCGGATAGCTTCAGATGTCGGTTCCACTTCAGACAAGTTCTCCGACCTCATGTATTCTAAAAGCGAAGTTATCCACTCAACGTTGTACTCGATATTACGGGGGTGATTTCCACCCAGTCCTTGAGGTCCCATAACCATCAAGAAATTGGGAAAATTAACCACTTGCACAGCTAAAAATGTTTCTAGTTTACGATCCCATTGTGCCTTAAGAGTAAGCCCACCAACTCCTCGGATATCTATGCGATCAAAACTACCAGTGATTGCATTGAAACCCGTCGCGTAGATTATTTGATCCGTTTTATGTTCCTTTTCACTTGTAAGAATACCCTCAGGAGTAATCTCGAGGATAGGAGTTTTATTCAGATCGATAAGGTCGACGTTGGCGCGATTATACGTTTCGTAATATCCGGTCTCTAAGGGTACCCTTCGAGTTCCAAAGCCATGATCCTTTGGGATTAGCAAATCCGCTATTTCAGGATCATCTACCCTTGTCCTTATTTTTTTGGCCATGAAGTCAGACATTGCCTCATTAGCACGGGAATCCACCAATACGTCCCTGAAATTTCCCTGGTATATATTCATCCCACGGCCGTGATAGAGGGTTTCCCAAAAGTCGATTCTTTCTTCAGGAGTTACCTCGAAGGTTCCTCGAGGATCAATGGTCCATATAAACCCCCCTTGGCTCTCTGCACAACGGGCGAACATATCTTTGTAATCACTCTTGATTGCTTTCATTTCACTTGAGGTGATTGGGCCGTTGTTAAGAGGTGAACACCAATTTGGTCGGCGCTGAAAAACTGTAAGATGGCGAACCTGTTTGGAGATTTCCTGAATAGTTTGTACCCCACTTGCCCCGGTTCCTATTACAGCCACGTCTTTTCCCTCGAAAGTAACAGGATCTTTTGGCCATCGAGCTGTATGGAAAAAGTCACCCTGGAAGGAATCGATTCCCTTGATGTTTGGAAACGTAGGTTCTGAGAGAACTCCCATTGCGGTTACGAGCATTCGAGTTGTATAAGCCATTCCGTCTGCCAGCGTGATTTTCCAGTGTTTGTCCTTTTCCTCATAAGTAGCTGAGCGAACATCACTCCCAAACTTAATATCCTTTAATAAGTCGAATTTACTGCCAACGTACTCCAGATAACGAAGGATTTCGGGCTGGGATGCAAAATGTTCCGACCAGTCCCATTCCTCGAGGAGCTCATCGGAAAACGAATAGGCGTATGAATAACTTTCAGAATCAAATCGGGCCCCTGGATAACGATTCCAATACCAAGTGCCCCCTACCCCTGTACCTCTCTCTAAGATACAGACACGAAATCCAGCCTTTCGCAGACGATAAAGTTGGTATAGACCGGAAATCCCAGCACCAATAACAACAACATCGTAGTCAAGAAGGTTGTCTACAAACTTGCTGTTTGAGACATCGGCGGTTCCTCTCATCTGTAAATCCCTTGAAGTTTTCTTTGCATTTCTTAATTGTAATCAGTTATTAATATGAATTGGAGGTCCGAGTAGTTCCCTGATTACAAGCGGAAATCATATACTGAACGTAAATGCCCTTGTATCAGAGCTACCTAACTCCTTCTGTGCATTATCAAGGGCACATTGTTACCTGTTAGTAGATTCCGATAAAGAACCGCATTGTAAGTAGGAGAAAATGTTTTGTTGGATTACCAATATTTCATATGCGACGTATTTACTACGGAGAAATTCGGAGGAAACCAGTTATCGGTCCTCCCGGACTCTAGGGGACTTTCGGATGAACAGATGCAGAATATTGCCAGAGAGTTCAATTTTTCAGAGACTTCCTTTGTTTTTCCCCCAGAGGAGGCTCAACATAGGAAAATTCGTATTTATACACCCACATCTGAAGTCCCATTCGCCGGCCACCCTACTATTGGTGCTGCATTTGTGTTGGCCGAAAGCGGGGATTTTGGAACAATCAATGAACCTTTGAAAGTGGCCTTCGAAGAAGAGGCAGGGATCGTGGAGGTGGATATCAGGTACGATCATAATGGCATTCTATGTTGTGAGTTAGAGGCCCCTTCGCAACTTGCGATCGGAGATTTTATTCCCACCCACATGGTTGCTTCATCCCTCTCCTTGCGGGAAACGGACATTGTTACCAAAACCCATTCTCCTCAAATAGCATCTGTAGGTCTTCCCTTTATCTTTGTCGAGGTACCGTCGTTACCTGTCCTGCAACAGGCAGAAATTAACATGTCAAAATTTCATGAATTACTAAATAGGGGCTTCGAATCTTACATACACGTATATTGTCAAAATACAGGTGACTTCGACATAAGAGCCCGTATGTTTGCCCCAACGGATGGCGTACCAGAAGATCCGGCTACTGGAAGCGCTAATTGTGCACTTATAGGATTACTTGCCTATTACGACAATAGGGACACTTTTAAGAAAAGCTGGCGTATTTCGCAAGGAATAGAAATGGGGAGACCAAGCATATTACAGGGTCGTACGCAGAAGGAAAACGGACAGGTATTGAATACATGGATTGGTGGAAACAGTGTGCTAATTAGCGAAGGGATCTTGAAACTATAAGTTCAACGACTGAATTGGGAATATTCTATTTGGACCACACTGTAAACAACCGTCACAGGTAATTCTGCGCAGCTCCACAAGATCGATGATCAACCATCAAAGTTTGGGACAAAATAGCTATTCGTATCTCAATGCCTCAGCAGGGTATGTCTTACTAGCCTCGTTGGCAGGTATAACGCTGGCTAGAATGGAAGCCAATATGGTGAAGCCGATTAATACCCCCACATCTGCAATTGGCACGACAAATTTTGCACCTTCAAGTTCCTTAGATATCTCAAGAAATATTAGCCAGGACTGTAGAATTCCGAGAAATATCCCCACTACTATGCCAAGGATAGTAATAAAAGATGACTCTATGAGAAACTGAGCTCTTATCATGCTGGCTCTAAAGCCAATTGCCCTTAGGACACCGATAGATTGCCTTCTTTCAACAACAGCGCGAACCGACAGTACTCCAATAGCCGCTACACCAACAACTAATCCCAAACCACTAAATCCTTGGAAGAGCTTATTGAAAGCATCCCCGGTAGCATTCTCATCCTCCAATATTTGCAGGAGATTTTCGGCATCCATGGAATTGGGCAAAAAGATTTTTTCTAATTTTTGAGCATAGTTCGCAACGTCATCCTTATTTCTGAGGGAAAAATAGAACGTGTCAAGTGGAATATTCTCATTTACTAACTCGGTGGCTAGGACTCTCGATGAATAGAAGGTGGCAGAGTCGGCCCCCCAGCCCGTTCCGGACGCAAGGCGCTCTACGATGCCTATGACAGTTAATCGGCTTGGTTCAACGGCGGTTTTCCTCTCTTTAATTTCGACTTCAAAGGCCCGGATTTCGATCGGGTCCCCGGCATTCAAATATGAAGTTTTAAAACTCCGGTCGGGAGGACCAAACGGGTCCCCGGAGGGAATAACCGAAGCGTTAGCCACAACTAGATTGGGATTCTCTATTAATTTCCTCCATATATCTTTATCCGTTGAGCCGTAGGCTGGATCAAAATGAGCCATCCTCCATTGCGTTGTCTCAAAAAAATCATCTTGTAGAGACACAAGCTTAGAAGTTTTAAACGTATTATTTTCCCCGTCTGATTCTCTGACTTCAATGGGAATGTTGGACGCTCCAGCTACAACAGTAAAGTCTGACATGTTTAAGGATTGCTTTATGTCGCCCTGAATAGGCAGGTCCCGATTAATCGATCCTTTAATGTCGTAGCCTCCTGTCACCCTTTCAGGCTGTTCAGAAGTTATGTCACCTATTCCATTTAGTACGGAGAAGATCATCAATGTAAATATAATCAATGCAAACATCGCGACGGTTAAACCGGTCCTGAACTTGGAAGCCATGGGATAACTAATAGCCGTCTTTGTCACGGCACGAAGCCCGGAGAACCTGGAGAGAACTAGGTTCAACAAGGCTATTAAAATCCGTGTATTCGACATAAGTAACCACACAGCTGCGGCAGTCGATATAGCGCCCCCAACCGGCCAAAACCAGGGGCCGGGTTCAGAGAGTTCTCCAGTCCAAACCTCAAAGAAATCAAAAGGTAATGAGTTGGCCAGGAGGACGAGACCTCCCTCGAAAGTCCCACCGATCTGATTAACAGATTCAGGGTCATTTAAAAATCTGGAAGCAAGAAATCTTATGAACAGCCCTACAGCGAGAACACTGCCGGTCAATCCAATAAAGAAATTTGCGCCAATCTCCATGAGAATTCCTGACGCTAAGAGAGCGACAGACAAAAGTCCGAGTAAAACGTAGGAGTGTTTTCCAGACAAAGTAAATAAAGACGTAATAATACTTATAGGCCAGGCAATTGGAAACGCCAACAATAATAGAAAATTCCTTAATCTTCCGCCATGTCTTTTAATAATACGTTTCAGCTGTCGAGCCGGAAAAATCAGGGCCCATAGGAAGTCAGCGATTTTTTTACTAATTGCTTCAGGAGGCTTCCTTACAAATTCATCCTTGAGACCGCGAATTGCTACAACAATATTTAGATTGCTGGCTCGGTAGGCTGAAATTACAACCGTAATAAAGGTCAATATTAGGCCACTGGAAAAGGCTATCAATAGTGATATCCCAGAGTAATATGGCTTTATTGAGAAATCGTCAGTGTCGATTAAATCCTGAAGAATAAGCACGAGCCCAAAGCTAAGCGCCACTCCCACAGCGGTACCCACTATGCTTGCCAGGAAGGCATAAATAGTCCCTTCGAAGGTAAATAACTGCACTAGGTCCCGTCGCTTCAAACCAACGGCTCTTGCCATACCCAATTCCGTGGACCTAGCAGCAGCAAGCAACACGAAAACGAGAAAAATTAAGAGCATCCCTACCATAATCGAAAAAGAACCAAATATGGAGAAAATAGTGGTTACGCCCCCAGCCACAGTCTCAGCAAGCTTGATGCCGTCGCTTTTAGATTGATCAACTCTCAAGATAGTCAATGAAGATGAGAGACCAAGCATTTCTCTGGACTCATCCGTAAATCCTGATTTATCCAATACTCCCGTCACTGCCAATTGAGTCGGGTAATCATTAATTTCTTTTATGAAGGATTCCCCAAATTCGGCGGAAGATAAGTTTTCCGCTAATTGGTTTAAGGTCTCCGACATGTTCTTATCACTTTTCCCGATAACCACAGATTCTTCCATCAGACGGGTGGGAATATCCTTCCCTTGAAGTAAAGTAAATATCTCTAAAGCAGCTTCCTCATTAGTCAATTCTGAGCGAAGGACATCAGAGACATCATCAGAAAGATTTAAGCTTTCCTCTCCACTCCCCCGGTTAGAAACAAAAATACTGGTAATAAGCCCTTCTTTATCCAAAAGCTGTTGCAAGGAATTCAGGCTAAATAACATATATGGATTCGTGGAACCTCCCGCCAATCCTCCTCCCCTCACGATATCCGCGACAGTAAACTGTGATCGGCCTGCTGGTGTGTATACAGTGATCGGCTGACCAACATCAATCTTCAATAAATCATTCAACTTCGCGTTGATGTAAATACTCTCAGGCTGTAGAGAACTTATTGAAACTATTTCTCCAGATATATTCTTTAAGCTATCAAAATCATCTGAATAGCGGCCGTCGATCCCCCTTACCCGCACTCTATTCTCAGCCAAATCTTCTTCGTCGTTGGAAGCAGGGAGTGAAATTTCAATCAGCGGAAGCAAAGCCCTAATATCTGTGTTTTGACGGGCTATGTTTTCAATATTAGTGAAGTTGGAATAAGCGAAGTATTCTTCACCCAGGTATTGCTTTCCGGGTCCCTTGATTATTTGGTCTGTTGGCCCCAAGGCGTCTAAGGTTACAGATCTTACCGAATGCCTTACCGTATCTCCGATTCCTAATGAAGTAGCAATGATGGCAGAACTCAGCATAAGTCCTATGACAATGAGAATACTCTGACCTTTTCTTCTGGGAATATTTCGTCCCCCCATTTTCACCAGGATAAATCTCCTAGCAGCAGCAATAACGAGAACCAAAAATATTACTAGAAGAAGAGCCCCCATTACCGTGGCCAATCCAGTTGCTGGAAGTCCAAACACTTTTTCCATTACTAAACTACTTCACCATCTTTCATTTGAATAATTCTGTCGGTCCTGCCACCAACATAGTCAGAGTGAGTGACAATCACAAAAGTCTGGTTATTTATCTTGTTTAAGTGGGTTAAAAGATCCATGATGAGCCGCTCGTTTTCACTGTCAAGATTCCCTGTCGGCTCGTCTGCCCAGACGATTGCTGGCTCATTTACTAAGGCCCTTGCGAGAGTAACTCTCTGGCGCTGACCGCCGGACAATTCCCCTGGTAAATGTTGTTGCCAGTCCTCTAATTCCACTTCCGCCAATTTCTCAAGTGCCTTATTTCTTGCTTCCTTTCCTGAAAATCCGGAAACTAGCAATGGGAGTTCGACATTCTCCACGGCAGTCAGGACGGGAAGGAGATTATAGGTTTGGAAAACGAAACCCATCTTTTTGGCCCTCAGTTCACTTAATTGATCATCGTTAAGATCTGTAAGGGTCTGGCCCTGAATCAATATATTCCCATCATCAATTGAATCCAGTCCCGACAAGCAATTAAGCAAGGTCGTCTTACCACAACCACTAGGCCCCATTATTCCGACTACTTCTCCCTCCTCGATGGATATATCTACCCCATTTAAGGCATGGACTTTTTGGTCCCTTGCTCCGTAAAACTTATGCAAATTCTCAGTTGAAATTACGATCTCAGACATATTTTTCCTGTTGAAGTATCTATTTATGTACTATAATACATTACTTTGTGTCTTATCACAAACAGGTGTTCCATTCCCTCTATCTATTGTCCGCTAACATTGTCCAAATAGAAAGACAGAAGAATCGAAGGGGTATCTAGTAAATTAACCGGGCCGTGCGGTGCAAATATTAGGGCGTGAATTGGGTACGATGGCTAGTTTTTAAGGCCCTAAACCTCCGCCATGTGCCTACAATTTGCACTTGGTGAGTAGAATCCCAGGAGCAGTATGACGAGAGACCTAAGAACCTTATTTTCTATTCTAAACCGGAAAATCCCGCCAGGGGCCCGGGCCTATTATGTGAGTAATTTGCTAGTTAATTCAACGAAATCCTGGCCGTGCACGTCGAAGCATTCCAAAGGTACACTCGGCTCTTCTGAAAATGTGTTAGTCGAAATGTCTCGTGCTTTTTCAATTTCCCTGTATACAAACGCGGTCCTATAACCTGTCTCTCTTGCTGCCATCAGGTCACTTGTGTGAGCTGCGCACATCATTATCTCGCTTGGGGCAACATTCAGCAGTTCGGCTGCATGTAAATAGGATCCCGGATCTGGCTTATATTGCCTCAGAAATTCACAAGATATCAGTCCGTCCCAACTAATTCCGTTGAATTTTGAGCAATCTACACCGATTGACCAGCTCAATACAGTTAACGGGATTACTGTGTACCGCTCTCTAAGCCTCTCGATTGCTGCTGGGGCGTCATCCCAGGCCTCCAACCTGTGCCACACGGAATTTAGGTCATCCCGCTCGGATTCTGACAGGGAAAGGGTCCCACTTGTATCAATTACATCGTCGAGTACTTTCCTGTGTATCTGGTCAGCATTTATCCTGGGTATTTCCTCACTCCGGACTTTTGCGAGCATATCAAACATGCCGTATCTCCAGTCGCTGGCGAATTTAAATATATCGAGTTCAATTCCCTGTTTACGCTGGATCTCTTCGAGTTCCTTTTCTATGGTTCCTCTCCAGTTAAAAACAGTCCCACCAATATCCCACGCAAGTACTTTGATCTGATCTAAATCCACCAATTAAATTTCTCCCAAGGCTAGATGTTCGTTTCAGCTTCATGGTCTATTTCGAATAGCATGCATTATCTTGAACTTTGAAGGCAGTTTACCACCGGGCTAGAATATGATTGTCCAGGGATCGTTAAAAGTATTTAAGGAGTGGAAATGAGATTAGATAACAAGGTGGCCCTGATGACTGGAATTGGCCAGGGTATGGGTCGAGCCACGGCGAAACTCTTTGCTCAGGAAGGAGCAAAAGTAATCCTCACAGCTAGAACTGAAGAGAGACTCCAGGAAACTGCAACTCAAATAGAAAATTTAGGTGGCGTCGCTAACGTTATGCCTGCTGACGTATCAATTAGGAGCGAAGCCAAGTCTCTAATGGACCAGGTTGTTGAGAAATTTGGACGCCTAGACATTATTTACTCGGCGGCCGGAGGTAATTTTGACCCCACAAGGAAATTACAGGACGTCGACCCTGATTTTTTTAGTGAGACTATGTCTAACACGGTGAATAGTCTCTATAACCTTGTACATGAAGCAAGACCAATCATGAAGAATCAAGGTGGTGGTTCGATCGTGGCGGTTGCTGCAAGTTTCAGCGTGACGCAGGAGGGCAACTCTGCGTATGGTGCTGCCAAAAGCGCAATCGTTGGATTAACTAAGAACCTAGCACGCGAACTTCACCCCGACAATATACGTATAAACAGCATTGGAGCAGGTTTATTTCGAGGGTCTTTGGGCGAGGGTAAAGTAGAGACACCGGAATCTACTTTGCTAAGAGTAGGTTATCCGCAAGACATTGCGTATTCCTCGTTATTCCTTGCCTCCGATGAATCTTCATGGATTACAGGTCAAAATATTGCGGTTGACGGTGGTGTAGATGTAGGCGCACGCAACATCTGGGAATATGAAAGGTAAAAGTTTGAAACCCAAAGTGGCTCGCAACAGATTTGAACTGTACACCTGCTAACTGAGAGTCCACAGGCCCACTTGAGCTGAGAGATAATATGAGAGTGTTTTACCGGTCGAATAATTATTTCGACTCGACCTCTTTATCCTTGGAGACCTTGAGGCTGTGGAATTACGCTGGGGAATAACCTAGGTCACGCCTTATTATTCCCCAGCCTGCAATCACCCTACTAAATGTTTTTCCAGGACCTTGGGATCAAATTCCACCCCTAGTCCAGGACCACTAGGGATTTCTATATATCCATTCTCAAAAACTATGGGGTCCTTAAATATCTTCTTATGTAAAGATCCTTGGTTCGCCTCGGCGATCATAAAGTTTGGGGAACAAGTGGCTACTTGGATGGCAGCTGCAGCTGCCACGGGGCCGCAATACATATGAGGGGCGATGACCGCATAGCTTGCTTCTGCCATAGCTGCAACCTTTTTCCCTACTAGGATTCCTCCTGCTTGGCCAATATCAATTTGAATAATTTGGGCAGCTTGTTTCCTTAGTAACTCGGAAAATTGAAAAACGGTTGCCAGTCTTTCCCCAGTGGCAATTGGAATGCTGGTATGGGCAGCCACCCTAGCCATCTCGTCTATATTTTCAGGTGAAACAGGTTCTTCAAACCAGAGTGGTTGGTAGGGTTCTATCGCTTGTGCAACTCTTATTGCACTATAAGTCGTTAACTGGCCATGGGTGCCTAGTGCAACTTCAAGTTCATCACCGACAGCAGATCTTATATTTTTAAAAATATTTTCTGTGTAAGTTATTTCTTTTAAACTTATATCCCTAGGAACGCCAGTTATTGGATGAAAAGGATCAAACTTACAAGCAGAATTCCCTTCTGCAAGTAATTGCTCTGCGACAGCTCCCGCATTTTCGGGCTTCCCATCAGGGATGGGTGGCATGTATGCGTAAGCCCTGAGCTTATCCCAGCACTTTCCACCAAGCATGTTGTAGATCGGTTGATTATTTGCTTTACCAACAATATCCCACAGGGCCATCTCTATCCCTGAGATAACCATTCCGAAGTGCAGGCTGGGTAATCTGTAGTCATGTCTTCCTGCATACATGTCGTAGTAGATCTGTTCGATATTGAAAGGATCTTTTCCTATGACAAAAGCCTCAACGGTTTCGTGAACTAGTTGTATTTGGGATTTGAAATCTTTCCAGGTCATTTTTCCGGTGAAAGAGCTGCCCGTAAGTTTTTCCCCGATACCTACTATTCCTTCATCGGTGGATAACTCCAAGATAAGAAAATATTTGCCACCCACGTACCATTGTTCCGTTTGCCCGCCGCCGCCAGTCCTTACTCCTGGTTCATTTTCAATAACATAAGTCTTTACACCTGTTACTTTCATATGTTCTCCATTTCTTTCATTCGTCGCTACTGCATTCCCAATTCTTGTGGGGGCCCTGCTAGCGGTGGCTTATCCACAGGTTGTCTGAATGAGTAGTTTGGTTACGAGATAAGGGTCCATGTTTGATGCGGGCCTTCGATCTTCTAGGTATCCCTTTTGATCAATTTCTACTTGCCAAGGGATTCTGATCGAGGCTCCCCTGTCAGAGACTCCATAACTAAATTGGTCAATACGCTGAGTTTCGTGAAGGCCAGTCAACCTTTTATCATTGTCAGCGCCATAATTTGTAATATGCTCAGTTATGTTTTTCCCAAGAGCCTCGCAGGCATCGATAATTGGTTGGTAGGACTCCCGCATTGCTTTCGTAGAGAAATTTGTGTGACACCCTGCACCATTCCAGTCTCCTGGGACAGGTTTTGGGTCGATTGATACAACTACATCGAATTCTTCCGCCACTCTGTGTAGCAGCCATCTTGCGAGCCACAATTGGTCAGAAACCTCTAGAGGACCAAGCGGTCCAACTTGAAATTCCCATTGACCAGGCATAACTTCGGCATTAGTACCTGCAATACCTATACCGGCATCGATACAAGCCGTTGCATGCGCTTCTGATACCTCTCTTCCAAAGTTAAAGTTTGCACCAACACTGCAATAGTATGGTCCCTGTGCTTCGGGGAATCCGCCTTCAGGGAAACCAAGGGGTTGCTTGCCATCTGCCTCAAATAATGTAAATTCCTGTTCAATTCCGAACCATGACTCATGATTCTCGAATTTTGATGCAACTTCCGCGCAGGCTGCCCTGTTGTTTGTCGGATGTGGAGACATATCAGGTAATAGAACTTCACACATAACTAGCTTGTTATCTCCGCCCGAAATTGGATCAGGGCATGAAAAAACAGGACGTAAGACACAGTCTGAGTTTTCTCCTGGTGCCTGGTTGGTACTGGATCCATCAAATCCCCAAATTGGAAAATCTTCTCCATCAGCCAACACTCTAGTTTTAGATCTCAACGAAGGGGACGGCTCTGTTCCATCGATCCAAATATATTCTGCTTTAAATGCCATGGTCTGCACCTCAATATAGTGATTTAAACGTCTGAGAACATAACGTAATAAAATTAGAACTTTTTTGCAATGTCTATCAACAATTGTGGTGGATTGAGGGAGTATTGGTGACCCGCCACGGACTTGAACCGTGAACCTACTGATTAAGAGTCAGTTGCTCTGCCAATTGAGCTAGCGGGCCAGAGAATAAAAAACCAGCGACAATTTTATCATTTAGAATCCAACTGAGTCTAAAGGAGTAATATCCTAATAACTTTGACGGCAAATGCCCCTAATGATACTGTCCAGTTTAGTAGTGACCTTAAAGCTAGAGTCCTTGTAAAACCAAGCACGGAGGGGATCAATATGGCAACCACAATACCTGGAGAAACTTATTTAGGTGAAACCCTAGTTCAATCACTTTCGAAAGATGCCGACGTCACCATATATGTCTGGCCTTTAAGATGTCTGAACACCAAGATGGGAGGTCCTACCTTCGGTATAGATGTCGATGGAGTGGAGATAATTCGATTTGATCCTCATGGGCCTGGCGGACATTGGCACGCCCGGGGGTACGATAAATTAGGAGCCGGTGACTCCCATATAGACTTCCCAGACGACGTCCAAGAGTCTAGTAAACAAGTGGAATGGTCGCTTAATAAAATTAGAGAAGAAACACCTCAATTATTAGAACAGGCGGGTTATACCACCCAGGCAGGATCTGTCGATAAGACCCTGCTCAAGAGTGCAACTGAAGCGATTGGTGAACACCTCAAAAAAGAGGGAGATCTCCGTCCCCAAGCTATTGCGCTTGGAGCCCTAAAGGAATAATCGCAGTCCTTTCACTCTAATACAGATATGAAAATCACAGATTTGAAATGCGCGATCCTTGGTAATAACCCGGTTATACGCATAACTACCGACGAAGGTTTGGTGGGAATAGCGGCTGGAGAATCCAACAAATCCTACCTAAATCCGATGATTATGTTTTACAGGGACCTAATTGTGGGAAAAGACCCCACAGATGTAGAACGCGTAATGCTTTCAATTCGAAGGCTCGGAGCTTTTAAACCATGGGGTACCGCGGTCAGCATGATCGAGATGGCACTCTGGGATATTTCTGGTCAAGCCGCCGATGTCCCAGTTTACAAGCTGCTAGGCGGAAAAATAAGGGACAGGGTTCGAGTCTATAACGGAAGTATCCGTTTTCCCTTGGAAGGCAATCAACCGGAACACTACGCCGATGCTATGGGAAAAATGAAGGCCCTGCCTGAGGCGTTTTCCATTATCAAGCAGGCGGTTGGGTTTCACGACTCTATGTATTCGAACATCGAGGATTTCTACTATGGCACTCCTGTAACTGAGGGAAGATATCCAAATAGGGGGCCAATGACCGAAAAGGGATTCAAGCACTTAATTAGGTGTATTGAGGCCATGGTGGAAGTCTTGGATGGGGACGTGGGACTCGCACTAGACTGTGGGCCCGGGATGACCCCAGGAGATGCTTTAAGATTGGCAAAGTCTGTTGAGGACATGCACATCACATGGCTGGAGGATATGCTCACGGGAGATTACACTCCTTACGTACTCTCTGACCTTTATCTTCAAGTTACTCCTTACACCAATACCCCTATCCACACCGGTGAACAGATCTATCTCCGACAAAATTTCGTGGACCTAATAGAACGAAAGGCTGTAAACATAATTGGTCCAGATCCAGCCGATGTTGGAGGCCTAGCGGAAATGAAATTCATTGCCGAATACGCCGACTTGCATGGGATATTGTTTGCTCCACATGGTACAGGCGATGGACTACTCGGATTAGCCGCACTAGTGCAGCTCGCCGCCACCTTGCCAGACAATTACATAGCATTTGAGCTACCTTCAGGAGATACTAAATGGTGGTACGACATCCTCACTGGTCTCGATTCTCTAGTTGTGAAGGATAGCCACATTACAGTCCCCGATATCCCCGGTATCGGCGTTAAATTTATAGAGCAAGAGGCGACCAAGTATCTTAAAGAGTCCGATCGCGACTTTTTCGACGATTAAACCTCTGCTTCTCGCATATATACACGATTCTTACTACCTAGTTTCGCCCTTTTACATGTTTTTCAATAACTAATATTGATAACCACATTATTCAATGAAACACTTCACTGCTTTATAATATAGTCGAGCAGTAAATAGGCGTATAAAACATTCACGGAGAAAGCTGTTGGACGTTAAATTCTTTGGTTTTTCCGTGAAGTCACGGGGGATTTTCTTAGTTGCATCGACCCTCTCCATACTCTTGTTCATCGTGTCCTGTACTCCCAAATCTTCCCCCCAAATAAGCGCGCTGGAGACACTTCCTAATTTCAACCTGGTCACCCAAACTGGGTCAATTAATTCCTCCCTATTCAAAACCGATAACAAACCTGAATTTTTGCTCTTCATTTCACCCAATTGAGGGACATGTACTTCCGAGTTACGGAAGTTAAGCAAATCCGATATGGGACTAAGCTCGATTGCCAATGTGTACATAATCGCTATAAACCCAGGAACAACTTTTGAGGAGCTCAATAATATGTCTCCTGGTCATCCCGACTGGATTTATGCTTTACCTACCGACATAGAAACTATAAACAGGATAGGGGGCTTAACCAGGTCTACTAAGATCTTGGTGAGCCCAGACAACGAAATCCTTGGTCGCTACAAAATGGGAGACTGGCGACTATCTGAATGGATTGAAATACTTCGTGACAATATCTGAACGACTAAGCAATAACGATGGCAAGTAATTTGGACCGCCCAACACGGAGGGCGTTTTTAGACTTATAACCCGGATTGCTCAATTCAGTATAATCAATGCCATTACGAAATTAGGAGAATTACTTGGATACTAGCAAACTTCAGGTTGGACAGTCAGCGAAAACACAGATTGAGATAACTTCGGAAATGACAACGAATCGGACTGGGAATGCTGGAGACGATGTTTTTTCAACACCAGCAATGCTTGGGATGATGGAAGGCGCATGTATCCAACTTTCCGACCCTTTATTGGGAGAAAACTCAGCGACAGTTGGATATGCAGTCGATGGCCTTAGACATATTGCAAGAACTGATATTGGCGAGACCGTTGAGGTATCAACTAGCCTGCTTGACATAGATCACGATCGCGGTCGATTAACCTTCGAAATTGAAGTCACGCATCAGGGAAATATGGTTGGAAAGGCCACGCACAAAAGGGCAATCATATCGAAGGGATAATTGGTCTTTAACCCAGCCACCAAGTTTTTTTGGGCGATTTTACCTTTAAAAGAAGATCAGTCATGAACAGAGCCACCACAGAATTCGTCTCAAGACAACGTATAGGCCATCTTGCCACTGCTGATCGGTCGGGAAATTCAGTAGTCGTACCAATATGTTTTGCAAACGGCGAGAATGACGTGCTTTACACCCCGCTTGATTCAAAACCTAAATCGGTTGCGCCTAATAAGCTAAAGCGCCTTGCCAATATTGATGAGAATCCTTCAGTTTCAGTGGTATTCGATACTTACTCCGAAGACTGGAACAAATTGGCGTACGTTATAACGTTCGGTGAAGCAGCCCTACTCACGGATGCTGATGAAAGGAATAGAGCCGAGAATATGCTCCGGGATAAATATCCTCAATACGAAACTTATCTTAGCGTGGGTGCGCCGATCATCCGAATCAAGATTAGTAGATCCAAAAGCTGGGGATTGGTCTCAAATTAACGTTTCTATACACCATCTGGATTCCAAATAGTGGCAGCAATATACCTCTCGTCTTCTGCTTCGTCGTTAAAATAATATATAACTACGACATTCCCATTACCCGCCTGTACTGCTCGAGGATAACCAATATCGTGATTTCCTCCCCCAGTTCTCAATTTCACAGGATCGCTCCAAGAGACACCGCTATCGGAACTTAAAACTGCGAAAATACCAAACGGGTAATTCCGATAGCCGTAAACTATACAAAGGCGTCCGTCTGCCAGCGCTAACAGCGCCGGTGGATTTCCACCAATACCGGTGTCAGGTACAGGAGTTCCTATTAGATTCCAGTGACGCCCCTTATCTTCGCTTGAAAATAGGTCTATATAATCCCTGCTTCCATCCTTGCTTCGACACCTTGTTGCGGTAATTATGGTCCCGGAGGCTAACTCCACGGAGGACGGCATAATTTCGAAACCATCTGGATACTCGCGTAACCATGAAACAAACTGAAATTCCCTTCCGCCATTTTCTGACCGGGCTAGGAACACCCTCCCTTCTTCTCCTCCAGGTTTCGTTGCAGTCAAAAATAAGGAAATCCTCCCGCTCCCATCCGCAGGATCAACCAGGTAATCCGTTCTCGCGGCAATTCCAAGCTGGTCAAACATCGGTAAGGTGAAAGGCCCCTGCCAGGACACACACCTATCATTTGAAGTATAAAACCATGATTCTGCCCCCGATAATAAGCCTGTTCGTCCTAACAGCATGGCAGAATCGCTCCGGCTAAAATCAATACCGCCGGGATGAGTCACAGGGGGATTAACTCCCTTGGCCACGGGTCCATAGGACTCATTAGTATGTTCCTCGGCTGAGATTGATCCGCCACCAGGTGCTAACAATGGGGCAACTTCATTAGACCAAGTGTCTCCTCCATCATAGCTCCTACATTGCATAGTGATAAAAGCCTTGGTCTTATCTCTAGAATGAAACCCTGCATCTAGGTCGGGGAAACCCAGTGTGAAACCCGAGACAATTTCCTCTCCCCACACCCAGATTCCATAGTTTGCCGGCCAGCCGGCATACCGGGTTGGATCCCTAAATACCACGACATGCTTGATATCTTCCATTTAAGATTCCTCTTCCTCTAATTGCATAACATCGACGCTGACGAAGCACGAAACAAATAAATAACTGAAGCCGATCGTTGATATTTTAATGCAACTCCAATCTGTTACTCTTATCTGTAAAGGTTGCCTGTGCAAAATTTTGAGAGTGTTTCATTGTCAATCCTCTACATAGTGGCTACACCAATAGGAAACTTGGAAGACGTTTCCACTAGAGCCATCCAGACGTTGCGAAGTGTTGATCTAATTGCCTCGGAAGATACGAGGATCACTCGAAAGCTCCTTTTCCACTATGACATTAAAACAAGAACTATCAGTTTTAACAGGGTCAATGCTAAACAAAGGATTCCCACTCTCCTGAAACATTTGGAATCTATGAACCTCGCTCTAACGAGTGATGCTGGTACTCCGGGAATAAGTGACCCTGGTCATGAACTCATCACTGCCATTGATCAAACAATGACGCAGGTTATCCCAATTCCAGGCCCCTCTGCACTTACCGCGGTTTTGTCCGCTGCCCCATTCCCAACAGACCGATTCTATTTCAACGGTTTCGCTCCGCGAAAAGAAGTCGAAATTGATCAAATGATAAACATTGGACGAACTTTAGGCGTTCCGATCGCTATGTTCGAATCTCCAAGACGGATTATTGCCCTACTTACTTCCCTCGAGAGAAAAATACCCGATACAAATATCTTCATTATGAGAGAGATAACAAAAAAATTTGAAGATAGCTTTTACGGCACACCCGCAGCAGCCAAGAATTATTTTCTTGAACCCAGGGGGGAGTTTTCAATTGTCGTAGCGCCAATCTCGGAGTCTCCTTCCACACTTGACCACGACGCGATTGAACGCCTTGTCCACTCCCTTGAGGATTCAGGGCTTAAACCCCGCGAAATCGCTAAAAGTATTTCTTCGATCACACGGATGTCGAACTCAGAAGCCTACAAAATGATCATTGAACTAAAGCCCGAGGCAAGAGATGAAGATTAGTTACAAAGACCGCCTATGCTAAAATCTTTTTCCTGAATACCAACCTACATCAGGAGTTTCCCACTCGCTATGCCGGAGAACATACTCGTCTGTGCAGCCTGGCCCTACGCTAACGGCTCCATACATTTGGGGCATGTGGCTGGGTGCTACCTTCCTGCAGATATATTTGCCAGATACCATCGGTTAAAAGGTAACAACGTTCTCATGGTTTCAGGGAGTGATGCCCATGGTACTCCTGTAACGATAACGGCAGAGGCCAACGGCTCTACTCCGGAAGAAGTGGCTTCCTCATATCAAGAGGAATTTCTTCAGGATTGGAAGGACCTAGGCATATCTTTTGACTTGTTCACAAGCACCCACACGGACAATCATTTCTCAGTATCCCAAGATATTTTCCTCAAACTATACGAAAAGGATTTCATCTACAAGGACACAATGTCCCAGCCGTATTGTGAAGATCATCAGAGATTCCTGGCTGATCGATATGTAGAAGGAGTCTGTCCCCACTGCCATGATGGCGGTGCCCGGGGAGATCAATGCGATGCATGCGGCAACACGTTAGACCCAAAGGATCTAATAGATATGAGGCATCGAGACTGCAGTGCAAACCCTGTTTTTCGGGAAACGGAACATTTCTTTTTAAGATTAAGTGCCTTCGAACAACAACTACTCGACTGGACAAGACAACAAAATCACTGGAAACCAAACGTCAAGAATTTCACCGTTGGATTCCTGGAAGGCGGCTTAAAAGATCGAGCAATAACGAGAGACATAACATGGGGAGTACCCGTACCAATCCCGGGTTATGAAGATAAAAGGATTTACGTATGGTTTGAAGCGGTGATTGGCTATTTATCCGCCGCCATCGAAGCGGGAGATGAATTGGGCAATCCTGACTTATGGATGGACTTTTGGAAGGACAACGCGAGATCTTTTTATTTCATGGGAAAAGATAATATTCCGTTCCATACTGTGATCTGGCCAGCTATGTTACTTGGGTACGGAGGTTATAATCTTCCCTACGACGTACCGGCCAATGAATATGTGAATATGGAATCCCAGAAGATTTCTACCAGTAGAAACTGGGTTATTAATCTTAAGGATGCTGTCCAACGTTATGACCCAGATCCCATCAGATACACTCTCTCAGCAATTATGCCGGAAACAAGCGATTCCAACTTTACCTGGGACGAATTTGTCCGCAGAAACAACGACGAGCTAGTTGCTACCTTTGGAAATCTGGTTAATCGTGTCCTTTCCATGATTCATCGTAACTTTGATGGTCAGGTACCAAGCCAAAACAACGTTGGCACCTCCGAAGTTGAAATTAATAAATTGGCTGAGGCAACGCTCATATCAGTCTCCGAATCAATTGAATTATGTAAGTTCCGGGAAGGCCTCACACACTGCATGTCTCTTGCTCGTGAAGTTAATCGATACCTCGACGAAAAGGCTCCTTGGACTGCTATTAAATCTGACAGGGATTCGGCCGGCACGACTCTCAATAATTCAGTCAATATCATTAATTGTCTAAAAACCCTTCTTCACCCATATTTGCCGTTCTCTACCCAGGCTCTTCACGAGATGTTGGGATTAGAAGGTGGAGTAGAAAAAAATGGTTGGACTTGGAAATCGCAAGAACTCACCCCCGGACACAAGTTGGGAGAAGTGAAGAGGCTCTTCGACAAGTTGGATGATTCGGTTGCAGAAGAAGAGCTAAACCGGCTCGGTTCTGAGTCTTAATCGTTGACTCAACTCCAAGCTATTCTGGATCCGATTTTAGATGACTTATCCATTGTCGACCAACGCCTTAAAGAATTTTCCCAAAGTTCTGATCTCCCTACTCTTGGTGAATTACTTCAACATGTGTTTGCATCCAAGGGGAAAAGAGCTAGGCCGGCCTTAACGCTTCTAGCATCAGGTTTCCATGAGCATGACAAATCCAATGTGATCACCATGGCAGCAGCTGTTGAAATGCTTCACGTGGCTACCTTGATCCACGACGATACTGTCGACGAAGCTGATACTAGACGGGGAAGAGTAACAATTAGCAGCGGATGGGGAGATAGAGTAGCAGTATTGGTGGGGGATTATGTATTTGCAGCATCTGCTACATATGTTTGTGATACTGGAGATATCCAGGTAATAAGAAGATTTTCTGAAACAATAATGGAGCTTTCCCGAGGAGAATTACAGGAAATGTCACTAAGCGGTAATCCCGTTGGGAATATGACCGAATATCTACAACGTATCTACTTCAAGACTGGATCACTTTTCGCCACTTCTGGAGAGTCAGGAGCACGATTAAGTGGAGCGGATACAGCTAAGGTAGATGCACTTACAAGCTATAGCAGGAAGATAGGTACTGCCTTTCAAATTGTGGATGACATATTAGACTTCGAATCTGATGAAATAAGTCTAGGGAAACCTGTGGGTTCAGATCTAGTTAACGGAGTCATCACACTCCCCACAATATTTGCAATGGAAGATGATTCCATTAGACAACATGTCGAGGAGTATTTCGCCCAGGGAAAGCCCCCAAATTTATTAGAGGACATTGTTAAAGGTATAGAAGAATGTGGAGCGGTCGATCGAGCTCAAAAATATGCGGATAATTTGGCGAAAGAGGCCCGGGACTCCCTCACACTGCTTCCAGATAATCGTTACAAGGAATCTTTAGAAGCACTTTCACATTTCGTAGTGGCCCGAGTTTCCTAGAAAACAACTACATCTGTGAATATAAGCTAGAACCCTGACTTAATGTAAGGACAGGTGAAATTTTGAAAAGTTCGGAAATCTCTGTGGTCAGAGGATTCATATCCAGAAGAACTATATCGGCATCCATGCCTTGGCGAAGATGGCCTTTCCGATCAGCGACACCACTAACTACCGCTCCTGAATAAGTTGCCATATTTAAAGCAGATGGAACCGAAAGCCTTTCAGAGCTTTCCAGAATTACCCCCGTGCCAGAAACGTTTCTGCCAGTGGCTGCAGATATCCATTCCATGGGGTCAGCCTGAGAAAAGGGAGCATCAGAAGAAAATCCGATAGTGATCCCATGCTTCCTCAAGCTCTCTAACCTATACAGAATTGAGGGATCGACTGTATTTTGCAAGTAACGCTCCCCATTCTCTGTGATCAGCCCCGGTTGGGTGGAAATTTGGATCCCCACGGCGGCAATATCTTTTATATTCTTGTCGACTAACTCCGACGCATGTTCGATTCTATCTCCAGAAATGAAATCATTTTCCAAAGCAGATATAGCTATGGATACACATTCATTTTCCACTGCATGAATGGCCACCGGAAAACCGAGAGAATGAGCTTTGCGGATCGAAGATAATAAATCCTCTTCAGAAGGAAATATATGTCCTGAAGATGCGGTTAACATTATCTTCACATGTCCAATTGCAACTTTACGATAAACATCGGAATAGCATCCAACTTCCCTTGGAAATCTAGATAAATCCGACATTCCAGGCATCATCACAACGTGAGGCGATAAAGGCCTACTGCTCAAAAATTCACTGAGCATTTCTATTTTGGAAACATTGTTATTCCGGCTTGCGTCTACTAGTGTCGTGATTCCTTTGGAAGATGTATCTTCGAAAACTTTTCCAAGTGACTGCATCAGCTGGGCTATGGGTATGGAAGGTATCTTGGCGCCAAGTAATTCCTCACCCTCCAAAATAACTCCCGTAAGAAGTCCGTCTTCCAAATCTCTTATAAAAGTAGTCCCAGGAGGCTCATCAGTTGTTTCACTAAGATCAATCAGCCGCAGGGCAAGTGAATTTAATAAAGCCCCATGCCCTGATTTAAAGTGAATAATGACAGGGTCTTCGGGAAAGAGTTCGTCCAAAAAGTGCCGGTCTAAATATTTGGAAATGCTCAGGTCGAAAGAATCGAGGCCATAAAAACGGTGCCATCCTTCCTGCTTATCGAAGGTTTCTTTAGCCATTTTAAGTATGGACTGGAATTTGCTCCGGGTTGTTCCAGAGACGTGGGAGAGATCATATCCGGCGTTAAAAGCCGCTAGGGAAAATAGATGCAAATGGGAATCTACAAAACCAGGGAGGGCAAACAGGCCAGAACAGTCAATAACCTCATCGAACTTACTACGTTTGGGGGATTGACGGCCAGCCTTTTCACCCACAAAGGAAATTTTTCCATCTTCCACGGAAATGCACCCAGATCCTAGGTTTCGCAATCCATCGAAAATTTCTAAATTATCGAGCCATAAAGACCTACCATCATCCCCGTTAAACTGCACTAATTACTGGATAACAGATCTTGAGGAAGCCTCTAGGCGCCGGACCACAATTTTGGATCTATCCATCATTCCAGGGATTTTGGGTCCAATCTCATTAACCCATTTGTCACTTTCGTAAACAGCAGCGTAAAGATTTTCTCTTTCCTCTTCTGATTCAAAACGTCTTATCCATACGTACAGATCATCTTCTTCTTCACCTACGAAGCTGCCAAGTATCACCATACCTTTTGAAACCTGGAAGGGAATGATCTCTTCCTCCATAAAGCGCACCCAATTCTCTCTCTGACCGGGTAAAGTTCGATATTCTCTTAATTCGAAAAACATAGCAATTCAACCTCTTTATTTCACTTAATGACCACCACCTGCAATATAAACGAGAACACTGGCTATTATATACAGAGATATAAGTAAAACGGATTCGAAGGTTACTAGGCGTCCAAAACCTAATTTCACTTTGCTAACTGAAGGTACTAAAACAACCATCGTCATAACCACAGCGATTATCGCTGTGAGCCCATGAATTGGAGATACTACGTCCCAGATTGGTCCACTTGTGTAGGTGACATCGTCTAAAAACAACACAAATCCCATGTTGAACAAATTACTACCGAGAACATTGGTTATCGCTAATTCAGGAGCCATAATTCTTAAGGCCGCAATGGAGGCGGCTAGCTCCGGGAGGGATGTGCTTACTGCTAAAAACTGGGTACCTACAAAACTCCTATCCCATCCCATTGCCTCTGAAAGGCCCTCACCCGTTCCAGCTAGTAGAATCGCAGCACACACGACTATAACAGCAGCGACGCCATATACCACAAAGGCTCTTGTGAGGCTGCTGTCAGAATAATTATGTTCCTCTTCCGTATTGTCAGAATTCTTCTCTTCCCTGTACATCGCATAAAGAGCAGCAACAAAGACAAGTATCAGTACTATAGAAACAGGGCTCACAAACCAGCCAGAGGCGAAGGAAATGCTCTGATGGATGATTATGCCACCCGCGGCGACACCAACAACGGCTACACCTAACACTCCAACCA
>VEXB01000018.1 GCA_009391195.1 SAR202 cluster bacterium AC-647-P02_OGT_505m
AATACGGACTACGGGCGGAGGGTTATCAAGATTTCTTGATGTTCAGAACCAGCAATTTTCACATATAACTTGTGAGAACTGTGGATATACAGAATTCTTTAAACGCAGAAGTGGAAGGGCAGGAAATATTCTTGATATGTTCCTAGGTGGCTAGTTCTACAGAAAAGAGAGGCAAAATTAATGTCAGGAAGAAAAGTCACAATCATGGGAGGCGGCAACACTGCCTTCTCAGTTGCTGCTCGATTGAGTCACATAGGAAATGAGATTTGTATTCTAGAACACCCTGATTTTGCAGAGAGCGTCGAACAGATTTCTAGGACTGGTCGTATCAATCTTGAGGGTGTCATGGAGAATGGACCAGCCGCTGTATCTCTTGTGACTCTTGATGCGTCTGAAGCTCTCGCATTTTCTGATTTATTACTTCTGATAGTTCCAGCCTACGCTCATAGACCATTTGCAGAATTTACCGGTCCCTATCTCACTTCTGATCACACAGTAGTGGTTATGCCAGGTACTTTAGGATCTTTAGAATTTTCTGCCCTTGCAGCAGAGTTTGGGGTTTCAGACATAACAGTGGCCGAAGTTGATACTGCCCCATATGTGTGCCGCAAAACCTCTGGGGAGAGTGCGATTATATGGGGAGAAGTATCCTCCCTAGGATTAGGAGTTTTTCCGTCTGTGAGGACAAGTAGGGTTGTTTCTGATTTGAAGCCCCTGTTTCCAGGAGTGTCACCATATGAAGATGCGCTGCAATGCGGATTGTCTTCAATGAATCCTGTGGTTCATCCGGCGGGTGTGTTGATGAATGCCGGGCGGGTTGAATATTCCAGAGGAGAATTCTATTTTTATGAAGAAGGGGTTTCAGAGAGTGTTGCAAAGGTTATAGAGGCTGTTGATGAAGAGAGAATGACGGTGGGCAGAGAACTTGGATACGAGCTGACGCCGGTCGGAAAAGCTTTCCATGAGGCTGGGTTTGGTCCACGGGGGACTTTGTGGGAAGCTATTAATGGAAGCCATATGCTAACTAGACTCAAAGCGCCCGGAAATCTGGAGAGTCGCTGGTTGACGGAGGATATTCCATATGGGATAGCTGCATGGAGCAAATTGGGAACTCAATATGGAATTCAGACACCCGTTATAGATGCGTTTGTAGGTATTGGCAGCATTGTTATGGGAATCGATGCTTGGGCGGAAGGTAGAGGGCCAAAACAACTGGGTCTTGAAGGGATGACTAAGAAAGAACTTAGAGAATATCTCAGTACTGGTAAATAGAGATATCAATGTTGGTATATTTAATGATAGAGAACTAATTTTCCTAATTTATATGCATTTATCGTTTGACCCTTATTTATGGCGGACATATAATCTGAACTGTAGTACGAAGGATGAATTCGTCGGTCCGTGAGGTAGGTTTTGACTAACCAGATCACTAACTGGGAGATGGTTTAATTATCCCTGAAGACCATTATTCAGACCAACATAGGACTCAGAGTCCGATTCCCAATGGAAAAGTGGGAGAAACCTTCATATACCCGGATCCCCCTACAGAAAACGTGGTAATGGGGAGTCCCGTGGATGAATTTGATGACTCCGCAAGAGAAGCGTGTGGGGTTGTGGGTGTTTATGCCAGGGGTGAAGAGGCTGCCCGAGCTGTGTTCTTCGGTATTTATGCTTTGCAGCACAGGGGACAAGAGAGTGCTGGTATAGCTACCAGTGATGGCAGATCTATACGAGCTCATACAGAAATGGGTCTAGTCGGGCAGGCTTTTCAAGAATATGACCTGTCTAGATTGCCCGGTTACCTGTCCATAGGGCATACACGATACTCTACTACTGGGTCGAGTAATATCAGTAATGCCCAGCCCATTATTTCAAAAGGTACAAGTGTGGAGATAGCCCTTGGTCATAATGGGAATGTGATTAATGCCTTGGAACTAAGAGAGGAGTTATTTGATTGGGGCCTCTCATTTGAATCCACAGCAGATTCCGAAATAATTGCCCATTTAATATCTAATGCCCCTGCCGATAATTGGTCCGATCGAGCAGCATATGCGATGCGCAGACTTCAAGGAGCATATTCGCTAGTTATTATGACTGTTGACAAGCTTGTGGGAATGAGAGATCCATTAGGAGTAAGGCCCCTTTGTATAGGGCGGTTAAACGGGGGTTGGGTGTTGGCTTCCGAATCTTGTGCCCTCGATCATATCGGGGCAGAGTATGTGCGGGAAGTGGAGCCTGGGGAAGCCGTAGTCATCGATGATGATGGTCTCAAGTCTGTGTACAAAAAGTCATCAAAAGGATCTTTTGGTAATTGCGTTTTCGAACAAATTTACTTTTCTAGGCCTGACAGCATTTTGGATGGGACGCTTGTGTATTCAAGCAGGATGGCGATGGGTGCAGAGCTGGCGAAAGAATTTCCAGTGGATGCCGATGTTGTTATTGGTGTTCCAGACTCGGCTACTGCTGCAGCCGTAGGGTATTCTCAAGAGTCTGGAATTCAGTTCACCGAAGGTCTTGTGAAGAATAGGTATGTAGGACGCACCTTTATATTACCTGACCAACGACTCCGTGAATTGGGTGTTAGACGTAAGCTTAACTATCTCCCTCAGATTTTAGAGGGGAAGAAAGTTGTAGTCGTTGACGACAGTATTGTTCGGGGAACAACGACACCTCACGTCGTTAAACTATTGAGAAAAGGAGGGGCAAAAGAAATCCACTTGCGTATTTGTGCCCCTCCCATCATATCCCCATGTCATTTTGGAGTTGATCTGGCAAGTAAGGATGAACTCTTGGCCGCAAACATGTCAGTGGATGAAATTTGTGATTTTATAGGGGCTGATTCCTTGGGGTTTTTGAGCCCAGAGGGCCTGATGAAATCGGTTTCTGGAAACAAAAGCCAGTACTGCATGGGGTGTTTTACGGGGGAATATCCAATTCCTGTTCAACTTGAAATGGATAAGTTGGTCTTAGAAGCCTGAGCCTTTAGGATTTAGCACAATTGCCAGATTTTTCTCAGGGGCCTATAAATTTAGGGATAATGGCATCTCATGGAGGAACGAATCTTCAAGCCATAATGGATGCTTGTGCCACCGGAGATATTTATGGAAAAGTGGGAGTTGTTGTTAGTAATAACTCCAGATCCAAGGCTCTTAAGAGGGCTGCGCGCGCGAATATCCCTTCCTATCATATAAGTTCTCTTACTCATTCTAATCCCGTAGATCTTGAGCAATTCATAAAGTGTGTTATGAATACTCACAATGTAGACTTGGTCGTATTAGCCGGCTATATGAAGAAAATAGGGCTCCCACTAATTGAACATTTTCCCAACAGAATTGTTAATAGTCATCCTGCTTTGTTACCCAACTACGGGGGTGAAGGAATGTATGGAGATTTAGTACATTCTGCTGTCATTAAAGCTGGTGAAACAGAAAGTGGTGTAACTATTCATATAGTGGACCATCTTTACGATCATGGCCGTATCATTGCTCAAGCGAGGGTACCTGTCGATCCCCAAGAGTCAGTGGACTCATTGAGGGAGAAAATTCAAAAAAGAGAGCATTCGTTTTGGGTCGAAACTATAGAAAAAATTCGTATCGGTGAAATAGATCTGGATTGCATAACAGACTAAAGTCCTGTTAAGTAAGAAAATCTGCGAAAATTTAGATCCATAGGCGTTAAGTAATTTAATGGGGCAAATAAATGAGTTCTCCACAATCTGGGGCTACATATGAATCTGCAGGAGTTAACCTTGAAGCTTCCCAAAGGGTAAAAGAACGCATAAAGGAAGTGGCAAAGAAAACGTATGGGCCGAATGTGTTGGGAGGTGTGGGTGGTTTCGGAGCGATGTATAAGGTTGATGGATACCAAAATCCTGTACTTGTTTCGAGTACAGATCCAGTAGGAACCAAGCTTATGGTCGCTGTGATGGCTAATAACTTTGATCAAATAGGTGTCGATTTAGTGAATGCATGTATAAATGATCTAATAGTCATAGGTGCAGACCCTTTGTTTTTCCTAGATTACGTTGCAACTTCTAGCATGGACCCTGACGTTGTTGAAACTGTTGTGGTAGGTATAGCAAATGCCTGCCATGATGTTGGATGTGCTCTGATAGGTGGGGAGACCTCTGAGATGCCGGGTGTTTTTTCAGGTAATAACTTTGATCTTTCTGGGTTTGTTGTCGGAGCTGTAGAATCTGAACAGATGCTCAGGCCGATGGAAAATATAAAAGTGGGAGATTCACTAATAGGAGTTCCTTCAAATGGGCTTCATACCAACGGATATTCTCTAGTGAGGCATGTGTTTGGACTAGCTGACAAACCAGAGAGGCTTTCAGAATATTTACCTGAGCTAGGTGAGACATTGGGAGAAGCCCTCCTTCGCCCACATCCTTCTTACTACAAAATGTTGAAACCTGTTTTTCCAATCTCAAAGGGCATCGCCCATATTACGGGCGGTGGGTTATATGAAAATATGCCTCGAATGCTGCCGCCTGGATTGGCAGGACGATTTGATGCTTCTTTATGGGAGTCCCCCGGTGTGTTTGACATTATCCAAAGGGAAGGTGGCATAGACATAGAGGAAATGTATCGTGTCTACAACATGGGTCTAGGTATGGTGGTTGTGTGTGACCCCGAAGAAACGACTACTATCCTCGCCAATGTAGAAGGGTCCGTGCTTGTCGGTGACGTGATAAAAGAAATGGAGAGCGGTCGTGTATTGATCGAAAATAAATGAGTTTATTCGTAGACAAGAGGAACACGGAGAATATTGATGAAAGCGCTTATAAGCGTTTATGACAAGTCGGGAATAGAAGATTTTGGTGATGCGCTTGATAGGTCTGGATTTGATCTAATCAGTACAGGAGGAACATATGATGTTCTTTCCGGTGCGGGTGTCAAGGTTAGGCAAATATCTGATGTAACGGGCTCTCCTGAGATTCTTGATGGAAGGGTCAAAACATTACATCCTACTATTCACGGGGGGATTTTGGGGAGACGGGATTTAGAAGATCATCGCCTGCAGATGTCAGAATTTGGTATCGATAATATAGATGTAGTTGTTGTTAACCTTTATCCGTTTGTGGAAACAGTTTTAAACGCAGATTCAACTTTGGAGGATGGCTTAGAGAATATAGACATAGGTGGTCCTACCATGCTTCGGGCGGCTGCAAAAAACTATCCCGACGTGTTAGTGGTTGTTGATCCTTCTGATTATGCTTGGATTGGTGAACGGTTGCTGGTTGGAGGTGATGTATCTGCATCAGAGCGAAAGAAATTAGCATTGAAGGCATTTCAACATGTCTCGTTCTATGACTCCGCAGTAGCGACATGGCTTAATGATCAAACACCTTTAGATGCTGCCGAATTCACAGCTGCTTATAGCAAACTTGATGATTTGCGCTATGGGGAGAATCCTCATCAGTCGGGTGCTGTTTATGCCAGTGTATTGGGATCAGGCGGTATAGTTCGTGCTGAACGACTGCATGGTTTGCCCATGTCATATACCAATGTATTGGATGCGGATGGAGCCTGGACGTCTGTAACGGATTTCAGTGATAGTGCATGTGTAATCGTCAAGCATACAAATCCCTGTGGAATTGCTCTTGATACCAATCAGGCTCGGGCCTATGAAAAAGCTTTTCAAGGCGACAGTGTGTCTGCATATGGAGGGATTGTTGCTTTCAATCGGAATTTAGAGGTCGAGACTGCAGAAGCGATGCGTGGCGTTCTATTTGACATAATCATAGCGCCTTCATACGAGGAAGATGCTTTAGAAATACTTCGGAAGCGTAAGAGAACACGACTCCTAAGAGCAGATTTGGCAACAGGTGCATTAACGGGAATTAGTTTGAAGTCTGTGTCTGGAGGAGCTCTTCTTCAGACAGTAGATGATATTGAGGAGAATAGGCATTCTTGGAAGGTTGTTACTGAAAGTCAGCCAACTGACCAGCAGTGGAAAGATCTAGAATTTTCGTGGAAATGCCTTAAGCATATTAAATCCAACACTATAGTTTTAGCAAAAGATAATATGATGGTTGGTATGGGGGCCGGACAACCCAACAGAGTCGTAAGTATTCATCTTTCTCTTCGTATCGCTGGTGATAAGTCTAAAGGGTCAGCGTTGGCTTCTGATGCATTCATGCCATTTGCGGACAATATTGAGATGGCGGCAGCTGGTGGTATAACGGCTATTGCTCAGCCAGGAGGCTCCATTAGAGATGATGAGGTGATTGCAGCTGCAAATGAAGCAGGAATTGCAATGGTCTTTACTGGTGTTCGCCACTTCAACCATTAATCTTCATAGAAATTGAGGTTATCGGCTATTGTCCAGCCTAGAAATTGTTATTCCAGTCCTTAACGAAGAGAAAGCGTTGCCGGTATGCATTAGTCAGTTGTTCCAGTTTTGCGAAAGATACATGAGGACGTATGACTGGGAAATCACTATCGCAGATAATGGCTCCACTGACGATACATATTCTGTCGCAAGTGCTCTATCAGAAAAACATCAGAAAATTAATGTGTTCAGGTTAACTGAGAAAGGCCGTGGTCGAGCACTGAAGTCTGCATGGATGGAAAGTCGAGCTGACATTGTTGCTTACATGGACGTAGATTTGTCTACTGATTTGGCCCATTTGCCAGGTGCTGTGGATCTTGTAGCTTCAGGAGACTGCTCTCTATCAGTGGGTTCTAGACTGTGTCAAGGATCCCATGTAGTGGGTAGAACTATTAAAAGAGAAATTATTTCACGTTGCTACAGTATCCTATTCAGATCATTATTTTTTGTCTCGTTTAGAGACGCTCAATGTGGTTTCAAAGTCGTATCTCGACAGGTTGTTAACAATGTCATTCCTCTAGTTAAGGACACGGGGTGGTTTTTTGATACAGAATTATTAATCATCGCAGAGAAAAATGGGTTTAAGGTCTGTGAGATACCAGTTAATTGGACTGATGACCCGGATACTAGAGTAAAGATTTTCAGGACCGCTTGGGATGATATTAAAGGGTTGTTGAGGATTAGATTTGGTGGTCTCGCTGCTTCACGTAAAACTCTCTCTGCTAAGTCCTGCTGATCTAATAACTATGTACTCCATATTGTGTCACAGTCGTAAGGTAGAATTTGATTAGAAGACGGTTTATAAGATAGTGCAGGTCTTTTACCGGTTTGTTCTAGGGGGCAAATATGGGAAATGTTTTACTTGTCGTTGATATGGTTGTGGGGTTTATGGTCGAGGGACATAACCTGTATTGTGGGGATGAAAGCAGATCTATTATCCCAAATATATGTTCCCTTATTGAAGACCATCAGTCTCGTGGCGATTCGGTAATATTTATTTGTGACAGCCATGAACCCAACGATTTGGAGTTCGAAATGTTTCCTGTTCACTGTCTCAAGGGAACGGAAGAATCATTTCTCATTCCCGAATTGCGCTCATACGAGGGGGAACTAATACCCAAGAGGAGGTATAGCGGTTTTTTTGAAACTGATCTTGACCAAAAACTTACTGACATTTCCCCGGATCTGATTACAATTTGTGGAGTATGTACTGATATTTGTGTTATGCATACGGCCGCTGATGCAAGAAACAGAGATTATAAAGTTAAAGTCCTCGCCAACGCTGTAGCCTCTTTTGATATGAATGCCCATGAGACAGCTCTTGATCATATGGAAAAGATTCTTGGTGCTACTGTGATACGCTCAAGCTAGGCTTGTAAGAAACTAAAGTTTGTTCATAAATTCAATATCATAGGGTGGCCAAATGACTTCTCCACAGTTCGAAATACGTCCCTCTGTTATAAGAGGTGACCCGGCAGATGAATACCTTCACTGGACGAAAGAGATTCTCCGTCTTGAGTCAAAAAACCCCAAGGTTTTGATGGAATTTTATGCTTCTAGAGGTGGTGTGGTGTGTGGGATAGAGGAGGTAAAGTCACTCTTAGCAAGTGTTTTGCCAAAAATTGACGACTCAGCCATAGCAAATGTCAACAATCTTGGCGATGATGTCCAAGTTTGGACAGTCCCAGAAGGTGATAGATTTGAGGCTGGTGACACGATACTAAGAGTGATATCACGATATGCTTCCTTCGGGCTCTACGAAACTAGCATTTGTGGAATTTTGGCTTCTTCCACAGGATGGGCCACTGCCGCGAATGAATGTGTGGAGGCCGCAGATGACACAACTGTCATAGCTTATGGCGCTCGCCATATACATCCTCATGTGGCACATATCATGGATTATTCATCAGTAATTGGGGGTTGTTCTTCTGCATCGTCTCGATTAGGTTCGAAGCAGGCTGGAAGAAACGCTTTTGGGAATATGCCCCATACGTTGCCCTTGATTTTCGGAGATACTGTTTCTGCGGCACAGGCATTTGATCATCACCTGGATATGGCAGTGCAGCGTATTGCATTAGTGGACACTTTTAGAGACGAGGTTGAAGAATCTTTAGGGGTTGCACAGGCTCTTCGAGAGAAACTCCGTGGGGTCAGACTCGACACTCCGAAAGAGCGGGGAGGAGTTACACCTATGATGGTGAATGAGGTTCGGACACGTTTAGATCAATCTAATTTTAGACATGTCGAGATATATGTTAGCGGGGGCTTTAATCCGACTCGAATCAGGCAGTTCGTCGAGGAACAGGTTCCAGTAAATGGTTTCATGGTAGGAAGCTATATAACAAATGCATCTCCCATTGACTTCACAGCAGACATAAGAGAAATAGGTGATAATCCTGTGTCCAAACGTGGAAGGTTACCAGGGAGAGTAGATAACCCCAGACTTGAAAGAGTGATCTGATAGAGATGACTAACTCTTTTGTTTTGAGGACTTATTCTGGAATTTAATTGAGGCAAGTTGGATGTTTTGTCTGACAGTATGGAGTGGTAGCTAGTTAGGCATCAATGAGTCGCTCAAAAGTTCCTTAAATTGATGGAGTCTATATTGGATAATAAACTAAATTCCTTACCCCCGAAAAGTGATTATTCTCACTCCAAATTGATTGGATTAAATGACTTGGATAAGGATCCCCAGGTAGTTTATTTTACTGAAGCTCGGAATACCCTGGCGAGTGATCCCTATCGTCCTGCATTTCATTTCTCCCCACCACAAAATGTTATGAATGATCCGAATGGACTTTGTCACTGGAACGGCTACTACCACCTCTTTTACCAGTATAGGCCCGGTGGACATAATGATGTAGTGCATTGGGGACATGCTATGAGTTCCGACATGGTTAGTTGGAATGATATGCCAATCGCCTTATACCCTGAAACAGAAAAGGACTGCTTTAGCGGCCAATCCTTGGTGGAAGATAACCGAGTTATCGCTATTTATCATGGCACTGAGTCCGGAAATGCAATAGCCACTTCAACGGATCCTTTGCTTGTTACATGGATTAAAAATCCCCATAACCCAGTGATACCTATCGTTCCGGTTGATAGTACTGGATATCCCTACAGGGTTTTCGACCCGTGTATTTGGAAAGAAGGGGAATATTATTATTCACTATCAGGAACCTATCGCAATGGCGAGCGCAGTGTTGACTGTGAAGCAGTTGATCATATTTTTCGCTCAAAAGATCTATCCACTTGGGAATATCTTGGGAGCATGCTGGAAAGTGGATTTCTGACAGAACCTGGTGAAGATGGTGCTGTTCCAAATTTCTTGCCAATTGGTTCAGGAAAGCACTTATTCCTGTTTTTTAGCCACAAGCGCGCTAGTCAGTACTTTATAGGCGAATATGATGAAGCAACCCATAAGTTTCATCCGGAAATACATGGAAGAATGAATTACGGTCCCCTTACAGTAGGGCGACTCCACGCTCCTTCTGCAACTATTGACAAGTCAGGACGGATTGTTTCGATATACAACGTAAAAGAGAGTATTGAATACAGAGGATGGTCGGATATTATGTCACTCCCAAGAGTGCTATCTCTGTCTTCTGAGGGTGCTTTATCAATAGAACCAGTGGAAGAGATAAACTCTTTGAGATCTAAGCAGATTGATATTTCGAATAAGGATATCTCTGCCAATGAGATCGTTGATTTGAAAGGGGTGTCTGGCAACCAGATTGAGATAAATATCAAGTTGGATCCCGGTGAGGCGAGTGAATGCGGGCTTTACGTTCTTCAGTCTCCTGATAAACAAGAGAGGACCCGTATCTCGTTTATGCGTACAACAAATCGCTGGTCTAAAACGGATACTCTACAAATAGATGCTTCTGAGTCATCTAAGAGGAAAGATGTATTGGCCAGCCCCCCTGAGACAGGCCCTCTATTTCTTGGACCAGATGAGCCACTTAATCTTCAAATATATATTGATCGAAGCATAGTCGAAGTATTTGCTAACGGAAAACAGTGTCTGACGCTCCGTGTATATCCCGATAATGAAGCAAGTCAAGGAGTCTCCATTTTTGCTCGAGGTGGACGAGCTAGTCTCCTCTCGTTAACGAAATGGGATATGAAATCCATCTGGTCGGAACTGATATAAGCTTTAGGAAAAGCGACTAAATTTTCGAGAGAGGAAATGTAGTGAAAATAACAGACATCAAGGTTTATATAGTTTGGGAAGGCAGAAGAAATTTATTTGTTCTCAAGGTGGAGGCTGACGATGGGGCTTATGGATGGGGAGAGGCTGGATTGTCTGGCCGTGAACTCGCAGTCGAAGGAATGGTAAAGCATTTTCGGGAATGGCTGATAGGACGGGATTCTCGAAAAATTAGTGCTCTGTGGCAGGAAATGTACAGAGGACAGTACTTTGAAGGTGGCCGTGTTATAAGTGCAGCAATCTCAGCGATCGACATCGCTCTGCATGATCTCAACGCTCGCCGCCTTGGTGTGCCTGTGTACCAATTATTAGGGGGTAAAAACCGCGATTTTATTCCATGTTTTGTAACATCTTCAGTCCCACCTGGAGATGGAATAGTAGAAAATGTGCAAAGCTTGATTTCAGATGGTTGGAAAGTGATTAGAACTGGTATTGGGCATCCCAAAGAAGAAGATCCAATGCTTTTTGAACCCCGTGAGTCGATTGCGTTGACATCTGATTGGCTTGTGAAATTGAGGGAAGGTGTCGGTAGAGAACCGGTTCTGGGGATTGACTACCACCATAGATTATCAGTGGCTGAGGCAGCTAGTTTCTGTAACTCGATGCCCAGGGGCACTCTTGATTTTATCGAGGAGCCTATTAGAGATGAATCTCCAGAGGCATATGAATCACTCAGAAGTATGACTGATATCCCATTTGCTATAGGTGAAGAGATGGCCAGTAAATGGCAATATATGCCTTATATTGAAAGAGGATTAACTCAGTTTGCAAGGGTTGATATCTGCAACATAGGAGGATTTACTGAAGCGATGAAAGTTGCGGGGTGGTGTGAAGCGCACTATATAGATCTTATGCCCCACAACCCTTTGGGGCCTGTTAGTACAGCGGCCTGCATTCATCTGGGGGCAGCAGCTCCTAACTTCGCCTGGTTAGAAGAACGCTCCCCGGAGCCAGGTTTTCACTTCAGCCCTGATTTATTTCCTCAACAACCTAGGCTTGAAGGAGTTTGGCATAGAGTTCCAGACGGTCCAGGGCTCGGAGTTGAATTTAATGAAGAACTTGCTTTAAAGCAGACATTTGAATTCTGGGAGGCTCCCCATTTTCGTCGTCGGGATGGCTCTCACACTAATTGGTGACATGTTGCACAGGATGGATGCTCTGTTGCGTTAAGGATTAATTCGTATCCGTGCGAGAGAAACATACCTCAACTGATGGTTGTCCTGCTATTGGAGATGCCCAGTCTGCGGTTCGCCACCCAACCACCCATGCTATGCCAGATGTTGATTCTACGACTGGTATTCTGTCTCGCCACAGTCTAGGGATGTGAGCGTCTACCATAAAATCTTGCAGTTTTTTTTCTCCCGGCAGACCTTTGGGATGAAATTTATCTCCGGGTTTCCTGCTCCTGACCACTAAAAAATTCCCAGTATGTTGTTCTGTAAGCCTTAACCAGGCTCTGCCTCCATTAGTTTCCTCTTTTTGAGGATATTTCAAAGGGGTTTCTGTTCTGATTGTGGTTATCTTCCACCCAGGTATGAATAAAGCTCCAGGAATTGAAATTTTGTATTCACCGTCTAAGATGGGGAGGGGGATAGTATTGTATGCAGTCTCCGAAATTAGAAGCTCACCATATCCTTTTGTTGCTGTAACTCCGTCAGGAAGATTGACACTATTTCCGCTGGATCCTTTTGAGAGACTTATAACTGCATCAATATGATCGAGTGTTATCCCGTTCAAATTCCCCTTAATGATCCCTATAGCTTTTCGTATGATTCGATAGGAAAGTGACTCAGGTAAATTGGCCAACTTTCCTAAATCAATTGTAATAATCCCTTTTTCAACATCTACTGCGGCTGTCCATGCACCATACGAAGCTTCTTCTATAAATTCGATATCTCTTCCAGCCGAAAGTGCAAGCCTGTTTAGAGCTTCGGTTATTCGGGGATTAAAATTTTCTAGTGCCGGTAGTAAATTATGTCTTACTGAGTTGCGAGTATAGTCATCACTGAAGTTGGTGGAGTCTATTTGAGGAGTTTCACCAACTGCTGAACAGTATTTTTCGATTTCGGTTCGGGTCATTTCCAATAATGGGCGAAAAACTCTCAGTGGAGGATCCTTTTCTATCACTCTGGTTGAAAGTAATTTCATTCCTGTTAGGCCGTCAAGTCCCGATCCCCTAATAAGATGCATCAGGATGGTTTCGGATTGATCATTGGCGGTATGCCCCAATGCTACTGCATCACTGTTTTGTGCTGCACATGCTTCTAGTAAAAAGCGATTTCTCGCTCTCCTCGCTGCATCTTCGAGGGAAACACCAAGTGCCTTCGATAGTGAAGGGACATCTACGGCTCCGAAAAAACAATCTACATCAATTGATTTGCATAGATTTCTGACATACTCGGCATCTGACTTCGATTCTTCTCCACGTATACCATGATCTAGGTGAGCCCCATTTATAGAAATGCCCGTCTCTGATTTGCTTCTACTTAGAGCTAGCAACATGGCAGTAGAATCAGGGCCACCGGAGATCGCCACAGTAATATGAGACCCTGATAATCCGGCTTTATCCACAGCCTTAATAATGGACTTTTCGAATCGGGTCGTATCAGTCATATCATTTACTTCAATGCTGTCAGATATTTTCCAAATGTTGCGTACTATTCATATATTGAACCGAGGTATCTGCACTTGATATGTAAATAGAAGATAGAGACCCCAAGTCTATGGAGATTTTATTGTATTGGTTTGAGTGGAGTCCAAGGGCATTACATAATATTCCTTGGATCGGAAACATGTGTGTGACTATTACGACATGTTCCCCATCGTGTTCATTTGATATCTCAAGAGTCGATTTCCAAGCTCTTGAATGTACCTCTCCCAATGTCTCGCCACCTGGAGGTCGGGTGGTGCTGGCATCTCTCTTCCACCTAGCCATGTATTCAGGAAATAGTTCCGTCATTCGAGTTGCATCGGTTCCCTCCATCTCACCTGAATCCATTTCCTGAAGTTCAGGTTTTGGTTTTGGTTCTAAACCAGTGAGTTTTGAGATGTATTGAGCGGTTTCTATTGCTCGATTGTACGGACTTGTATAAACAGCATCTGGGGATAGTTTAGATATTCGTAGTGCGGAAGCATATGCTTGGGATTTACCGACGGAAGTTAAACCAACGTTGCTTGTTCCGAGTACTATATTTTCTCTATTGGCTTTTGTCTCCCCGTGCCGGAGTAGAGTCACTTTCACCGACATTTAGGTTCTCCTTAGAGTTGTTAATTGTCTGCCTGTCAGACCCGGAGCCCTGAGATGTAACAGGAGGGTTTGGTTGTATTTTTTTTCTGATCAATATTGATTCAATTCGGAATCTATCCATTTCTTGGATTCTAAATAGGAGGTTATTATATTCAAATTGGTCCCCGACTGACGGGATTTCACCAAGTTGTGAGAGGATAAATCCAGCGATGGTTTCATACTCTCCTTCTGGTAAGTTCAAGTCCATCTCTTCGTTCGCTTCCCCTATGTCCATACCCCCTTCTATCTGATAAAGATTGGGACGAATATTGGAGTATTCTTCTTCCGGAGACTCTCCTTCTTCTCCAACTTTGCCGACAATAACTTCAGTTAGCCTTTTGATAGTTACGAGTCCGGCTATACCTCCGTATTCGTCTAAACAGATTGCCATTTGGTGGCCTGCTCGTCGAAGTTCTTCAAACAACTCTGATACGGGCTTTGTTTCCGGTACAAAGTAAACGTCCCGCACAATATCCGTAACAGACTCGTTTTCTTGAACACCGCGGGTCGCGAGAGCCCTGAGAATATCCTTCGCCGATATTATTCCAACTATGTCATCTCTTGATTCCTTGTGAACAGGAAATCTTGTGTGGGTGTTCTCCGCGTATATTTGTAAGAACTCCTGAAGGGTAATTCCTCGTTCGATGCTAATTATTTCGGGTCTCGGAGTCATTACCTCCCTTACTTGCTGGTCCCCAAACCTAAAGACATTTTCAAGCATTTCTGCTTCTGCAGGTTCCACCGTCCCTTCAGCCTCACCCATATCAATCATGGAGAGTATCTCTCCCTCTGTTACTGTCTCCTCAGAATCATCTCGACCGATTAAATTCTGCGTCATATTGGATAGCCATTGTAAAAACAAAATGGCTGGAAATAGAGTCACTTCAAGGATCTTTAGAGGACGAGCGTAAAGTAAAGAGATTTTTTCGGCTTTTTTGACGGCCACACTTTTTGGAATGATCTCTCCAAAAATCAGTAAAAGTACAGTGCCAAGCAATGTGGCAAATACAACACCCAGTGGCCCATCGCCGGCTCCTTTGAAAAGAAAGAAATCTACAAGTTTTACTGAGACGATGGTGATAATCGCACTGAAAGCGACATTTACCAAGTTATTGCCGAGCAATATTGTGGAAAGCAGTCTCTCCATGTTGTCGATCATTTGTGAGACTCTTTTGGCGCCCGGAACGTTGGTGTTCACTAAATGGGAGAGACGGCTTCTTTGAAAAGAAAGAAATGCAGCTTCTGAGCTAGAGAAGAATGCGGACAAGATGAGAAAAGCTACTATTAGCAGTACGTAGACAACAATTTCTACGCTCAATCGTGGTCCCTCCTGAACAATGTCTTTGTGTCTGATTCTTCTGACGACACTACAATTATAAAGGGATTATTTAAATTAACGTTCACCTGGGGAATAAATTTCTCGACAGAGTAGGTCTACTATCTTGTTTGATATATCGTAATTGAATCCTCGTTGAGCTAAATGATTAGATAATTTTTTAGTAAAAACACTCTCTGTATTTCTAGAAATACTTCGTGTTTTTTTTCGTGCAGCAGCCAAAGCTGACTCATAATCGCTTAAATCGGCGGTAACGGCGTCAGCAATTTCTCTAGATACTCCCTTGGACTGGAGTTCCTGGCGTATCTTGACTGCACTTTTAGGGCGTGAACTTGCCCTGCTGTCGGTAAATGACTGTGCAAAACGCATATCGTCTAAGAGGTTTTCTCGATACATTTGAGCAATTGTGGCTTCTATTGTTGCAGCTTCAAATTTCTTTGAAAGTCTTCTCGTGACCTCTCGTTCACTTCTTAGTCTATAAGCAATGAATCTACGAGCTGTGGTACTTGCCTCAGCGAGGTTTTGATCGAGCATTATTGTTATTGGTTGGTTTGTTCATACGATCAGATTAGGATCCTTAATCTAAACTCTCTGATAAATCGGTAGGTACGATCACATCGTCAAGATCTTCAGGATTTAATATAGACCTAACCAGTTCATCTATCTCGTCCGTTAGGACAGGATTTTCTTTCATAAATGTTTTGGCATTTTCTCTGCCTCTGCCAATTTGAATTTCTCCAAATGAATAAAATGCTCCACTTTTCTTAACGATGGAATTTTCTACTGCTAGGTCTAGTAAATCACCTTCTCGGCTAATTCCTTCGTTAAACATGATGTCGAACTCGGCGGTTTTGAATGGTGCCGCCACCTTATTTTTTACAACACGTGCTCTAACACGATTTCCTAGGATTTCGGTTCCTTGTTTAAGGGATTCTATTCGGCGAAGATCAATACGGACAGAACTATAGAATTTTAATGCTCTACCGCCAGGTGTTGTTTCTGGGCTCCCCCAGAACACCCCCACTTTCTCTCTGATCTGATTAATGAATACTACGGCTGTATTAGACTTACTTATTGAGGCTGTTAACTTTCTAAGAGCCTGAGACATGAGTCGAGCCTGTAGGCCGACGTGGGTATCGCCCATATCGCCTTCAAGTTCCGCTTTTGGAACCATTGCTGCAACACTATCGATAACCACAATGTCTACAGCGCTACTGCGAACTAGATACTCACAAATTTCTAATGCTTGTTCTGCTGTGTCCGGCTGTGAAACCAAAAGGTTTTCTATGTCGACACCACATTTGCCAGCATAACTGGGATCAAGAGCGTGTTCGGCATCTATATAAGCGGCTGTTCCCCCGTATCTTTGCGCAGATGCCATGACATGGTATGTAAGGGTAGATTTACCAGAAGATTCAGCTCCATATATCTCAGTGACACGACCACGCGGAATGCCACCGACTCCCAGTGCGCTATCTAGAGAAGGAGATCCTGTAGAGATTGAATCTACTTTAACGTCCTGCGCATCCCCTAGCTTCATGACAGCACCTTTGCCGAAATGCTTGTCTATCTGACTGAGTGCTAGGTCAAGAGCTTTTGATTTTTCATCTTTATTCACGATGGGTGCTCCTAGTAGAACATATGGATATTTTGTTTTAGATCAGATTGGCATTTATTTTCGATTGATTTGTGGCGAAATAAGCGAAGTGTTCTAAATATGTTCACAGTATTATAGCATGAAAATATACCTGAGTAAATACATATGTTCTAATATATGTTCTATTTTTTAGAAATGCATGCTTGCCTGTTTATTAATAAATTATAAAGTCGAATATTTCGGTGAAAATTCAAGAATGTGACCGGAATATTAGAACGATTTTAGTCGCTAGTGCGGTTTATAAATTCTATAAGGAATCTAATGGCCGCGAATGGGGTACTCCAAAATATGCCACCCAAAAGGCCAAAGCCTAACAACTGAAGGAAATAAGCAGATTGGGAGCTTCCCTGCACAACACCAAGAAGAGGGATCAAGAAGGTTAAATAACAAACCACCAAAAGCCGAAAAAATATTCCCAAGTTGAATGAAACAGGTTCATCTGTAATTGTAAATATTCTGGCGCTTATGTAGGTGATTGCGAGGCTAGAGAGTCCGGGCGAAGATGAAGCTAGAATGAGCTCTGGGCCAGTGATTAATTTGTCGGTTGCTAAAAAAAAGTGAGCTATTAGAAATAATAAGGCCGTTAAAGCTCCGGCGCAGGCACCTGTGGCCCAAATCTTGATCGCTGCTGAAAAATATCTCAATACTTTGTCTGACTAGATTAATCGATTGCCTGTTGAAGAGTAGTTCCGATAGCTCCAGGTCGAGGGACAATAGCAACTCCAGCTGACGAAAGTGCTTTAATTTTTTCTTCCGCTTTCCCTGCGGAACCAGTAATAATGGCTCCTGCGTGTCCCATTCTTTTACCAGGAGGAGCACTTTGCCCAACTATTAGTGAGACGATAGGTTTTGTGAAATCACTCTTTATGTACTCTGCTGCCTCTTGTTCCTTCGTGCCTCCGATTTCTCCTATCATAACCACGCTATCTGTTTTCGGGTCGCTTTGGAACCTTTGTAATATATCTATGAATGTCACACCCGAAACAGGATCACCTCCGATTCCTACGCAGGTTGATTGGCCAATATTTAGAGCCGTTAACTGGCTTACAGCTTCATATGTCAGTGTTCCACTACGAGACACCACCCCAGTTGTTCCACTCATGTGGATGTGTCCGGGCATAATTCCCATTTTGAAGTTTTCCCCTGGAGAAATAATGCCCGGACAATTGGGGCCCACTAGAGTGACATCTTTATCTCGTATATATCTGACAACCTTTATAGTGTCCTGAACTGGAATCCCTTCGGTGATACAAGCTACTACCTTAATTCCGGCATCGACCGCTTCTACAATTGCATCTGCGGCAAAAGCAGGAGGTACAAATATCAAGGAAGCGTCTGCCCCTGTTTTTCCCACGGCGTCTTGGACCGTATCGAATACTGGTACAGAATCCATAAATTGTTGTCCTCCCTTACCAGGGGTGACACCTGCTACAAGATTCGCACCGTATTCCGCGGATCTTTCTGCGTGGTAGCTTCCTTCTTTACCAGTTATTCCTTGAACCAGTAGTCGGGTATTTTTGTTAACGAGTATACTCATTTAGTTCTCCTGAACTGTATGGCTTTTAAGAACATACTTGATCATGAGGTCCATCTCAAATATTACGATAATTTAGAAATTGCTTTGGCAGCCTCATCTAGAGTTTCAACGATGGTGACTTTCAGATTGGAAGAGGTTAGTATCTTCCTCCCTTCTTCTGAATTGGTTCCTAACATTCGGACAACCATCGGGCGTTCAAGTTCACGATTTCTCTCGACCGCCATTACAAAACCTCTTGCAGCTATGTCGCATCGTAATATGCCCCCAAATAAATTCACCAAAACAGCTTTAACATTAAGATCAGAAAGTACGAGAGTGAGAGCTTTTGCTACTTTCTCTTCGTCTGCTCCACCACCGATATCCAAGAAATTAGCGGGCGCTGCTCCTGCTGCGCTCGCTACGTCCATTGTTGCCATAGCTAGACCTGCTCCATTTACAATACATCCAATATTTCCATCCAACTTGACGTAATTTATATCTGATTCTCTGGCCTGCACTTCAAGTGGATCTTCTTGCGAAGGGTCGGCCATTTCTTGGATATTTTTATGCCTATATACAGCATCATCGTCAATATTTATTTTGGCGTCAGCTGCTACTAGTGTCCCATCGGTGGTTACTACTAACGGGTTAATTTCTAACAGAGATGCATCAGTAGCTATGAATAGTCTGTAGAGATTTTCCAGAAGAATGGAGGCAGACCTAACCTGACTTTGAGACAGTCCAAGCCCATACGCAATTTGTCTTCCTTGAAATCCTTGGAGTCCTAACACCGGATCGATTGGGATTTGAAGAATTTTTTCTGGAGAATTTTCAGCCACTTCCTCTATGTTTACTCCTCCAGATTTACTTGCTATTACAACTACACCTTTCGTTGATCCGTCTATAACCATACCCAGGTAGAGTTCTTCCGCAATCTCAATACCTTCTTCTATCAGGACGTTTTCGATAGGTACACCTTCTGGTCCAGTCTGGAAGGTTATGAGGTTGCTTCCAAGCATTGCAGCAGCAGCTTCTTCGGCGGCACCCGGAGTTTTTACTACTTTTATACCTCCAGCATTTCCCCTGCCTCCAGCATGGACTTGGGCCTTAACAACAACGGTTCCACCAAGGTCAAAGGCGGCCGTAGCAGCCTGGCTGGGGGTTCTTGCAACTTTACCTAGAGGAACAGGGATTCCGTACTCTGAAAGGATTTCTTTAGATTGGAATTCATGTAGTTTCATGTATTTATCCTGTAAGTATCGATTGCTTTTCTGATCTGGCGGAGGGTGTGGGATTCGAACCCACGATACCCGATTAGGGTATGCCAGTTTTCAAGACTGGTGCCTTCGTCCGCTCGGCCAACCCTCCCTATTCATGTAGTAAATATTTCTTCTTACAAATAAGCCTATACATCTTATTGCTAGGTTATATTTTGAGGCAATACAAAGATCGCTAGTGTGAAACATCATAATGCTTATCGTATTGCCGCTATGATCTCCTAAATGAAAGGCCAGGGTACATCTCGATAAGGGTCGAGCATCGGAATGACAGGGTCGGATATCATAACGTCTAGCCTTGTTTTAAGGGAGTCAACCTCCTTGATGGAGGTCTGAGATTCCAAATCTGACCTGATCTCACTGGATGATTCCATGCGATCCGCCAATACCTTTAGATCACTAATAAGCGAACTTGAAATTCCTTTGCCACAGTACTCGAGCATAACCGTTCGAAGTTTGAATATGGAATGGAAAGTCAGACCGTGATCAATTGACCAAATGGTTTCGTGGTTGTCTATTAAGCAGTGCCCCGCTTTTCTATCAGCATTATTTGTAAGGAGATCAAATACTGCCAGTTTTTCAAGTTCCTCCGACATTGTCTCGCGAAGTTCAAAATAAGTGATTCTTGGGTCACAATCCACATATAGTTGCATTGATCCCACTCCGTAGGGCCCTTCCCTTATAGTGGTTAGAGGTACGTTAGGCCATCCTAATTCTTTACTGAGTAAGTACGTTGCAAATTCTCTTTTATATAACGTTCCGTGTGGGAAGTCATTCAACGGTTTTTCCCCGTCCCGAGGCTTGTAAATTGCTTGTATACATTTATCTGGGCTATCAGCGGATAGCCAAACGAGAAACGTGTAGTTGGAACCCCAGGGCATCGTGTGTCCGCCAAGGAATTCACCAGTCTCTAGGAATGAGTTTGCCTCGGCAGCTTCAAGGTGAAGAATTTCTGCATCAGGTGAAGGAAATTGATTGCGGGGGTCTTCCTGTTTACCTGAAGTCAAAATGAGAACTTGACGAGCGTTAGTTGGATTTCATCGGCGTGTTTAGAGATTCTCGGCTCCCTCTTTACTGTGTCCGTTGGTTCGCTCACAGTAGTGTCCCTCTAGGTTTTTTGGTCTTCCACATAGATCACAAATGGCTCTACCGGCGGACACTATTGCTAGTCCATCTCGGGAGAACTGTCGTATCTGGTCTCTTGTTACCCATATCCGTACGGTTGGCTCATCATCTCCATCTTCTAGCTGGGGGTCGTATGCGTCGACGACGAACATTCCGGAGTCAGGGTTGTGACCAAATGCAAGTCGATTTGCTTTGAAATCCAGATTGGTCAGGGGCTCAGCTTCAAGATCGGAAGGAGAAACATCAGTGTCGCCTGGAGTTGGATTGTTTTCGCGGTCCATTTGAGTCATTGCTAAACATAATTCTGCTAGTTGCTCTTTTTCCAACCATACATTTGCGGCGCTACTTGCACTTTCGGCATTGATGCGGAACGTTCTCATTCCGGGATCACCAAACGTTTCTGGATGAAACTTGGTCACCTGGGTAAATTCATTCAGAGGACCGGCCATTCCAACTCCTTCTTGTCTGTGTTCCTTGTTAACAACAGGGAAATATTAGAGCCTCAGACACCATAGTCGCAACTAAATGAGCCGTTTAGTCAAAGGTGGCACTATGCTATAATTACGCACCTTGGCGAGGGGTTTCGACGCCTCTCAGTTACTTGATTTAGTTCCTTCGTGGGAATAACTTCCATGAGTGGTACGTAGAATGTGGAATCGATAGGGAGATTAAGGTTGGCATTTGTAACCCAGCGTGATGGTGAAGATCCAGAAGCTTTGCTTAAACGATTCCAGACAACTATGCAGAGGTCTGGAATTCTGAGAGAGCTGCGCAATAGGCGGTTTTTTCGTTCCAAAGGAGAGCAAGAAAGGCTTGATAAGCAAAGAAGCCTAAGGAGACTACGCCGCAGGCGTCGAGGGGTACGCACCTAGATTTTCGAGTCCTCTGGACCCTCAGTAATAAGTTCATTTGTAGGTTAGGCAAAAAGAGTGGGCATGGGCGTCGTTTATGTAACATCACAGAACCGCAAAGCCGGTAAGACGATGGTCTCCATGGCATTGGCTTGCATAGCATCTGACGAACAAACGTCAGTTAGTCTTCTAAGAATTGGGGGTCAGGATCCTACGAGCGCTGACTTAGAAACTGTTTCCGGTCAGGGAAATATTCGGCTTTCTATGCTTGATGACGCAAGTGTCTCAGATGTCGTGAATGCAGTTAAAGCAGAGTCTTCCAGCGGATCCTTGGTAGTGGTTGATTCCTCGGGTGATATGTCAGTCTCAGATCATGTTGAAATAGTTGATGAGACGAAAGCCAAGGTGCTTTTAGTGTCGGATTTTAGAGACAAAGATTCGAGCCTGCCTTATGCTCAAAAATTTAAGGGCAATATACTAGGGATTTTGATAAATTGTTTAACTGCTTACGGAAGAACCGAAGCAGTAGATAAAATAATACCTTCCTTCCAAGATTCCGATGTGCAAGTGCTTGGGCTGATACCAGAAGATAGAACGCTTCTCAGCTTGACGGTTGGTCAAATATCAGAACTTTTGGGAGGAAGATTTTTTACTGGAGCCGAGTATTCTGCCCGACTAGTTGAGAATTTTATGGTGGGTGGCTTTGGCATGGACCCAGGAGAATACATATTTTCTACCAGAAACAAAAAGGCTGTCATTGTAAGGGGTGACAGACCAGATGTTCAGATGTCTGCTCTTCAGACGGAGATGCAGTGTTTCATATTCACCCGCGGAATGGAACCAATTGAATATGTGAAATATGAATGTGACGAAGAAGAGGTAGCAGGAATAATAGTCGACATGGATACAATCGAAACAATGAAAGCCGTTGGCCCTCTTCAGCTTCACGCGAGGTTTGATCATCCTGATAAGCTCGACAAGGCCAAAAAGTTATTGGCTGATGTCACAGACGTAAAAACTATTACAGGTTAAGGATAGTTTAAGTCAGTACTCAGCAATCAAAGTCCTGCTGCATACGCTGAGTGAAATGTATCTACCCCACCATAAAACGTACCATTGTTTCTGGTAATAGCTGTTGGACTGGCGAATTTAGCAAACCCAGTCTGAGTGAATCCCTCTCCTAATACGCGTATGTTGTGACCTTTTGCGATTAAGCCTTCAATCACGTCTGCGTCTAATTCGATCGGTACGTCAGTTGTTGTAGAGCTACAGTCAACTCTTGGAGCATCTATAGCTTCTTGTGGATTCAATTCGAAATCTATCATTTTTGATAGTAGCGAGGTGACACAATTAGTAATTCTTCTGCCTCCGGATGCTCCTACAGCGATCTCTACTCCGTCTTTTCCAAGAACCAAGGCAGGTGTCATATTGTTTAGAGGGTACTTTCCTGGAGCAATTGAGTTTACTCTTCCTGGAATTGGGTCGTACCACATCATTCCGTTATTCATCACTATTCCGGTTCCTTTTGGAATAATTCCTGATCCAAATCCGGACATTATAGTGTTTGTTATGGAGACGGCATTTCCTTCGCCGTCCACAACAGTGAGGTGGGTTGTACCGCTGTCCGGTCGTGGTTTACTACTCTCCAGTACGAATTTGGGATCTCGGCCTTCCTCAATCCATGGGTTTCCTGGGTTAAACTGTGAGGGGCAGTTGACGCCTATTTCGTTACTTCGTCTGTCGGTGTAGGTATCAGAAATGAGCCCTTGCCATGGGACGTCAGCAAATTCTGGGTCAGCGATATATTCAAATCGATCAGCATAGGCCATTCGAGCTGCGCTAATGTAGAGGTGTAACGCTTCGATACTGTTATGTTGCATGGAAGATAAATCGAATTTGTTGAGTAGTTTTAATGTCATTGCGCTGGTTATACCTGCACAGGCGTAATTTGGTACACGGATCGTCTTTCCTCGATATTTAAATTCAAGCCCGTCTTTCCAATAAAAGGGCTTGTATTGATCGAAGTCTTGCATTGTCAAAATTCCACCATTAGATTGAATATCTCTGGTGATGTTCTCGGTTAATTCACCTCGATATAGAGAGTTTGCACCATCTCTTGCTATTGAGTCCAAGGTATTTGCCAAGTTTGGTTGTTTTAAAATGTAGGGAGCCTCAATTCCACCGTAGGGCAGTTGGTTGTCGGGCATAAACGTTTCCCTTAATTCAGTGTAGCGAAGTAACATTTGGGAGAGTCCACCTAGCTTGTAGAGAGTGAACCATTCAGGAGAAAATCCATTGCGCGCTATATTGGCTGCTGGTGCGACTACTTCCGACCAGGGTAGATTCCCGAATCTTTGATGGGCTTCTGCCAAACCT
>VEXB01000019.1 GCA_009391195.1 SAR202 cluster bacterium AC-647-P02_OGT_505m
TGGAACTCTCGGTGGGAATCTGTGCCAAAGACCCCGGTGCTGGTATTACAGGAGTCCCCTATTTGATTGTTTGAAAAAGGGAGGAGAAAAGTGCTTTGCGGTGGGGGGATTGGATAAATATCACGCCATTATTGGAGGTGATAAGTGCTGGATTGTCCATCCTTCAGATATCGCGGTAGCTCTTACAGCTTTAGACGCCAAAGTAAAAATATTTGGTCCTGCTGGGTGCGCTACTATGAAAATGGATGATTTTTTTGTTGGTCCGGGAACTGATATTCAAAGAGAAAATGTTTTGGGAGAGGGTGAATTTGTTTCCAGTATTGAAATAACTTGTGAGGAAGAATTGTCTTCTAGCACCTTCTTAAAGTTTAAAGAAAGACAGTCAATGGACTTCGCTCTTGCTAGCGCAGCAGTATCAATTTCACTATCGGGAGGAAAAATTTCTCGTGTCGGGGTTGTTTTGGGTGGTATTGCACCAATTCCTTGGCGTCTTACAGAGATTGAAGAATACATGCTTGGTATGACTATGGAGGACTTGAAGCGTTCGGACGAGTTGATATCCAAAGTTGATATTTCGCTAAGAGATGCCAGACCCATGTCAGAAAATAATACTTATAAAATAGACTTGGCTATTTCTTATCTAAAAAGAGCTCTAGACCAGGTTTTTCGTGACTTGTGTTGACAGTGTAAATTGGACCTTATCAAATCCGCTTTAATTTAAACGCAGGTAAAGAAAATGCAGAAATACGAGAACTTATCTTTCGAGAAGATCAATTACACCGGGGTCATAACTCTTATGCGTGGAGAAGTTATGAATGCACTCAACCGTGAAATTACCCTCGAGTTTCATTCTCTTCTGGAAAAGTTGCCTGAAATGTTTCCAGAGATAAGAGTGGTTGTTATTACCGGAGAAGGAAGGGGATTCTGTTCTGGAGCAGATCTTTCCCGTATGGCTGCTCGAGGATCAGAGAATCGAAAGCTGCCAGAGGATTCTTCTGGACACACTGGAAACAGAATACAGGAGCTTGCATCCAGTATTCGCCGTATTCCACAACCTGTAATAGCGGCTGTAAATGGGGCTGCTGTAGGAGCTGGGCTTTCCATTGCCTTGGCTTGCGATATTAGGATTGCCTCAGAGGAAGCGAAGTTTTCGGCTATTTTTGTGCGCCGAGGGCTTGTACCTGATACAGCGGCCTCCTCCACCCTGTCAGAGATAGCTGGGCATTCTGTCGCAGCCGAAATGTGTCTGACAGGAAGAATTTATGACGCCAAATGGGCAAAGTCGCATGGGTTAGTAAGTCACGTAGTTAAACCACAACGTTTGATATCAGAAGCTCTTAAATTTGCTGAAGATATTTCTTCCAATCCTCCGCTAGCTGTAAGAAATACAAAACAACTGCTCAGATCTGGATATCGTGACTGGGTCGATGCTGTTTCGGATGAAGATCACTACGGTTCACCCCTTTACGATACTTATGATCAGAAGGAGGCGGTTCAAGCTTTTCTAGAAAAACGGGATCCTGTTTATAAAGGGAAGTAATTGGAGAAATAGCTGCTTTTCTGACTGTTAACGTTCTTGACCTAAAGCACATACGGTTGATGTCCCAAACCTCCCCTCTTTGTCGTAAAGTGTAATGGTTCCTACGGAAACGCCTGAGTCAGAGCCGTGATAGAAAGAGTCAGTTCCCATCCACATACCTACTGGGTCACGGTGAAGGTATAAACAGACATCTGCGTTAATGTAATTCAAACCATTTATTCCTGAATTTGCACCTGGATTAGCAAAATCTGCTACTTGAGCCACTTTCACTAATTGGCTTGGCATAACACCTGAGACTAAATTATGAGTTTCACGGATCCAGAGTCGCTTGAGTGCCAATTTTTTTTCTTTGGGGCTTCCATCTGGCGAAACAGAGTGCCATATGGAATTTGATTGGGGATCATTTTCGGAAGGATATGGCAGGGTTTCACTTGGCGGGCTAATTTCCCACTCAGGAGGAGTCCAAATATCTCCGGGAGGATTTTTTGATCTTCTGAGAAGGACCGCACTGGAACGGGCTATCTCCACTTGACCTCTATTTGGGACGTCGGCCTCAATTTTCACCTCTATGACCTTGATACGCCTCCCAGACCTAACTACCTCACTTTTTACAGTCAAAGCAGACATAGGAGCAGGTCTGAACATGTCTACTGTTAATCGGGATAGTTGAAGATTTGCCTTGTCAGATTCTGGAATATGGAACCTTTCTACTTCATAGGCTGCTAGCCCAGAGATGACCCTGCCATGGAGGGTAGTAGGATCCCAAGGTCCCTTCGATTGAGGAGTAGGATGAAAAACCGAAGGGTCTGAATTATCGAGTTCAAAAAAAGATTTTGGGAAAATTTTGGAATTCATGTTGTGATGCACTTTTAGCAGATTATTATATTGTCTGCCACCTCTCTGGAGTTTGAAGTCCGCGGGTGATTATGGATAATCGTAGATATAGTAGTTAAGGATATATCACTGGGTGCCTTTAATGGCCACACATTATGAAGAGGGATCAAATATGAAGGCGTTGTATTTCACAGGAGACTCAATTGTAGGTTTATCAGAGACCGATGTGCCTAGTCCTGGTAAGGGAGAAGTGGTTTTGCAAATGAAAGCCTCCGGAGTTTGTGGTAGCGACTTGAAAAATTTCCGGGCCCCCAAGTCGGAAAAGGAAGCTCTTGGTGATTTAAAAGTCCCTGGCCATGAGCCTGTAGGTATAGTTTCAGAACTCGGAGAGGGAGTTACTAACGTTAGTGTGGGAGACAGGATTATGATGCACCACTACACGGGCTGTCTTCAGTGTTCGATGTGCTTAATCGGATATACCCAGATGTGCTTGGTTCATCATGAGGTCTATGGCTCGACAGCCCATGGTGGTCATCAGGAATATATGTTAGTTCCAGCGTATACCTGTATCCCGATGCCCGACGAACTAGACTTTGCCGCTGCTGCTGCCTGTTCCTGTGGTACGGGGACAGCTTTCCAGGCTGTAAAGCGAATACAACCTACTGGATTAGATACTGTCGCAATATTTGGACAAGGACCTGTGGGACTTTCTGCGACAATGTTTGCAGCCCAGATGGGAGCGAGAGTAATTGCTGTTGATATCTCACCTTACAGATTGAGACTTGCGGAAGAACTTGGGGCTGATGAGGTTATCAACTCTTCAGATACGAACGTTGAAGAAGCTATAAGGGAGATTACAGGGGGAGAGGGAGCAGATTCCACTTTGGACGCGACAGGTATACCTGAAGTAAGAATACAGGCAGTAGACAGTGCAAAATATTGGGGCAAGGTATGCTTTGTTGGGGAAGGAAATACAACAACATTTGATGTAAGTCCCCAAATAATACATAAGCAACTCACTATCTTAGGATCGTGGACTTTTAGTCAGGCTGGACTCGCAGAAGTAGCCAAATTTGTTGTCGAAAGAAAATCTCCAATGGATAAGTTGATTACTCATAAATATGACCTTGGCAGAGCGCAGGAAGCATATGAAACATTTATCTCAGGAGAAACTGGAAAAGTAATTTTGGAAATTTAAGTTGATTTTGTAAGTGTTGATGCCTTTACGATACAGACTCAAGTATTTCCGTTTTATGGGTTTCAGATAATAGAGGATAGATACCTTCAAATATTTTACGTATTCCGGGGGTTTGACGTACCTGGCTTCTCGAGTCGTTATACTCCTTTACGGTTGGCCACTTCTGCATGGTGACCATAACTCCGTGATATCCGAGATATTTTCTAAACACTTTTACTTCAGGCATTCCAGTTGCCATTGTTTCTTGATTGACTTGCTCCAATAAATCAGCAAGACCAGAAGCCCCAGGTAAAGGTGTATATGTTCTCTTGACGATGATCATTTAAGTTTCTCCCTCAGGTTCGATGAATGATAAAAGGTGTTATATGGTATTGGAGTCTACGCCAACATCTTATAAATGAGCGAATGTTGTTTGTAGATAAAAATAAGTGTTCTGGTTCCCGGTTACGTATAAAACAGTGATCACTTTGAAAGAGGCAACTATGGGGTATTTGAGCAAAGAACAGGCAAAACGACTACTTGGAGAACCAATTATCTCCTTTCTAACAACCATAAATTCTGATGGATCGCCCCACACATCTCCAGTGTGGCATCTTCTAAATGAAGATAACTCTCATATATGGGTCGCAACTTCTAAGACTACCGTAAAGGCTCGTAATATAAGGATGGATCAAAGAGTCTCTCTCGTTTCTGCAGCAGACAGCATTCCTCAGCCTTGGGTTCAAGTTAATGGAGTTGCTTCCATAAGAGAACCCACGGATATTGATGATATCGTTTCTCGCTTGGCATACCACTATCTAGGTTCAGAAGAGGCACCTATCTATTTGAGAGATATTTTGGGCAATATTGATTTTATTCTTGTTGATATAAAACCGAATAAAATCTTAGCTTTTGATGGTGAGGAATGATCTAAAATTAGGTTATTTTTGAAGCTGTTTAGGTGACTACAGGAAAAGTGCAAGGGTGTTTTTTTCAGGGAAATGGCAGAAATTACGGAAAAACAAGTTTTACAGTACTTCTCAGAAGGGATAAATCTCTCAGGGATGGATTTAACAGGGCTTAATTTAAATAGGGCTGTTATGAGTGGGGCAGATTTCTCAGGATGCGATCTTAGGGGTACAAATCTCCGTGGTGCCAATTTAAGTGGATGTGATCTCTCTCATTCAAAACTTAGCGAGGCTAATCTTAGGGAAACTAATCTTCGAGAATCTGATTTATCCGGGTCAGATATTAGCGATGCACATTTAATGGAGGCTAGACTGTTTGCAGCCAATCTTTGTGATACTGATTTGACAGGTTCAAATATGAGTGGGGCATTTATGACAGGAGGAGTACGTTTGGATCGCTCGATTCTGGTGGGAGTAAATATGAGAGGAGCTGATATGTCTGGAGGACTGGCTCGGAACGCAGATTTTACAGTGTCATTTATGAGGGGAATAAATATGTCGGACGCTGATTTATCTGGATCAGACCTCAGTGGTGCCACCATAAACGGATCAATTTTTACGCGAGCTACTATGGCCACTATAAAGCTAAAGGAATCTGTACTGGATGGCTCGATGCTCGATGGGGCTAGATTAGATGGTGCTGATCTTTCCAAGGCCAGTTTAAGACGTTGTTCGTTTGTTAATGCGAGTCTTCAGATGGCCAAACTAACGGGGTCATCATTGAATTTTTCCGATTTTCAGGAAGCAGACCTTACTCTCGCTGATTTTACGAAGGTGGATTTAAGAGGTGCTGTTCTCATCGGGTGTAATATGCTTTGGACTGACTTCAGTGACACTGAATTTGATGATGATTCCACAGCAGCTTCACGTTAATTGTCGGGGTTTCTTAGGGTAGAGAACCAGTGTGATGATTTATCTTGGGTGTAAGACATTATGAGTATTGAAAAATCTTTGAAGCGGACACCACTATTTGAAAGCCATCTCGATTCGGGTGGAAAGGTAATCGATTTTGCCGGTTGGGAAATGCCGGTTCAATATTCCGGAATTCTCAGCGAAGTAAGGGAAGTACGTGAAGGATCTGGCATGTTCGACGTTTCCCATATGGGAAGGTTGGAACTTTCCGGGCAAGGTGCAGAACTTTTATTAAACAGTGTGCTTAGTGTTGATGTGTCTAGTATCAACGTTGGTAGGGCCAAATATAATGTTATATGTGACGATAAGGGGGGCATAATAGACGACTGCATCGTATACAGGCAAGTCGACCAGTATTTGTTAATCCCTAATGCATCGAATCGCGAATCTGTTATTGATTGGCTGAACGCCCATATATGTGACTCCCTCGAAGTTGAAATAAACGATATTTCCACTAGTACAGTTATGGTAGCGGTGCAAGGTCCGTTGTCTGGGGCTATTTTAGCCAAGCACACTAGTACTGATCTAACAAAACTACGTCCCTTCAGCGCTGTGGATACTGAGGTTTTTGGAGTAGAAGTTTTTATTGCCCGTACTGGGTACACGGGGGAAGATGGATTTGAGATTATAGCTTCTTCAGATTATGGACCTTTGATTTGGAAAACCCTTGAAGATTCTGGCGTTATTCCTTGCGGGCTCGGTGCTCGCGATGTTTTGCGTTTGGAGGCGGGGTTGTTGTTGCATGGAAACGATATGGATCGGTCGGTAAATCCTTATGAGGCCGGGTTAGATTATTTTGTAAATAACAACCGATCCGAATATGTGGCTAGAGATTCCCTTGCTTCAATAAGAGAAAAAGGAATTGAGAGAAAAATTGTTGGATTGGCGATTGAGGGAAGATCTGTGGCGCGGCACGGCTGTTTTATTTTCCATGATGGTGAAAAGATAGGTGAGATATCAAGTGGAAGCCCGTCTCCCACGTTGAACCAAAATATAGGTATGGGCTATATCCCAGTGGACCTATCGGAGCCTGATACCAGGCTTGGTGTGGATATTAGAGGTAAGATGACTCAAGCTACAGTAGTGGAATTGCCTTTTTACAAAAGAGTGAGATCGTGAAAGTCTATTCTCAAAACTATGGTGACCATAATTAGGGAGAAAAATGTATGACTCCGGACCAGCTTAAATATTCCAGCGAACATGAGTGGGTATTTGTCGATGAAAATGGAGTTGGCCTTGTTGGGATATCTCAGCATGCTGCGGATAGCCTTGGAGACGTAGTTTTTGTCGATTTACCTGTGGTTGGAGATTCCGTAGACCAGTTTGGCAAGATGGGGGAGATAGAATCCGTAAAAGCGTTTTCTGAGCTATTTTCTCCGGTTGGAGGTGAAGTGTTAGAAGTAAATAGCATACTTGCAGATGCTCCCGATCTGGTAAATGAAAGTCCTTATGAAAAAGGTTGGATGATTAAGGTAAAGGTCAATGATGCAACTGAGATAGAGAATCTGATGACTTTGGCGGAATATGAAGATTATGTTCTTGAATCAGAGAGTAACTGATGCCCTCTCCTTTTACCCCTAATACAGAAGAGCATCGAAAAAAGATGCTCGATGCTATAGGTATGGATTCTGTAGAGGGTCTTTTTTCGGACATTCCTGAGGAAGTCCGTAATCCCGATTTGAATTTACCAAAAGCTATGTCTGAGTTAGACCTCAGAGCTTACGCATCTGAACTTTCAGCGAGAAATGTTTCTGCTGGTGAGTACACATCCTTTCTTGGGGCAGGATCCTACTGGCATCACATTCCTGCGGTGGTGTCTAGCATTGCTAGCAGAGGCGAATTTATGACTGCTTACACTCCTTACCAACCGGAGGTGTCACAGGGGACCCTTCAGGTGGCCTATGAATTTCAGTCTATGATTTGTCAGCTGACTGGCATGGATGTGGCGAATGCGGGGATGTACGATGGATCAACTTCACTAGCAGAGGCAGCCCTGATGGCTTGCAGAGTAACGCGCAAGAATAAAGTGGCTATTCTCGACTCCACATCCCCTCTGTATACAGAGGTTCTGGATACATATGTTCAGGCCCCTGGAATAGCCCTGGAGCTTGTTAAGGCACACAACATTTCCCTAGAGGAAGATACGGCGTGCCTGATCGTTCAGCAGCCTAATTTTTTTGGATATCTGGAAGATATGCAGACGCTTTCTAATATTGCGCATGATGCAGGGGCTCTCTTAGTTGTTTCAGTTGATCCTGTTTCACTAGGAATGTTTAACCCTCCATCGGAGTATGGGGCAGATATAGTCGTTGCTGAAGGTCAAGGGATAGGCGTTCCTATGAGCTATGGCGGTCCATATGTGGGCATATTTGCCTGCAGGCAGGAATTTGTTCGGCAAATGCCAGGAAGAATTGTTGGTAAAACTCTCGATACGCACGGAAAGGAGGCATATGTTTTAACCCTCCAAGCTAGGGAACAACACATACGCAGAGAACATGCCACGTCCAACATATGTACCTCTGTTGCGTTAATTTCCTTGATGACGACGGTATATCTGGCATGTATGGGAAAACAGGGTATGAGGAAGGTTGCTGAACTTTGTTACCACAAGGCTCATTATGCCGCTTCCTTGATTGAGAATATTCCTGGTTTTTCAATTCTTGAATCTGGTAATGGTGTATTTTTCAGAGAGTTTACAGTTAGATGCCCAATTCCCCCTGAAGAGATAAATCAACTTCTCTTGGAGAAAGGAATTATTGGCGGTCTGGACGTTAGCAACTACTTAGAAAATGCATTACTCCTATGTGTCACTGAGATGAATTCCCGTGAAGATATAGAAAATTTGGCAAAAACACTCAGAGAAATCGGGGAATCCTAATGACTTCGCCACTTTTATCCCAGTTACAACAAGAGTCTCGAAAGCTTCTGATGGACCGGAGTGTTGAAGGGCGTGTTGGGGCGACACTACCTGATCTTGACGTTCCGGAATGTGAATTGCCTTCAACTGATCTGATTCGTGATGATTTGCCACTGCCAGAAGTAAGTGAGGGGGAAATAGTCAGATATTTTACCCAGATCAGCCAATACAATTTTTCGATAGATAATAATTTCTACCCTTTAGGATCTTGTACGATGAAGTACAACCCTAAGTTAAATGATCTGATTGCATCTATGCCGGGCTTTTCCAATATTCACCCTCTTCAAAATGACGCCACTGTGCAAGGAGCACTACAGGTAGTTTGGGAGGTACAGGAGTATTTAACAGAGATCACCGGGATGGCGGGAACTTGTTTGACGCCTATGGCAGGGGCTGATGGAGAACTAGCGGGTATGTTGATGGCTAGGGCCTATCACCTTGATCGGGGAGAGGATCAAAGAAAAGTGGTTTTGATACCCGATAGCGCTCATGGTACGAATCCTGCATCTGCTGTGATGGCAGGATTCACTGTGAAAACACTGCCTTCTGATAATGAAGGAAACACCGACCTTGATGCCCTGCGGGAGTCTGTGGGTGAAAACCTGGCAGGGTTAATGATTACTTTACCAAGTACTCTCGGGTTATTTGATAGGAATATTCTTGACGTTACCCGGATTGTTAGAGATGCCGGAGGTATCGTATATGGTGATGGTGCTAATTTAAATGCACTTTTGGGACGAGTAAAAATGGGGGATTTAGGATTTGATGTGATTCATTCCAATCTTCATAAAACATTTTCAACCCCTCATGGTGGAGGGGGACCGGGTGCGGGGCCCGTTATAGCAGGGCCCAGGCTGGTTGATTATTTACCAAGCTCGTTGGTCTGTAGAGAGGAGGATGGCGGTGAGGTCAGATTCAAACAGTCAACTCCAGAGAAATCGATAGGCCGGATGGGAGCATTTCAAGGTAATTTTGGTGTTTTGGCCAGAGCCTTTACATATATTAGATCTTTAGGTGGGGAAGGGATTAGGTCTATCAGTGATGACGCAGTGATTAATGCGAATTATATTCTCGAAAAATTGAAAGGCAGTTTTGACCTACCTTATGAAAGGGTTTGTATGCATGAAGTGGTTTTTTCCGCTCGCAACCTAAAAAATAATTGTGGTGTTTCAGCCCTTGACGTAGCAAAAAGGCTGATCGACTATGGAGTACATCCACCAACTATGTATTTTCCCCTGATTGTGGAAGAAGCGCTGATGGTCGAACCGACTGAGACAGAGTCCCTGGAGACTTTGAATACATTCATAGACATTATGAGGACCATTTCTGAAGAGGCACACTCCAACCCAGAGCTTTTGCATGAAGCCCCTCATTTCACTCCCAATTCGCGCTTAGATGAGGCCCGAGCGGCGCGTTATCCGGACCTTCGTTGGCGTCCATCGCATGGAGATTCAGAGTAAAAAATATCTAAACGATCCTTTAAAAGTTCCATGTTGACGGCACGTGAACTGCAGAGGAGTTAATATCTGAGACTTTTGTGAATCCGCAAAATGCCATCGTTCTGTCAAATTCTGATCGCAGAATATCCAACATTAATTTGACTCCGTTGGCTCCATCATATGAAAGTCCCCAGAATAGTGGACGACCAACAAAGACTCCTTTTGCACCAAGTGCAATTGCTATAAAGGCGTCAGATCCTCGTCGTACCCCAGAATCTAAATATACTTCCAGTCTGTTCCCAACAGCTTCTGCAATGGATTGGAGTGTTTCAATTGAAGAAAGTGTTTTATCAATCTGTCGTCCGCCATGGTTGGATACTACTATCCCATCTACTCCGTTTTCAGCACACATCACAGCATCTTTTACAGTTCTAACACCTTTTACGACGAGAGGAAGATCAGTTAGTGATTTTAGCCATCCCAGTCTTTCCCAGGTTAGACCTCTAAAACCGGTTATATCCCAATCTGCAAAATCTCTGGGACCTATATCTCTTCGACTTGCCCATTCCGGATTGTCTCTGAAACTACCGTTGTGCAGATGACTGACTCTCCTAAAATCGTTGCGTAGATCTTTTTCCTTTGGTCCTGCTGTTGGGGTATCTATAGTCAAGCAAATAGCTTTGTATCCTGCGTTTTTTGCACGTACTACCAAATTTTCAGTAATATCATCCGCTGAGTGGTATAACTGGAACCACAGAGGTCCTGAAGCCACATTTGCTACTTCTTCAATACTATAGCCGGAAGCCGTGGGGAGAGCATAAAGTGTTCCAGCCATTCCTGCCCCACGTGCTGTTGCAAGTTCTCCCTCAGGGTGATGCTGACGTTGTCCTCCCGAGGGCGCAATCATTATAGGGAAATCAATTTCTTCTCCCAATATTGTGGTTTTTGTGCTCCTAGATCCAATATCAACCAAAAAACTGGGATTTATAGAAAGTTCTTTAAATTTTTGCTCGTTACGCCTCTTAGTAACTTCATCAAATGCTGCACCATCAATGAAGTCCCACATGTCCTTGACTGTTCGTTGTTTGGCGATTCTTTCTAAGTCTCGGAGGCTGACTACTTCCATTTAAATTCCTTTCCAATTGAACAAACTGTGACAAAAAAAATTAGCTCATATATAAGTTAAATTATCATTAGTTCTCTAAGATCGTTACTGACTTCATGGCATCCCCTGGTGTGGTAGCAGAACCAGGGTCCCTAGTGGCAATACCTAAAACTACGTCCATCCCGTCTTTTACTCTTCCAAATACGCTGTGGGCGCCGTTAAGATGAGGAGTCGGAGCAAAAGTTATGAAGAATTGACTTCCGTTGGTTCCCATTCCATTTCTTACACCAGCGTTAGCCATGGACAAGATTCCTGCGGAATCATGTTTTGCATCATCGTGAAATTCGTCGTCAAAGTTGTAACCGGGTCCTCCTGACCCGGTTCCGGTCGGATCTCCTGATTGAGCCATAAACCCAGGTATTACCCGGTGAAACGTGATTCCGTCGTAGTAACCATCTTTTGCAAGAAAAACAAAATTATTCACAGTCACCGGAGCTTCCTTGGCGAGAAGGTCTATAGTGATAGTACCCCCTTTTTCCATTTCTATAATGGCCTGGTAATTCTTTGCAGTATCGATAGCCATTTCTGGTGGTTTGTCATATTGATTCGATGTCACTTTATACCCCTTTCAGTTTTAAAATATAGTTCCTTAGTTTGGCGTTTCGCCAGTAGCTTCAAATTTTTCTATCGTTTCTCGGATATCGTCTGGTATGCGTCTGGATTTCGCTTTTGAACTATCGAAGTTCACAGAAATTCTTTCTAATATCACGAGTAGTTCATCCGTACCGGATCTGTATATTTCTGCACTCTCCACCAGACTAGATCTACCCATGCTTGCGATTTTCATATGTAAGTCAATTAGTTCATCGACTCTAGCCGAACTTTTGAATTCCACAGTTAATTTAACGGCCGCAAGATCAAATTTCTTTCTGGCCTCCTCTTGCAGGGTATTTATGCCCAAGTTTCGGAAATATTCGGCCTCTCCAACCTCCAGGTAATCCAAGTAACTTCCATAGAAGGCTATGCCCTGTATATCGCATTCCTTCCATCTAACCCGTAGGGTATGGATAAACTTGTAATCAGATTTAGCCAATTTAGCCCTCTTATTTACTATTCACTGGTTTTATGAGTTAGCAGGTAATCTTCAAAATGGTATCAAAGAGGTTCCGAGAGTAATATCAGACATTAAAGCCACTCCAAATAATATGCTGGCTGTACCTGCTAGTCCCGAGACAATCTTGTTGAGTCTATCGTGGGATCCGCTCATGGCAAAAGGTACACTTAGGGCTATCGTTACTAGGGCCATAGAAAGGATGGTGCCGACACCAAATAGCAACAAGTAGGCTAGCCCAGCCATAAAAGAATCTATTGTCGGTAACAAAGCCAACATAACCGCCGCGCTTCCAGCGAGTCCATGGATGAGACCTATAATAAAAGATTTCATTCTAAAAAATGGTTTTCCAGGGTTAAACATTCCATGCTTTTCCTGTACGGCAGGGGTCTCTTCCTTAGGATGAGTTCCATGTATATGAAGATGGTCGTCTCCATCGTGGTCGTGTTGGTGCACATGGAGACGTCCCCTTTTTAAGTTCCAATAAACTTGGAGTCCGAGAAATACCAGCATCACTCCCACACAGAATTCGAAATAATGAGCTATGCCTTCATAGGAGTCCAGGACCACTTCTGGATTCAAATATGGCTTCTCAATGTTCTTTAGATTCATCAGTACAATATCTGCCCTTTTACCCACCTTTAAAGTCCCCACTCGATCACCGAAGCTGCTCGCATGTGCCCCGTTAACGGTAGCCATCTGAAATATTTGGTGTGCTGTCGGAGGGGTTTTGTCCACTCCAGGAACTCTATGAATATTGAGAGCAAGTCGCATCTCCTGCACCATGTCTTTATCATCGTTAAGCCCTGCTTCGTCACTACCAAGAGCAATTCTTAGACCCTTATCGAGAAAATAATTCACTGGGGCTATCCCTGACTTCAGTCTTAGATTAGAGCTAGCATTGTGGCACAAGGACACCCCGTGAGAAACCATTGTTTCGATATCTTCATCTGTCGCCCACACACCATGACCGCAGACCACATTGGGTCCCAAAAAATCAAGATCTTCAAGGTGTTGAAGTGGCGTTTTATCCCAGGTGCGCAGTCCATACAGTTTCTGGTATATCGTCTCTTGGAGATGAATATGAATTCCTGTTTCATACTTTGAAGCGAGGTCACGAAGTCCAACTAGTAAATCGTCAGTGCACCGATGAACATTGCTAGGCGCCACTGTTACACGAATTTTTTCCTCAGGCCTTTCATAATATTTTGCGTAAAGATCACCCACCATGGCGATTATTTCTTCAGCTGGCAAATAAGATGGGGCAGTAAGTTCCTTGAATCGTCTGGATAAGTCTTCAGGTAGATCAGCAGCGAACTCATCCTCTCCGCCTCCGGCACCTACCAATAGGGAATCTTTGTTCGCCAGCATAGGAGCATAGGAAACCCGCATCCCTGACTCTCGATATGCTTGAATTACTTTTTCCGAGTTTTCAAGATCAAACGGACCCTTTCCTTTCGCTGGCAAATGCAGAGCTTGTACCGTTGTAGTTCCCGACTTGATCATGAGAGCAGCGCCATAAAGATGATCTAAATACGGGTCCACATCTTTTGCACGCATACGGGAAAATCCCCACAGTTCTAATGGTAAATCTGGGGCTCCATGCTGAAATGGTGTTAAGCCAACATGAGAATGATCATTGACTAACCCTGGCATCACTACAAAACTACTCGATCCAATTATTTCATCGTATTGATATCTATCTTTAAGCTCTTCATACGGCCCAACATCTATTATCTCTCCATCACGCTGGCAGACAGCACCATCTGATAAAACAACTGCTGAACTTGGACCAGTGATCTCGCTAATTACATACTTCCCGTGTATCAGAGTAATTCCCAATTAAAGCCTCCTGGGAAGATGCCAGATAAATACAGGCTATTACCTTCCTATGATTTCTACTTAACTTTATCTGCCATATTGCGTCGCAGTTTCTAGAAACTGCGAGAAGATGAAAGAATATAGTCACAAATCTTGCAAATAACCCCCCAATCTTTATTCGATGGGGAAAACCTTTTATCAAATACTAATGTCCACCCTTGAAACCCAAGAAATCCTCCACACGAAACACAAAATGATGAGGTCCCATTTCGTTTTTCCCCACAATTTTCGCAGTTATTCGAATTGGAGTGGCTCTTGATTTCCATGTTCCCCAGGCGCTCTGACAACATTTTCACATCTTGATCAATCGACAGGGTACTTCCCAGACCAGTACTACCACTATCTCCTTTCCAATCCACCCCGACCACCTTTCCAAACAAAGGGAAATTTTTCTTCCTTACCGTTTTGATCTTGATCTCTTTAGATCTGGAAATTTCCACCGTATCCGGAATCCCCATCACAACCCACCATTTGGGTGGAGTGTCCTTACTTCTATCTCTTTTGAGAATATTTATCCATCTGATCGGTCCTTCAGAAATATCGATTACCCCAAGTGACCTCTGATACCAGGAGTTCTCAACCTTTTCCTCCGGTCGCCCTCGATCAGACATTTCAGCTTTCACACCAAACAGGTTCAAAGCATAAGCCAAATCATCTCTTGACTTGTCCCTCATCTTCTCTCGCATAAATCACCTATAAATTAACTTTGAAAGTCAAAAATAAAACAGAAACCATTGGTGGTTAGGCCAACGGATCAAGTAATCCGACATAGGCTACAACTCGCTAAAAAATTAAGAAATATATTCCAGTCACTAATTATTTCAAATATCAGCCAGATGCTCCATGATCCTTATACATTCGTCCAATTCGCTTGTTTGAAAGTCGAAGGTCAGTTGGCTGATACCCAGTTGCTCACATCTCTTAATATCTTCAGTTATCACCGGTGTGGAATCAATTAAAGCAGCTTGAGAGCGTAGTTTTGAATTTGTCTCGATCCCTATATCGGTGAAATGAAGCGTCCGCTTAAGCGAGATGGATATTTCGTTAATATTTCTATCAAATTTTTCACATTGGTCCTTAATATATGGGAGCATAGATTCTATTTGTGTAGGACTAAGTCGTGTGGGATGCCATACATCCCCATATTTAACGGTCCTCCTTACAGCACGCCTAGTATGTCCTCCTACCCAAATTGGAATCCCATCAGGTTTTTGCACCGGTTTGGGGAAAAAAGCAATTCCTGAGAACTGATAGGTTTCTCCCTTAAACTCCGAGATCCTGGAATTCCACAGGATTCTAAATATTTGAAGGTATTCATCTGTTGCAAGTCCCCGGTTTATGAAGGGAGCGTCTAGAGCTTCAAATTCTTCCTTCCACCAACCTACTCCGACTCCACAAATAACTCGCCCGTTAGTCAAAACATCAAGTGATGAAAACATTTTGGCCTGAACCACAGGATTTCTATAAGGAAGAATTACAACAGATGTACCTAACTTTATTCGGCTGGTTTGGGATGCCACAAAACTCAATAAAGTAAAAGCGTCTAGTTGTGGATCTTCAGCACTTGCAGTAAACCTGCCATCATCTGTGTACGGATACAGGTTGGTCTCCTCAACGGGCTGAACTATGTGATCAGCTGCCCATATTGAGTGAAAACCAAATTCTTCGACGGCTTTAGCAAATTTGCTAAGACTCTCTCCATCAGTCAGCTTGGGTAGAACAAAACCATATTCCATATAAACTTTCCCAGATAAAACCCTATTCCCATCGATATCGGCCGATTTCTGAAGTCTATATTAAAACTAATTGGATCGACTCGTTCCCATCTGACACGATACTTTAAAAGACGGTGTGATTCCCAAGCTAACTATTCTTCACTAGATGGTAATATCTGTGCCTGATTACGAACATATTGACGGAGGAATTCGTGAGCCACACTACAGATGTTGCAATCATAGGAGGCGGTGTTATCGGATGTTCTATCGCCTATCAACTCTCCAAAAAAGGGATTAAAAGCACAGTGTTTGAAAAAAACAAACTGGCTTCAGGAGCATCTGGTGCGACAGCAGGGATTATAGGACCCATCTGGTATTTAGATCACACAATTAAGCCCTACTTTGACATGGGGATGAGAAGCTTAGAAATATTTCCAAGTCTTGTGGAAGAACTTAAAGAGGCTGGAATAGATCCAGAATTCCAACAGAATGGAGGAATGAAGATCGTTCTGGACGAAGATACCAATACCCTCTTGCTAGACAATCTCCAATGGCAAAAAGAACTTGGAATTGGCGTCCGTTGGATAGATAAACAAGAACTTCTCGAAAGAGAACCAGAAATCACCGATCAAGCAGAGGGAGGTGTATTTTCACCACTAGACGCCAGTATAAGAGGTGCCGCTTATACAAATTCTCTAGCACATGCATCCACTAGGCTAGGAATGACTTATCTGGAGGGGATGGAGGTAACTGCACTAGAAACCTACGGAGACACAGTTATAGGGGTTAAAACACAATCAGGAACCTACCATGCCGGTCATACGGTTATAGCGGCAGGCGCATGGAGTGGGATTTCACAACGCTGGTTCTCAAGTTCAATTCCCATACGACCCATAAAAGGACAGAGAATTATTCTCCAAAAACCTGGATTTCTTCCAAAATGCACAGTTCAAAGCATCGTTCCGCAAGCGGATGGGTCGATCCTATCAGCAGCCACAAGAGAAGAAGGAATTTTTAATCATACGATTACAGGAGAAGCAATCTCCCAAATGGTGTCTGCGGCTAAGGCAATATTCCCAACTTTAAACGATGCTGAATTCGTCTCTGCAAAAGCGGGTGTCAGACCAGGATCACCTGATGGGATGCCAATACTAGGTCCAATACCCGAATGGAATGGGGTGAGTATCGCATCCGGACACGACCACGTTGGAATGATTTGCAGCCCAGCCACCGCGGAATTGGTAAGTCAATATGTTGAAACAGGTGATACTTCCGAACTGGAACCTTTTGGTATTAGCCGTTTTGAGACCAGTGCATCTAGACCAGCTAAAACATTATTTACCAACGCAAAATACAATGAATAGGCTTTCGGCTAGCTGTACAAACGTCAATAAATATACTTTGGCGAGACCATCTACTTGATGGACACTTCATATCCCGCATATTTCTGATACAAATCCTCGTCGATTTCTAGGCCTAGCCCTGTTCCAGACGGCAGAGAATAAGCTCCATTCGTAAACTTCACATCATCAGATCGGTACACGTTAGGAAGATACCGTTCATCTTCTAACATGGTAAATGTTTCCGAAGAAGCTCCAAAAATCAATGTAGCTCTATTACCAAAATTAGAATTCCCGAAGTTTCTAGGTTGGGTTATCACTCCGGTTGGTTCCAACCATTTTTCCAACGCCTGCCACCGAGAATACCCGGCGACCACTGTATCCGGCTGATAACCATCAATCAATCCTTCACACACCAAATCTCGGAATACTGGACTTGGAGGATCAATATCTACCTCACCGCATACCAACATCGCGTTAGAGCCGATTCGATCTCGGGCGTGACGGATCATACGATAATCACCCACATCAGCATTAACCATCTCCTCCATCCAAAATAGGTTAGCGGGTAAGGTTTCACGTATAAAATCTTCCAGTAGATCAAGTCGCCCATCATAGCCAAAATTAGCATCAACCATGACCCGACAGTCTGGTCCTACTGCTTCACGCACACCTAGTACAACCTCTATATCCCTTTCAAGGCCAGCCTGAGGCGACATCCAGCGACCTGGCCTGCCAACCTTAATTTTGAAGGCATTGTAGCCATCCTTGTGAGACTTTGCGGCCTCCAATGCAACCTGTCTCGCTCCAATATCTGGGCGAAGGAAATCCTGGAAAAACAGGGTAGTATCATAGGCAGGAACCTGATCTCTAACCGGGCCACCCAAAAGGTCTACACAAGACAGACCAAGTTCATGACCCAAGAGATCAAATGCTAGGATGCTCATCCAGCCATGGGACCAGAAAGCCTCCTTGTGGATGGGTGATACTCCCACCACTTGGCCATCTGATACTTCCAAAAATTCGCCGACGTAACGGTCAATAAAAGTCTCCGTTAACAAAGATATAAGGCCACGAATTGTCCCATCGGATGAATCAAAGCCACGAAATTGTTGCATGAATCTGTTGGCTACAGTCAGACCTTCTATTCCGCTATCTGTTCGCGCTCTAACAAGCCATTCAGTTCTCTGATTCCCAATATCATCGGCAAATGCTGGTCTACCGACCATTTTGTGATAGTGAGACGGAACGGGCGTTATGGTAATTTCTGCTATTTTTCCTTTGGTCAACGGAAAATACCTCTCAATAAAAATTCAACTTTTATATCCGTTAAGCATCTTAAAAGTCTCTTAAATAAGTTTTCCAGTAATTGATTCCTGCGCCTTAATATACTCCAAATAACCAAGATGAAGGGCTTGCTTCACTGCTATATATCAAGTTAAAGTCGGTGCATCGATATGTTTAGAGGTTTTATAAATTTATAGGAGGCAGAAGATGCATTGTAAGTGTAGTAAGGCCGGGGGCCCCCAGCTAATGGATTCACCAAGGGTAGCCCGGCCAATAAATAGAAGTCTCAAGCCGGTTGAGACCGAACCTATGATAGGTGAGACCCCAAGCCCCGCACTTGATTCGTGGCTAACTCCCAACTCCGTTTTCTATATCAGAAATCACTTCAATTTCCCCGATATTTCAGATTCCCCAGATACCGACTGGATTGTAAGCATAAACGGCTCCGTCAAAAAATCCAGGCTCTTTTACTTTTTCAGATCTGTCCAAATTTCCGAAGCATACGCAGGCTGTGACGATGGAATGTGCTGGAAATAACAGAGTGGATCTGACACCCAGAGTCCCAGGAAATCAATTTGAGTCAGGAGCTGTAAGTACTGCTGTATGGGCTGGAATTTCTCTTTCAAAAGTACTGGAATCTTTCGAAATTGACCCTGAAGCGAAGGAACTCCTCTTCGAAGGGGAAGATTCAGGAGAACCCGAACCAGGTATAAAGACTCAGAACTTCCAGCGTAGTTTACCTATAGATGTCGCGATGCATCCAGACACAATGCTTGCTTTCGAAATGAATGGCGAGCCAATAGGTGTGGAGCATGGTGGCCCACTACGTTTAGTCGTCCCGGGTTGGTACGGAATGGCTTCCGTAAAGTGGGTACGCCAAATCACAGCATTGAGTAGTCCGTTTGAGGGCTATTTTCAAACGTACAAATACATGTTCAGATCTGGCGAAATTCCTGCAAGACCGGTCAGTTTGATGCAAGTGAAATCACTCATAACTTCCCCAATGTGCGGAACTGACGTAAAGGGAGATTCCCACTCAATATCCGGATTTGCCTGGTCTGGTAATGCAGAAATAGACTCCGTAGATGTCTCCACAGACGGTGGATCTACCTGGCAGCCAGCCAGACTTGTCGGGCCTTCCGATAAATACTCGTGGCGTCAGTGGAACTTCTCTTGGATCAGCACCAACACAGGTCACCACACCATACTCTCCAGAGCCAAAGACAAGATAGGAAATTTACAACCCGCAAAATCTAATTGGAACGAATTAGGATACGAGGTGAATGGATTTAAACCCATTTGTGTGAACGTAATTTAAGAGGTTACTAACTTTTTGATTTCTAAACCTAATTCCATTGGTTAAGGAATATGATTGCTGAATACTACTTAGACCCCGAATGTGGTCTAAGTAGTATTCAAAGTGATCAATTATCCCGAGTTTGTGTGTATCACTCGACTGTTGTAGCCCATAACCCTATCAGTAAGACTGGTAATCTTATCCCTGAATATGTCATATGCCGGATTCGTTGCAACATCCGCTGAGGCTTCCATGAGCGCATTCAAGCTTCCAAACACAGCAGTCACACGTACCAAGTCTATAGTACCTGAGACCGGTCGTTGAACCGTTGGACGACTACCCTCGGGGAAAGCCTCACGCCATTCGAGAAGTGTTTCAGCGACAGCAGCTGATTCACCTCTTTTAGCCATCAGAAAGTTTCTCCTCATGTATTTAGGGACATTCCCAAGATCATAATAATCACCTCTCGCTAGCACATTCAATGCCTGTATTGTTGTTTTCGAACAAAGTTCCGCTATCGCAGATTGTTCCTTCAGTCGATCTTCGCTAGCGAGCAATCCGTCATGCATTTCCTCTAATTCATCCCAACTGGAAACCATCAACGCAGAAACAACGTCCTGATCACTTGAATGTGGAGTCATTACTGACCCAGTAATCACTCCTCTTCTACCCGTGTTTTTCATTGCGGCGATCACGGATTGAACCACCTCCATCCTTTTTCCTGGCCTGGGAATCCTTCTTATTTCTAGAGTTATATCTGGCATAAATCCACCTTCCTTTTTTAAAATTATTGGCTGAATAGTTAGCCCATTAAGACCTCAAAATATTACATTTTCATATAAAACGTCAAAATATATCCCTAAATTAAGAATCATTGCAAAAAATGGTATAGATTCAATCAGCCTGTTTGGATAGATACCACATTTCGTTCAAAATGCTATTATTCAACCTGATCAAATTGTAGCTGTTAAGTTACAAATCCTAATTCAGAAATAGAGGTTTTAAAGATGAATAGAGTTAAAGAACTTTTAAAGTCGGGGAAGACCGTGGTCGGCACTGCCGGCTCGGTGTTTGAAGACAATATGTCCATGTTGGCCAATTCAGGTCTAGACTTCATACTATTTGACACCCAACACTCACCAGTTGAGGTCAAAGAATATAACAGGGCTTTACAGGCAACCAGTGGCGCCCAGGCATCACCACTGGTGCGAGTTAGTGCAAATCGTGCCGATCTAATTTGTTTTGCTTTGGACATAGGCGCCCGTGGCATAGTGGTTCCTATGGTTAACACAAAAGAAGAAGCAGAAGCTATGGTGAGGGCCTGTAAATATTCCCCAGACGGTGATCGCAGCAACGCTGGTGTGCGGGGTGAATGGGGTGAAACAAAGGATTACCGAGACTACCTGGACACAGTTAATAGAGACCTTTTGATCGTTCCAATGATTGAGACACAGCAAGCCATCGATAATATTGATGAGATACTGAGCGTTCCTGGAATAGATGTACTTCTTGTGGGACCTTCGGACTTATCAATTGAACTAAATGTCCCCCTCGATTATGCAAGTGATACATACCAGAAAGGACTGGACACTATTGCGGCGGCCTGTAAAAAGCACGGCGTAGTACCTGGAATGTATTTTATCCCTCCAGATATGGATCCCAATTTCTATGTCGACAAGGGATTCAAATTCTTCACCATGCCATGGGCAGTGTGGGCTGTAGAAGGTGTAAAGAATGGATTATCAGGAATTAAACGCTAGTTTTCCTGAGGCTAAGACCCTGCTAGTGTGAGAAAAATCAAACGCCCCGAGAGGTTCCAGTTATTGGAATACCATCGGGGCGTTATTTCGTTCTAATTTCCTTATTCTTGACAAAATTCACACGGGTTCGTTAAAAGTATTCCTCACTTCTAACTAGTTCTGGGGGTATAAGAGACGACTCTGGAAACCACCCTAACTTGAGGTGCTGCACGTACCTCTACGAATTTTGACACCATGGCCGTATTTGATATCAAATCCATATTGGCTTTCTCCATATCTGCGAGACTTTCGTAAAAAAATGTTGCTCTAATCGAGTTAAAATTCATGCGGCCAAGGGGAACGCTAACATTCGCAGATCTGGGGACCCCACCCCATTCAGTTTGGATTGCCTCCGAAAGAAATGCTATTAGATCTCCTAGTTTTCCATCTGCTGCTGTAACCGTATCCCTCACACATATCTTGGGTGTAAACCCCTCAGGAACGCCGGTGTTATGAAGGACCTGTCCAATAACAGAAGCAGAGGATTCACATAAGGCATCAACCTCTTGGATACGCTCTAAGATCTCATCGTTGGTATCGCTATAGTCAAGAACCTTATCCATCTCCTCAGCGGAATCAAAGATTGTTGTACTAACTATGATGTTGGAACCAAGCGCAGGTTGTGGATGTGAGATCGTGGCTGTCACAAACCCCGGATTAGGCATCTTTGCTCTACTTTCGATAGCCAAATCTCTAACTTTCAGAAAATTTCCCAACTTTGGCTTTCTAAAGTGATTGTAATAATACGTCATAGTGATATTTCCTTTCCCTTAACGGGTAACAACAAATTTTTAAGCCTTTAGATCGCATATTAGGCGTTCGGTAAGAGCATTGAAACTCCCATTGGAGCGCGGATCATATTAAGGGAATAAGATAAGAATTGCTAACCTGGCTGTATTTAACAGTATATTGATGCTAATTAAAGTGGTGCTTGTTCCATAAGTTCTAGCCAATTACCATCCGGATCTTGCACCAAACACATTTTCCTCATCCTAGGATAGGTAGCCTCGGGTCGTATAACTGGGGGGCTTAGAAACCGTATTCCTCGACCAGATAACTCAGTATAAATTTCATCTAGGTCATCCACAATAAAACCAATGTGAGGAGCACCGGGAACCTTGTGTTCCTCTTGAGGGAAAACAGGATTCAAGAATTCCACTAACTCTATAGAGTGACGTCCGTCTCCATTACCCAAATAAACTATATGTGCCCTTGCTTCGTCTTGACCAGATAACTGGTCAAGAAAGTCCCCCTCCAGAATGGTGTCCATCTCTATCTCAAGACCAAGGGTATCTTTATAAAATTCCAACGCCCGAGTCATGCTAGTAACAGACACCCCAGTATGATTCATCCACTCAACTTTCATTCTATAAACTCCAATTTAAAGGGTCCGTTTATTCCTGATGTATCTGTACTTTTATTGATCCCGTTGATTTATCATAAGCACACTCGAATCCCTGCTGAATGTCCTCAAGAGGATATTTATGAGTGACTATATTACTCAAGCTATTGGACTTATTTGATAGCATATTTATTGCCATTTCGTAATCATGATAACCATTCAAAATCCCATAACATGAAGAAAATATTATTGATTGCTCTTTTAGCAGGGGACCAAGCCAGTCAAATTGGAGGGGTGTCCTGAATCCTCCCAGAATAACTATCCTTCCCTGCATACGGGTGGACTCGACAGATTGAATCAGAGTCGTATTACTTTTCCCCCCTACAGTTTCAACTGTTAGATCGGCACCCCGACCGTTAGTATGGCCCCCAATCAAGTCCTGAAACTCCTCTCCTTCGGGACTACATGCATAGTCAGCGCCCAGAGACAACGCCATAGCCGCCTGTTGTTCGTGTCTGGCAGTAATAAATATTTTGCCAGCACCTAACTGCCTGGCAGCCAAAACAGCAGTCAAACCGATGGTTCCAGCTCCGAGAATCGCAACCGTTTCACCTCCATTCATCATTCCTCGCCTTATCCCATGTATAGAAACCGCCAGAGGCTCAACCAATGCCCCCTCATCCCATGTCATAGATTCAGATATTTCATAACATCCAATAGCTTTTCTTTTAATGTATTCAGCAAACCCTCCCCCCTCCGCCTGAGCTTTATTCTCACATTGTCGATATTGCCCCATTCGACAATACCAACACGTTGAACAGGCAAGACCTTGACCTATTGTTTCTATTGCTACCCTTTTCCCTATCATTTGCCTATCAACCCCAACACCTACGTCAGCTATTATTCCAGTCACCTCATGACCAGCTGGAAGCTCATCGGCCTGTTCCTTATCATTGTTCATAAGAAGATCGGACCCACAAATTCCTGTGGCTTTTACTTGAACAATTGCATCCCCATCGTCTGGAACTGGATCAGGGTGTTCTTGAATGATCATTTGACCATTTCCATCATAAAATCCCGCCTTCATGAACAATCTCCTTATTTCAGGGATCAATTAACATATTTAGAATCCGTCTCAAAGAGCTTAA
>VEXB01000020.1 GCA_009391195.1 SAR202 cluster bacterium AC-647-P02_OGT_505m
ACATGGTACCGCCTTAACGATTTCCTCAGCCAAGGCAACTGATTTTTCATTGGTAGCAAAAAAAGTGGATCCATCTTCGAGTTGAGCCTTAACAGCATCGATAACCACTTGATTGGAATGTCCCACAATCATCGGTCCAGAACCTAGTAAATAGTCAATATATTCGTTGCCACTCTCATCCCATATGTGACTACCTTTACCCCTTTTGATGATAACCTCATATGGCAGATTACCTAGTGACGCTTGGGGCATTACTGCTGACGCCCTTTCAAGTATTCCTGACTCGCTTGGGCTTTGTTTATGATTAGTCATAAGTAACCTCCATTATTGTGCCAAATTCACTTGTTCATGAAGTGAATCAATCCTCAGATTATAGCAATCAATGGATAGTTGAATGTAAGATGGCCGGAAGACGGGTATTGAATCTACATATATCTGCTTTTCCACTTATGTTTTTGTTGCTGTAAATATGGAGAAATCGTTTTGAAAATCGATTTGGATTCAATTGACCCTATAACCTCCGATTTAGATTGTCTTATCATCGGCCTTTTTGAAGGTGAAGAAGAGGAATCATCTGCCCTGAATCGAGTTAAAGATCTCGTTGGAGATTCTTTGGATGTTTTATTAGAAACGGGAGAGATTTCAGGTAGGTTAGGAAACAATGTTTTAATCCATTCCTTGATACTCAACTCTAAAAACGCCAAAGGGTTAAAAAGAATCATATTTTGCGGACTTGGTTCCAGACAATTTTTTTCTGTTGCCAGATTAAGGGATGGCTTAGCACCTGCACTAAGACGGGCGCGAGGTACGAAGTGTAACTCTGTGGCCATTGATGTAGATTCCTTTTTGGGGGACTCAATTGATCTTAGTGATGCAATAGAGCAAACTGCTCAGGCATGCCATACTGGCCTATATAGGTATGAAACTTTCAAGTCTAAGAAAGCTTCATCCAATATAGAGGATGTGAAAATTCTTATTGGGAAAGATGAGGATCTCAGTAATTTACATGATGCGCTTAACATCGGGATAGCAATAGGGCAGTCAGTGAATCTTGCAAGGGATCTTGCGAATGGACCACCTAATGTAGTCACCCCATCTAGCATGGCAGAGGTTGCAAAGGGTATGGCAAGCCAACATCTTGAGGTTGAAATTCTGGAAACAGATGATATGGATGCTCTGGGTATGGGCGCACTTCTAGGAGTTGCTAGAGGAAGTGCGCAACCTCCCAAATTAATAATAATGAGCTATTTTGGAGATCAGTCTAGCGAAAATGTAATGGCCTTTCTGGGAAAAGGAATTACGTTTGACAGTGGGGGACTAGATATAAAATCCACGGTTGGGATGCGGACAATGAAAGGGGATATGGCAGGCGGAGCTGCAGTTTTGGCAGCTATGGGCGCGATTGAACAGGCTAAACCCAAAATGAATGTAATTGCCATCATTCCCGCGACGGAGAATATGCCAGGAGGGAATGCTCAGCGTCCTGGAGACGTTGTGACAGCAATGGACGGTACGACCATAGAAATTGACAATACCGATGCAGAAGGGAGATTAGTATTAGCTGATGCTGTATGCCTAGCGTTGGCTCGCGGAGCTAATAAAATTATTGATGTAGCTACTTTGACTGGGGCTATTAGGTCGGCACTTGGAGAGCATTGCGTCGGGGCATTTGGCAACAGCTCAAATTTTACGAAGCTAGTAATTGAAGCAGGGGAGAGTGTTGGAGAAAGAATTTGGGAACTCCCCACATATGAAGAATACAGTAGGCAATTTGAAAGTGATATCGCGGATATAAAAAATAGTGGCGGTGCCTCCGGGGGTGCTATTACGGGGGCGATGTTCATCGGACATTTTAGAGGAGAGGCTGATTGGGTTCATCTTGATATTGCCGCTATGAGCATATCTTTGACAACGAGGGGAGAGATCGTTAAAGGAGCAACTGGATCAGGAGTAAGAACGCTAGTAAATCTTGCAAACGTTGTCTCTCAGACCGCGAAATGATTGATAGTAGACATAGCTGAGACTATTGCCAGGTAAAATCTGCTGATCGGCTGTTGTGACTTCTGTTCTACTGTGATAGATTCAGAGCCCTTAAAAGAAATTTCCGGTTTGGAGCCCTCGCCTTGCAGCAAACGCAGACCCCCAAGTGGACCTTCATCACAAATCACGGTTTGGTTCTCAGCTACATATCTCATAATCCCACTAGCACGGCTAGAGAAATCGCGAATTATATTGGGGTGACCGAGCGAACCACTCATAAAATTATTTCAGATCTTGAGAATGCTGGATACATTAGGAGACGAAAGATAGGTCGCCGAAATGTTTACAGTGTCGATCCTCAGTTACCGCTGAGACATCATACAAAAACTGACATTATGGTGGAAGATCTTTTAGACTCACTTACTTCTTCGCCTGACTCTAAGGTTGGATAAAAGTTAAGGAATAGTTCAACCACACTGTGGGTTCGCACTAATTTCTCCGTTGACCCTCTTTCATAGCTGATGCTAGACTTTTCTGTGGTGTGGTGAGCGTGGCCAAGTTGGTTAAGGCGCCAGGTTGTGGCCCTGGAGATCGAGGGTTCGAATCCCTTCGCTCACCCCACGACTGCTCGAGGAATATTTTTATTCTTTTAAGATAAGCTTTGAGAACATTGAATGAATAGGATCATCTTAATTAATTCAGCAGTCGAGCTAAATCGGTTAAATTGGAGTTATAGCACTAGGAATCAAATAGTGAATTTGGAAGAGATTGTGTCAAGCACGACCAGATTGATTCGAAAATTCTCACAGTTTCGCAGTTTAGGTTAGTGAACCAACTAAGTTATTTATTTCTGAATAGGCAGTGATTTGCCTGAAAGTTTAGTCATATTGCCCGAATTTCCTCAAAATATACGAGTCATCAATCAAGGTGAACCCGATGGGCAGGACTGGGCGTTTAAAATTACTTCCTCATCTGGCCGGGATGTTTTCGCCGTTGCTATTAGCCCAGTTAATAATTCCCGTACTGGACCCACTTGGTCTTATATCTTTGATGCTGACGGCTTAACCACTGTAGATTTAGGCACACCTAATTCTTTTGCCAATTTAGAAAAAGCTTACTCAAGGACTGGGATTTCCGTCAGAGAAATAGATAGGTTAATAATCACTCACGGTCATTCAGACCATGATGGTACGGTTCCAGAATTTTTATCTAAAAGTGGGGCGGAATTCTGTGCCCACGAGAGTTATTCGGCATTAAAAGGATTTGATCAATGGGACATTCAGGATCGTACTTCCTCACCTCTTCAGATCGAGTTGGAGCAGCTTGGGCGAGAGAAAATTGAGAGAAATGTCTACAAAGAAAGATATGAATTGCATGAAGCATATTATGAGGATCGGAAAACAACTTCCGTAGATAGAAATTTGGTAGATGGCAGTACTATCTCGGATGCCACAATATTTTCAACACCAGGGCATTCTCCAGATCAGATATGTGTTCAGATAGATGATTTGATACTCACCGGGGACCATGTTCTACCCGAAATAACTCCCCATCCCACGTCCAAAATGCTGTTTAGGGAGGACATAAAAAAATCCCCTTTAGTGGAAGCATTAAGTGAGGAGCATTTATATGGTTTGGGGACGTACATAGAGTCCTTAGGAAAAGTTATTGCTCTGGGTGAAGAAGTGCGGTTACTTCCAGCTCATCGTTTATTTAATAAGGGCCAATTGAACTTATGTGGAGTGGAGAGAGCATCTGATATAGTCCTTCATCATCAAAGAAGGCTAGAGAGACTTTACGGTCACATAGGAAGAGGTAAAAGTAATCTCACGGATTTGACTACTAGCTTATTTGAACGCAGCAAGTTGCTAGGAGGAAATCTCATGGCAGCCTTGTCAGAAGTAGTTGCTCATTTAGAGTTGCTAGATGACGTTGGTGATATAGAGATCTCTAATGAAGGATCAATGACCCTTATAGACTCAGAGACTCCTCGGTACGTAGACTTTATCCAGAATATTGCGATAGATTCCTAGCTAATATATAAAAGTTCCCCAAGAATATAAATCTTAGGCGCCTGTAGCTCAGCGGATAGAGCACTGGTCTTCGGAACCAGGTGTCGGGGGTTCGAATCCCTCCAGGCGCGCCAACTTTATAATTTTAACGACTTGATCGCCAAAAAGATGTGAGTAGATATTTGCTATCATGGATTTCAGCTTTTAAGAGTAGTACGGGGATATAGATTCGCGGTGGTACTACCGGACGGAAAGAACAACGAGCGCTTCTGAGGCTTCTTTTTCTAATACCTCTATATCATCGCCGCTGAAAATAATGTGTCCCATTTTTCTACCCGGACGTACGCTTTCCTTCCCATACATGTAAATTCTGGCCCTACCTGTCTTTAGAATTAGATCAGTCGTTTCCACACGTGACAGTGTTGTAGCTTCGTCACCTAACACATTAAGTAATACGGTACTACCAATGCGAATAGGTTGTGATATGGAAAGGCCGCACAAAGCCCTGACTTGATGCTCGTATTGGGAGATGGAGAAGGAATCAATAGTGTGGTGACCAGAGTTATGTGGTCTTGGGGCAATTTCATTTACGAGGATTTGATCCGGGTTCACTAGGAATAGTTCTACACAAAATACTCCAGGATCTCCTATTGATTTTATGACTTCTTTTGCCAGGTTCTGAGCAGCCAATTCAGTCGATGGGTCAATTCTTGCTGGGCACATACTCATACGTAGGATCCCATTTTCATGTTTATTTTCGGTAGCAGGGTATGTAATACAGGTTCCATCCGCACCCTGTACCACCACGACGGATAGTTCCATCTCAAAAGGAACCACCCTTTCAGCCACCCAGGGTCCTTCTCCAGTGATTTGTGAACTCATATGATCTCTTTCCTGCTCCGTGTTTATACGCCATTGTCCATGACCGTCGTAGCCCATTGTGGCTGTTTTTACAATCCAGGGTAGTTCTTGGACCACTTTTACGAGATCACTAGGGCGACTAATCACTTGATACTCAGATACAGGAAAACCATTGTCGCGTAGGAATTGTTTCTCTTTGATTCTATTTTGTGCTAGGCCTAAGCTTTTACTGCTTGGCCTTGTGGGTTTATGGGATTGGATAGATTCAACTAGTTCAACGGGAATGTTTTCCCATTCAAGAGAAACAGCGTCCACGGTAGAAACGAATTCATTCAGAGTATTTGCGTCATTGAAAGGGGTATTGAATTTATGTGTGGCGAACCTTTTTGCAGGGGCGGTTTCAGATGGGTCCCATACCGCAACCTTGTAACCCATTCTGAGTGCCGCTTCTGCGAAAAAACCTCCGAGCTGACCACCGCCGAGCATCCCTAAGGTACTGGAAGGGGGTGTTTTAATATTTTTATTCACCTTTTCTATTGCCTTTTGTGCCTTTTGCGGCAGGGTCACCTAGAACCATATTGGTAAGTGATTTTCTCCACTCAATTAGTTTTGTTTCGACGTTTTCATCCGAAATGGCTAGAATTTCGGCTGCGAGTATTGCTGCGTTTTCCGCTCCTCCAATCGCAACGGTTGCTACCGGTACTCCACGAGGCATCTGCACGATGGACATTAAAGAATCCATACCTTTGAGATGTTCGAGTGGTACAGGGACACCAATCACAGGGATAATCGTTTTTGCTGCTAACATTCCAGGTAAATGGGCGGCGCCACCCGCGCCAGCTATAATTACTTTAATACCCCTTTTCGATGCGGACTCTGCGTATTCAAAGAGCCAATCTGGAGTTCTGTGGGCGGAAACTACCCTCAATTCATGAGGAATACCTAATTGCTCCAAAATAGCTGTTCCTTTCTCCAATAATGGGAAATCGGAAGTACTTCCACCTATGACACCTACTATTGGTGATTCCACAAATTTTTCCTCCTGCATCTTTCTCTCCTGCTCCGGCTTCGCTCTTTGAGACCGTGGTACTATCGGATCATTTAATCCTCTGATTCATATAGCGTCTGGGCTTTGATGTAGTCCTCGGAACTTTTTCGGTCATTTCCGATCATGTGGTACACGATACTTCTGTGTCTATAGGCCGACCAGTAGCAGTCGTCTAGTTCGATAGCTTTTGACAGGTCTTCTATTGAGGAGGCAAGGTCTCCCACATCCGAATGCGCTAAACCCCGATTATGGTAGGCATCTTTATACTGGGAATCTAGCTCGATGGCTTTGTTGAAATATTCTATTGCTTCTTTAAAATATCCCAGGCACATTTTTGCCACGCCTATATTGTTCCAGGTTAGTGCATGGTCCGGACATATTTTACTTGCTTTCTGTAGTTGTACCAGCGCATTTTCATTGTCACCCGCATTAGCAAAAGCATTTCCAGTACTAAAATGCTTCTGCCATGTCAGTGTTTTATCTTTCATATCACCCATATTATTTAAATAGTAACGCGGAAGGGAAGGCTATTGTAAAATTGTAGGCACCATGAACACTTCACAAGACGGAATATTGTTGTCATTCCAGCCCATTCAAGGTATGAGGGATGCCAGTCCTTTGGAATTGAGGGTGAAAAATGAGGTCATCAATTCTGTGAGTAAGCTTCTTGCCGAAAATGGATTTGAAATGGCAGACTACCCAATAATTGAACCTACGGAACTGTTCGTAAAGAAATCTGGGGGAGATATTGGGGGGAGGCTATATTCCTTTGTAGATCCAGGCGGAAACCGAGTAAGTCTCAGACCGGAATTCACATCCTCTGTGATTCGTTCTTTTTTGTTAGGGAGATCTCCGAATGCCGGAATGAGGCGCCAGTATGCAGGACCAGTATTCAGATATTCAGACGGGAAATATACGAATGAACTAAAGCAGTTCACTCAGATAGGTTGTGAGTTGATTGGTTCCGATTCCCTGCAATCTGATGTGCAAATTTTGAAATTAGCTTTGAAAGCTGTGTCTTATACAGATACTCCAAGTGTTACCGTCAGGATGGGCAATATTGGACTTATTAGATCCCTTCTTACGGGACAGGGATTAAATGAGACAATTTGCTTTTTTGTTCTTTCTAATTTAGCAACCCTTAGGGCAGGAGTTATGAGTTCCATCGAATTGGTCAAAAGAGCCACCGACCTCGGATTGGTAAGTGACTTGCAAGGGCAGAAGGATCAAGGTCAGCAATTACTCGATAGAGAGTATATTCAATCTCATCTCTCCGAGAACTTGTCTGGCAATACCGGTCGCAGATCTAGGTCGGACATCATCAACCGGCTTGTCGCGAAAGAAAATACTAAAGTCGATGCTAAATCTTTATCTAAAGCCATTGATCAATTGACTCTTTTCTTGAAGATTGTGGAAGGCGAAGTAGGCCGTGGACAATTGTTGGATATCAGGAATGAGTTTGGGGAAGAGGTTCAGGAAAAGATTAACGAATTGATTTCTATAATTGAGGGAGTAGAAGATTTTGAATCACTTAGTGTTAGATATATCTTAGATTTTTCCACTAATAGAGGTCTAACATACTATAGTGGTTTGATATTTGATATCAGTCTAGATGGTGCCGGTGATACTGTCGTTGGCGGGGGTGGGAGGTATGATGGGTTAGTGAGAATGTTAGGCGGTAGCGAGGATGTTCCTGCGGTTGGATTTGCGATTAATGTTGATTCCCTCTTATCCTCAGACGCCCAGCATAGATTTACAGAAAAAAAATGATGATGTTTATTGGATATTATGACCTCTGAAACTGCACCCATAATTGTAGCGATTCCGAGTGACGGAGCTCTTTATGAATCAACTTTGAAATTTCTGGATTCTTGTGGCCTTAAGGTTACTAGAGAAAACAGTCGGCGGTATACAGCTACGATCCCATTCATGTCTGGGGTCTCTGTTCTATTCCAGCGAGGAGCTGATATAACTGGAAAAGTTGAGGACGGTAATGCAGATTTAGGAATCTTAGGGCATGACAGATTTTTGGAGATTCGGCGCGAAGACGGTCCTGCGGCATCAATTATAGAAAATTTAGGTTTTGGATCATGTTTACTTGCCATAGGCGTACCTGATTCTTGGATTGATGTAAGCTCCGTTGCGGATCTAGCAGACGTATCTGGTGAATTTCGAGCTAAGGGAGAAACGATAAGAATTGCAACGAAATTTCCCCGTCTTGTAGAACGATTTCTTTTGAAGAATGGTGTAAGTCATTTCTCACTTGTTGAATCTAGTGGGACTTTAGAGGTGGCTCCAGAGATGGGCTTTGCCGACATAATAGTGGACATAACTGCCACGGGAACAACTATGAGAGAAAATCAGTTGAAACTGATTCATGGAGGAACCGTCATTGAATCGGAGGCATGTTTGATAGGTAATACAGAGTCTTTGTTACGTCCGGGGATACACTCGATTGGTGAGGCCTTCGTAAGTACTATTAGGGCATATATGGGTTCTGGTCAGTGACATAAGGTGATATCCAACTTTAATTTCTAACACACGGTAAATATTTTGAAAGAAATACCATGGAAGAGCGAAATTCCAAATATTGGTTGTATGTGGATATATGCTAAGCACGTATTTGATTCTGATGCCCTTATAGAAAAGTTTGTAGGCTTGTAGGGCAGTGCCAAATCTACCGACCCATATCCATTTTGCCCTGGAGTCTCTATCGCAGATACAGGGCTTTGACGTTGAAGATCAAACGGCTGCGTATATTTTAGGGTCTACTGCACCAGATATTAGAGCTATAACCAAGAAGAACAGGTCTGTATACCATTTTGTAGATTTAGACTTTAAAGGAGTAGGAGAGGGGCTTAGGAATTTAGTGAATAAACACGGGGATGCAAATAAGTTAACGGAATCGAACCCTGAGGCGATTTCGTTTATGGCGGGATACGCATCGCACTTGGTTCTTGATGAAACTTGGATCACAACTGTATATAGACCAAATTTTGGCCGTGACGGCAGACTTTCACGATTTTCAAGTGACTCTAATCTTATTTGGGACCGTGCTTTCCAACTTGGTCTCGATAAGATGTTTTGGGAGACAATGAAGCCCTACATAGTCGAGTTGAAAAAGTATAAGTATCCAAACAATATTTCCTTTCTTAAAGAAGAGCCTGTGGAAGAATGGAGGAGTTGGATATTGCGGCTTTTAGACGCAAAATTTAGCTGGAATAGACTTAGGTTTATGGCAAATCGGATTGCAAAAGGGGACTCAACGCATCCTGTGATTGGGATGGCAGACGAATTTTTATCTAATCCTGATGCAGGGTTCGAAGAGATACTTGGCAAAATTCCTAGAGATTGTATAGAAGAATTTAGTTATGCAGCGAAAAATAATATAGAAAAGCTAGTGAGCGGATTTGTCTCGTGAAGACTGTTATTGGATTCGAAAACTCTCTTGAAGAGCTACTTAGTGGAAGAGGGCTTGGATTGGACACTACTCCTGAGTGGGTGTCTAGGTCTGCAGAAGCTATTTTCGGTGAGAGAATGGACATAGTTCCTTATGTTCAAAGAATAATTGATGGGGTCAAATCAGAAGGAGATAACTTTCTTAGGTCTGTCACTCACCAGATCGAAGATATACCTCTTCAACAGATAGAGGTTGATAAGGAATCGCTCGGAAATGCCTATGAGCGAATACATAAAGATTTAAGACTGTCTCTAGAGGTTTCTGCCTCCAGAGTTAAAGAATTCCAAGAGAAATGCTTACCGCAAAACTGGGAGGATAGAGATTCTGGTTACGCAGTTAACTTTGTGCCAGTAGAGTCCGCGGCAGCTTACGTGCCAGGGGGCACTGCAAGATATCCATCCACAGTTTTAATGACAGCCGTACCAGCCAAAGTGGCGGGTGTGGGCAGGTTCTCCATAGCATGTCCAGGTTCAAGAGAAGATGGACTGCCTCCAGACTCGGTTCTTGCAGCAGCTTACATTGCAAAGGTTGACAAGGTGTATTCTCTTGGTGGAGCACAAGCGATAGCAGCTCTGGCATATGGCACAGAATCCGTGGTTAAATCAGACGTTATATGTGGCCCGGGGAATATCTTTGTAACTGTTGCTAAAAAGCTTGTTTATGGTGATGTTGGTATAGACGGACTGTATGGGCCCACTGAGACGGTAATTCTAGCAGACGAAACCGCTAATCCGACGTTGTGTGCTGCAGATTTATTGGCACAAGCAGAACACGATCCTCTTGCAAAACCTGTGCTCATTACAACCTCTGAGACGCTCGCGCGGGAAATTAAAAGCCAGTTGAGTACCAGAGTTCTAAATTTGGATAGAATTGATATTGCCAAGGCTTCCTTAAATAATCAGGGTGTAATAGCTATAGTTGACAGTATCGAAGATGCTATCGAGCTATCAAATTCTTTTGCCCCAGAACACTTAAGCATAAGTGTTCGTAATGCTACCTCCATTGTCCCTGAAATAAGGAACGCAGGGATGGTGTTCCTGGGAGAATATTCACACGAAGTTTTGGGAGATTATGGGGTTGGGCCTAGTCACGTTATGCCTACTGCAGGCACCGCAAAGTTTAACTCAGGTCTGGGTATTCATACATTCATTAAAAATATCCCTGTTGTTAACATAAGTATCGAATCTGCATTGGAAATGACACCACATGCTTCTATCATCGCCAGGGAAGAAGGTTTGACTGGGCATGCAGAGGCTGCGGAGATACGACAAGAGCTACTATAAACAGAGGAAGGATTCAATAATGGCAGAAGATAGCATTGAGAACTTGATCCGGCCGCATCTTGTTAGAGTGGACACCTATGATGCTATGGACGCTCCGGAAACCTTAGTAGAAAAATCAGGTATTTCTCTAGAAAATATCATCAAATTAAATGGTAATGAAAATCCGTATGGAGGATCGCCGCTTGCTGTAAAAGCCGTAGCTGAAGTTCCGCTGCACATTTACCCAGACCCGCGCCAGATTAAGATGAGAAAGTCTCTTTCCGAGTACACTGGTATGAGAGAGGAAAACATCGTTGTCGGTGCTGGAGCAGATGAATTAATAGACCTTATTTTTCGGTTGTTCATATCTCCTGGAGATACTATCCTTGATTGTGAACCTACTTTCGGAATGTATAGTTTTTGTGCTGGATTGGCCGGTGCGGATGTTCACTATGTTCAAAGAGACACTGAGTTTCAGATAGATCCGGTTACCGTAAAATCTGCAATCACAGACACTACTAAACTGATGTTTGTAACTTCTCCCAACAATCCTACCGGTAATGTTGCGCGTGAAGAAGACATCCTTGCGCTTCTTGAAACAGGCCTTATTGTAGTTGTTGATGAAGCGTATTTTGAATTCGCGAAATCATCGGCACAAGACCTTGTGGAAGACCATGAAAATCTTATTATCCTAAGAACCATGAGTAAATGGGCTGGTCTCGCAGGTTTGCGAGTAGGCTATGGAATTATGAGCCCTAAAGTCGCAAATTACATGATGGAAATTAAGCCTCCTTATAATGTAAATGTTGCTGCTGAAGCGGCATTGTTGGCTTCTCTCCAAGATGCTAATTATCTCCTAGGTAACGTTGAGAAAATAATTAATGAGAGAGAGAGAATGATGCAACTTATCTCAGGTGTTTCTGGGATAACACCTTGGCCTTCGGATGGGAATTACCTCCTTTGCGAATTTGGCGAAAATGAGGCATTAAGGGTATTTAAGGAGTTGGCATCTAAGGGTATATTCGTAAGGAACTTTAAATCTGATCGACTGAAAAACTTTTTCAGAATAGCAGTGGGCAAACCTGAGGAAACCGATTTACTTGTTGATGCTCTGAAACAAATTATGTGAGGTATTTGATGACCATCCCGGAACCGCGAACTTCTAGCCAGTCGAGAGAGACGGCTGAAACGAATATTTCCGTTACACTCAATTTGGATGGTTCGGGAGTTTATTCTATTAATACGGGCAATGGGATGTTTGACCACATGCTGGCCCAGCTTTCAAGGCATGGATTAATAGATATTGATTTGGCTGCTTCCGGGGATTCCCATGTTGGCTGGCATCACATAGTTGAGGATACTGCCATCGTTTTGGGAAGGGCTTTTAAGGAAGCAGTTGGGGAGGGTTTAGGAATAGTTAGAATGGGCCATTGTTATGTACCTCTGGATGAGGCTTTAGTACTAACGGCAGTCGACTATAGTGGTCGGGGCTATTCCGTTATTGACGCCCCACTTACCGAAAGTGATCTGGGTGGTCTTCCGTCGGATCTGATTCGACATTTTATGGAAACTTTTTCTAGAGATGGTGGATTTAATCTTCACTTGAAGGTTCTTGCTGGCATGAACAATCATCACATAGCTGAAGCCTCATTTAAAAGTCTAGCGAGGTCTATGAAAGATGCATTGTCTGCAGATCCACGTCAAGCAGGAAAAGTTGCCAGCACTAAAGGAACGATTACAGACTGACAAGTTTTACATCAAAGGTCAGCGGACTGAATTTTAAATCGATAGTTTTCAATGATTGGATTCGCTAATAATTTGTCGCACATATCTGCGACCATATCTTTAGCAGAGTCTAAAGTTTCGGCTGCGAACGACATCTCTATGAATTTTCCGGCTCTCACTTCTTCAATAGACTCAAATCCTAGTTGCTCCAAACCTCCTGCTATTGTCATACCTTGAGGGTCACTTACGGTAGGTTTAAGGCTTATAAATATTTCTGCTTTAAACTTCATTGAATTATTTAGTTCGCGTATGGTTCAGGAGAGTTAGGTGAGTTGTGATGAGAATCAATGAAGTCTATGATTTTGCCCTTGTCATAGTTGTCAAAGGATTGGATGAAAGTCCATGAGGTGAGTGTGATTTTTCTTTCAGTACCCGGGTATGGGGATAGGAGTATCTTCATATTCTCATCTCTTGCCCTTTCTACGATGCCTTTTAATTCCGAAATTATGTCCTCACAGCCTTCAGGGCAGTTATAAGTTATTGATATACCCCCGTGTTCCAGGTTGTGAATTCTCTTTTCCTCCGGGATAAAGGAGCTATGGACACCCCAGCTAACCGGTGCCAGTGGTTGAGAGTAATGCCAGCCTGACGTCGCTGGAACACTGTTGTAAGGCGGATGTTCTGTACCCTCTTGAATATGTTCGCGCCCTTGGCTTTCTATCTTTGTGCCAGGCCCATCAGGCGTTTCTGTGCCCCCACTTCCTATACCACCGATCATGGGCAGGATAAGTGAAATTATAAGTAAGCTTGCAACACCTACGATTGCTATTCCAATCAGCCATCTGGTTACTTTACTTTTCTTTTGCTTTCTTTCTCTTCTGGCTGCCCGCGCCTGTGTTGGAGTTAGCTTATTATTATCTGTAGTCATTTCTTAATCCTATTTGAGGCTAGTACCAGTCAGTTTACTGAACGCTTCCTCATAACGCATAGAAGTCTTAGAGACAATTTCCTCTGGTAATGGCGGAGCGGGGGGCTCTCTGTCCCAATCTTGGTCCGTGAGCCAGTTTCGGACGAATTGTTTATCGAAATTGGCTTGAGATTTACCGGGTTGGTACTTTGTAGCGTCCCAGAATCTACTTGAATCAGGAGTCAATATCTCGTCAATCAATGCTAGTTGGCCATCTATGAAGCCAAATTCTAATTTAGTATCAGCAATTATTATTCCTTTTGTTAAAGCATAACTGTGAGCGAAACTGTAAAGTTCCAAGGTCAAATTTTTTAGTTTTTCAGTTAAATCACTACCTACTAAGTTCGCCATTTGAGAAATACTTATGTTTTCGTCATGTCCTTCCTCGGCCTTGGTGGCAGGAGTGAATATTGGGGTTGGGAAAGCGTCAGCTTCCACCATCCCTGGGGGAATAGTTTCCCCTGCTACCATCCCTGTTGATTCATATTCTGCCATGGCGCTTCCAGTTATATACCCTCTAGCAACACATTCCACGTCGACACGCTCAGCCTTTTTCACGTACATTCCGCGCTTTCTAACCGTTTCGGGTAAGGTAAGGTCTTCAATTGCTGAATTTATTAGGTGATTTCTACAAATATGTTTTGTTTTGTCGAACCAGAACAAGGACAGTTGGTTCAATACTGCACCTTTACCTGGTATGGGAGTAGGGATGACGACGTCGTAGGCTGATATCCGGTCCGTTGACACCATTAATAGGGTGTCAGATCCGGCATCATGAGTATCTCGGACCTTTCCTCTGTATGTAAGATCGGGTAGGGGAGATTCTGTTAATACATCTGGTTTAAATGTCATAAGCCAGCTTTTTCAAAAATTTTGTCGACATACTTAGTGTAATTGTCGTAACTAAATAAGTCTTTCATTTCTTGTTCATTTATCAGCGAATTTACCCTCGTATCATTCTTTACGAGATCACGGAAATCTATATCTTCATCCCAGGTGCGCATTGAATTTTCTTGCACAATTTTATAGGCCTCTTCTCTGTGTAGGCCTTTCTCAACAAGCAATAGCATAGTTCTTTGAGAAAATAATAAACCCTTAGTGAGTTCCATGTTTTGTAGCATTCGTTCTTCATGGACGACCAGGTTTTCAATTACTCCTGTCAAAAGATTAATAATGTAATCAAGAGCAAGGCACGCATCCGGCAGGATGATCCGTTCAGCGGAGGAATGACTAATGTCTCTTTCCCCCCACAGAGCAACGTTTTCCATTGCAGTAACTGCATGTCCTCTTATAAGTCTCGATAAGCCACATATTCTCTCTGTTAGCTCAGGATTCCGTTTGTGTGGCATTGAGGAAGATCCAGTTTGGCCTTCACCAAATGGCTCTTCTACCTCTCGAATCTCTGTACGTTGCAGCCCCCTGATTTCTGTAGCTATTTTTTCTAATGTTGCCGACACGAGTGCGAGAGTGGTTACAAAATGGGCATGCCTGTCCCTCTGGATCACTTGATTTGAAACAGGGGCTGGAGTTAAGCCGATCGTGGAGCATACATATGCCTCGATTTCCGGAGGAGCTGTGGCATGAGTACCGACCGGTCCCGATATTTTGCCCACTTTTACGGAATCAATCCCTTGGGTCAATCTGGAGCGCCCTCGTTTTATTTCGTCCCACCAAAGAGCAATCTTAAGTCCTAGTGTTATTGGTTCAGCATGAACCCCATGAGTTCTTCCCATCATCAATGTATTTTTATATTTCAGCGCTTTTTCTTTCAAGGCTGTTTCAAGGAGACTCAGCTCTTTATCTAATAATGATCCTGCTTCGACGAGCTGTAGGCTGGTTGCGGTATCCCATACATCACTTGTAGTAAGCCCTTGATGTAGCCACCTACCTTCGTCTCCTAGTCCAGCAGTGGTGGATTGTAGAAATGCTGTCATATCATGCTTCGTTTTCATCAAGATGTCCTGAAACAGCTCAAAATCGTAGGTCGCTGACCTTAGTTTTACCATTTCCTCTTCTGGAATGAGCCCTTTCTGTGTCCATGCCTCACAAACAGCTATCTCAATTGTCAACCATTTATCATATTTATTCTGGTCAGACCAAACTAATTTCATCTGGGGTCTTGAGTATCTTTCAATCATATTAATTTAAATCCATCGTTGATTTTGTCTGTTATCCAACATTTTTGGCTATATCGTTTCGCATGTAAACGTCCTTAAACGATATTCGCTTTGCACCCGCGTAAGCTACAGATCTGGCTAGTTCCATATTTTTTGCCACTGCGTTGACTGACAGCACCCTTCCTCCATTTGTTACAACCTCACCCTCAGAGTTAGTTGTGGTGCCAGCGTGAAATATTTTTTGTTTTTTCATCCCGATGGCTAATCCCACCGATTCTGTGTCCAGTCGAGTAGGAATTTGGATATCCTCCGGATGCCAACACAATAGCCACGGATGAGTTCGAACTCCACTTAACGTCTGAGCTTTCCAAAGTTCCATTTACACAAGACTCCACTATATCTAGCAAGTCTGAGTCCAATAGTGGTAGTAAGACTTGAGTCTCGGGGTCCCCAAGCCTACAGTTGAACTCTACAACCTTAGGCCCCTCATTTGTAATCATCATTCCTGCAAATAATGTTCCCATAAACGGTTCATGATCAGTTCTCATTCCATCAATCACCGGTCTAATCACTAGATCCATGATTGTGTCTTTCATGTTTTGATCCCAAATGGGAGGAGGGGAAAATGCCCCCATTCCCCCTGTATTAGGTCCTGTGTCATCTTCACCGATTCTCTTGTAATCGCAAGCGGCCACTAGTTCCGAAATTGAGTTTCCATCCGTGAAGGCAAATGCACTCAATTCCCAGCCGTCTAAAAATTCTTCAATCACTAAGGTTTTTCCTGCGTTACCAAAAACCTTTGAAACCATTATCTCGCTGATTGCAGAGACGGCTTCGGCCTTGTTTTTGCAAATGTAAACACCTTTGCCTGCTGCTAAACCGTCCGCTTTTATAACTGTAGGGAAGGAAGTTATTTCATCTAGATAGGCAATCGCTTTGTCTGGTTTATTAAAGGAAACATGTGAAGCAGTAGGGATTCCCCATTTTCCCATAACTTTTTTTGCAAAGGATTTACTGGACTCCAACTTGGCTGCAGCTGCTTTTGGCCCAAAAATAGGTAATTCTGCATCTGTGAAAATATCTACTATCCCGGAAGCAAGAGGTGCTTCGGGTCCCACAATTGTTAGCCCAACATCATTTTTTTTGGCAAACTGTAGTAGCCCATCTATGTCGGTATCCGATATTTGTAAATTTGTGCCTAGGGACTGCGTCCCAGCATTTCCTGGGGCTATAAAAAGCCGGTCCAATTTGGGACTTTGATTAATTTTCCAGGCAAGAGCGTGTTCTCGACCACCACTGCCAACGAGTAATACATTCAAGTGGCTCTACCTACCATTTGAGCTGTTTGAGCAAATCTTGGTTGTAAATATTTTGTAAGAGGCACGATTATCTTCTTATTTTGATCGGAAGTTTTCGAAATCGATAGTCATAAGTTTTTACACTCCGTAGAAGTTTAATGCATTTTCTTTAAACACTTTTCTGGATTCTTTTTGCCCTAGGACGTCTATTATCGTGAAAAAATCTTGATCCGAATATTTCCTATGGGCTCGTGTAGATGGCAAATCAGTGCCGAACATCAATGTGTCGGGGCTTACGCTATGAATTTTCCTGATAGCATTTTCTACGTTAATATCCACTCGTCCAAAACCCGTAGCTTTAATTGCCAATCCTTTTCGGATGAGACCTAAAAGGGGTTCGAAATTCGATTTTGACATGCCTAGATGATCGATACATACCTTAGGTAGTGAAGGAATTACGTCTTTTAAGTCGTGAAGTGAATTTGGTCCTAGGTACAACTCTACATGCCATCCTACAAGGTCGTAGATTCGATTAGCCATGGGGACCAAATCTTCCGGTCCGGCTGATCCTCCTCTGTTCAAATTGAATCTTACAGCTCTTACCCCGTGTTGATTTAAATCATATATCTCTTTATCACTAGCCGTTGTTGGAAGCTGAGTTACTCCGGCAAAGCTCGATCCTAATTTATCTAGGGCGTCAATTAGGTATGTTTGATCGAATCCTTGAAATGACCCGGAGACTATAACCCCGCCGGTTAATATGTAGTTACCCATGCGGCTACAGTAGTTTTCGATCGTAAATTTATCAGGTATATACCCGTTATTCGACTCAAGGGGATAACCGTCTTCGATGATGTGAAAATGGCTATCGAAAATGGGCTGTTCCTGTAGTTCACTCATTCCCAAATTTGATATCTCTTGATCTCAAGTTCTTTATGTGGGTTATGCTTTTTATTCCCATTCGATAGTACCTGGGGGTTTACTAGTTATGTCAAAGACTACCCTATTCACGTCAGGAACTTCATTGGCTATTCGACTTGAAATGCTTGCTAAGACATCGTAGGGCAAGCGTGCCCAGTCGGCTGTCATTGCATCGTCACTTTTTACGGCTCTTATTGCTATTACGTGGCCGTACGTGCGAAAGTCCCCGGTTACTCCCACAGAACGGGAACCTGTTAAAACTGCAAATGTTTGCCACAGTTCCCTGTATAAGTTGTTTGCTTTTATCTCATCCATTACTATCCAGTCGGCTGCCCTAAGAATTTCAAGCTTGTCATGTGTAACTTCACCCATGATCCTTATAGCTAGCCCAGGTCCAGGAAATGGCTGTCTGTAGACCATCTCTTCTGGTAATCCAAGTTCAAGGCCCACTTCTCTAACTTCGTCTTTAAAGAGGTATCTAAGAGGCTCAACCAGTTCAAGTTTCATGTGCTCCGGCAATCCCCCTACGTTATGGTGTGTCTTTATGGTTGCGGACACACTATTTTCTGGGCTGGCACTTTCAATAACGTCGGGATAAAGAGTACCTTGGGTTAGGAAATCTACTTGGCCTAGTCTCGCAGCCTCTTCGTCAAATACATTTATGAATTCGCTGCCAATTATTTTCCTTTTTTGTTCTGGATCTACAATTCCCTTTAGAGATGAAAGGAATCGTTCAGTAGATTCACTGAAAATAAGATTAACGTTCAAATATTTTTCGAAAGTGGTTTTTACTCTGTCTGGTTCCTCTTTTCTCATGAGTCCATTATTGACGAATATGCAGGTGAGCTGATCGCCAACGGCTTTGTGTACCAGTGTTGCTGCGACTGCGGAGTCTACCCCTCCTGAAAGGGCGCAAATTACTTTTCCATCTCCAACCTGAGCTTTTATCCTATCGACAGATTCACTGACGAAATTTCCTGAAGTCCAGAGCTCTCCCATTCCGCAAATTTTGTACAGAAAATTGTTGATGATATCGACACCATGTGGAGTGTGGGCTACCTCTGGATGAAACTGTATCCCTAGCATTCCCTGGTCATTAGCAGTGACAGCAACTGGAGCGTTATCCGTATAGGCCTTAGCATGAAACCCCGGAGGTAGTTCAGTGATCTGATCAGCGTGGCTCATCCAAACTGGAATTGACGACGGAAGACCATGTAGGAGTGGTTCATCAGTAGAATTTTGGTGTAGTACCGCGTGTCCGTACTCCCTTTTTGTAGCTGGCGCCACCTTTCCTCCTAGCTGGTGCACCATCACTTGCATTCCGTAACATATTCCAAGTATGGGTAACCCACATTCGTAGACCCAACTGGGAGCTAGTGGAGGATTAGAATCGTATACACTGGCTGGTCCTCCAGAAAGAACCACTCCTCGTGGATTGAGGTCTTTAACTGAATCCCATGTTGCAGAATATGGGATTATCTCGCAATAAACTTTACTTTCTCTAATTCTTCTTGCGATAAGTCGGCTATATTGTGATCCAAAATCGATTACCAGTACAGATTCCCGTTGAGGAATATGGTTTGACGCGTTTGGAATACCGTGGCCAGCCTTTTCCTGGGATATCTCAAGATAGGCTGAGACTTCTAAGTCGTCACTTGATGTAATTCTACTAGTAGGGTCAGATGATGCATTTGAACTCATATAAGTGATTTACGCTCCTACTGTCATGCTATACTCGCTTCAACAGGATCAAAGGAATTAGGTCCATTCCACAAGTATTATCGGTAAGTGAAGAATCCGTGGCGCTAGCTGTCGATATTTTATTAGATGGCGGTGTTGTTTGCATACCCACTGACACAGTGTATGGGCTAGCATCATGTGTAGATAACGAACTGGGTATAAACAAAGTCTTTGATATAAAAGGCAGGGAATTTTCTTCTCCGCTTCCAATACTACTAGCCTCTGAAAAAGAATTGCTCAAATATTCTCCTTTGCTGAATCCGACTGCCAAAAGGCTGGCGCATTTTTTTTGGCCTGGCGCTCTCACAATAGTCCTAGAGAAAAATGAATTTATTTGTGATTCTGCAACTGGTGGGCTTGCGACAGCAGGTTTCCGAGTGCCCGCAGATCGAGCTGCAAGAACGATTTGCGAGTTGGTAGGGGGTGCTGTGACTGGGACTAGCGCCAATAAAACAGGACATCCTGCTGCTACCAGTGCTTCAGAGGCATTAAGTCAGCTTGGAGATTCCCCTTTAGAGTTGATTCTTGACGGTGGTTCCACTTTGTCCAATACTGCATCTACAGTCATTGATTGTACCAATGACGTTCCAATTATTTTGAGACAGGGAGCAATTTCGGTATCCTCTTTAGAGGAAGTTTTGGGTAAAGAAGTTAAATTTAATGAAGGAAGTTAATTCGTGCAGGATCGTATAAGACGAGAAGTTCTAAATGAGTTAAGGCGAACTTTTGAAAGCCGTACTCTTCCGTTATATGGCATGATGTCTTATCACTTTGGTTTTACAGAGGAATCCAATACGGACTATGCCGTCCATCATGGGGTCTCATTTTTAACTCTTATTGATATTTTTGAGACTACTTGGGAAAATGCACTTCCGGCTGCAGCAGCTCTTGAGTTGGTGAATGGGTTTTGCCAGATACATGATGATATTGAATCTGGGCAACCACAAAGAGATGAGAGAGACGCTCTCTGGTGGATATGGGGTCCCGCCCAGGCAATTAATGCTGGTGATGGGATGCATGCTCTCGCGAGAATGACGGCCTTAAAAATGATCGGGCAAGGATATTCCCCTGAAATTACCTATGAGGCTATAAATATATTAGACAAAGCCGGATTAACGGCCTGTGAAGGTCGTTTCCGAGATCTTGAAATGCAAGAACGCTTAGATGTTTCCCCTGAGTCCTATAACGCGATGGCAACTGAAAGGACTGGAGCTTTAATATCTGCGTCTCTTGTTATGGCTGGATTGATAGCCGGCAAAAATGAAAAAGATCTTGAACTTCTTGAAGGATGTGGGAGGGACATTGGACTGGCAAACCACATATCTTCCGATATGGAACAGCTGTGGGGGTCAACCCCGGAGAGTAATTTAGAATTTCTCAATAAAAAGAAATTATTTCCTGTTGTGATGGCTATGCAGTCGGCTGGACCCTCTGAAAAGAGACAACTGGGTGATGTATATTTCAAACGAGTGTTAGAGAAGGATGATCTAAACAAAGTTCTGAATACGATTGAGAGTCTGGGAGTAAAACAAATGAGCCTAGATAGAATAAAAGAGCTTCTTAATTCAGCAGAACAATGCTTCGAGAGGGTGGGCTTGGATAATGAGAAAGTGTGTCGGTTAATGGATGTGATCCATTCAGGAAATCGGATTATCTAACCGGTGGAGCTTAAGAAGACGGTAAGGGATGTAAACCTATCTGGACAAAAAATATTAGTCCGAGTGGATTTCAACGTACCTTTCAGCCCCGGGACATTGGAAATCGCTAATACCAAGCGTATAAGTGCGTCTATTCCCACTCTACAGTATCTACTAGACAACGATGCTGCCATAGTTATTTGCTCTCATCTTGGTAGACCGAAGGGCAGGGAAGTGGCGGGACTGAGTTTGAGACCTATTTGGGATAAATTGAATCAAATGCTGGGGTTGGAGTCTGCATTTTGCCCTTCCTTGGATTTTTCTGAAATCTCAGCTGCTTCCCAAAAGGTAAATCCTGGAGAAGTGTTATTGCTGGAAAATTTAAGATTTCATCCAGGGGAAGAAACCAACGATTTAAAATTTGCACAGAATTTGGCCAATCTTGCAGATATATATGTAAACGACGCCTTTGGTGCTGCTCATCGACACCATGCCTCCGTTCAGGGTGTCACAAACTATATCCCGTCAGTGGCCGGGTTGTTACTAGAGAAAGAGATACTCTCACTTCAAAGTGTCTTAACTATGCCCAAAAGGCCCTTTACGGCTGTCCTTGGAGGCGCCAAAGTATCAGATAAGATCAACGTAGTAAGGAACTTAATGACAGTTGCCGATAATATTCTTATTGGAGGCGGAATGGCTGCCACTTTTCTTGCAGCAGAATCGGTTTTTGTTGGTGATTCACAAGTTGAAGAAACTTTTATAGACTCCGCAAATCAACTTATGAAAGAATCTCGAGCTCTTGATTGCGAAATCGTATTACCGAATGATGCTGTGGTATCTAAGTGTTTTGGTCCAGATTCCTCGAATAGGATATGTGACGTATCCGATATTAAAGATGGAGAGATGCTCCTGGATATAGGTCCAAGTACCTCACTACTTTTTAAAGATGTTTTGAGCGCAACGGCTTCGGCTCTCTGGAATGGACCAATGGGAGTTTACGAATGGCCCCAATATTCAAAAGGAACTAGGGCAGTAGCCGAATCGCTTTCCAGGGAGAATATTACATCTGTGATTGGTGGAGGTTCTACTGTGGACGCAGTTTCAAGTCTGGGTTTAGAAGCCCGTATGGAGCATGTCTCCACAGGTGGTGGAGCTTCACTTGAGTTCCTGGAGGGACGAGATCTACCTGGAATAACGTCTCTGATAGATATTTAATTCCCTCAAAGTTAGGAGAATGTAGTAATTGATTGATTTCCCTTATCTATCTGATGTTGTGCGATCGACTCCTTCAAAGATCGTTATGGTTGTTGTTGATGGCCTAGGAGGCATGCCGCACCCAGACTATGGTAAATCTGAGTTAGAGTTTGCTGATATCCCTATACTCGATACTTTGAGTTCGACTTCGTCGGTCGGAGCAACCATTCCTGTGGCGCCTGGTATTACTCCCGGTAGCGGACCGGGCCACATGGCCTTGTTTGGATACAACCCTGTTAAGTATTTGTTGGGGAGGGGTATTTTGGAAGGTATGGGCATTGGGGCGGATATTTCCCAAGGGGATGTTGCCGCAAGAGGAAACTTCTGCGTTCTTGACACAGAAGAAAGTATCGTAGACAGACGAGCCGGTCGTTTGGATACAAAAACGTGTAAAGTCCTTTGTTCCAAATTAAACGAGATCCAATTAGATGGAGTGGATTTCGATGTATATCCAGTTATGGATTACCGTTTTGTTTTGGTTTTGAAGGGAGAGAATTTATCCCCCAACATTTCAGAAACCGACCCCCAGGTTGAAGGGGTGCTTCCTTTGCTATCTCGACCATTTAATTCGGAGGCCCAAATCACAGCTAACTTCATTAAGGAATTCGTATTAAAAGCCACTGAATTATTAGGTTCTGCCGATAGTTCAGCTAACGGTATCCTCCTTAGAGGGTTTTCTGGGTTACCAACACTGCCTGATTTTGGTAATCAATATGCTTTAAACCCCGCCGCAATTGCTGCATATCCGATGTATAGAGGACTGGCGGGATTGATAGGCATGGACATTTTGGAAAGTGGTCAGACATTTGAGAGTGAAATAGATGTGTTGGAAGACAATTTTCACCAAGGGTATGATTTTTTCTTTCTTCATTACAAACCCGCAGATAGTGCAGGGGAGGATGGGGATTTTCTAGCTAAAGTGAGTCAATTAGAGAACTTTAATAGGGATATTCAAAGAGTTATTGATTTAAACCCCGATGTTTTGGTTATTTGTGGAGATCATTCAACGCCATCATTCACAGCCTCTCATAGCTGGCATCCAGTGCCTTTTATGATCAACTCTCAGTATTCGGAGGGTACATCGGCAGTATTTACCGAAAAAGCCTGCAGGACAGGGGCAATCGGCACAATACAAGCCGAACAGTTAA
>VEXB01000021.1 GCA_009391195.1 SAR202 cluster bacterium AC-647-P02_OGT_505m
AATTAGGGGAAGCCATATGCAGTGCTGTTATGGAGGTTCAGGAGGACGCAATCCTGTTGGCCTTGTCGGGATCCCAATGGGTAGATACGGCTAAGGGTCTGGGTATGAGGGTTGGAAGAGAGATATTTGCTGACAGGGCCGTGAATGATGACGGTACATTAGTGTCCAGGCGCATTTCTGGCTCCGTTATTCATGACACAGAAGAGGTGGTTGATCGCAGTTTACGTATGGTAACTGAAGGTAAAGTTATTTCTGTCAACGGTAATTTGGTGGAAGTGGAGGCGGAAAGTATATGTCTTCATGGAGATACCCCGGGTGCTGTTGATATGGCGAAGTCTTTAAGGTCGTCATTTGAGCGTGAAGGAATAGAGATAATCCCTCTCGCAAATTTAGTATGACTATACTTCCGGAGTCCACGGATCAGTCCGACTCATATCCCCAAATAACAGATATTGGGGACTCTGCCCTGATGGTGCTACTTGGGGAAGGAGTGAGCCCATTGACCAACAGCGTTGTACATACAATGGTGCGCGAAATTCAGGAGTTAGGATGGCCAGGGATTAGAGAAGTAGTCCCGGTATACTCCTCGTTTGTTGTTCACTATGATCCTCTAATACTGTCGCCTTCAGCACTTACTACTTTGATCCAGAATATTCATGGGTCAGTAAGTTCAGAAAACACTGCTGCAGATCGGAGAGTGATTCTTCCGACAATTTATGGTGGAGATTTTGGCCCAGACCTTCACTCCGTTGGAGAATTGACGGGATGTTCAGTGGAGGAGATCGTAAATATTCACTCAGGGACAGATTATCTAGTTTATGCCCTTGGATTCAGTCCCGGCTTTCCGTACCTAGGAGATCTTGACCAGAGATTGCACTGCCCGAGACTGGATTCTCCCCGAGTGGAAGTTCCAGCCGGATCTGTCGCTATAGCCGAAACTCAAACGGGAGTCTATCCCGTCCCAAGTCCTGGTGGCTGGCGCCTAATTGGGAGAACTCCAGTGTCACTATTTGATCCTTTGCAGGATGCGCCTGCTCTATTAAAGCCAGGGGATCGATTAAGGTTCATGCCTATCGAATCAGAAGACGACTATAGGGAGATCGAGAATAAATGTAATACAGGCGAATATGAGGCAGAGGTAATATATTTGTGATCAGATTTATTCAGCCAGGTACATTTACCACCATCCAAGATTTAAGTCGGGCTGGATTTCAGTCTTCAGGGGTACCAGAATGTGGCGCTGTCGACAAATTTTCTATGAAGTGCGCCAATCTTTTGGTTGGAAATTTGGAATCGGAACCAGTTTTAGAAATAACTCTTTTCGGTCCTCAAATCGCCTTCGAAAATCCCGCTGTTGCGGCTGTCACAGGCGCAAATCTATTGCCCATGCTTGATGGTGAAACTGTTGAGAATTGGAGTTCTTTTGCGATACCAGCAGGGGGGATTTTGAGTTTTGGAGGTCCTGTAACGGGGGCGAGATCCTATCTGTCACTTAGAGGAGGGATTCACTCTTCGTCAGTCGCGAAGGTGATGGGGAGCTACTCAACATATGTGCCGGGTGGCTTCGGAGGTTTTGATGGTAGATCGTTGAAAGCAGGTGATGAGCTTGAGATTAGGGAGAGGAATCTAAATGAGTTTAAACATAAAGCATTTTCCTCTCACCCGCAGTTTTCTGAGAATGCGTTATTAAGGGTGATACTTGGCCCTCAAGATCACTTATTTACTGAGGACTCCATTTCAGTAATGGGTGACTCTGATTATCAGGTTTCTGTAGATTCCGATAGAATGGGAATTAGACTGGAAGGTACTCCTTTAGCTCACCTTAATTCCCCCGATGTAGTGTCAGACGGCACTGCCTTCGGGACAATTCAGGTTCCTGGGTCAGGCCTACCTATTATTCTTTCGGCGGATAGAGGAACAACTGGCGGATATCCGAAAATAGCCACTGTTATTTCGGCGGATCACTCTAAATTGGGGCAATTGTTACCCGGAAATACAGTTAGGTTTAATGTTGTAACCAGAGAAATGGCTTTGAAAGCCCTCAGAGAGCAGGAAAGAACGTTAGACTCTTTACGGGATGTTCCAACCGTCAGTAGCATTGTGAAGGTCGCAGAAGAGAGGATCGATGTGGTTGATGAGGCCGGAGAGATGTATCCATTTAATGCCGCAGGGAACAGATTTAATGCCTCGGTGAGACATAATGATCACGTTGAGAATTTTGAGATTAATATAGAGGATTAGCAACTTATTTTTTTGAGTTGGAACACCGTCAGGATTAAAATTTAGGAGGTAGATATGTCAAAGAAAATGGCCGTTGTCGGTGCTGGTGCAGCGGGGAGTTATATTGGGGCTTTTTTGACTCGAGAGGGCCATGATGTGACGATTTTAGACATGTGGGGTGAACACGTAGAGATGATGAGGAGCGAGGGCCTTAAGGTTACTGGGACCCAGGGTCCTTTTGAGGTGCCTGTGAAAGCTCACCATTTCACCGATGCAATGCAGCTTAATGAAGAGTTTGACATTATTTTTCTGGCTGTAAAATCTTATGATACTGAATGGGTGGCACATTTTGCCAAAAGGCTACTTAAACAAGATGGCGTAATGGTAGACAACCAAAACTGTATGAACGACTCTTTGGTCGCATCTATCGTTGGTTTTGAAAGGGCTATTGGCTGTGTTATGTCGAGCATAACAGTAGGCCTTTGGGAGCCCGGACTCGTTAATAGAGGTGGGGCGATAGGTAGGGACACAGGGCATGATGTCTTCAGAGTGGGAGAATTGCACGGAAGAATAACATCCAGAGCTGAGGAGATTGCGGAAATACTCTCCTGCATAGATGGATCTCGGGCCACCTCCAATATATGGGGTGAGAGATGGTCCAAACTTGTAACCAATGCTTCTTCAAACCCTATTACGGCGATGACAGGATTGGGCTCCTCTGGTGCTGCTGAGATTTCGGACGCCCGGAGATTACAGATAGAAATATCTAAGGAATGTTGTCAGGTCGGTCTCGCTCAAAACTTCGACATTGAGGCAATTAAAGGACTGCCCGCAGAGAAGTGGGCTGATGCTGATAAAGGCGACGTTTATGAAGAATTAGATGCCAAATTCCTTCCGGATGGAAGTAGGGGAGATTGGAAGTCTTCAATGTCTCAAGATGTGACGAAAGGAAGGAGGACGGAGATCGAATTTATGAATGGATTCATTGCTCGAGAGGGTAATAGGTCAGGAATTCCAACACCAGTGAATTCGGCTATTACCTCCGTGGTTTCCGAAATAGATGCCGGAATTAGAAAGCCTGAAGAAGGAAACATCAGAGAAGTCTTGCTGAGGGCAGGTCTTAGTTAACTTTATTTTCCTATGGACTTTTTGGAAGGACTAACTACTTGGTTTGCAGGTTTTGCTGGGAGTGAATGGGCTGTTATCGTACTTGCTATAGCAACTTTCTTAGAGTCCATATTCTCTCCCATTCCCCCAGATCCTTTATTGATACCAATGTCGGTGTTACGGCCAGAAATGGCCATTTGGTACGGATTAGTGGCTACGATCTCTTCCTTAATGGGAGCCTTAGTTGGTCATTGGCTGGGATCTCGCTTCGGAAGGCCTATTCTTTCTAGGTTTGCTTCGGAATCAAAGATAGATTTAGCCGAGTCACTTTTTAATCGCTATGGGGCTTGGGCGTTACTTGCGGCTGCTATTACACCCATTCCTTATAAAGTTTTTACTGTACTGGCTGGAGTTCTAAAGTTTGATACCAAGAGATTTTTAATTGTCTCTCTCATTGGGCGAGGAGCCCGTTTCATAGGGCTCGGTATATTACTTTTTTTGTTCGGTGAAGAGATACAACATTTTATAGAACAAAATATTCAAAAGCTTTCGGTCTTGGGATTGGTAGCGGTTCTTGTCTCTTGCCTAGGTGTTTGGCTATTGGTTAAATTCAGGAGAAGACTTGGTGTCTCATAGGTAGCAACGAAGTTTCTAGAGGTCTAGTCTGGCTTGGAGCTTGTCTCCACCGTTTCTGCTTACGTATTTTATTCCAAGGTGCTCATAGGCTTTCCTTGTTGCTATTCGCCCCCTTGGTGTTCTGTCGAGGAATCCTAGTTGGAGCAGAAATGGCTCATAAACATCTTCAATAGTTTCTGATTCTTCATTTATTGAAGCTGCTATAGTGTCCAAACCTACAGGCCCTCCATCAAACTTGTCGATGATGCAAATCAGGACATCCCTATCGACTCCGTCTAGGCCAAGAACGTCTACACTCAGGGTTTGCAAGGCTGTAGAAGCTACTTCTCCTGTTATTACGTTATCAGCGATAACCTGAGCGTAGTCCCTTACCCTTCTCAGTAGCCTATTGGCGACTCTCGGTGTTCCGCGAGCTCTCTTTGCTATCTCACTAATCCCTTCTGCTTCTGCTTCCACTTCCAGTATTCTAGCCGATCTTTCCACAATCTTGGTCATATCGTCTACGTTGTAGAAATCTAGCCGACTTACCGATCCAAACCGATCTCTTAGGGGCGCGCTCAGCATTCCATACCTGGTTGTAGCTCCAATTAATGTGAATGGCTTTAGGGACAAGTTCATGCTGCGGGCCTTCAGACCTTTATCTATGACCCAGGTGACAAAAAAATCTTCCATAGCTGGGTAAAGGACTTCTTCGACTACCCGATTTAATCTATGGATTTCATCAATAAAAAGTATCTCATCTTGTTGTAGTTGACTTAGTATTGCGACCATATCTCCAGGGCGTTCAATGGCCGGGCCTGAAGTGGTTTTAATACGCACCCCCATTTCAGAAGAAATGATGTTGGCCAGGGTAGTTTTGCCCAATCCGGGAGGCCCGTAAAGCAGAAGGTGGTCAAGTGGTTCACCTCGTTGTTGAGCGGCTGTAATGCCTATACCGAGGTTGCTCTTGATGCTATCCTGTCCCACGTATGAATCAAGGCTGCGTGGTCTAAGGCTATTGTCAAGAGAATGATCATCCTCTTGATTTGATCCAGAAACTAACCTGTTTTCATTCAAATTATTTGAACCGTCCGGGGGCATTGGTCTACGCATATCGCATTCTAGTTTTCGGTCGTATAAAGTGTCAATTGGTCGGAATGACTTAATAGTTGAATTGAGAGGACTTTATGGCAGACAATCTTCTTTCAGAAGAAGAATCCCTACTTCGTAACACCGTGCGAGATTACTCAAATGATGTATTGGCGACAAGGGCAGCCGATTATGATGAGTCGGGGCTTTTCCCGTGGGATAATTTCAGAGAACTTGGTGATATGGGTCTTTTAGGCCTAGGGATAGATGAAGAATATGGAGGTAGCGGAGGAAGCACCAGACTCGTTGCCCTAGCTGCCGAGGAGATTGCTAGAGGTTGTGCAGCGACATCGGTCGTTTATATAGCGCATTTGTCATTGTGTACGCAATTCATTAATCGGTACGGCAATGAAGATCAAAAAAATAAATATCTTCCTGACCTAGCATCGGGCAAGAAGGTCGGAGCGTTTGCTCTTACCGAGCCTGGGGCGGGAAGTGATGCGGCGGCTCTAACAACGAATGCTGTTAGGGCAAACGGCCATTTGGTCGTAAATGGTAACAAAACTTATATAAGTAATGCCCCAGAGGCTTCGGTGATAGTGACCTTAGCCACGAGAGATCACTCCCTCAGCTACAAAGGTATCGATGCTTTGATTATTGATGGAGATTTGGAGGGCGTTACTGTTAATAAATTGGCAGGAAAGATGGGGGTAAGGGCCTCAACTGTAGGGGAGATAATTTTTGACAACTGCCATGTCCCCGTAGTGAATCAAATGGGTGGTGATGGAGTTGGATTCAGACAAACTATGGAGGTGCTCAACGCAAGCAGAATATCGATTGCTGCTCAGTGCGTTGGGATTGCTCAGGCTGCTCTTGAGGCATCGATTGAATATGCAAAGAATCGTAAAGCTTTTGGCGGCACTTTGAGTGATTTGCAAGCGATTCAATGGATGGTGGCAGATATGGCGACTGAAACGGAAGCGGCCAGGCAACTAGTGATGAATACAGCTTCTCTAAGAGATGCCGGGTTGCCCTTCAACACAGAGGCTTCCATGGCTAAATTGTTTGGGTCAAGGGTTGCAATGGATGCGGCATACAAAGCTGTCCAAATTCATGGTGGCGCTGGCTATTTTTCTCCCACTCCTGTTGAACGTTATTTCCGGGATGCTAGGGTTACAGAGATCTATGAAGGCACTTCAGAAATACAGAAAATGGTCATTGCTCGGAACATACTGACAGATTAATCTGCAATTTCCTTTTTCAATAGTTGAAATCCGCTAATTCATTGAGCTCCTGAGGCTATTGAACCAACCTGTCAATTTTCTGTACGGCAACTTTTGAGCTTTTGAACTTTTACAGTAGGAGTCATTAAATAAAAATTATAATTGGTAATTCTTTGGCTTCGTGATGTATGGTTAGAGCCCTTTTCTATGTTGTTTAAATGAAAATGAAAGAGAAATTGTATATTGATTGATGTTACCTACTATTTAACTTTGGCTGTTGCCAGCTTAGTGAGTTACATATTCGGTGCCCTTCCCTTTGCTCATAGACTGAGTCGCCGCAAGGGAATAGATATTTTTAAGACAGGGACTGGACTAGCTGGAGCCTCTAATGTTCTAAAAACCGTGGGCAAAGGCTCGGCAGTGATCGTACTTGTCTTTGATTTAGCAAAGGGCGCTTTAGCGGTTATTGTTTCAGGAATGATGGGTATAGAAGGGTCTGTTATTCTCATACCTGCCGCCTTTGCAGTGCTTGGACACTGGAACTCTGTCTTCACTAGATTCAAAGGAGGGGATGGAATGGCTATAGGTGGAGGGGTTGCGATAGCACTTTTTGGATATTTTGCGATTTTGGCCTTGGTTGTGGCTGCTCTTGTTTCAATTTTTGCGCAGAAACTTCCCTTTTCTTCTCTCACCAGCATTGTGTTTGGGTATATTTCTTTGGTTCTTTCTACTTCTATACTGGCAAAAAATGAGCTTGGAACTTTGGTTCTGTCATTTGGAGTGCTTGCAGGGTTGATATTTGTTCATGCGGTTTTAGGCCACAGCAAAAGAAATAAAAGAACTCAGATCTTCGAAGAATCCGAAACCAACCAAATATAAGTTAAAGTAGTTTTTGGCTCTCTTGAATTTCAGTCAGGCAAGATGATGTTTTCTTTATTCATTAACAAAAACTCTGAAAGATTTGCGTCCACTAAGAATACGGTGGATTGGGAAGGAGTTTTTACAAAGTAGGTTAAGTCATCGTTGCGAATAAACTTTAGGCGTGTTGTCGGAGAGTTAGACCCCTCGAATGTGTTTATCCTGATAGCTCCATCCGGAGCCGCAAAGTCCAGGGACTCTTGTTCACTGTCTTCAAGGAATCCCATAGCTGGAACCACGGAAATAGCTTGAAGAATCATGTCAACAACTCTTTCATCGGCCATTCCATCTAAGCCGGACTGAGAACTGACCTCCCAACCGGACTCTACCTTAGTTACGGAGAAACCTAAACTGCTGTCTGGATATATAAAATCAAAAGACTCTACATCCCCTGGGGAGATAGAAGCCACGATTGGATTCCTCCAGGAATCCGAGTTTGCTGAAAACACGTTATTCCGGGAGCAGGGTATTCCATAGACATCGTCTTTGCCGGCTTTTCTGACATAACAAAGTTTTACATCGGGAGACCACTTGCCCACTAAGAATTCTTCTTGTACTGACTGACCTAGGTAGAATGTTAATTGGATTCCGTTTTTTTCGTCTACACCAAGTACTGAGTGATTTTTTGTATTTCTGGCAACAAGTTGGGCGTCAGGTATGTCAGCTACATGTAACCAAAAATCACTCATGCGAGGGGCGAAAGCCGGGTTCTTCCCGACCCGCCAGTTTTCCTCACCCATACGCACCAACTCTGCTCTCTCATCTGAGTTAGAAATCTCAATTCTGTCAATTACATCTTGAGTGATGGGCATTAGGCCTTCCATTGTGAAGTCGTCTCCACCTGATGAAATGACTCTGAAAAGAATTCCCACTACACCAATGGCTATTAGAGCCATGAGAACGAATCCTACCTGCCTACTTTTCATTCAGAAGACTCCTGATCCGGGGTAGCTACTTGAGATCGTGTTCCCGGAAGGCCTCGCCTCCAATTCCCTTTGAATCCCTTTGTTCGTCTACGCCAAAATCTGAGTAAACCAAGAAGTATCAGTAGAAGTGGTACTCCTCCTATATTGAGATACTGAACTAAATTTCTGTGCTGGTCAGAGGAGAAAACCATATTTCGCTCAGACACGACCTTTGATCTGACAGAGGCTAATTTATCTTCTTGTGCTAACCAATCAAGAAGATTGAGTCCCAACAATACGTTATTGGTAAATCTTTGGGTTGCGGATTCAGAAATCCAGTCGGCGTCACCTACTATGACCACCCTAGAACCATTGGAACCCTCGGCGGTAACTGCTAGATCACTGGAAAAGAAATTAGTTTGCAGTGGATCTGTGAAGATCGGAGAGTCTGGTTTGAGGTTCCTGAAACTGTCGTCCACGGCAGCATAATTGGTGCTTCGTATCAATGGGGTAATTGAATATTGGGAGTCAGGTAAATCTAATATTCCCAATGTATTTGCCCAAGCTAAGACGACACTGTCTACATTACCCGCAACCTTTTTGTCTTCTATGACCGCGCGAATCCAATATGGATAGGGAAGCATGACATTACCCCTCATACCTGCAGAAAACCCGAGTGTTTCATTAGCTTGAAGGTCGTAGACCATATTGTCTTCCAAAACGATTCCAAATTCTTGTTCGATGAAGTTTGCAAGACTGTGGCGATTTGGAAGTCCGGCGAATTGTTGGGTGTCTACTAAGACTGATTCAAGGTTAAAAAATGCTTTTCCCCCTTTTTGTATATATTCTCTAAGGCTACCTTCGTGAAATGATCCGAAAGGTTCTTTAGGAGAAGAAACTACCAGTACGTCAACTCCATCAAGTGGCAAGGGTTCTTCTGGGTCTGCTGCTACCGGAACCAGGTTATATTGTTGACTGGCGACAGAAGCAAAGGTCATCATTTGCTGTGCGGGAGATGCTTCCCCGTGTCCACTTGTGAACCCTACGGTCTTCTTTTCTTGATTGTCACTGAGCATTTTGTTTGTGAGGCTAGCTAGTCTGTATTCAAAGCCGTCAATAGTGTCCACAAACGGTATTATTTCTCTTTTATCAATATATGTAAGAATAATGCCCAAATACCCGGTCTTAATCTGAAGTTCACCCTGGCTGTGAAGGTTGAATTGGACTGGAGGCACCCCCGCAGTATTTGCTTTTCTTTCCGCTTTCTCGTCATCTTCAGGGTAGTGTCTTACAACCTTTACCTTGTCGTTTGAACCTGCCTCAAAGTCATCTAAAAAATCATTAACATCGCGCGATACTGGTGAAACCTGTACTGGAGGATCTGCTGACATGAAGATATCTACAGTTAGCAGGTCATCTAAATCATTTAAGATTTGAACGGTTGCTGGAGATAATGAAAAAACTTTATCTTCTGTAAGGTCTATTCGACCTTTAATGTCACTACCAAACCATCCAATTAATATACTCAAGATTATTAAACCTGCGACACCAAGTTGAAGGTTTCGATACTGTGAGGTCTCGTGGCTTAATGTTCTACTGCGGACGATCAAAAATGTTGCGCTGAGGAACGTAGTAATCAAAGTTATGAAATAGAGTATGTCTCTTAGATCAATGACGCCCCTACCGATGTTGTCAAAATGGGTAATTGGACTAAGCAATTGCAGGAGATTAGCCACGTTGGAAGGCATTGTGATTGCCACAATTTCCAGGCCCATAATCATTAGGACCATACTTAGCGTCAGACCAAGTATGAAGGCAACAATTTGGTTCCTTGTCAAGCTTGATGTGAACAAGCCAATGGAAACCAAGCTCCCAGCAAGAAAAACACTCCCTACGTATTGGGAAGCGACTGCTCCCCAATCCATGTTACCGGCTGTACTCACAGCTATTGGTATACCAAGGGTGCAAAGTATTGCTATTGATACAAAGATCAAACCCGATAGAAACTTAGTGATCAGAACTACCCAGCCACGGATAGGTTGGGTGAGTAGAGTTTCTAAGGTGCCGTCTCTTTGCTCCTCTGATAAGAGTCGCATAGTGGCAGCAGGAATAAAAAGAGTCATAAGCCAGGGCAACGAAGGTCGATCTATTGCGAATTCTACGGTAAATAAAGGTCTTAAAGATGCTTCACCCATCAATAAGGCGGTTTTGAAGAATGCCCATGACAACATTGCGACGAATATTACGATGAGTATGTAGCCGGTGGGTTGATCAAAATATCCCTTGAGATCTTTTCGGATCAGGGCGAAAAATGGAGACCGGATCATGATTTCGATTCATCCTCTACGGTGAGACTATGAAATACGTCTTCCAGTCTCATTCTTTCCTCATGAAGATCCCATAATGTCCAAGATTTTTGGGTGGCAAGATGAAATATGTCTGGGCGAGGGTCGTCGGCACCTGAAAGATTAACTATGTACCTTTTTCTAGCATCAATTGGATCAAGTCGGCTGACGGATTCTACGGATGGCAGCGTCGCTAGTCCGGCTTCAATTTGATCCCCTTCCACCTCTACGTAAACACGACGCAATCCAGGTGCTAGTTGGAGTATTTCATCGACAGGGCTATCAGCTACTAGCCTGCCTCTGTTAATCACCAGAACTCTTTCACAAGTTGTTTCGACTTCTTGCATTACGTGTGTCGTTACCAACACGGTTCTGTCTTGTCCAAGAGATTTCACGAGATCGCGCATTGAAATTCGCTGGTTCGGATCTAATCCTTCCGTGGGTTCGTCCAGTATGAGTATTGATGGGCGATGCAGTATCGCACCAGCCAGACCTACTCTTTGATGGTAGCCTTTGGAGAGTTCACTTATCGGTCTGTGAAATACCTCACTGAGTCCCGCTTCATCGACGGTCCTATCTAGGTTGGATTTTCTATCACTCCCCCTCATTCCTCGCAGGTCCGCAACAAAATCGAGATATTCGCTAACAAGAAGGTCCTCATAAAGAGGATTATTCTCAGGTAAATATCCTATGTTTCTGCGCGTTTCGAGGTCCTGTTGAGCGTTGTCTACTCCATTGATGAATATACTTCCGCTATCAGGCGTGTAATATGAGGTTAGAAGACGCATTGTCGTGGTTTTGCCCGCCCCATTTGGGCCAAGAAAACCGACAACTTCCCCTTTGTTTACCTTGAACGATAGGTTTTGAACAGCCTTGAAGGGTCCAAAACCTTTGCTTACACCCTGTACGTCAATACTGACGTCGGTTTCGGTGTCTGCCTGTGTTTTAATTGACTCTTCAGTTGCCATCTGTTTCCGTTATCTATTGGGGAAATATCTGCTGCTAAAATTTGGAACTTAGTCGTCAAACGGAGCTGGCAACTTAGGAGGATTCAATTCGGTTATTAGAGATTCCGTTGTTAGGATCATCGCGGCTATACTTCCGGCATTTATAAGAGCAGAGCGAGTTACTTTCGTAGGATCTATCACACCGAATTCGTACATGCTCCCATAGCGATTTTTTTCCGCGTCAAATCCGTAGTCTCCCTCACCGTTTCTTATGGCGTCCACTACGACAGGACCGCTAAATCCGGCATTTTGCACCAGGAGTTGGAGGGGAGCGGTCACAGAGTCTAGGACCGCTTTTGCGCCTGCATCTTCATCCGTTGTTCCGGAGTATTGTGTTCTTACAGTCTCTGCGGCCCGGACAAGTGAGGTTCCGCCTCCGGCTAATATTCCCTCGTCCATCGCGGCTCTAGTGGCAGAGAGAGCATCTTCTAGACGTTGTTTCTTTTCTTTAAGCTCTATCTCAGTGGCGGCTCCTACTTTTATGACTGAAACGCCTCCAGATAACTTTGCAGCTCTTTCGTCAAGTTTTTCCTTATCGTAATCAGACTTAGTCTCGAGTGCCTGAGATTTTATGTTGCTTACTCTTGCTGAGATCAGTTCCTGTTCCCCGCTTCCCTCTACGAATGTAGTATCGTCCTTGGTTGACACTACGCGCCTACATCTTCCAAGATCCGATATCTCTATAGAATCAAAACTCCTACCAGTTTCTCCGCTTATTACTGTTGCGCCAAAGAGTATTGACATATCCTCGAGTATTGCCTTTCTGCGGTCACCGAATGCAGGGGCTTTGATGCCTAAAATATTCAGTGTTCCTCTCATCTTATTAACTACTAATGTTGCGAGAGCCTGCCCTTCAATATCTTCTGCAATAATCACCAAATCGCGGCCTACTGCAGTGAATTTCTCAAGGAAAGGTATCAGATCGTCTGGACTCTCTATTTTTTCAGACGTGATCAGAACATAAGGCTCATTTAGTTCGGCAACCATTCTGTCCTGGTCAGTTACAAAATAAGGGGATAAATAGCCTCGGTCAACTTCCATGCCTTCAACGTATTCTACTTCGTAGTTCAGGCCTCTTGACTCTTCCACGGAGACAACCCCATCTTTTCCAATCTTGGAAATAATTGATCCGATGAGTTTTCCCATTTCCTCTTCATGTGCTGAGAGAATTGCGACCTGAGCTATCTGTTCATCGTTAGCCACAGGCTTAGAAAGTTCTTTCAGCTGGTCTGTTAGTGACTCTACTGCCTTATCCATACCCCTTTTTAGGGCCATTGGATCAGCCCCAGCAGCTACACTTCTGAAACCATTTTTGAGAATGGCTTGAGCCAGTATTGTTGAGGTCGTAGTTCCATCTCCCACAGCGTCATTCGTCTGTGAAGCGGCTTCTTTAATTAATTGTGCTCCCATGTTGTGGAATGGCTCTTCGAGTTCAATTTCTTTTGCGATCGTTACACCATCGCTACAGACTTGTGGGGGCCCAAATTCTTTTTCGAGGATAACGTTACGTCCATTTGGGCCTAAAGTTATCCCGACAGTGCGGGCCAGCAGGTCCACACCTTCCATTAATTGTTCACGGGCGTTTTCTCTGAACTGGAATTGCTTCGGCATTTCGTTACCTCTTAATCTAGACCTTTGCCTTCAATTTCTAAAAGGGGGTCAATTTTACTATGAATTCTTTTTATTGTTGAGTGCGTTTAGTATTACATTAGGAGACATAGGAAGTTCAGACATTCGAACACCTATCGCATCGTGTATCGCATTTGCAACGGCAGCGAGAGGTGGAACAAGGGGAGATTCACCCACACCCCTGACCCCGAAAGGATGTCCTGGATTAGGGACTTCAATGACTACAGGGTCGATCATAGGAAGATCGAGACTGGTGGGCATTCTGTAATCTAACAGACTTGCGTTCAAAACCCTTCCATCCTCGCTCATAAAATATTCTTCATTTAGTGCCCAACCTATGCCTTGGACTGAACCGCCCTGTATTTGTCCCTCGACATAATCTGGGTGGATTGCTTTACCTGCGTCGGTGAAAGCGGTGCATCTTACGACGTCTGTTTTGCCAGTTTCAGGATCAACATCAACATCGACGATCATAGCGGAATATGATCCACCTACACCGCCTGGGTTGACTCCCGCACTTCCTACTATTGGACCTCCAGTTGCGTTGGAGGCTGCGGCAATTTCCTTGAAACTGAGTTTCAATTCGGGATCTGATTTATGTGTGGCAAAGCCGTCTGAATAATCAATTTGATCCTCATCCGTATCCCAGACAACAGCCGCTCGTTCAATAAGTTGGTTCTTAATATGTTGGGCTGCTTCGTAAGCTGCCCAGCCAGATTTGAAAGCTACTCCACTACCACCTGTAACTGAGGTGTATCCGATTGAGTCTGTATCTCCAATTTGTGGATTTACATCTTCGACGGGGATATTTAGTACTTCTGCCAGTTGTTGAGCTATTGCTGTTCTTGAACCACCTATGTCGACTGAACCCTCAGTAAGGTTCACAGTTCCCGCAGGGGTGACTACAGCTACACATGATGCAGGCCCAGTGTTGTTTCTCCAGAATCCCAAAGCAACACCTCGCCCCCTGAGTTTATTTCCGCTTTCTCCCTTTTCTGAGATGTAGTGAGGATGGGTGCGGACGGCTTCTGCAGTCTCTATCATTCCAATTTTATTATTTACAACACCGTCTGCTCTTCTCGTTCCTTCTTGAGCGGCATTTAACAATCTTAGTTCGATAGGATCCATCCCAATGATCTCTGCGAGTTCATCCAGAATGGTCTCTATAGCCAATGCTCCGAGTGGAGCGCCAGGAGCCCTGTATGCTGTAGTTTTGGGTTTGTTGTCTACGACGTCATAGCCATCCAGCTTCAAATTTTCAATGTTGTAAGGAGACAGCATACAAGCAGTAGCGCCACCAACGGGTGAACCGGGAAATGCTCCGGCTTCGAAATATAATTCAGCCTTAGCGGCCGTTATTTTTCCCTTGTTTGTGATACCTATTTTTGCTTTTACGTAACTACCACAGGTGGGGCCTGTCGCTTCAATAACTTCGGTTCGAGTCATGAACATTTTCACAGGGGAGCCGCATTTTTTCGACAACAGTGCGGCGACAGGTTCCAAGTAGCATGGCAACTTTCCTCCAAAGCCTCCTCCAATTTCCATTGGTACGACATTTACCTTTGAAACAGGTAAGCCAAGAACCGTAGCCGTGGCGTCCCTGATTCCAAAATGTCCTTGGCTGCTGCACCAGACCGTGACAAACCCATCTGCTCTCCACCAGGCAGTTCCGTTCTGAGGTTCGATATATCCCTGGTGGACGGTCTTGGTACGGAATTCCCTTTCAAGTGTCAATGTGTGATCAGCCTCGGAAAAACCCTTGTCTATGTCTCCAAGCTCATACTGATCATGGCTCGCTATGTTAGAGCTTTCGAAATTATTTTCACCGAGAGAGAAGGAAGCTATAGAATCATGTAAAACAGGAGCATCTTTCTCTATGGCAGCTTCAACATCTGTTACAGGCTCTAGAATTTCATACTCTACTTCAATCAAAGAGAGAAGTTCCTCAGCCTCATGGAGGCTGGAAGCGGCAACAGCGGCTATTGGATGACCCTTGAACAATGCTTTGTCTGAGGCCAGGATCCGATCACGAACATATTTCATGTTTGCATAAAGATCTTCTCCCACTTCGGCATTTTTATCCGGTAGTGGCACAAGGTCATCTGAAGTTACCACGGCCTTTATTCCGGGGTGGCTTAATGCCTTGGAAACGTCGATCGACTTAATTCGAGCATGTGCATGGGGGCTGCGAAGCATCTTTCCGTAAAGCATTCCAGGAAGATTCATGTCTGCTCCGTAGAGAGCTTTCCCTGTCACTTTATCCACCCCATCATGCCTGATGGGCCGTTTACCAATTACTGAATACTCATCCGATGTTGTTGTTGTCAAAGCGCTAACTCCTTAGCGGAATTTTCGTCGATATCAAGATCAAATTTGCGAAAAAATAATACCATAAAGACCCTATTGTCCCGATAAAAAATTTTCTATGACCATATCAACCCTGATGTTGAAACATTTTTAACTTATCTTCGTCGAATTCTATGCCCAGACCAGGGGAATCCGACATTACGATCATGCCATCCACAATTTTTGGCTCTTCAGTGAACATTCCGAAAGTCCAAGGCATATGCTCAACCCAGGTTCCATTTGGACTAGCGGCCACTCCATGAGCTAATACTTCGGTAGCTAAATGACTAACGACGGGGACGTTGTATGCCTCTGCGGTGTGGGCGGCTTTCATCCACTGCGTTATTCCACCTACTCTTAAGAGATCCACCATAGCAATGTCGATTGATCTTAATTCCAGCATCGTTCGAAACGCCTCCAAACCATAGTGGTATTCTCCAGCGGCAATCGGAGTATCCAATGAGTCTGCTATACGTGCAAGACCAGCGAAATCCTGATGGTTAACGGGATCTTCCAACCAATATAGGTCGTATTCGTACAGTTGTCTCCCTATTGAGATAGCGGTGTTCACATCCCAACCTTGGTTAATATCTAGCATTATGGTCACGTCTGGACCGACAGCCTCTCTCATAACTTTCATTCTTGCTATCTCTTTGGCAGCGGAGTTTTCCGCTCCCATTCTGAATTTCATAGCTTTGAAACCCTGTTTGACTAAATTACTGGAAGTCTCAGCCAATTGATCTAAGTCATAGGTTCGCCACAGAAAACCACTTGCGTAGGTTGGCACTTTATCCCTATATCCTCCCAAAAGACGGTGAAGAGGTTCTCCAGCTGATTTTCCCTTAATATCCCAAAGTGCTACGTCAATTCCCGATATTGCCCTTGTAACAAGGCCTGACGGTGCCCCTCCCCCGGCGAGTTCCCGCAGCCAATTGTTGAGGTTTTCAACACATCGGGGGTCCTTTCCAACGATTTGACCCAAAAGAGCATCCACACTCTCTTTCAAAGCCTTCAACATGACTGAACTGGCAAATCCGGAATAACCTATTCCTTCTATGCCATCTTCAGTCATGATCTTTATCGTTACAAATTCAGCATTTTTTCCCATGCCTCCGGTCAAAGGGCCTTCTTCTCGAGGGATGCTCACCACTCCAGTTTCACTACTCACAATTTTCATGGGAACTCCTATTTAATGATTTAATGCAGAATTAATTCTTTACTTTTGCGGGTCGCCAGAGGTCATTTGTGAAGATCTTCCTTCGATCTGTTTCCATTCTGTGCCGGCATCGTCCAGAGGGTCAAAATCTACAATATGTTTTCCTGGTGCCATGTCCCAAATCCCATAAGTATTTTGCGACATTCCATAGATTACTGCGTATCCTACTCCCTCGGGGGCGTCTATAGATTTTTCTATTGCCTTTGAGGTATCTCGGTGGCTCATCCATAACGAGAGAGCTGATGGAGCGAAGGTTGGATTATCTGGCTCCATAACCCAACCAATCCTTATACAGATTACGGAAATGCCATATTCGTCGTGGAAATAACTTCCCAAGGCTTCTCCGAACGCTTTGCTCACTCCGTAGTAACCGTCAGGACGTATAAGATTTGTATCGAGAGGTACTACTGGTTGTCGAACAGAGGAAAAATCTCCGTCATAAATTTGCTTGTAAGGATTATCTTTAAGGGGATAAAACCCTAATGCGTGGTTACTACTGGCGAAGATTACTCTCTTAACACCTGCAAGACGAGAAGCTTCATATACATTTCGTGTCCCTATAATGTTATTTTCTAGGTTCGTCTCCCATCCCCCTTGGTGGTTTGGGTCTGCTGCTAAGTGAACTACAGTGTGTATTCCCTCAAATGCTGAAATTATGTCTTTGAGGTCCGAGAGATTAGCAACCGTGGTGTCGTAGCCGTTTACCTCCTGAAGATCTAACCCAGATATAAGGTATTTTTGTGAGAGGTTTTTACGAATAATGCTGCCAATCTTACCGGCTAAACCAGTAACAAGGATCTTTTTTCTTGTACCCATATTGTTCTCCAATAGTTAGTTTGGGGAATTGAATGCATTTACCATGAGGTAGACTACAACTGGAATGGTAATTACCCAGACGATAGTTCTCGGAGACCACTTCATTTATATAAGCTCCCGAATTTCATAATCAACTTTGAACGTATCTTGACTGCACGTCAGCAAATGCGAACTAGTATTCTATCTAAAATGACTCAAACTTATAGCTTGATAGCCTTGGACATTGACGGGACCCTTCGTGGGGACACTCTCGAGCCTTCAGATTTTGTTTTAGAGACCCTAGATAAGTGTTGTCAAAGAGGTGCTCTAATAGTGGCAGCGACCGGAAGGAGTAGGCTTTCTGCTTACCAATATTTAGACCATTTTCCTATGGTCGACTATGTTGTCTCTTTTCAGGGTGCAATGGTTTCCTCCAGAAAGAGAGATGAACTTGTTTGGGAGTCTCCTATGGAACAGAAGGAGGTCGCATTAGCCGTTGAGTTTCTGGCTGACCATCCAGTGGAGCGTGTCGTTTACGTAGACGACTTTATTTTGGTTGATTCCTTGACACCGTGGGCCTCTTCATATGGGGAACGAAATAGTGTAAGAGTGGTGGAAACCGAATCCTTTTTAGCTCATGAAGGAACCACTTATAGAGTATTAGCTGTTGGTTCATCTGACGAGATTATCAAAGTTGAACGAAGTGTAAAAACTCTTTACTCCCAGGAACTATACGCGACTCGTTCACTTCATCATTTTTGTGAAATTTTAAGTCCGAAATCAGGTAAAGAAAAAGCGTTAAATTGGCTTTGTCATCAGATGGATATTAATCCGAAGGAGGTGCTTGCGTTTGGAAATGGACTGAATGATTTGGAAATGATCAGATGGGCTGGTAGGGGAGTGGCTATTGAAGGGGGAGAGCCAGAAGCATTGGCTATAACATGCGAGATAGCTCCACCTGTTGAGCGGGATGGTGTTGCGATTTATCTTTCTGAGTTGCTAAGGCAAAATTTGATTGGAGGATAGCGTTTTGGAAATTGCGGTGCTTGGCAGCTTGAATATGGACCTAGTAACAAACGTTCCAACTCTTCCGAAAATTGGGGAAACTGTTGCGGGGTCCTCCTTTGAGAACACCCCTGGAGGGAAAGGCGCAAATCAAGCAGTGGCAGCTAAACGCCTAGGAGCCTCAGTATCGATGATAGGGCAAGTTGGTGATGATATATACGGGATGGAATTGCTGAATTATTTGCGGGCTGAGGGAATTTCAGTTGAGAATGTTTCAATCTCACATAGCACTCACACAGGAGTTGCTTTGATAGGAGTTGAGGACTCAGGTTTGAATTCTATAATCGCTGTCTATGGGGCGAATATGGATGAATCTGCTGCTTATGAAGAATCTATTCGCCAAGCCGTTGTCGGTGCTGATGTTTTGTTATTGCAGAATGAAATTCCATATCGATACAACGTTATCGCTGCCGAGATGGCCCGAAAAAATAATTCAGTAGTAATATGGGACCCTGCTCCAGTTAGAGGGGACGCGTTAGATCTTGCTTATATTGCTACATTTATAACTCCGAACGAACATGAGATTGTCCCTTTTATCGATGAGAGCGAGGTTATCGTCGATGACATTCAATCTGTGTTTGATATAAGCCTAAGGATAAATGAAACTTTTTCGGCTTCTCCCATTATCACTTTGGGTGAGAAAGGGGTAGTGTTCGTGGACGAGGGAGTACCACTGCTGCAGCGGGCGCGTTCAGTAGTTTCTGTTGATAGTGTGGCGGCTGGTGATGCATTTAGCGGGGCGTTGGCTGTTGGCATCGGCGAGGGCATGACACTTCCTGAGGCAGTACGATTCGCATGTGTTGCAGGTTCCATTTGTGTGCAACGTCGCGGTGCTCAGGTGTCAATGCCTACTCGCGAAGAGGTGGATTCACTTCTATTGGGATTTTAATAGTCTAGCCAGGTCAGTTTTAATATCTTTTACAACTCCTGGTCCTTCGTAAACTAAGGAAGTGTAGAGTTGGATTGAATTCGCCCCGGCTTTAATCAATTGATACACCTGATCACCTGTGGAAACGCCTCCACATGCATTCACGTTAATTTTATCTCCGTATTCGCTCTTTATTATATTTATCATGCTCAGCGTATTCTCAAATAACTTTGATCCACTGAGGCCACCTTTTCCAACTGCTAATCTTTTGTCTTCTACAGGAATCGTATTGGCCACTGTTATTGCGTCTACTTCAGATTTTAAGCAGGCCTCAATTAGGTCCCTAATCTCAGTCGTCATCGATTTATCATGTGAATCAATAAAAGGTGGGAATTTAACAAAAATTGGTACTTTCTTGTTCTGGTTGAGAGCCTCTAAGAGTTTCAGTAGGTGTGTTTTTTCCTGAAAAATTCTTAATCCTGCCGTATTAGGGGAACTTATGTTGACTTCTATTGCTGAACACAGAGTTTGAATAGTGGTCTGGCATGTCACTATGTCCTCTATGGTTGTACCTGAAATGCTGACTATCCGAATTGCAGAAGGACTTACAGGGAGATTCTGGAGTCTTTTTGCCGCAGCTTGTAATCCTTCTCCTGGGAAACCCATGGAGTTAATAAGGGATTTATCTTTTCTGCTTCGAAGGAGTCGGGGGGAGGGATTTCCAGGTCTTGGTTCCTTGGTGATGGTACCTCCAATAACATAGCCGAAGCCCAGATACTCCATCGATGAAAGAAATTGAATGTTTTTATCAAATCCAGCTGCAAGACCGATGGGATTTCTTAGTTTGAGGCCTGCCAGTTCCGTATGCAGAAATTCATCCTCAAATGAAAATAGTTTTGATGCGGCTTTCCATAGCAAACTTTGTTGTAACAATAATTCGGCTAGATGTTGGGATTTTTCCGGAGGAAGAGAGAAAAGGACCGGTCGAGCAATATTGCTATAAAAACTCAAATTGAAACTCCAAGTCTAGAGGACGAAACTCATATTTGATTATATGTCTGTGAGGGTATGCGGTGTATGCACTGTGTATTTTTTAAGAGCGTTTCGGGCTGAGTTGCTGTTTTCAATCCTCTTAATTCATGTTTGAACGAGCCTACATCGATATTACTTTGCTGTATATTTAGGATTTTTGTAAATCTTAAACTATAATTTCCGTGAGTGAGCTAAATTAATAACTTATATCGGTTTGGAATATGCCATTAAATTTTGTGAACGGGGCTGCATCAAATCCTAAAGGCCATGCCTTGGTGTTTTTTGAAGACTCAGCATCAGGAGCATATTATGCGAGTTACGTAGTTTTATTACCGATCACGGTCGACGTATCTAAGTATGTTCCTCCTTTTTTAATGAACCAAGTTGGAGAGCTTGGAGCCGGGGATATGAATGCTTTCGCCTTCCCTCCTGCTCCCGAGCCTGTGACGGATCTTGAATATCTTTTACAACTCTCGGATCAAAGAAGTGACGATCTCATTGATGCGGGAACCATTAGACCTTCTGATGTAACTGATAGCATGATGAAGGTGAATGAAATTGTTGAAGAATACCTCCAAATTTATGAGGATATATTTGGTACATTTTCATCAGATCAATCAGAAATAGATGAGTCGTCTTCGGAGTCCAATAATACAACTGGAGTAAATGACGTTTTGTATTCTCTGATGGGAGATTCGGACAGGCTGAGTGAACTTACAAAACTTGTGGGTAAATTACGTTACTCCATTCAAACTGAGGAAGAAGGTTTAATTTCTGAGGCAAGAGAGGAAATTAAGGTTTTATCTACATTTTTACCTGATTCGTTCGAGATAGATAAACTAATTCAGGCAGCAGTGGGTTCAAATGATGGATCAGAGACCCTAACAGATCTCTACTTGAAAAGATGTTTTCATCTCCATAGAGAAGAATACGCCGAACTAGCCGCAATTGAGACTGAAATCGCGGCGATTGTTAGATAAAAAATTACGACGTTCTGACTAGGTAACTATAGGTAGGAAAGAGGCGCATCCTATGGACGGCGCCCTGTCATATAGTTAATCAAATTACTTTCGGCTATCCGATTGTGTAAATCGTACTGATGGAGCGGCCCTAGCGAATTACCAGGGCATTTTCCTTCCCATCTCTTTTCGAAGTGCGTCTGCAATGTCCTCATCAGGAACGTGAAGAATTCGTGCTCCTTCTTCGAACAATGCATGCCTTGTCCTTTCCTCTACTGTGAGATTGGGATCTTGCCAGCTACATAGGAAAGATAACCCAGAAGCTTTACAAGCGTCTTTAACGATTTCTCTGGCGTTGTCCATCTCTGGAGTATAAGGCGGGTCGTGTAGATCTGGGTCTCCATGTGACATGCCCATGTCACCCGGACCCCATTCCGCGAAGGAAAGTCCTGGCACTGCGGCTATATTATCTGCATCAGGCAGGCAAAACCTGTCTTCGATTTTGAGTCCCAGCATTAATTCACCTTTTGGGTTCAGGGGCCATGGATCTGCTATTTGCAGATATTCTGTTGGGTCAACGCCCCAGATTTCGGCTGGCTCTTTCTGACCACCTCCGCCTCTTAAGCCTTCAGGAATGCCCTGATCACGTCCAATTGTTTGAAATACGTACCTAGAAGCAGCCACGAACATAGCCACGGCATCTACTCTTCGCGTGTGAGTGTGGAGAATCCCATGGGCCCCAGTTGATAGAACGTGTCGTATTTGCCAGGCGTTATATTGAACCTCTTCAGGTGTCATGCAGTTTGAAGGGACTGTTGTGATAACGGTTGGCGTCACATGCCCACTTGGTGTAGGACCCCCATCTCGGAGTCCTTTCATAAATTGAGCAAGACCGACCGTATCAAATGGATGATGCTCAAAGTCGAATTGAATTAAATCCGCCCAAGTTTGAGACATTTCTACGCCGCAATCGTAGGTTAGTTCAGGAGCTGAAACGGCGAATATTGCTTGGTTTTCCTGTATCAATTCTATGCATTTATTTATTCGTACCATTCTTACTCCTTCACTGTTATGTATCTGTCTGTTAGAAAAGTTTTATAGCGGCGAAGACGTTTTTGACTTTATCTTTTGTTTCTTCTTTTTCAAAGACTTGATCTGTAGAAGTAGATGATGCATCGGAATCTTCGCCTGCTGCAGGTTTGGCTATGAAGCCTTGGGATTTTTCAATATTCTTGCCCCAACCGCTAGCTTGGGAATCATCTCCGGTGCTTTTAGCTAGGTCGAGGAATGAGCCTACGCCTCCTAGTAGCCTCTTTTCAGGGGCCACGAGTTCCTCTCTCACGTTAACGTCTATCTCTTTAAAATCAGTGATTGCGTCTCCCATACCTTTCTTGGAGTTCTCTTCTAGATTTTTGACTTGATCAACTTTAAATCCTGTAAAGGCGTCTTTGGAAATATTGACAATTTTGTCCCGATCGAAGCCTTTAACTGCATCTTTGTCCAGGTTTCCAATATGGTCTTTGTTAAAACCAGCAACGGCAGTCTTATCGATATTGGCCAGGTGGTCTTTGTTAAAACCAGCAACGGCAGTCTTATCGATGTTGGCCAGGTGGTCTTTACCGAAACCAGCGACAGCAGTCTTGTCCATATTGGCCATGTG
>VEXB01000022.1 GCA_009391195.1 SAR202 cluster bacterium AC-647-P02_OGT_505m
TGTGAATTCGACGGTCAAACAGATGAGGAATGCGCAATTCTATGTGCTGAGGCAGTTGAGAGCTTGATACTTTTTCATGGACCCGAGACCATCGCAGCATTTATTGCAGAGCCAGTCTCTGCCTCATCACTTGCGGCCGTTCCCGGAAATCCATACTGGCCTATGATCAGAGACATATGCGACAAGTACGGAATCTTATTAATAGCCGACGAAGTAATCACTGGTTTTGGTCGAACTGGAAAAATGTTTGCTCTTGAACATTGGGGGATTGTGCCAGACATAATGACGGTGGCCAAAGGAATTACCAGCAGTTATTTGCCTCTCGCGGCGACGGTTAGCACGAACCGAATTTCTGATGTTTTCGCGGGTGAACAGAATTTGTTTCGCCAGGCTCTGACTTTTGGCGGGCATCCCGTTTGCGCCGCTTCGGCACTAGCTAACATAGAGATAATTGAATCAGAAAAACTGGTCAACAACTCAGCCAGCACAGGTCTTTATTTACTGAACAAACTAAAGGAGCTCCGCGAGAAGCATCCTATAATAGGCGACGTTAGAGGATTGGGACTTCTACTAGGACTAGAACTTGTTAAGAACCGAGACACCAAGGAAAACTTTACCCCTGAGTCGGGTATGTCCAATAGACTAAATCAAGAATTCCGTTCCAATGGACTAATCCTATTTGCCACCGACAAGGGAGTTTCCCTCAGTCCACCCCTTTGCATAAATCCAAGCGAAGTTGACGTTATTATTGAGGGAATACACAAATCACTTAGCAACGTGGAAAAAGAATTTTCCATAGTGTGAATACTTCAGATCAAATATGTACAGGCTGAATCCATGCTTTAAAGCCATTGGAGTCTGAGATTGTTGCTCTCACATAACCTTTTTCGCCCTGGAGAACATATTCAGGGTTACTTCCAAAACATCTGTCTAAAACCTTTCCGCCTTCTCCCACAAATGTAGTTTCATATTCAACAAAAGGAATCCTCTCAATTTCTATTGAGATTCCATTTTTATCAGCGTTAATTTCATTTAAAACTACCCCTGTCGAAGAGTAAAAATCGCCACTTCTTAATGAATCTATGATCCCATCAGAGGTTAGCTGGCTGGCCCTAACATTCAGCCACCCCCTCCCAGGATTTGAGTGATTGGGAGTAAATTCATGATAGTTATGCGCATCATCCGTTGCTGCAGCAAATATCTTTTGCCCACTAGTCAAAACTGCATCCCAGATTTGCTCAGCAGAAGGTTTGTTTCCAGTGCCAAAGGTATTAGTCATTGGATGCCCATTAAAGACTTCCAGCATATTAGCGCCAGTTGAAGAGCTGATAATTTCTGGAGTCAACGCCCATTTATAATTTGGATGATTAATAGAAACTAACCCACCTGCATCCAAAATCCGGTCAATGTTAGTTTGCAAACTTTCAAGTACTGTTTTGCAATCAGCTGGTTCAACTAGCCGATTAATTCCAATTCCATTGATATGTAAAGGAATTGAGTCGACCCCAATTGAACTCGTGACCTCTTCACCTGGAATCAAAATTAAGTCACTATCGTCTTTTGCTTGATAATCAAACAGGGTCAGGTGATTATGATCACTCAAAACTAAGAAATCATACCCATGACTTTGATACCAATCTACTGCGGTTTTTGGATCAGCATCGCCATCAGACATAGTTGTATGGCAATGGATGTTCCCTTTAAACCAACTAAAGTCAGACATACAATTCACCTCCCATCTCAAATAGTATCTATTATCTACAGGTGCTCTTATTCGGCAAGAACCTGCCCATATAGATTAAACTTCATAATTGTGAAAGACCAACCGACACCTATACCGAATAATACTTCCGTTGACAATACGGGTATATCAGCATGGAACCCGTTTAACCCATCACACGGATGGTGGGCAGTTGCAGTTTGTTTCGCCATATCAACAACCCTTGTTGGATTTAGCACTTATACATTCGCATTATTTGGGGACGAAATGGCAGCCGAATTCGGTTGGACGCGTACCCAGATAAACGCTTCACTATCCTTTCTAGCTGTAGGTCAGATACTAGGCCCCTTCCTAGGTAGGGTGATTGATCTCAGAGGTCCTAGAGTAATAGTCGCGATATGTGTGGGACTTACAGCATCAAGTTACCTAGTAAGACCAATGATGACAGAATTATGGCATTGGTACGCTCTCAGCTTCATCCAATATGCTGGATTTTCTGCAACGATGACTCCTGTGGGAAGAATCGTGGGTCTGTGGTTCCCAAAGGCCAGGGGCAGGGTTATGGGAGTAGCTATGATGGGAAACAATTTCGGTGGAGTAGTCTTGCCCGGAATGGTTGGGGCAGTCATTGCATACGGAGGATGGCAAACTGGCTATTATCTTCAGGGATTACTAACCTCCTTCATTGCCATCACCGTTCTAGTAGCACTTAGAGAACCCAAGACAGAACCCATATTGCAAGGCAAGGATAGTAATGAATTTGAGGGCACCATCTCTGCCAGAGAAAACCTACCCGGAATGGAAATGTCCCAAGCTATTCGGTCCAAAAACCTTTATATGCTTCTTTATATACTTCTCGTTGGTGCTACACCTTTCGCATCCCTACTACCGCAACTGATATCTCATTACGTTAATGAGGGTATAAGTTCAACAGCAGCAGCAACAGCAATGAGTATTTTGGCCTTAGGCGGGATGGGAGGAAAGGTGGTTTTTGGCATTCTAGGAGAAAAAATAACTGCAAAAAACGCAATGATCGTATCTTTCGTAGGGCTAAGTTTTGCTCTCCTGCTTGCAGCAAATCCTTCGATACCCGGCATTATCTGGTTCTGTTCTCCCTTATGGGGCCTCTGTATGGGAGCCTTCGGAACCCTCACAAACATGATTGTGCAAGATTATTTCGGATTAAAAAGTTTCGCCAGCATCATGGGTGTAGCCGGCTATGGTACAGCTATATCATTTGGTATAGGACCAATACTGTCCGGGTTGTCCTTCGATCATCTCGATAGCTACAGACCTATGTTTTATGGCACCATTGTGGTTATGGCAATCGGAATATTCGCTTTGAAAGCTATGGGAACCCCAGAAAAAAATTATATGTCTGGGGAATAATTAAATACCTTCTGGTTTTGTAAATAAACAACATCAACTACAGGTGACCTAGAGGAGTGTCTGATGGCCGTAGCCAACGCCGAGATAATCAGTAGAACACCTTTTGCAAATGGGACTGCCTGGGGGAAATTTGGTCCCTATGAGCGAATCGATGGAACGATCAATTTCGAGGTTGAACCGGGCAACCCTTCCAACTCTGCCATTGTTGACCTTAAACATTCTACTGTTAACGATGCAGGAAAAGTAACTTTCACTTCCGATTTTGTTCTTTTACAACCCAGTGCAATGGAACCTACACGACTTCTAGTCGATGTAGTGAACCGGGGAAGAAAGAGAGCCATACCCGACTTTAATATGGTCTCACCTACTCTGGTTCCAACACATGAAATAGATCCTGGAGATGGGTTTCTCTTTAACAACGGATACGCTGTGGTCTCAGTGGGATGGCAATACGATGTATATCGAAGTTCTTCTTTAATGGGAATGGACCCTCCCGCTGTAAAAGTTAACGGCAACGTTACTGAGGGCATCAACTTAGTTGAGATAAGGCCAAATCAGGAACAAAAATGTTATCTGCTGGCCAACAGAGTCCATAAACCATATCCTTCCGCATCTGCTGATAACAAAAATGCACGAATTCTTGTTAAAGAATGGGAGGACGGCCCCGAAACTGAAATACCTCCATCAGACTGGTCATTCGCAAAGGAAACTGAAACTGGACCTGTGCCGGACGTAGAACATATTTACATGGATTCGGGATTCCAACCAGGAAAGATTTACCATGTGATATATCAAGCAACCAACCCTGTCGTTTCTGGGGCAACACTAATGTCGGTGAGAGATGTTGGTTCGTGGATCAAATACGGCGGGCCTCATTGCCCGGTCAAAGCAACTGTCGAACACGCCTACGCCTATGGCATATCCCAGACCGGCCGTCTGCTGAGACACTACCTCTACACAGGCATGAATCTGGATGAAGAAGGCAGACAGGTATATGACGGTATACTTGCCCATGTTGCAGGTGGAAGAAGAGGCGACTTCAATCATAGATTCGCCCAGCCCTCACAACAATCTTCGCCTGGCTTCGGGCATCTATTCCCTTTTACCGACGTACCGTCAACCGATCCTTTTGGCAGAGGCACCGAAGGACTACAGGACAGACAATTGAAGATTGGCGGCGTACCAAAGGTGGTGTATACAAATACCTCAGCTGAATACTGGCGAGGTGACGCCTCCCTTTCACATACAGACCCAAGTGGCTGCAGTGATATAGACTTCCCCGAAAACACGAGAAGCTACTTTTTTTCAGGAACGCAACACGTGCCAAGTAAGCTACCTCAGAAAAAAACCCCAGGGCCCGATGGTTCACTCGGTTTATATGGATTTAATGTTGTGGACTTCCGCCCACTGCTAAGAGCAGCTCTTGCAAATTTAGTTTCGTGGGTTGAAAAGAATTCTCTCCCTCCTGAAACAAAGGTGCCTCGCCTCGACCAGGGTACAGCTATAACTATGGAAAGAGCATTGGAAAAATTCGAGCATTTGCAACATATTAAAACGCCAGATCCATCCCGTATGTGGAGAATAAGGGAAATAAACATAGGAACACAGGAAATCCACGGTATAACAACTTATCCGGTGGAGGAACGACAGGAATACCCTAAATTCGTCTCAGACGTTGATAGTGACGGCAATGAAATAGCTGGAATCAGAATGCCTGATATCTCGGTACCCATTGGAACGCATACCGGGTGGAATCTAAGGTCACCTGAAACTGGCTCTCCTGAGCAAATAATTTCAATGGTTGGATTTACCGATTACTTCCCACCCGATAACCCGTCCAGTTTATCTACGAAAGATCCAAGAAAATCAATTAATGAACGATACAATTCCAGATTGGGTTACATAAATGCATGCCGAAATGCAGCCAAAAAACTTGTAGAAGAAAGATACTTGCTCGAAGATGATATTGAATTGGTTGTGGCCAACTGTGGACTCAGGTATGACGAAGCCGTTTCAAAATAAGCCAGCCAAAAAGTTATACTCCCAATGAATTTCTCTGCCTGGCATAAGCACAATTTTCGCAAGCAATATTGGATTCCGGGACGTAAAGGTCATTCATCAAAGAATACATCTTCAGGATCATTGACTCGATACCAGAATAATCCAGCTGATAGGAAATAATTGCTTCTTCAAAATTCATCTTTCCATAAAAACCATCTTCATCTCTATTCGCATTACAAACAAAAAAGTATCCATTGGGGTAGACATCAAAACCCATATTTTCTAGTAGATAAGCATAAACATTAAGTTGCACTTTATAGGATTGATGGTAAACATCAGAAAGATAAGTCCACTGGTTTAATTCCCTTCTGTTTGCCTGAGATTTGTAGTCAACTACTATCACCTGTTTAGTCCTGGTGTGATACCAAACATCATCCACTCCACCGTGCAATATCAGATTTGTTCCCGGGACCTGATACTCAAGTCCATGATGCAGAGAATCTCTCCATTTTTCGATATCTGGGTGCTTAAATGGAACTACGTCTTCAAGACCGAATTTTGAAAATGACCTGTGCGGAATTTGCCGTTCACGGCAAAAATCGAATTCCTTCTTAAGTAGAAGATCTGTGGTCTCGTTAAGAGTCCAACCTGGGGTGGACGGCGATATTAACCCTTTGACTCTGTCAAGATAAAAACACCTTTTACAGGTAATAAAATCATTAAACTTGCTTCTGCTTATACGAAAATAAGTCGATTGATCGGGGGAATAGATGGAATTTTTTCTCGTTCGGAGTCCCGTAGCATTTGTTAGTTCTCTTTTTGAGTTTCTCTTTAAGCTAATCATTTTCAAACGTCCTTTGTTTAACATCAGTTACGGGACAAATGTACTTACTTCTGACCGAATAACTTCTAAGTCACCTGAAATGAACTAACTGTTAGAACAAAACTACCTCTGCAATACCTTCTAACTCATTAAAAATTTCCGCTGCCGTCAGAGAGGTAACTCTTATCAAAACTCTGTCTACTTCAACCTCTTCAAACATATCAACTGCATCTTTATCACATGGCAAACTATGTATTGTTATCTGAAGATCGTCTTGATTACGGTCTTCATCCTCACAGAGTTCTGAGAGAGTTAGTTTCGCTTTTTTAATATCTTCCGGAGTTACACCAATAGGTATCCACCCATCTCCCCATCTAGCAACTCGTTTCAAAACATTCCCTGCATTTCCACCAAGAAGTACCGGCGGATGAGGCTTTTGGAACGGCTTCGGATTGCAAATCACAGGCGGGAAATCAACATATTTGCCATGAAATTCGGCTTCCTCCTTGGTCCAGATCTCTTTCATCGCAGACACATATTCCTCCGCCTGAGTCCACCTATGGTCAAAGTCCGCTCCCATTATCTCTGCTTCCTCTCTGAACCAACCAGTTCCGATCCCGTACAAAAACCTGCCACCAGAATAAAAGTCCAGAGTTGCAATGAGTTTTGCAAGGTCCAAAGGATTGTGTTCCGTCACCAAATTCACAGCTGTCCCTAGACCAAGCTTGGTAGTAAAAGAAGAGGCCCTTGTCAGAGCGATTATTGGATTAACGCCAAGATACATCTGCTGCGGTATTGAACCATCAGCAGTCCCTGCATATTTTGAACTATGGTTCACAGGCATCACCGGATGTTCAGGCAACCAAACTGAATCAAAACCTAACTCTTCTATTTTTTTTGCAATAACGCCGAAATCTCCCATAGATTCCGTCGCACTCATGCTAATCCCTATTTTCATTTATTCCTCCTTCGTTCGAGGTTTCAGTTAGAATCCTCTTTGGATTGGAGACATTCAATAAGTAATTCGAGGGCCGCTATTGAGAATGAGATCATGTTCTCCTGCCTGTTATCACTACCGGTCTCAATAGTACGAGATCGAGAAACTGGTCCTGACACAGCTATACAAGAATGCCCAGCATCGTCTCCATATCTGTTGCCAGTAGGACCTGTTGCGCCAGTTTCAGACAACCCCCAGGTAGACCCAAGAATTTCTTTCACTCGCCCCGCATTTAATGAGGCATAGGGTTCAGTAGCAGCTCGCATACCTTCCATATCGTCATCAGTTACACCGAGGAATCCCTTGCCGGCATGTCTCGTATAAATCACCGAACCCCCGAGAAAATAGGAAGATGCCCCTGCAATTGCCAGGAGGTGCGCCGATATAAGACCTCCAGACGAAGATTCGGCAATTCCTACTGTTTCACCTTTGTCCCTGAGAAGAGCCCCAGCTTTTTCAGCTAAGGACATAATTTCTGAATTCATAAAACACCTACTCCTTATAACCAATACAACGTTTCAGACCGATTGTAATATAGATAGTTAGAAACTACTTAAGGAAGGAATGCATGAACATACGTTGGGCCATGCTAGTGGCACTTTTTTCAATATCCCTAGCACTGATTACCGGAGGAATCATAAAAGGGGCATATGAGCTCGTTTTGGCAGGGGTAGCTATAGGTATATTTCTATACGTGACACGGAACTACTTCAAATAACAGATTAATACCTTGAAAACATAATCCCATTTATGGAAGATCCTACCTCATAATCGGGATCTAACATATTGATCAGGCCACAGATCGTCATTGTGGTCTAACTCATCCCTCGCTTTTAATGGCCAGTAAGGATTGCGCAAAAGCTCTCTCCCAAGAAGTATCACGTCAGCATCTCCATTTCGAAGAGTTTGCTCCGCCTGAGAAGGGTCGGTAATAAGTCCCACAGCACCAGTACGAATATCTACTTCCCGTCTTATTCTGGAAGAAAATGGAACCTGATAGCCAGGAAACGCGTCCAGGTTTTGATCAGCAGCATTTCCACCCGAGGAACAATCGATTAGGTCCACTCCTTCCTCTTTTAGCCAGCCAGATAGCTCAACAGAATCATCGATACTCCATCCATTGTCCATGTACTCCGTAGCCGATATTCTTACCATCAAGGGCATTCCATCCGGTATAACGGACCTCACTGAGGATGTTACTTCCAACGCAAATCGACACCTGTTTTTTAACGATCCACCGTACTTGTCTTCACGCGTGTTTGAAAGGGGAGACATGAATTCACACGCCAGATACCCATGCGCCAAGTGAAGTTCGATCGCTCTAAATCCCGATTCAACTGCCCGTTTAGCAGAGAGAGCAAAGTCAGAAACAACGTTCTCTATATCTTCCAGGCTTAGCTGGGAAGGTATGATCCAGTCTTCCTCAAACGGAATGGGACTGGGTCCAACTATATCCCAACCACCGTTGTCAGACCTCAAAACCTCTCCTCCATTCCATGGTTGGGTGTGAGAAGCCTTCCGACCCGCGTGAGCCAGTTGAATTGAGGGTGTGGCACCCTGAGAATCTATGAACTCCACAATGGGCTCGAACGCCGCAGCCTGATCGTCAGACCATAGTCCGAGGTCCTGTGGGGAAATACGCCCCTCTGGTGACACAGCTGATGCCTCAGCCATGACTAGCCCCGCCCCACCGACAGCTCTAGTACCCAGATGTACCATGTGCCAATCCGTTGGAACACCGTCTTTGTTATTCGCAGAATATTGACACATTGGAGCAACGAAAAGACGATTTCTAATCGTTTCCCCCCGTATGGTTATTGGAGTAAATAAATGACTCATTATGACGAACTAATTCCTATCGCTTATAAATGTTTTCGGACCAAAAAGTGGCAGCGTCTGTTAGCTCACCCTTATCTCTTGAAAATCAACCTTCCCTTCCCTCACTAAGTTCCTAATCCTTCTCTGCCTAGTAGAAAGTTGACTTCCGGCAGACTTAAATTCAATCATAACTATCTTATCTTCCTCGAACTGAACGCCATCAATAGGGCTTCCCAAAAACCTAAATTGCTTGGAATCATAAGGATAGTCGGAAATAAAAGGCATAAACTGCTCAGTAATCTGTCCGTACCTTGTTGACTCACTTCTTCGTAAAGACCCTTCCCGAGAAAGTCCACCCAAAGCCCTCTTAAGCACAATAACAAGCAGAACAATAACAAATGTTTCGACTATTACGAACCACCACATCAGTGGGACACTATCTATAAAGCTCATAGTAACCCCCTATCCTATCTGGGCATTAAAGATCACCTGAAAACTTCTTCCTTAGAAAATCAGTCACCTAAACTTGAAATGAATCGTTCCAAGCCTTCACCGAATTCCTTAATTTGCCAGTCTCTAACCTCAGGCTCTGAGAATTCGTCTTCCATATTTCCAGACTGTCGAGATATTCGGCCCAGACTGACAGTAGGCCAGAGCAAACTAGGATCCAGTTCCAAGCTCTCGCCCTGAGACTTTCTCCATTGCTTCAAATCCCTGAGGTTCTGATTCGCTTGTTCCCGTTCTTTGTTAGAAAGATGTGGTCCACGCCTTGTCTGGTTTCTTGGTCTTTGTACAGGCTCGTCTGACCTCGCCTCTTCAACGACCGTGCCGATACGTTTTCGTGCATCAGAACGAGCCCAATGCCCAATGCCCTTAATCACAGAATAATCCTGGTCTGGATCGCGTGAGATATCGACTAGAACCGAATCTGAAACTACTTTAAAAGGTGGCCTGTCTCTTCCTATCGCTTCATCCTCTCTCAAATCGTAAAGACGTCTGAGAATAGCAAGCGCAGTACCCCCAAGATCCCTACTACCTTTAACGTTTAGGAACGCAGTTTGCTCATCTCTTGGTTCAAAACGAACAGACTGTAACCGCCTACATTCCTCTTCCACCCAGTCCATTCTTCCTTTTTCTACCAACTGTTCCGTGAGAACAGAACGGGCTTCTCCAAGATACCTAACGTCATCAGCAGCATAAACAATCGCTTCTCTTGTTAGTGGCCTGAGTGTCCAATCACTTCGCTGCAACCTCTTATCTTTAGAAACATCTGCATCGATGTACTCTTTCAATATTGCGTCTAGTCCAAGCCTCTTAGAACCAAGAAAGGCGGCGGCAATGCTCGTATCGAAAACTCCATCAAACACCAACCCATAATCCCTGTGGAGACTTCTGATATCGTAGTCACCAGAATGAACAATTTTGGTAATGGAGGGTTCAGACAAGACTTTTCCAAGTGGGCCAAGATCCTTAATATCCAAAGGATCAACCAAATACGGAGTGTCCCCAATTGATATCTGTATCAAGCAAACTTGTTCGGGGTACCGGTAAAACCCGTTGCCCTCAATATCTAGACCAATCCAAGGCTCACCTAGAGCTTCGGCCACTAGGGACAGAAACCTCTCAGGCAAAGAAATAATTTCGGGAATATTGTTAGCTACTATAGGACTCTTTCATTGCTTGTTGTTTTATAACGAACCATAATTTAAAGCTGGGTAGACCAGCGCGATCAGTATACCTGATAGCACTGATGGATGTGTTCTCAAATAAATACGTTTCCAACATTATATTCCCCAAGTTTACGGCAAACATAACTGCAAATAAGCACTGAAACTTGCGATAGAATCACGGTACAGAGTAGCATCCCCGAAAAGTAACACGACCAATCCAAATTCTAGAAAATTCTGAATAATCAGTTCTTCAAGTAACACGACTGAAAGGAATAACAATGAAAATTACGGATATAACAGTAAACAGAGTCAGAGCTCCACAAGGGGAAAATGCGAAAAGCTTTGTTGGTCGCCCCGGCCGACTCATACTGCAGATACACACAGACGAAGGTATATCAGGAATATCGGAGGCTGGTAGGAACCTCAAGGTTGTTCGATCCTACCTCGATGAATTAATCAAGCCCATACTGATAGGAGCAGACCCCAGACGCCCCCGAAAAATTTGGGAGCTCCTAACACTTGGAGATGGGCAACAGGCAACCCGCTATCCATCACAAATCGTTGGATCTATTGATGTTGCTTTATGGGACATCACAGGAAAAGCTGCCGGTATGCCAATTTATCAATTGCTCGGGGGAGCGCGACGAACTGAAATACCTCTCTACTGGAGTCGGGGAAACGGGTGGAGTAAGAGTCCTGAACAGATGCTTGAGGAAGTGCAAGAGGGATATGACAAAGGATTCCGAGCATTCAAAGTCAGAATGGACTGGAGAGATTATCGACAAGACGCAAATCCCACAAAGGATTTCGCGATCTTCAAGAAATGCCGTGAATGGTTACCAGAGGAATGTACGTTAGGGTTTGATGCAAACTGCGGATATTCTGTCTCCACTGCCATCGAACAGGGTAAAAAATTCCAGGAACTGGGTATCGCGCATTTTGAGGAGCCGCTTCCTCAATACGACTATCCGGGACTGAAACAAGTGGTAGATGCCTTGGATTGTGCCGTCTCAACAGGGGAACAGGAAATATCATCCTGGCGATTTAGAGACATGATCGATTTGGCCAATCCAGACATACTACAACCGGATGTATTAAATGTGGGAGGACTGTCCGAAATGGCAAGAGTTTATGAGATGGCAGTTGTCCATAATAAACCTGTCATGCCACACAGCCCCAGTGTTGGAGCAAATTCCATGGCGAGCCTTCACCTGTATGCGACCATCACAAACGCTGTCCGGCCACACGAATTTTCTGAAGAATTTACGGGGCCAGCAGAAGAGGTCTCAAAGTTATATCAGGAACCCATTTTGCCTGTTAACGGATCCATATCTATTCCCGATCGGCCAGGACTGGGCCTAGAGATTGACCAAAAAGCATTCAAGTCTATGTTGGACGAGTAGAGAACAGGGCCGTAGGCAGCCTCAGGAAAAGGAAATTTTAGATGAAATACGACACGATCATAATCGGCGCGGGGTCTGCGGGTTCCATTCTGGCAACCAGACTAACCGAGGACCCATCACACTCAGTTTTATTGCTCGAGGCCGGACCTGACTATCCTGACATGGAAAGTCTTCCCGAAGAAGTTAAATATGGCTATGCAACTGGCACGGAAATTTCAACCAGCGATCATAACTGGCAATTCATGGCAAGAGGAACAGACGATGCTGAAATAGTTATTCCCAGAGGAAAAGTCACTGGAGGGTCTAGTGCCATTAATGGACAGATATTCCTGAGGGGAATACCAGATGACTATGACAGATGGGCGGATATGGGAAACACTGACTGGGGTTATCAACAGCTAGTTCCTTATTTCAACAGAATTGAAACCGACACAACTTATCAGGATGACCCCGGAGACTTCCACGGATCGGATGGGCCGATAATATGCCACAGGTTCCCAAGAGAAGATTGGCTTCCTGCATCAAATGCATTCGAGGCTGCATGTCTAGATGCCGGCTTTCCATCCTGTGAGGATGCCAATGCTCCCGGATCAACGGGCGTGGGGCCTCTTCCACTAAATAATCCAAACGGAATACGTTGGTCGACTGCAATCGGATATTTAAGCATGTCCCGACATAGGCTCAACCTAACGATCAGGGGAGATATACACGTAAAACGCATTTTATTCGACACCAACGAAGATAGACCGAGGGCCTATGGAATTGAAGCAGTATCCGGAAACGAAACTTTTTTCGTGGAAGCCAACGAAATTATACTGAGTGCTGGAGCAGTCGCTTCGCCTCAAATATTAATGCTTTCGGGTGTGGGCCCAGCAGATCATATTTCGGAACACGGTATAGAGCCTGTTCTTAATCTACCGGGCGTCGGTCAGAATCTGGCGGATCATCCGATGCTCTATGTAACGTGGAAGACCAAGCCAGAGGTCGACCTGGATGCATTGGGACCACGAATTCAACTAACCCTCAGGTACACAGCAGAAGGCTCCGACTTAGAGAATGACATGATCGTCTATATGATGGCAGTCGCAAGTGATAGACCAGAAAGGGGAGGACTGCGTGCAAATCCCGTTGGCATTCAGATGAATCTTTGTATCAACTTAGCCAAGGGCAAGGGAGAGGTGAAACTCAAATCAGGTGACTACAGAGAACAACCGGACCTTGACTACAACTATCTCACAGAAGAAGAGGATAGACGACGCTTTCGGGACGGCATCAAAATGCTGGTTGACCTGGAGAACCATCCCGACATGGCAGCAATAATCGAGAAACGATTATGTCCCCTAGATTCTGAACTTGAATCAGAGGAATCCATGAATGCCTGGATGTCCAAGGACGTAACGACCGGTCATCATATTTCTTGCACAAACAAGATGGGCCCCAAGGAGGATAGCCTCGCAGTAGTTGACCAATCAGGAAGAATACATGGAGCTGACGGCATCAGAATTGCTGACGCATCCATAATGCCGGAATGTGTGAGAGCAAATATTAACGTTACTGTTATGACAATGGCAGAGCGGATAGCAGACATGATTGCAGTGGGCCGCTAAATAAAGGGTACTCATATATCTTTTGTTGTGTCGATATTTCTGTAAAGGTGTCTCTGGTCAATACCTTCAGTTAACCAGTCGTTTACTCCTCTGTATATTGATCGAATACCCATCATTAAATTTAATACCCCCGGCCAGCGACAACCTGTAAAAATACATAACATAATTAGGAGAATATTTTGAACGACCGCTTTGAATCGGGCCTAAAAACACGAAAAGAAGTCCTTGGCAGTGATTACGTTGAAAACTCAATTCGAAACGCCACAGATTTTGACAGGCCATTTCAGGAATTTATTACCTCCTCAGCCTGGGATGGGGTCTGGAACAGAGGGCCTCTGGACAGAAAAACCAAGAGCCTCATTACCCTCTCCGTTCTCGTAGCATTAAGAGCAGAGGACGAGATAGCGTTACACCTACGTGGGGCAATAAATAATGGACTGACTCCGGACGAAATTATGGCAATGCTAATTCACGCATCCGTTTATGCCGGAGTGCCATCTTCACTTACAGGAGTGAGAATAGCAAAAAAGGTTTTTTCTGAACTTGGAGTTATATAGCGGGATCTGACCCAATACATAACAAAGCTAAGTAGTTATTGCGTCTACCTGTGAACTGCTATACCCGAGTACATCCGACAAAATCTCAGCGCCGTGTTGTCCCAGCAGCGGTGCTGATCTGAGATCTACCGGAGAATCTGAAAGTTTGACAGGACATCCCAAGGCATCAAAGGTCCCATGATCCGGATGATCAACGGGTGAAACCATCTCTCGCTCAATCAAATGAGGGTCACCGAATATGTCTTCGGCATCCATCACAGCACTGCAAGGTATTCCTGCAGCACCCAAGACAGACATTACCTCTCTCTTTGACCGTTTAGAGGTCCAACCAGTTATGACATCATTAATACTCTTTACATTTTCCATAGGATTATCAAACATAGGCGCTCCAATAAGATCGTCTCGTCCAATTACCCTCATAAGACCATCCCAGATATTACGTCTGGCAGAAAGTGCCGTTATATACACATAATCGTTGGCACCTCCTGGTTCGCACGGAAAAATTCCGGATCCCGCCCTTCCTGTTTGAGATCCTCTCCTTTTTTGGACACTACCACTTTCAGCATAGTTACTAAGAGCTGTTCGAGTAAGACTGAGTACAGCATCTTGCATCGATACTTCAACAATCTGACCTTTCCCAGTACTTTGACGCTGGATAATAGCGGCCAAAATTCCAATAACCGCGTGAAGGCCAGTCCCACTATCTCCTATATTTGGACCAGGCTTAAGAGGTGGACCATCAGGCTCACCCGTTACTGCCATTGCACCACCAGCCGCCTGGGCTACCGGATCAAAACTCTTATATTCACTGTACGGACCATAAGTTCCAAATCCCTTGATACGAGCAAGAATGACAGCAGAATTTAGGTTAACGAGTTCAGGATAGTCATAACCAAGCCTTTCCAAAACACCAGCTGCATAATTTTCAGCTACAACATCAGACTCTTTCACAAGGTCCTCAAAGGCTTTTCTATGCAGGTCATTCTTTAAATCTAGCGCTATACTCCTTTTATTGGAATTGAAGTATAAAAAATAGGTTGAATCTCTATCAAAATTTGTCGTTGCTACAGATCTACCAGGATCCCCACGACCCGGCTGTTCTACCTTGATTACATCAGCCCCCAGCCATCCAAGCAACTGGGTACAGGATGTACCAGCCTCATATTGAGTCATGTCAAGGATTCTTATCCCCTGCAATGCTTTTTCCATTTCCAATTCCTCCTCAGGAATACCTTAGGCCAACTTGATATGAGCTATCATATGAATATATCCGATATTTACTGTTTGCAGAAGCTGAAGTGTGCTAGTAATTCACTTTCAGAGGGGATGTATTAATGTCTGACATTAAAGTTTACGGAACAACATGGTGTGGGGACTGCACGAGAGCAAAATTATTTATGGACGAAAACGATGTTTCTTATGACTGGACTGACGTTGATGAAGAAACCCAGTATCAGGATTACATCAAGGAACTAAACAACGGTCAGATGAGAGTACCGACCATAATATTCCCGGATGGGTCAATACTCGTCGAACCCAGTAACGAAGAGTTAGCTGAAAAAATCCCTGTGTGAGATTTTCTTGCGTCACTAGGTAACGGGATCTGTGCCAATTATCCCTGTATCAAAAAGTTTCTGAACGGATTTTTCCGACCAGCTCAGCCTTTCTCTTAACACCTCATTTGTGTGCTGCCCCAAAGTTGGTGCCGGCATGCGAATGGATGCGGGAGTAACACTGAAATCCCATGGCGGAGAAACATGGTAAAAAGATCCTGTACCAGGATGGTCTACCTCAACAAACATGCCCAGCTCATGTAAATCATCCGAAGTCGCGACCTGCAAAAGATTGCTGACCGGCTCACATGGAATTCCAGCCGATCGCAAAGTATCAGTAAATTGTCTGGAATCCCACCGGGCTACAACTTTTGAAATAGATTCATTCAATTCAAAACGATATCTATGTCTTGAATCCAGGTTTAAAAAACGAGTGTCCGTCAGCTCATCTGGATTGCCCAGAATGTTTTGGAACTCCATCCACTCTGTCTCATTTTCTACTGTCAGTGCAATCCATATCCCGTCCAAAGATAAATAGCATCCCTGGGGAGCAACGTTTCTAGTGAAGTTCTCCTGTCTACCTGGAATATTTCCCGTCAGGGAATACTCCATAATATATTCTGCGAGAAGACTGAGAGTCGCTTCCTGCTGGGAAACCTCCACACACTGCCCAAGTCCTGTTTTCTGTTGCAATCTCAGAGCAGTCACCGCAGCTCCTGCGGCGAGAATCCCACTGAATGCATCTGTATGCATTATTCCAGAATTGAGCGGTGGTCCACCCTCATAACCCATCAGATATGACATTCCAGAAGCTGGTTCCGTAGTTCCACCATTTCCAGCAAAATTGGAATAAGGACCGTACGTACCGTAAGTCGGCATTCGGACCATAACCAAGTTTTCATTTATCTTTCTTAAAGACTCATAATCCAGTCCCAAATTTCCGATAACCCGGCCTGAAAAATTCTCAACGAAGAGATCGCTGGCACTGACCAGATCGATCAGAGCGGATTTACACCGAGAATCATTAAGATCAAGCGTAATCCCCCTTTTATTTCGATTAACCCCATTGAAAAGTGCATTCCGATCCCACGGGCGTAATCCAGGATCTTTACCAGGATAGAGGCCATTCAGTCGTGGGGGAAATCCCCCACGCCAGGGATCAATTCTAGTTACTGACTCCACCTGGACAACATCCATGCCCAGATCAGCAAGTAGCTGAGTACAATAAGCACCCGCCCATGCCTGTGTGAGTACAGTTGCCTTCAAACCACTCAGAGGACCAGAGGATTTTGTAACTTCATATGACCGTTTTTTAGATTTCCCAGGTGGTACATCAGAGCCATTGATCAAGCAATCTTCCGGATCAGGTGCCTTATTTCTAAATTGTGTGGGAGTTTCTGATAATTTAACCGGTGAGGAAGGCATTTTAAAACCATCAGAATAATCAAAGAGCGCTTCCCTTTCCCTGAGATGCTCGTCTCTGAAAATATCTTCCATTGATTGAGCTTCACCTACGAGAATTCTTAAAGGACTCAATCCTTCAAACAGTTCCTTTTTTGTGTATTGACTCAAACGCGGCAAAAGTATTGCAGCCAGTTCAGATTCACTCGCCCGCCTTTTTGCCGCAGTGTCATACCTTGGATCATTGGCAAAATCAGGATCTTCAAAAAAAATCCAGAGGTGTTCCCAGGTAGGTTCATGTCGAACGCTCATGGTTACATATCCATCTTTACAGGGCACCAGTCCAAAATGGAGGCCCTGTTCCTGCTGTCCACGTGGATCACGAGTGTGAAGAGCACTTAAAAGATAAGGTCCATAACTTGACAGCATAGTTTTAAGAATAGATATATCCACAGATTGCCCAACACCTGATACATCTCTCTGAATAAGTGCTGAAACGAGACCGACGAATGCATTAGCTCCGGCCATAAATTGTGATTCTGTACCAGGCTCTTTTAGAGGCATCTGACCGGGGTTTCCATTTGCACTGCAGTAACCGGTCAATGCCTGCATGGTGAGATCACTGAATGGTCTCGAGCTCCATGAATTCGATTTACCAAATGCCGTGATAGAGCATGAGATCGCCGTGGCGGGTAGACTGGCTAAAATCTCTGAAATATCACCCCTAGATCTCTCATCATCGTCAAAATCTTCGATCATGACATCTGACTCTGATAGAAATTCCAGAACTGACTCAAATCCTTCGCTGGTTTTTGTCCGAGGAATTGGAAGTTTGTTGTAATTCAGATAGTGGTAGATTGCTCCGGGATCGTCACTAAATCCACCCTTCCTATAGGGACCGTAACCTATTGATGAGTCTTCCCTGCCAGCAACAGACCCTTTGTATACATTAGCACCATGATCCGCAAGCATTCTGGCACAGTAGGCACCCGCAAATCCGGACGACAAATCCAACACTCTAAGATCGGAAAAGGGGTTCATCAGCCCCCGTCACCAAATTTCTTGTCACGATTCCGGGCGCGGTCTATCGATGTAACTCTTTCGTCACCAGCCAATTCCCGTCGGTGAGACAACCCCAGAGCATGATTATGAAAGCCTGACATCACACTGTTTCTGTATCCCATCTGATCCTGAACCTGATTTAAAGAAGCTTTTGAAAGACGCAGGGCAAATGGATCCTGAAGGGCTATTCTCTGAGCCAGTTCCATCGTCTCTTCTTCAAGTTTGTCGCGGGAAACAACTCTGTTTACAAGTCCAAGCCGCTCCGCTTCATGAGCATTCATCCAATCACCGGTAAACAAATATTCCTTTGCCTTCCTTATTCCTATTTCCCATGGAAGCGAAACAAATTGAACATGAGGTCCTCCCCATCTGACGGTTCTATCACTGAATCTCGCATCTTCAGAAGCCACTATGAGATCACATGAAGATGCAAGAATGATTCCACCCATGATGCAGTATCCTTGTACCCGGGCAATAGTAGGCTTCGGAAAGTCTCTCCAGCGCAAGGTGTTAGCTACATTCTGTTGCCAGCTACGCTCGTATTCTCCTGCGGTCCCTGGCGAATAGGGTCGCTTTTCACGATCCTCCATCTCCTGGGGGCTACCCAGGTCATGACCGGCCGAAAAATGTTCTCCCGCGCCTGCCACAATTACTACCTTTACAGAATCATCATTAGCGGCATCGTCAAACGCCTGGTCTAATTCTTCTCTCATTATGCGACTCTGGGCGTTTAGTACCTCAGGCCGATTTACTGTAATAGTAAGTACCGCTCCGTCCTGTTCAAGAAGTAAATCAGTATATTTGGATGATTGGTCCATATCAGCCTCCGGATATGATCTGGTTTCGAGGGAAAATTATACTAAGTCTGCGAAAAGAGTATCGACACTTAGCTGGAAGAAGCCAAATCAGGAACAAATGGTTCCCTTGATGAATAAACCAAAGCAGCTCCCAGTAAGAAAATAAACATTATTACTACAAATGCCGGTCTGTATGTCTGGGTCAGATCAAAAGACACCCCGACCAGTACCGGTGCAAGGGCCGACCCCAAAATAGTGACAGGGTGTGACACACCTCTAATAGAACCTATATGTGCTCTTCCAAAATAACGCGCCCATAGGGATTCACTCAAAGGTATCGTTCCACCGAACCCAAACCCGTATAGGAAAAATCCCACCAGTAGAGGAGACACCAATGTATAAGACCCTGCTATGAGCATGAAAAGAACACCAGTAGCAGATATGGAGTAAGCAACTATCACTAAGATACGCGGATGAAATCTCTGCAGCCCAAAACCCCATACTGCCTTTGAAGATAGATTCGCCAATCCATTAACAGACAGGCCTATTGCGCCTGTTGTTCTTGCAAATCCCGCCCCCTGTGAAAAAGGTATTGCATGAATCAAAACAGACATAAGTCCAGAAGATATAAGGGCGAAACCGAACACCAGCAACCAGAAACTTCTGGTTCTTATTGCCTGAGATCGATTCAGTGGACTGAGCTCGGACACAGGCAGATCTTCAAGATTGTGTGTTTGCCCCTCTTTAACACCATCTGGCAGTAATCCGTAATCCTCAGGACTCCTTCGCATCAGTATTCCTATAGGAAAAACCACCAGCAAAACGAAAAGAGAAAGAGTGAAATATCCAGTCCTCCAACCATAGTTGTCTACCACACCGGTTAAAACGAGCGGAGTTATCAAACTTCCCAGAGATATCCCTGCGGAACCAAGGGCCAACGCCCATCCCCGTTTTCTCACAAACCATTTATTAACTGCTGAGTTAACAACAAAGCTACTGAATAGATTCCACCCACCGATACCAGCAATTAGATAAATTGGAATGAAAACTATCAGGCTTGACTGAGTCCCGAGCAGGAAAAGACATACTGCACTTACAATCGAACCAATAAATATCAGGGGTCTGGGACCTCTGGTATCAAGAACCTGCCCCACGACAACACTTGAAAGAGCGCCGGTACCAACGGCGATTGAGGGTCCGAGAGTATACTGCCATACCTTCCAGCCAAGACTCTCCGTTACAGGTTGTGTAAACACACCTACGACAGACTGACCCACGGAAAGCGAAGCAAAGTTACACAGGATAGCTCCCAGAACAATCCACCATCCATAATAAGGTTTTCTCAAAATTCAGCCTTTCCAAATAGATAAACGTGAGGCTTTAGAAGTCACGATCATGGGATAAAAGACTTTAAATCAAAATTTACGCTTAGGAAACATCACAGATATCAGGCAATCTTCCTGCAAGCTGCAAGGTTTCCATAAGTTCATCATATTCTGCTCTGTCCACTGGCAACTCCACTTTTCTGCCAGTACAACCAGACAACGTTATGGCCGCAACAAGTTCCTGAGCTCTGGCTCCTTCTTCTCCAGTAACAAGAGGATCTCTTCCCTCTTGAATTGCCCTACAAAAGTCATCAATGGCCGGGGCATGTGTACCTTTTTCAGGCCCGAAGTCGAAAGTTTCAGAAGTGGAGTCTGGAGGAACAAATTTAACTGTTCTGTCAGTTTCGAGAAATTCCTGGACGGGAGTCTTCATCCTGTGAAGTGTTACCTTCCAGTCATCCATAATAATAGCCCCGTTTTCCCCGTAAATTTCGATACGCTGTTTATTGGGAGCCTGGACAGTGTCACATTGAATACTTGCAAGGGCGCCATTTTCATATTCAAGAATAGAACTCGCGTAATCTTCAACTTCAATTCTGTGCTTGAGGGTTCGTAATACTCCCGTGACGGTTTCTGGCATACCCATCAACCAAAGAAACATGTCGATAGCGTGTATACCCTGGTTTATCAAGGTACCGCCTCCCTCATATTTCCACGTGCCTCTCCAGTCCAACCGATCGTAATAGTCCTGACTTCGGAACATGGCACTGATCATATTGCCCCGATAAATATTCCCGATTTCACCACTCTCGATGAGGTCATGCATTTTTAGAGCTTCCGGACGAAATCGATTGTTGTACAAAACTCCAAGAGTAAGTTTTGCTTTCCTGGCCGCTTTCACCATTTCATCAGACTCTGCCGGAGTGACAGATATAGGTTTTTCAACCAGAACGTGCTTCCCCGCACTGATCGCTCTGAGGGTGATGTCTTTGTGGGACGGATGGGGAGTGGCGATGATGACTGCGTCAACATTTGAATCTTCGAGAACCTCATCCAGAGACGGATAAGCGGTTACTGATAACTGGGATGCCTGTTGTAGAAGAGGAGTTTGAGTCCGGGCATTAACACCAACCAACTTGCATGAGGACAAGTCTGATATTGCGTCGATGTGTGTCTGTCCAATTGCCCCCGTGGACCCAATAATGACAACTCTAACAGGCCCCATATTTCTTAGTTAACCCTCTAGTGAAAGCTTAATCACCACTGGACAAACATAGGCATAACAACGTGGGTGTAACCGTCTTTATCGACAGATCTGACTACACCAGGACTCGAGGCAGTGCTCATCTCAAAGGCTATTTCGCCATCTCCCAGTACATCTAGCACTTCAGAAAGGTATTTATTATTAAAAGCTATCCTGGATTCCTCATCAACTTCCCCCTCCACAGAGCCGTCAATTTCACTCTGATTATCACCCATCTCCTCTGCACGAGAAGATATTGAAATCCTGGCACCGTCTTCACCATCCAGTATCTGAAGGCGAACTATTCCACTACCATCACGAGCGAATATTGCTGCAGAGCGAACAGCTCTCATAAAATCTTCCTGCTTTACAACTACACTGCTCCTGTTTTCTTCAGGAATTAGTGATCTGAAGTTAGGAAATGAACCAGGCATCAATTGCGACACGATTTCTACCGTCCCAATATTAAATAGAGCATGTGTACCTGTAGGCGTAATGGTGAATTCAACCTCTGTTCCATCATTACCTATCAGCCGACCCACTTCCTGCATAGATTTTGCAGGGATAATGAACTCCATATCTTCTGGCAAAGGTTCAGTTAACTTTCCTTCATATACAGCCAGCCGAAATCCATCAGCTGCAGCAAAAGTGAAATCATCTGCTTTTACTTCTACTTTGATGCCAGTAAGAACAGGTCGCGAATCTTCCGTGGCAGCAGCAAATGCAACATGAGCGATGGTCTCACGAAGAACCTGAGGATCCATCTTTATAGTGGCTCCCTCATCGACCGTAGGAATAGGTGGAAATTCTTCTGAATCTGTCCCATTTATATTGGCTTCAAAACGCTGGCAGGTAAGACCTACCATAAGTGGGTCTGTTTCCGTTTTTATGTCAATACGATCGTCGGGAAGGGAATTTACAAAGTCGGTCAGTAGTCGGGCAGGTATTGTGACCTCACCTTCCTCTTCCACTTGGGCACCAATACGTGTGGTAATAGCAATATCAAGATTTGTTGCCGATAAGACAAGCATATTATCTTCGGTGGAAATCTTTACATTTTGTAGCACTGGCAAATTGCTACGAGAGGCAACGGCTCTACCAACTATTGAGAGACCACGGCTCAGGTTTTGTTGAAGACAAGAAACACGCATCAATAACCCCCCTATTGTTTTCAGCTAAAGTATATTGGGGAGGCTTTTTGCCGTCAACGAGAACACTACATATTGGGTGTACTACTTTTCACTCCGCAAGATAAAGTACTGTATTTCTGCAAATAACTTCTGACAACCTACTGTTACCATCAGCCAGCAGCATCATAATTTTCTCTCAATCTATCGAATACAAGAGTAACTAAAACTCTGCTGTTGTTAACTTACTAAAACATTAACCCTCGCAATTACCTTAGCGTAGGAAAGCAAAAAGGCGGTTGACTTACGGAGTCAACCGCCCTCATTGATTGGTAATTTATTTAATTTTTACTGAACGATTATCTTACCCACCATGCCAAGAGACTCATGGGGT
>VEXB01000023.1 GCA_009391195.1 SAR202 cluster bacterium AC-647-P02_OGT_505m
TCCAGCAAAATATCCCTCTGCATATGCAAATTTTGATGTCGCACTTAACATTTCAATCATGCAGACTAGTCTGTTGGGTATGCATTCCCCACTTTGATCATGGCGAAGAAAATATTCAATCAGTTCTGGGATCCATCCAGGCTCATATGTGTCAGACGCAGAATTAACGCTCACCTGTCGGATAAATGACAACTCTTCCAGTTTCGGATCGAATACTTCACTGAAAAGTGATTCTGCAAATTTCGTCATATGGGATCTCCCGTTTATTCCTCAAAATAAGTGATGTAAACTCAAATCATGAACCTCCGCGACTATATACGAAATATTCCTGATTTTCCCCGAAAAGGTATATTGTTTCGCGATATCACTCCATTACTTTTGAATCCCGATGCTTTTGATTGGGCTATTTCAGAAATGGTTGGAATTGCCAAGGATTTGAAACCAGACGTAATCATTGGCATTGAGTCCCGAGGATTTATATTTGCAATACCTATTTCGATGAATTTAGGTTTGCCATTTGTTCCTGTACGAAAAAAAGGAAAGCTTCCGTATAAAACTATTTCTGCATCATACGAACTTGAATATGGCGCGGATAAATTAGAGATCCATAATGATGCTTTGTCGTTTGGTAGTAGAGTTTTAATAGTTGATGACCTGATAGCGACTGGCGGGACAATAAAAGCGTGTGGTGAGCTTGTGGGAGCTTTGGGTGGGAATATTGTGGGGGTGGTAACTTTGATTGACTTGGTGGATGTTCGGGATGAAGGCTGTGTTGCGGGCCTTAAGGTTAGGTCATTACTCAAGTACTAATATTACCTAAGTTATGTTTGACATATTAGTAAGGCTTTGCAAGCATAGAGTGTAAGAAAACACCTAGTTAGGGCTCGACTGGTTTTTAAGATTTTACCGTAAAATTTCGGAAATATTCAGTTTAAAGTCGGGCAAGGATGGCTACGATGTCTGTAATAACTCTTGGAGGAATGTCAGGGGGAGGGGCTAGGATACTTGGGCCTCTTGTGGCAGAGAAATTAGGAGCTGACTATGTCGATAGGATATTTCTGTCTCAGGTTGCCAAGGAGTTGGGAGCCACCGTTGAGGCTTTGCATCAGAGAGAGGAACGCCCCCCGACTCGCAGCGAACGCTGGTTTAGAGTTATTCAAAGAATTTTGGAGCGCTCCTCAGTAACTGGTGCGGGAGGTGATCCATATTTCGGACCTGGGGTAGCGGCATTTCTAACAGAGGAATATGAAGACATACCCCAACCTACCATAACCCGTGGCCACGAGCTTGAAGATGATGAATATATTGAGGCAATCCACAATACCATGAGAGATATGGCAGAAGAAGGTAATGTGGTTTTTGTGGGTCGCGGCGGCCATGTAATTTTGAATGATATGCCGAATGTTTTACGGGTTGGGGTAGTAGCTCATACTGAAGACAGAGTATCCAATCTGATGGGTCGAGAAAATTTAGACCACGACACTGCATTGTCACTTATCGAGAGTCGAGATCAGGCCAGAGCTTACTATTTCAGGAAATTCTTTGAGCTTGAAGATCCTGATAGACCTGACCTCTATCATCTAACTCTTAACACTAGCGAGGTGAGTCTAGATTATGCAGCTGACTTAGTAATTGAAGCTCTCGGGGCGTTGGAAGAGGGCAAAATAACAGGAGCAATCAATTCGTAAGATTGCTCTAAGTTGATCGAAGAATGGATAATGCCCCTGCAGAATGTAAACTTATTCAATAACTGATATGCCCCAAAATTCAAAGTCACACAATAACTATGTGAATAATGCTTTTTCCCCTCGGCTAATTGCCAAATCATGGGTGATGCCTACTGGTTTTAGGAAGACTAACCCGTTCAAATTTCTTATCACGTACCTTATATTTTTCGGCTTGCTGACCTCGGTAATCACCTTTTACAGCGTATGGACTTACTACGATATTTCACTTCCCTTAAGCCCTCCATCTAGCGAAATATCATCTTATCGCGAAACGGGGACATTCTCAGAATTCCCAATAGGTGACGAAAAATGGACTTCTGTTATCAGTGATGAGCAGTTAATTTCATCTCCCGTCCTGGTTAAAGATGTGATTTATGTTGTAATGGGGAGAACTAGTGGGCAGGGTCGTATTAAAGCGCTGAATGCTTTTGACGGATCACTACTGTGGGAATATGCCTTGCAGGGTGTTTCAGATTTTTCTCCGGTAGTTGCTGATGAAATGATTTTTATTAGTCTTCGTTCAGGACTAGTGCAAGCGCTAGATCGTCATAATGGTAGGTTTCTTTGGTCATTTCAGGCCGAATCATTCATGTACGGTCCACCTATTATTGAAGAGGGCATTCTATATTTGGCCTCAGTGAGAATTTACGCTCTCGATGCTGCTACAGGTGAGGTGAGGTGGACTCAAAAAGTTCCCAAGGATGTTAGTAGTAAGTTGGTATTATCTGAGGATGTCCTTGCTTTTGTTGGATTCGACGGAGCAGTGAAACTCCTAAACGCCAGCAATGGGAAACCTAAACTAGAATATTCGATTTGGTTTCCTATTACAGATGGATTACTTGCAAGTGATAGCAGATTGGTCGTAGGTGGGGGAAATGCACATGTTATTGCCATAGATATGCAGTCAGTAGGCCTTCCCTTTGAAAGGATAATACGTTCATGGTGGGCCAGACTTTGGCTCTGGGGAATGGCGCCATCCCCGAGCACGCCAAGAGGATATTTATGGCACAACAGTAACTTGCAAGGCGTTGAATCTAATCCATTCACGGTAGATAAAGATTTCGTTTACGTGGGGACCAAAGATTCTAAATTATTAGATTCTGGTGGAAAAATTGTTGCCCTTGGCATCGACGACGGCAAATTTAGATGGAAGACATCTTTAGATTCTTTTCCTATATCGGCCCAGTTAGTAGGCCAAGGAGGTCTGCTGGTGGCTACTAAATCTGGTCAGTTACATTTTTTGAGTAAAAACTCTGGGTTTCCGACTCACAAGGTAGAATCAGGGTTTAGTTTAGGGGCTCCGCCTGGTATAGGCCGCAACCAACTGATAGTTGTAAATAAGAGCGGGGTGATCAGATCTCTGAAGTGAGCCTTGTATGGTCGCTTAGAGAATAATCGTGGGTCGAACGATTTTATCGTTAGTCAAGACGTCCTCTTAATCTGGGGTCAAGGTAATCTCTTAAAGCATCCCCAAATAGATTAAAAGCTAGCACGGTTAATGTTATTGCAACTCCCGGAAATATAACTAGCCACCAGGGTGGTTGGAAAAGTTCATTCAGTACCCCACCTAGCATATTACCCCATGTAGGGGTCGGTGGTGGCACTCCCATTCCCAAAAAACTGAGAGCGGCTTCAGTGAATATAGCTGATCCAAGACCGGCACTAGCCACAATAAGTAGTGGTGCGAAACACTGAGGGGCGACGTGTCTAAACATGACCCGGAGCTCAGATGCACCAATCGCTGAAGCAGCTTCTACGAACTGGGTTTCTTTTACTGAAAGGGCAACCGACCGTATAACTCTGGCAGTACTAGGTATTCGGATAAGAGCGATTGCAGCTATTATGGTAAATAGTCCTGCTCCAAGTGCTGCTAATATCAATAAGGCAAGAATGATTGTTGGAAATGCAATGAACATATCTAAAATACGCTGGGATATTAGGTCGAATTTTTTTCCTAAATATCCCGTAGCAACTCCCCAGATAAATCCCAAAACGTCACCGATGAAGATGGAAATAATTGCCACTATTAGAGTGATCCTAGCCCCGTAAAATATGCGGCTGAGGCTGTCTCTTGCCAAGAAGTCAGTTCCTGCCCAGTGTTCTGAGTCGGGTGGAGTTTTTAAACTGTCAAAAAAAATCTTGTCTGGGTCATACGGTGCGAAAAGCCCAGGTGCCAGCCCAATTATGCCTAGCAAAATAAGGAGAAATACACCAAAAGCACCAATTGGAGACGACCGTATAAATCGCCAGAAGGACGATGCCCAAGAGCGGCATAAATTTATCAGGGGATTCTCTTTTTTTTGTGCAGACTCTTCTGAGGTATCGGATCCTAACATGTCTGTGCCACTTGGTGCTTTGAAGGTTTATTCATATCGTATTCTTGGGTCGATGAATGCATAAATGTAGTCGACTACGAGATTGATAATTATATAAGCCACAGCAAAAAGTAGAACTAGGCTTTGTATAACAGTCCAGTCACGTGCCTGTACTGCATAGATCAGGCTGAGTCCTAATCCAGGTACAGAAAATGCCCTTTCTACAGCAACTGCTCCACCAATGGTCGCCCCTAAATAGAGACCAGAAATTGTGATGGTGGGAAGTAGTGCGTTTCTTAATGCATGCCTGAAAATTACCGTAGAGCTAGCCAACCCTTTTGCGTTTGCTGTTCTGACATAATCATCTCTCAGTATTTCAAGCATGCTTGAGCGGACCATCCTGGCAATAATCGCACCAAACGAAAATCCCATAACGATTGCAGGACCTATAGTCATTTGCAGGTTTTGCCAAGGATTTCCCCATAGCGTGGCCAACTCCATGGGTGGCCTCCACCTGAAGAATATTACGGTGAATAGTATGATCGCCAGCCCTAGCCAAAAGTTTGGTATTGCCATAAGTAATGTGACAAACCCACGAATTGAGTAATCTGCCACGGTGTTACGTTTGACGGCTGAGATTATACCTGCTGGTAATCCGATCGCCCACGCGACGAGCAGGGCCATTATAGAAATCTGTAAAGTTATGGGCCCTCGTCTTATTACCATGTCTGCAATTGATTTATCTTTTTGCCAGAAAGAGTATCCCAGATTTCCTTTGGCTACATCCTGCATCCACGCTAGGTATTGGATTACTAGGGGTTTGTCGTAACCAAGACTGGCCTTTACATCTGCGAGTTCTTTGTCGCTGAGGACATAAATTTGTCCCTCGCCGATTATGCTCCTTAGTGGATCACCCGGAATGACCCTCATGGCAAGGAAAATCAATATTGTCACACCAAATATGGTAGGAATTGCCAGTAGCAATCTTCTTAAAAAATATTTTCCCATTAATTTACCAGTACTTGGATGATTGAACTATTCGGTCTTGAAATACTACGAGCCCCCCGGATACTAATCCAAAATCAGGGGACTCGTTTGTTTGTAAAATTTTGCGAATACACGTCCCCTTGGTTTTCCAAAGAGACGTGCATACGCGCTTGCACTCGTACTTTTTATCTATCCAGCCACACAGTTTCGTACCTGCCCCATGGGTATCCACCGAGGTTATCGATAGAAATACCCTTCACTCCTACGTGACCCATTGGCAGCCCACTGCCGCCACTGATCATAATCCCAGGAGGATTGGCATCAAGCATGTCCGCTGCCTGCTCAAAGATCTGTGCCCGAACCGCAGGGTCAAACTCGACTAGGAGTCTGTCAATTATTTGCGTATCAAATTCGGGGTTGCAGTAGCGATAATAGTTTGAAGGCGAGTCGCATCTGTAGATTTTGTTCCACTGAGCCGTTGGGTCTGGTACGTCAGACCCTATGCCGGTGGCGAAAATGATGTGCCACTGACCATCTACAAGTGCTTCACCTTCTACACCTCTCTCAATTATTTCAATGTCAGAGGTTATTCCTAATAATTCTTCCAGCTGCTGTAGCATCGCTACACCATAGACCTCTCCACCGGCAGGGGTGTTGTTTCCAACTGCCTCTATGTGAAATCCATCTGCATAACCAGCCTCAGCGAGCAGGTCTTTGGCTATTTGTAGGTCGGCCGCTCTGCCAGCTTCATCCGTTCTCCAGCACTCTTCCTGAATGATCTCGGCATCAGACTGAGAGTACGGGTTTGCCTGGCTCAACCACCGGGCTTGGTAGTTTGGTAGAGCAATAGACCCTGCAACACCTCTTGCATAGTCCTTGTCGATTCCACACTGTAGTGCTCTTCGAACGCGTGGATCATCAAAAGGGGCTTTTTCGTTATTTATCCAAAGTGGGGCAACTCCGTTGATGGGAGGATTGCTCCCATGGAACTTGTCAGGCTCTTCCATGGCCTTTCCCCAGGTTTCCTGGTTTCCGTTCCATGTGAAATCTACGATGCCTGTCAGTACCGCAGCTCCACGGTTGGCCCAGACCGGTATATGCATGGCCTTAATACCATCTACATATGGAAGGTCAGGATTCCAGTAGTCAACGTTAGCTTCCATTTCCAGATATTCACCTGGCAGTCGATCCTTGTACTTGAAAGCTCCTGTTCCTGGAGGAATATTTTCCCTCACATTCTGGCTGTGTAGGTCAAGAAAATGCTTTGGATATATGACTGGGTAACCGAAGTGTGGGGCGGCTCCCAGAACTTCAATGAACCAGGGAGTTGGCCTTTTCAGGGTGAACTCCACCGTATACAAATCTACTAGTTTTATATCTTCTACTGCTTCAAAACTCTGCTGCAATTGGGCAGTGTTTACACCTTCTGTGGGGTTCAAAATACGGTCAAATGTCGCCATTACGTCGACACCGCTAAATCCGACACCATCGTGCCACTTTGCGTTTTCCCTTAAATTGAAAGTGTAAGTGAGCCCATCCTCACTGGTTGACCATCCGGTCGCCAGGTCGGGTACTACACCTCTCAGTCCTTTCTCAAGGTTTCTGTATGTAAGGTTGTTGTAGACGTTGGTTATACCGGTGTACGCAGGGGCTCCCTGACCGATGTCCCAGTGGGCCATCTCGACAGGTCCTGCCGTTCTAACTACACCACCACGCTTTGGATTGTCGTCTGATGACTTCATCATGTGTCCCTGGAGGGATGCATCCATGTGGATCACCACGGGCGTGGCTACAGCGACAATGACCTCTTTCACAACTTCCTTAATAACCGTTTTGCCGGCTATCTCTACCTCGACCTCTTCCACGACTGTTTCAGTCACAACTTCAGTTACGACTTCCTTTACTATTTTTTCAACGGCAACTTCTTTAATTACTTCTACAGGGACTTCTTTCTCTACAACTTTCACCACTTCAACTTCCCTAACTTCCGTCCCACCACAAGCGATGACAGCTGATAAGACGAGTAAAGTAATCGCCCCTACTAACAAACGACTTAGATTCATAATCTACATCTCCTAAACTTTCAGGCTCAAGTGGCACTTCTGTCCAACATGTCACTTTGGAAGTGCTCACGACAACCTTAACTCTATCTATAAAAGGCGTGAATATCGGGCGAGGGTACCATAAATATTTGTGTAAGTCTAAGTCCTGGTTTAAAGTTTCCGAAACTATAAATTTCGTAGCTATACAAACATGTTCGGGTAACTTTTTATTCGAGATATTAAGTATCGATTTGAGTGATACTCAATACCCAATAGAGTTAAGTGTTTTGATAGACATATTTGTGCCAGCATTTGTATGGGTAAGCCATGAAGGTAACTTAAATGTTAATGAATTTAATTGGACAACAAGGTATTGTTGTCGCGCGTGTTAAGTTATAGAGGCTTGAATCAACTGGTGGTTATCCCATATTTAAGAGTGATAACGCTTAATTGCCTGTCAATCCTGGAGAATTAGATGTCATCTTTGTTAGAAGTGAAGGATCTTAAAACATATTTCTTTATGCCTGACAGCGTGGTTAAGGCAGTTGACGGAATATCTTTTGAGATTGAGGAAGGTGAAGTGGTTGGAGTCGTTGGGGAGAGTGGAAGTGGAAAGAGTGTTAGCGCAATGTCCATTATGAGACTCATAGCCAGCCCACCTGGAAGAATAGTTAATGGAGAGGTCATATTTGAGGGAAAAGACCTTGTCCAGATGGATGAGGACGAGATCAGGGAGATTAGAGGCAACGATATTGCCATGATTTTCCAGGAGCCTATGACTTCCCTGAATCCTGTTCTTTCCATTGGACGACAGCTTACGGAAACCTTGGAATTACACCAGAATATGTCAAAGAATGCCGCCACAGAAAAGGCTGGAGAACTCCTTTCAATGGTCGGAATTCCTGATGCTCACAGGAGGCTTAGTGACTATCCTCACCAACTGAGTGGTGGAATGAGACAAAGAGTAATGATTGCTATCGCTCTTAGCTGTAATCCTAAGCTCATAATAGCTGATGAACCCACGACAGCGTTGGACGTCACCATTCAGGCACAGATACTGGAGTTGATGCAGAATCTTTCTCGGGAACTTGGGACTGCTCAGATAATAATTACTCACAACTTGGGAGTAGTAGCTAGATATGCCGATAGGGTGATAGTTATGTATGCGGGTAAGATAGTTGAGTCAGCTTCCGCTGTGGAACTTTACAGTAATCCCAAACATCCATACACGTTGGCCTTGCTTGGATCTGTGCCAAGACTTGATTCTGATGAAGGTAGAACAAGACTTGAGGCGATAGAAGGCGCTCCTCCGGACTTGGGAAATCTTAGCGAAGGGTGTAGTTTCGCTGAGAGGTGTCGATTTGCAGTGGACACCTGTTACACAGAGGCGCCTTTGTTAAAAGAGGTAGATGATAATCATAAATCCGCCTGTTCAAGAGTCTATGAGATTGAAGAGCTCTCGAGTGCGGCCGGGATATCTGAATAGGGTTTCTTAACGACTAAAATATTAGGAACAGGAAGATGAGCGTGATAAAAAGCGGAGAGATTAAATGGTTTCTGTAACAGAACAGAATTTAGGTGTGACTGATGGCTATGATGGACCTCTACTTGAGGTCAATAATTTGAAGATGCACTTCCCAGTTACATCTGGGGTGATATTTCAAAAAAAAGTAGCAGATGTTAAAGCTGTTGATGGAATTAGTTTTCAGATACAAAAAGGAGAGACACTAGGCCTCGTGGGAGAGAGTGGATGTGGAAAGACAACTACTGGGCGGTGTATTTTGCAATTGTATTCTCCCACCTCCGGACAGATTAAATTTAACGGAAGAGATTTAACTGATATAAGTAAAAAAGATATGAGAGCCATGAGAAGAGAGATGCAGGTCATTTTTCAGGATCCTTATGGATCGCTCAATCCAAGAATGACTTGTGGGGACATAGTGGGAGAGCCTCTCAAAGTACATAAATTGACATCAGGCAAAGGAGAATACAGGGACAGGGTTTCCGAACTTTTGATTACTGTTGGACTCAATCCCTACATGGCCGATAGATATCCGCATGAATTCTCTGGAGGTCAAAGGCAGAGAATCGGAATAGCGAGGGCTCTGGCTGTAAACCCCAGCTTTATCGTTTGCGATGAACCAGTATCTGCACTTGATGTATCTATCCAGGCTCAAATAGTAAATCTTCTTGAGGATTTACAAGATGATCTTGGCTTAACCTATTTGTTCATAGCGCATGATCTCTCGGTTGTGAAGCATGTCAGCGATCGAATAGCTGTTATGTATCTCGGGCATATAGTTGAGATTGCAGACCGAAATGAATTGTATGACAACCCTCTGCATCCATACACGAGAGCCTTACTATCTGCCATACCCATCCCAGATCCACTACTAGAGGCAGAACGGGAGAGGATAATATTGACTGGCGATGTGCCAAGTCCTCTGTCTCCACCTGACGGATGCGTTTTCCACACTAGGTGTCCTGTGGGGGACGCTGACTGTGAGGTCGAAATGCCAGAATTACGAGAGGTTTCGACGAATCACTGGGTTTCTTGCATTAAAGTGCCAGGATACGGAGACCCGGGCTTTTAATATTGACTCCGGTATCGATATGTATTGATTATTCGGCCAGGCATATTATCTGAGAGCCCCTCTAAATGAAAAAGCTTGTTCCTCTGATGTCTTGAATTCTAATAACGCAGCTTCTCCTGACTCAGTCGCTTCTTTAGCTCTTTGGAAGGCGTTGGCTATATCTTCTGGATCTTCCACTTTTTCTGACCATCCTCCGAGGCTTTTGGCTAAGTCTGCATAGTCTCCACCTAGGTCTCTGGTTTGAAAGAGCTCGTGTGATGATGCCATGTGTCCAGTTTCAATAGCCATAGTGGCATTGTTTAGCACTACTGTAAGAATGGGAATTTTGCTACGGACCGCGGTCTCAAAGTCTAATCCCGTCATTCCGAAAGCAGCATCTCCCATAAAATTCACCACAAATTTTTCCGGGGATGCCAATTTTGCTCCTATGTTTAATCCTAGCCCGGTGCCCAGGCCGTGGGACTTACCCCAGCCCAGATATGTTCCTGGGCCGCCGGATTCATAAAACGGCATGATTTGGTCCCTGGGACTTCCGGAATCATGGGTCACAATCGTTTGGCTAGGGTCTGTAACTTTCATGAACTCATTTATTACGCGGTATGGCGTCATGGGGACTTCTTGGGATGATAGCTTATTTTCCCATTCCTGTTTCCACACTGATTTCAAATTAGCAATTTCGTCAGCCGGCGAGATTCTTTGCGGTCGCGTGGAAAGTAAGTCTTCACAGGCCTCAATTAATTGCCGAAGGACTAGTTTGGCATCTCCTAGAAGAGCTGACTCAGGGGAATAGTAATTACCTATGTCTTCGGCAAAATTCGTAGCGTGTATTATCTTTTTACCTGCCGGTATAGTAGTGATCATTCCATGTTGTGTCAGGCTAGTTCCCACAGCCAATATGGTGTCTGCTTTCTGCATATAGTTCAAAACCGCACCGTTCATGACTACTGATGAGCTACCGAGGGCTAGATCGTGTCTTTCGTCAATTGCTCCTTTGCCAGCCATCGTTGTCGTGACAGCGATTTTAGTTAGTTCTGCAAGTTCAACAAGTTCATCACAGGCATCTGCGTAAATAACTCCCTGTCCTGCGTATATGACTGGGAAATTAGCAGCTAGTAACAACTCTGCTGCTTTCGAAACATCAGTTTCGTCTGCTCCTGATTTAAGTCGGGAAGAAGGTATGTAATTTTGGTGGATTAGTTCTGAGGAGTCAGCTTCAGCAATGTCGGCTGGTATTTCTACCATGACCGGCCCGGGACGTCCATTTTTGAGCCTTTGGAAGGCCCTTCTCATCGTGTCCCCCAGTGTATTCACTTCATTAATTTGCTCGACGTATTTAGTTACCGAACTAAAGCTTTCTACTGAGCTGAAATGTGGGAACACTCTGTCACGGCTGCGAGGATGCCCGAGGGGTAGTAAGAGGATTGGTGAGGCGTCTGCAAATGCCGTTGCTACTCCAGGATATGCGTTTTCCGCTCCGGGTCCGTACTGCATGGCGAAAACACCCGGGGGTGTTCCTTTTGTAATTCTGGAATATCCATCGGCAATTCCTACGCCGACTCGCTCTTGGCGGCATATTACTGGCCTGATACCTATCTCAGAGGCAGCTTCTATGATAGAAGTGGTTGGGAAACAACTCAGATAGTTAATTCCTTCCTTTTTTAGAATTTCCGAAATTGTGTCAATAACTCTCACGGTCCCATCTCCTATCGATCTTGTACGGTTCTAAATATAGAATTGAGGGCGAGTATAACACCCGTCATAGGACTTAGATCCTGATATCTCGTTGCGGTTACAATTCACTTGGTTTCACAAGATTTTAAATTATGAGGAAGTTGAAATGGCATTAAAGAAAAAACTTTTGATAACTGGTGCTGCTGGATATGTAGCGAGTCAGATGCTTCCTAGTTTGAGGAAGAAATATGAATTGGTTTTATTAGATGCTAGCACTAAGAATCGTGATGGAGAAGAAGTTGAAGGAGTGAGTACGGTTGACCTGATTGACAAAAACCGATCAGCATATTCACATTTTTTTGAAGGTGTTAATGCTGTTATACATTTGGCTTATAAGAGAAGAAGTGGGCAACCGCTAGATCATTTCTTTGATGAAAATCAGAATGTACAGATGGCGTATAACGTGCTTCGATCTTCTTATGACCATGGTGTTGATCGTGTGGTTATAGCAAGTTCAAACCATGCGTCAGATTTTTATGAACACGCCCTTATTCACGACCGTAGCCTTGAGATGCTTGATCCTTACAGGTTAGCTTTATCTGATAATTTTTACGGATGGGCCAAAGCGAGTTACGAACATCTTGGATTTTTATTCGCCTGCGGTGGAATGGGAGAGGGTGGTGATGGATGGTCTGAAAACCTGGTAGCCGGAAATTTGGATACTAGCCGCAAAATGGGTGTTGTAATGGTGCGAATAGGAGCCCCAAGAAACTTGGACGCTAAACAATATAAAGACAGAGCGGCTAGCTTTAAGAGAGATCTAGGCGCATTCATAAGTCCGCGAGATATAACTCAATTGTTTGAAAAATCCGTTGAGGTTGAAAATATTGAGAATGAATATGGGATTCCATGGCAAGTGGTTTATGGGATAAGTAACAATACCCGTTCATTTTGGTCACTCGCAAATGCTCGTAAAGTTCTTGGATATGATCCCATGGATGACTCTGAGATATTGTTTGCGGAGGCAGTCCAGTCCATTATTAAGGATGCTGGTAGGGTCGGACCGGCCTAGAGTCTTGGAACCTAATGAGGCTATAAGCATTATGAGCGACGTCTCCGAAGCCGTTCATTTATTGGAAGGCTCGAGTCGAATTAGAGAATTTTTGAGACAAGTCTTGAGATTTCAGCCAGTGCCACTCCATAGTGTGGCCAGATCCACTTCTTTAACAGTTCCAGTTGCTTCTGCTCTAAGGAGGGAGCTGGAAAAGCGAAAACTGTTATCTCGTAAGGGTGGCATAGTTCTCACAGAGCACGGCCTGAGCTTATTGGAGAGTATTGGCGTACGGGAAACTCAAATTCCAGGCTTGCAATCTGGATATCCTTTTCCTGAGTGGCTAAATCCCGTGGTTGAAAAATTAGATATATTGCTATCTTCAAGACCTGGTCCAGATTTCTCTCTCGATCAATCCCATGCTGATACCGCAACAATAGCCATGCGGGCGGCTTATCTCTATGAGCATGATGGAATAGAAGGTAAAGACTTATTATTTCTGGGTGATGACGATTTGACCTCACTGGCCACAATTACTTTTGCCAAGAAGTTTGGACTACAACTCGGATCAGTCGTTGTGCTTGATGTGGACGAGAGAATTTTGGAATTTGTGGAGGAAACTTGCGTTTCTATTGGATGCGATATTCAGACGCATTGCCTGGATTTAAAATATGGAATTCCTGAGCAATTGAAAAATTCATTCGATACATTCGTAACTGATCCCCCCTACACGGTTACTGGCTTGAGTCTTTTTGTTGGCAGAGGGATCGAGGCGCTTAAACCAGGGGTGGGCGGGCAGTGTTTTTTGTCTTATGGGTCTAAAAACCCATCTGATTCCGTAAAAATTTATGCTTCTATCACCTCTATGGGACTGGCGATACAGGAAGTTATACCGGAATTCAACAGCTATGTTGGGGCCCAGATTTATGCAGGTGTAAGTAATATGATCAGATGTGTAACTTCCGAAGGAACCTCAGCACTCATACCTGAGGACTTATCCACCCTTTACACATCTTCCAGGAAACAACGCTAATAAAATGCCACACGGACTAGATCAGCTACTAGAGCAGGCACGCATTATTAGTGTAGGTGATTGCGAGTCTATCCAGGAAATTTTGGAACGAAATAATAAAAGTATGTGGGTTCATTTTTCCCCGTTTTTAGTCTCATATAGCCTTCCGCCAAGACGATCTCTATATCTGTTAGAAATTGAAGGGAGTCTTGTGTTGATACAGGTAAATGTTCGGAATGGTGAAACTAGGACCGACCTACTTTTCCCCCCGGTTCCTTACACGGACAAAATAAATTCCTGGTTAACCACATTGCCGGAAGTAGTGGGCCAGGAGGATGTTCGGATAATTTGGGTAGATGAGGAGGAAATATCCCGATTGCAATTGGAGTTTGATGAAAATCTTGCCTGGGATGAAAAAGGGGTCGAATATATATATGAACCCGAAAAAGTCTGGACAATGGAAGGGAGCGAATTTCGGGATATGCGTAAACGTGTTCGAAAAGCCGAAAAAAACTTTCCAGATTTTATGGATTTATCCGTAGACGATATTTTTGAGTGTCAGGAGCTTTTAAGAAAATGGCGGTCACTGCAGGGACGTAAGAATAGTTTTTTGTTGGATTGGGGATATACCAGAGCGGTACTAAATAACTTTCATAGATTTTCAGCTGAAACTCTATATGGGTGGTGCGTCAAGGTACAGGGTAATGTAGAGGCTTTTGCTTTGGCTGGTCCTATGAATAAGAACACGGCAAATTTTTTTGTAGCTAAGACAAATCCAGAATTCATTGGACTCTCCGAATACTTACGATGGAAGGTCTTGGGAGAGCTTCGGGCCTTTTCTTATGTTAATGATGCAGGTGATTTAGGAATATCAGGGTTACGTCAGCACAAGATGAAGATGAGGCCTACAGCATTGCAGAAAACATTTACAGCTACCTTGATGACCAGAGGTGCAAAAAAGTAGCTGTAAATTAAAATTTCTACTAGGAGATTTATCTCCCGTAGTCGGAGATGGTCTCCTCTTCTTTAGATATCATTTCGATAAGAGCAGGTTGTCCATTGTCAGCGGCTTGCTTTGCTCTTTTCATAGCTGGACCTATTTCATCTGGGGTTGTTACTCTTTCCCCGTATGCCCCCAGGCTTTTTGCAGTGTCTGCATATTGTCCTCCCAATTCATTACTGCGAAAATTCTCAGTAGCGTGTGGGAAGTGATCATAATAGTGGGTCATTACGCCGTTATTGAGAACGACCGTTATTGTTCCCAATTCAGACCGGGCCGCGGTTTCTATATCTAGGCCAGCCATTCCGAAAGCGGCATCTCCCATGACATTAATTGGGGTTCTGTCTGGATCTGCAATTTTTGCACCCAAGGCTAATCCCAGACCATAGCCTAACTGAGTAGACTTACCCCACCCAATGTAAGACCTGGGTTTTAGAGCAGGCCAGAAAGGCACAATTTGGTTTCTTGGATATCCGGAGTCATGAGTAACGATGCATTCTCTGGGATCGATGGCTGTCATCATTTCTTTAAAGACTCTGTACGGACTCATTGGGGTCTCATCTGAATTGAGTCTTGGTCCCCACTCTTTCATGAACTCATCTTTGATGGTCGAAATTTCATCTTTAACTCCGTTCACGTCTCCCCTACCATGCTCACCAAGCTGAGATTTTGATTCTTCGATGAGTTGTTGGATCACTAAACGAGCATCTCCGACTGCTCCGTACTGAATTCTGTTGTCCCTATTCAGATCTTCTGGAGTGTTGGTTATCTGGGCTTTTGTCACCCCAGGAGGCATCGGCGCAGTGAAATTTGATGTCGCGAAACTGGTGCCAATTCCTAGTACGAAATCCGTAGTCTGAAGGAACCTATCAACCATTAATGTTCCAGTGTTTCCACCTGTCCCTAGGGCTAAAGGATGATCTTCAGGGAAAGCACTCTTTCCTGCCAGGCTTGTCATCACGGGTACGTTGATCAGTTCTGCCAACTCAATAAGCTCATCCCATGCCTCGGCATAAAGTGTTCCTTGGCCAGCAACAATTATGGGCTTATCTGCCTTGAGAAGGGCTGTCACTATATCTCTCACATCTTCTGAAACCGCATAAGATTTATAAACTTTCACCGGCTCATATTCTTCTATGTTTTCTGGTACTTCAGCGTGTCCCACATCACCAGGCAGTTCGAGTAACACGGGTCCTGGTCTGCCATGCTTTAAATGAGTAAAAGCTCTACTCACCATTTCTGGTATTCGTTCGACGGTTTCGATCCGTCCCGCCCATTTTGTAATGTGTTGATAGTTTGGAACTGCATCGAAACCTGGATGAACTCCTACCCTGTCTGCGGTTGATCCCCCAGGTATCAGGAGTACTGGAACATTGTCAGCGAATGCCTGGGCGACTCCCCCAAAAGCGTTCTCAGCCCCTGGGCCATGCTGCATCGTGAATACCCCTATTTTATTTCCGTTGTGGATTCGGCTGTAAGCATCTGCCATATTGACGCCTGCCCTCTCCTGTCGGCACAGGTACGGTCTAATACCTTCCTGGGAACAGGCTTCTATGAGAGTCTGGGCTGGAAAGCATGAGATCCATTCTGTGCCCTCTTTTTTTAGAAGTTTTGCCATTAACTGATCGCCGTTCATTCGCTTTCTCCTTATGTGTCTGTTGAATTCGTAGTCACTTCTTTGGGAAGTTGGCTCGCGAAATTTCTATATTTTTCCTTCATTTGTCATTAGTTCATTTTGTATTCAGCGGAACATACTCTATGGCCATCAACTCAGTGGGTCAAGGAAGATCTATTAATTATCACGAAGAGGACCTCTGACCGGCCTCTCTCCCCGCTATTTTTCCAAATACGGCTCCAGCCATAAGTCCAGCTCCTCCTGGGTAGTTATTGTAGAAGAGCCCACCAGTGAGTTCACCAGCGGCATAAAGTCCTGGTATCGGTACATCTGATGTGTCTTGAACTCTGCAACGAGTATCAATTTTTAGTCCTCCAAATGTGAAAGTAATACCACAGGTGACTGCATATCCAATGTACGGAGGAGAATCAAATTTTTGAGCCCAGTTTGACTTTGGTGGTGTTAAGCCGATAGTTCCTTTACCGTCCAGGTCAGTGGGATTGAATTCTCCATCCTGAACAGATTCGTTGTAGTTGTAAATTGTTTTTACTAGACCAGGAACATTTATATCAAGTCCCTCAGCGAGCTGCTCTATAGTGTCTGATTCAACCATGGTTGCTTGCTGTATAAAGTATTCGTCACGGAGCAGATGTTTACTTTTCTGATCGAATAGCTGGAAAGCCGCACGCTGAGGTTGCTTGAGGATCTCTCTCCCATATTTTGCATAAGTGTAATTCCTGAAGTCAGCTCCTTCGTCAACAAATCTTTCTCCGTCTACGTTTACTATTAACCCAAAAGGATACGAGTGTTTCTGGAACAGATCAGCGACGTTACGATCACCATGGGGGGGAGCGTTTAGATCCCAGGCAACCGCGTGGCATCCGCTCCAATGGCCATGAGATTGAGCCCCAATATCGAGCGCCATTTGAATTCCTTCTCCGGTGTTGTATTGTGTGCCACGCACTTTTGCTAGTTCCCATCCGGGCCCTAGGTATCTCGTTCGCATTTCCGCATTGGCTTCAAAACCACCACAGGCCAACACCACGTTGTGGCAAGTGATGTGTTCATATCCGTCAGGACCTTTGATGATGACCCCGCTAATTTTGCCCTTGTTGTCGGTTTTCAGCTCAGTAGCAGCTGACTGGTATCTCACTTCTATACCCGCATTCTGGCAAAGTTCGAATAGTCGGTCAGAGAGGCCTTTGCCTCCACCAACTGATTCAACTATGAGGCCACCCCAGAATCGTAGCTTACCTTCATGTTCAAAGGCTTGTCGCCCGTACGCAAGAATCCATGGGACTCCTTGATCTCTCATCCAGATCATAGTTGGGTATGATTCCGATACCAAGATTTGGAGTAGGTCCGGATTGGATAGACCTTCTGTTACTCTCATGACGTCAGCGTAGAAATCAGAATTATCATACGATCCCACATCAATTCTTTCTTGCTCTTCCGTTCCTATTTCCGGTAGCAAATTAACTATTTCTTCCAAGCCACTGTAGGCGAACCTAAACAATCCCCCAGTAAAATAGGAGTTCCCACCCCTCAGATGTTCCGGTGCTTTTTCCAACACAAGCACCTTACTTCCTTGCTCCTTTGCTGATAGTGCTGCGTTAAGAGCTGCACTACCTGCTCCCACGACTACAACGTCGAAATTGTTTTGGTTTGGCATTCTCTATCTCCTTCAATCCAATTAGATGAGCATATAGAAATGTAAATTACATTACTGTATGTGGCAATTCTTGTCTGAGGTTGGCATGCTAAAATATGTAGAGAAATACAGGAAAAAAAGTTACTTATTTGGGTTTGTATTAGATTGACCCTCCACGCTGACCAAAAGTATAATTGGGCTTTCCGTCTATTTCACGCGTTGGATAGGGTTAATTTGGTTTTCGAAAATGGTATCTAATGTTTTTGGTTCTTAGGTCCAATGGGCTCTGACGGATTGGATGTCCCCAAAATGAATAGTGAATAAGTAATTTTCTGCTAAGGCAGTTCAAGAAAAAAAACTGAACAGAGGGAGGCGATAATGCCACCACTTCCTAAAAAGAAACACTCCAGTAAAAGAAAAGGCGGTAGGAATGCGCACAGGGCAATTAAACCTGCATCTCTTTCTACCTGTCCTCAATGCCATAGTCCCAGAATGCCTCATAGGGCATGTTCTGAATGTGGAACCTACAATGGCAGATCTGTCATAGAAACTGCACAGGAGACTCTATAGTCAAGCCTGTTGTGGGCGCAAACATAAGAATTTAGTCCTGCAAGGAGCTGTAAATGACCTTAACATTTGTTGATGATTCTAAGACTGCCTATCTGTTCCCAGGGCAAGGGGCCCAGGCTGTTGGTATGGGTTTAGAATTGTTTGAGAAATCACAGGCAAGTAGGGCTGTTTTCGAAGAGGTTGATGACGCACTCGGGAGATCATTGTCACACATTATGTTTGAAGGTCCTGAAGAAGCTCTCAGGGAGACTGTGAATGCTCAACCTGGAATTATGGCGGTTAGTTTGGCTTGCCTGCAGGCTATGCTCGAGCACTTAAACGATTCAGATCTTTCTGGACCTCTTTTAATGGCAGGACATAGTCTGGGTGAGTACACTGCCTTGGCCGCGGCAGGAGTACTAAGCATTCGTGACACCGCTCTTCTTGTTCAGAAGAGGGGTGAATTGATGCAAGAGGCCTGTGATTCTAACCCCGGTACGATGGCGGCGGTTCTCGGATTGGATGAGATGGTGTTAGAAGAGGTTGCTCGAGAATCTGGAACATTCGTGTCCAATGTTAATACCCAAGAACAAATAGTGATCAGTGGATCAAAAATTGCAGTTGCCAGGGCAATGGATATGGCTTCGGCAAGAGGGGCTAAAAAAGTTATTCCATTAAGGGTCGGAGGAGCTTTTCACTCTGGGCTCATGGAGCCGGCCAAAGCCGGCTTAATAGATGCAGTGAATAACGTTGACTTCAAGACTCCGAGGGTACCTATTATAGCCAATTGTACCGGTCAACCCTTGAAGAGTGCGGAGGAAATTAGAGAAGAGCTAATTACCCAAATCTCTGGCTGCGTTCAATGGAAGAGGACTGTTGACTTCATGATCAAGTCGGGTGTAACAAATTTCCTAGAAATTGGTCCGGGTAAGGCTCTCGGTGGGATGGTTAAACGCATAGACAGAAGTGCTAGCGTGACGAGTGTTTCCGACCTAGAATCTATATTGGCACTCAGTAGAAATTAATAGAGCACTACATAGTGATCTAGATATTGAAAGAGTTAATAAATTAATATTCATTGAGCATGCTTGGAACTGGCGCAGTAACAAACAGACGAGAAGCGAGAGTAGTTGCATTACAAGTACTCTGTGAGAGGGACATTGTTCGGCATGATGCCTCTTTAATTCTTGATCGTTTGTTTGCAGAGTTCGACGTTATGACCAGACACTCAGAGTTCATATCAGACCTTGTAGAAAATGTGCTTGTAAATATTGAGGAACTCGATAGTATAATCACGGATTATGCACCCAGCTGGCCGATATCACAGATAGCTGTTGTAGACAGGAATGTTATCCGGTTAGCATTGGCTGAGATAAAATGGTCAGTAGAGACTCCCGAAGGTGCGGTAATAAATGAAGCGGTTGAATTAGCAAAAGCTTTTGGCGCTGAGAATTCGGCTGGATTTGTTAACGGAGTTTTAGGCTCTTTTGTAGTGGGGATGCCTAAGTCAAATTCATAGTGGTGATTAGAAAAAACCTGGAGGCTATTAAATGGCACTTCTCGAACAAGTGCAACAAATTGTTGCAGACAAACTAAGTGTTGACGAATCAGAAGTCATACCTGAGGCCTCTTTTACAGAAGACCTTAACGCCGATTCCCTAGATCTGGTGGAGTTGATAATGGCTTTCGAGGAGGAATTCTCCTCTGGAGAGGTTCAAATCGAAATTTCTGATGAGGAAGCTGAGTCTATTACGACGGTACAGGCAGCGATAGATTACCTCCGTGAAAAAGGTATAGAAGACTAATCCTCCTGTAGGCCATAATTCGCTAATTCAGTGGCCATTTTTATGGTTTATCTATCTACCGCACATTTTGTGCTTTAATGTGCAGTTAGACAGTCTCGTATTTGGGTTAATTTCCTCCAACCAATATAATCCGACTAATTTTCGGGGCCAGGGTTAATATTTATAACTGGTTGACAAGTGATTTTATGTTGGAGGGAATTATGAAGGCAGCAGTCTATCAAGGATCTCAGCAGCTTATTGTTGAAGATATACCCATACCAGAACCAGGCCCAGGGGAAATTTTGGTCAAAGTAACCTACAGTGCTATTTGTGGTACTGATGTTCACGCCTTTCTCTATGACATAGCCCCACCAGGAGCTGTTATGGGGCATGAGTTTAGCGGATCAGTTGTAGCTACTGGATCTGCGGTAGATCGCTGGAAAATCGGGGATAGGGTTGTAGGTGGAGGAGGTAAGCCTCCTCCGGGTATGGAAGCACCTCTTAGGAGACAGGATCAATACAACTACCGTCTAGAAGGATTCGCAGACGATCGCAAAAGAGGGTATGCCGAATACACGCTTCTGACAGAATGGGCGCCAACAGCAATCCCAGAAAACGTAACGGATCTCCAAGCTAGTCTCGTGGAACCCTGTGCGGTCGTAGTCCGGGCAGTTAGGCTTTCACAAATGAAGTTGGGAGATACCGTAGCTGTTCTTGGAGCGGGTCCTATAGGTCTTCTCTGCATGCAAGCAGCTCAAGCAGCTGGGGCTAGGAAAGTCATAGTGTCAGAGCCCTCGGAAGCAAGAAGAAATGTCGCTTTATCTCTTGGGGCTGATGCTGTTGTTGATCCTACAAATGAAGATCCTGTTGAGGCGATTATTTCCTTGACTGATGGTTCGGGCCCTCACGTAGTTTATGAATGTGCAGCTGCGAAACCCACTCTTCAAACAGCATTCGATGTTGTTAGGAAACAGGGTAACGTAATGCTTGTAGCTCTGGCTTGGGAAGAGGTTCCCCTACTTCCAGTGGATTGGGCTGGTAAAGAAGTTATTTTTAATACTACGTTTGGATCTGAGGCATATGATTGGACCATTGCGATGAATCTCATTTCACAGGGGAAAGTTAATGTTGATCCTTTGATTTTGGATGCTGACATTATTGACATCGAAGACATTCAACAAGCCTTTGAAGCGTTATGCCAGCCGTCGACTCAGGTACAGATGGTAGTTAAGCTGTAGTTTATCTGGTTCCTATCTGGTCCAAATATGTCTGAAGTAAAACAGCTGCGGAAGCCGAGTCCAATAACCCCTTGTCTTTTTTGATTCTATTTTTCCGACCAGGGGATTCATGTAGGCGTTTGCGAGCCTCTACCGTGGATAGACGCTCGTCCACAGTTTCTATGTTGAGTCCAGTTGTTTTGGTCAGGCTAGCAATAAATTGTTGAGTTTTGTCTGCCTGGGTACCCAGGCAACCAGATGCTAAATACGGCATGCCCACAATTATTAAAGAAGCATTTTCGTCGCGGCTTAGCTTTAATATCTGTGACTGCGCTCTATGTCTGGGAATTGCAGATCGAGGGGTGGCCAAAGTTTGGGTTGGATCACTGACGGCCACTCCAATTCTTTTGTCTCCCACGTCTAGTGCAATAATTGGCTGGTCCAGCGGTCTATGACTCCTTTAATGACTTAGAGACAATATCTGGAACTAGAGATAAGGCTTCAGCAAGCTTGTCTGGATATCTTCCTCCAGCTTGAGCAGATTCTGGCCGGCCACCCCCGCCCCCACCTATGATTTTTGCTATCTCACTCACGATGGTTGATGCACTGACACCTTTTTCGACAACGTCTTTCGTTACCATTGCAACCAACATCGGGTTATCGTTTATAACGGCGCCAGCGACAACAACCCCGCTTCCTATTTTATCCCTTAGCCAATCTCCCACAGTTCTTAGCAATTCAGCTGTTGTGGCGGACGATTGTGCTGATATTATTTTTACCCCGTGAATTTCTACGATTTGGTCAAGGAGTGTTGCTGCTGATTGCATGGAAAGTTCTCTCTGCAGATTTTGCAGTTCGTTATTGGAACTTTCAAGTTGATCCTGCAATGCGGTGATCCTAT
>VEXB01000024.1 GCA_009391195.1 SAR202 cluster bacterium AC-647-P02_OGT_505m
GTCCTTTATCTCCTATTGCTGTCAACGTAAGCCTCCCTTTATTAGGTCATCGAAAAAATACGGTTGAAATCTTTTTACCACATAAGTTTACTATGTGGAACCTCCAAACCCCTCTATTTAGAAGCACATTAGGAATGCATATACAGCAAAAAGTCTCTGATTAATGTTTAAAACTAGATTATTGTGGCGGCATCGGCGCTATCCCAATTCGGGTACTGAAATACTTCAACTTAGATTCCTATTCCAAATTCATTTTCAAAGTCTTGCCACACATTTTCTGGGATTTCATTCGTGGCACTTTTGTATACCTCGTCAAATTCTTTTAGGTTAGATGGACCGGTAAGCACAATGCCATTTCCGTCAACGGGAGCCTGGAGAGCAAACTGAATTGCTAGGTCACGGATGTTCAAACCCCGTTCATTGCACCATTGCCACATCTGGTGAGCTGCTGGCACGACGGACGGGTCTAGTCTGCTACCTATGAGAGAGGGAGGTAGATCCGTAGGCAATTCAGCTTCAAAATCTACTTTAGGTTCTGGCCCTGCTAGTAGCGACCCCGTTAGAGGGCTTCCCAAAATGATTCCTACATCATTTTTAAGAGCAAGTGGAATCGTTGTTTCAGCGATTGATTGGGAAAGTAGGGTGTAGTCTAAAAACGACAACACAATATCCATTTCCCCTGTTTCTATGGCCCGTTTATGGAATTCGGGTTGTCGTACTCCGATGCCAATATGACCGATGCGTTGTCTAGCTTTCCAATCGAGCAATACATCCAAACATTCTTGTAGCGGTGCTTCGATGTCATATCGAGGGCCATGTATAAGTACCGAATCCACAAAGTCTGTTTTGAGCAACTTGAAACTGTTTTCCAGGCTCCATGTTGTTGCTTTATTTGAAAAGGCTCGAAGAAACTTTGGATGGGAGCCTACTTTAGTTTGGAGGTACACTTTTTCTCTCCAACCATTAGCCAATGCTAAGCCGACTCGAGATTCACTGACACCATATTCTGGAGAAGTATCAACAAAATTAATTCCCCGCTCAATGGCCTCGTGAATGGTTTCTACCGCTTCATCGTCTGTGTGTTTGGGATCACCCAGATAGCCACCTCCCAGCCCAAGTGCCTTTGGTCTCATCTCGGTACGTCCTAATCGCCGCACTTCCAGATCCGCCATTTTTTACTCCTTCAGAATAATATTTGGCACATTTGTATTCCAGCTGGATAAAAATCTTCGATTGAATAGGAGGCTCATATGAATAATTTTGTTCTGGAGCCAACGGGCGGATTTGAACCGCCGACCTGCTGTTTACGAAACAGCTGCTCTGCCACTGAGCTACGTTGGCCCAAACTAGGAATGTTAGCCTAGGAATGTTAGCACAGACAAATTTAAAACCCTTGATTAGATAGGTGAAAATGACAGGGAAGGACAAGGAATTTATACTTCTTAAGGACCGCCCAAAAATGAGCAGGAGGCTATCAAAAAGTGTCAAATGAAATGGATACTAAAGCGCCAATCGTTATAGCTCATCGAGGATTTTCCTCTGAGTATCCTGAAAACACCGTTACGAGTTTCGATGCATCTGTAAGCGCTGGATTTAGCTACATAGAACTGGATATACATCTCACCGCTGATTCAGTCATTGTTGTAATGCATGATGAGACGGTAAATCGGACCACCAATGGCGAGGGCAAGATCAGGGATCTCTATTTAAAAGAGATTAAAAGTTTGGATGCAGGCTCGTGGTTCGATTCAAATTCACCCTCAGAAAAAGTTCCAACACTGAAAGAAATCTTAACGAAGTTTGAAAATCGAGTTCACATCTTTGTAGAGATTAAATCTGAGGAGGAAGACTTACTTATAGAACTTAGGAGTTTGCTAGAGACGATGGGATGGATTCCTGATAACAATTACGAAAAATCAGGGGAAGCGTTAACAGTGCCGGGGATATCTATAATATCGTTCTTGCAGGATCAACTATTACTGTCGGCAAAAATGCTTCCTGAATTAGCTCATGGGCTTCTCACTATTGAGACATCTGAGGAGCTTATTGAGTGGTGTGTCAGCGAGGGAATGGTCGGTATATTTCCATACGTTGGATATATAGACAAGAATTTTGTATCAAGTGCACATAATTCCGGCTTGTATGTAGGAGCCTGGGGTTTTGAAAATCCGGAGCAACTATCAAGTAACCTCGGCTTAGGATTAGACGGTGTTACCGTTGACTGGCCAGTTGAAGCTGCTGTGATTATAGGGAAAGAAATTAGTTTGGATGAGTAGTTAATTTTTTAACACGGATATCTTCTGCAATTGCTGTTTTTATCCCGGATTCCACATTGACCCAACGAAGCACCACGGTACCGGCAATTATTATCACTAGGATTGAAAGGATTGCTGATCTGGTGTCAAGAACTCCCGTTACAAATACATATAAAAGAGGCCCGAAAACGGAAGATGCTCTACTCATGAAACCGAAGAAAGAGAAAAATTCTCCACTCCTTGTTTCGGGAGATATCTGTGTAAAAAGACTTCGTGCCAGTGCCTGACTACCGCCCATCACCAACCCAACAAATAGACCAAGCAACAACCATTGGTATCCGATGTCAAAACTTAATGGAGCCCAAACCTTTGACCTTATTAGGGAAGGCCACCAGTCAATTGGTCCTTCCCCTAACAATGAAGGATGTGACTTACCTATTGACTGTTTCCCTCCCAAGGGGCCGTTTATAGTTGTGCCACTGTACCGGGATTCTGGATCCAATTCCAAGGTTTTTAATAGTCGATCACTATCCTTCCTCGTTAGTATGCTTCCCTTTTCTATATGGCCTGTTTTTGCTGACCAAGCTAGATCGGTTTGTGAGTCAGTTAAATCTGGGGCAGATGAGACAAGATACTTATGTGTGGTCTCTACGTATTCCAGTCTGTAGTCGTAATTTTTTGTATCGGAAGGGGAAAGTGGGACTAACGCTATTCCGAACAAAACAATAAATATCCAGCCTACTAGTGAAACGTACAACGCTTTTTTCGTCGTCATTTGCCTCGCTAAAACACTGAACAGCATAGCGCCGCCTGCGGCAACGAATTGGATGATTAATATGGTTGCCATATTGAAAGCTAGCGGTATGTGTAGAGTGTCAGCGGCAAATGCCCCCGCAAGTCCCATCACAGTTTGCAGTCCGTCGTTGAAAAGAAGATAAGCAACGAGGTATATCAATATTTCCCTGAATCTAGTTATATCACGTAACGTATTGGCCACTTCTTTAAAACCAAATTTGGTAATTTGGGCGGCGTTTATTTTGAGAGCTTCAGGATATCGTTTGGCAATAGGTGGTTCTGGTAAAACCTTGAATGTCCATAATGCCCATCCGAACCACCATATGCCTATCGATGCTAGGGAAAGCCTTGTAACAAGGTCAATATAAGAGGTGTTACTTAAAAGCAAATTCAAGATCAAGTGAATCAGTAGAAGAAGTCCTCCTCCCAAGTATCCGTATGCAAAACCTCTGGAGCTAACTTCGTCTGATAAATCTCTTGGCGCAATGTGCGGCAGAAATGAATTGTAGAAAACCAGACTACCGGCAAAGCCTATATTTCCTATAGCAAAGGTGATTAGTAGCCAAATCCAGGCAAACGGAGTGTAAGCGGAAAAAAAAGTAAGCATGGTGCAACTGGCCCCAACAATCGTATAAGTCCAGAGGAGTAGCTTTTTCGCTGCTATTCGATCGGCGATTATGCCTAATATGGGGCTGGAGAGGGCGACGATAGCTGTCGATGAAGCGGCAGCTAGACTCCAGACTGAACTTCCTGTGAAAGTGAAGCCCCACATAATAGCCTCGTCTCCGAGGGCGTCTTTAAAAAGAAGAACAAAGTAAACCGGAAAAATTGCGACTATGCCGCTTGTTGCGAAGGCTGAATTGGCCCAATCGTACATACACCAAGCACGAATTATTTTTCTGTCTCGTGAGGGAAGATCACTCAGTTTTACACTTGTCATAGGCGATTAATGCTTCCTCTCTATATTTTCCTGTCTGAGTCTATACTCTGTAATCATCAGATCTGAATCTATATGTATGGTGCAATTATGGGGCCATGTGGAAGATGGTAGACGGGTGAATGTAGAATCTCTAGGTAGTTTGTAAACTAATCTTCGAGGAAGTGAGCCTAAATGCTTGACTATTACAGTGTGGCAGAACTATTTGATTCAGAGGACCGTCAGATTCAGAGATCAGCAAGGGATTACTTGGATCGTGAATTAATGCCAAATGTTGCGGCATGGTGGGAATCTGGGGAGTTTCCAACCAGGATTATTCCTGAGCTTGGGGAAATGGGATTTCTCGGGGCTAATTTGTCGCAGGAATATGGATGTCCTGGTGTGGGGAATCTAGCCTATGGACTGATAATGTATGAATTGGAAAGGATAGATTCTGGTCTCAGAAGCTTTGCTAGTGTCCAGGGCGCTTTAGTTATGTACCCAATAAGCAGGTATGGATCGGAAGAGCAAAAGCATGAATTATTGCCTCAGATGGCGGATGGCAAGCTTGTAGGTTGCTTTGGACTAACAGAACATGATGGTGGATCAGACCCCGGAGCAATGAAGACTACAGCGGTTAGAGATGGTGAGGCCTATATTTTGAATGGAACCAAAATGTGGATAACCAATGGAAATATCGCCGACATTGCCTTAGTTTGGGCCAAAGATGATGAGGGTACTATACGAGGATTTCTAGTTCCTACGAGTGCCAATGGGTTTAATGCCAACAAAATAGAAAGAAAAATGAGCATGAGGGCTTCTGTTACGAGTGAACTTGTACTTGAAGATGTTGAAGTTCCTGCGACGGCTATGCTTCCCGATGCTAGGGGTTTATCTGCCCCACTATCCTGTCTGACACAGGCTCGTTATGGGATTGCTTGGGGAGCCTTGGGTGCACTGGAGAGTGTTTACACTGACGCACTTCGGTTTTCTAAATCACGAAGTACTTTTGGCCGTCCTATTGCTAGTAGACAACTCGTTCAAGACAAGTTGGTCGATATGGTTACCGATCATACGAAAGGTCTTCTGTTGGCTTGGAAATTGGCAAAAATGAAGGATGCTGGCACGATGGCTTACAACCATGTATCAGTGGCTAAACGTGAGAATGTTAGGGCTTCCTTAAAAGCTGCGAGAACAGCTAGAGAGGTGCTGGGAGGAAGTGGCATTACCTTAGACTATTCTGTGATTCGCCATATGCTGAATCTGGAAACAGTTGATACCTACGAAGGCACAAGAGATATTCACACACTAATTATAGGGCGAGACATTACAGATGAGAATGCTTTGATGTAAGAACAATCTTATGAGGTGTTTCTAAACGTCGGAATTACTTCTGAAGAAAACAAACGCAGGCTTTCTTCATTGTGTTTTTGCGACAATGTCCCTACTCTAAAGTGAAGGATCAGTCCTCCCACACCAGCATTACTCAGCTGAGATATTCTTTTGGATACGGTTGATGGAGATCCATATATTATGTTGTGGCGTGAAGTGAACCTAGGATTGTCCAAATTTCCCCTGACGCTTTCAAGTTCTTCAGGGGTATTCAAGTTTTCGCGAACGTCTCTAATGTGCTGCGTATACTCTTCAAATGCTGGAAGAGCTCTTTCAGCAGCCTCTTCATCTGATTCAGCGACCACTATGTTTCTCCAAATTCTGGTTTTTGCCAGATTCTTTTTTATTAGATTTTCTTCATGGCCTGAAATCCGCATCATTTCCTGGTATTTATGGAAAAGTCGAATTGTTTCTTCATCCGATTGCACAACCATCATGAAAGGACGTCCGAGTCTGGCCATTTCTAACAGGGTTTCTTCAGTTGCGAGGGCTCTTATGAGTGGCGGGTGTGGCTTCGTATAGACGGCGGGTCTAAGTTGGGGCATCTCAAGATTGAAATGTTTACCCTTGTGTCTATAAGTCGTTTTATTTGTCCATGATGACGTTAATATTTCTTCGGATTCTAGCAATCTGTCTTGTGCTTGTTTGAATGGAATTCCATAGGCCCTATATTCGTAAAAATTAAAAGCTGTTCCTCTTCCTATACCAAGAGTTATACGTCCTTTACTAAGGTTATCTAAAAGGGATATCTGTTCAGCAAGTCTGGTCGGGTGATGCAGTGCCATTTGGACCGCAGAGAATCCAATGCCGATTTTTGTGGTGTGGCCTACCACTGTTCCAGCAAATGCTATTGGGTCGACATAGGCGCATGCACCGTCTAGATGGTGTTCCCCAAGCCAAACTTCGTCGTAACCAAGTTGTTCACTGAGAATAGACTCATTGAGAGCTTCAGTAACCGCTCTGTAATCGTCTGAAGGGCCGCTGGATTGTGGAAAAAGAAAGTTTCCGAATTTCATAGCACGTTGTTACTTAATATTGATAGCTAAAACCATTTATGTCAGAGAAACTCCAATAACTCCACCTACAGTAAGTACTATACCGGTAGCCCTTGTCGCCATAGCCTTTCCTCTGACAGATTCTTTGAATAATCCGATCATAGGGATGCTCAGCAACAATGTCAGACCAAAAACAAATAGTGGTCTTGTAGCCATCACAGTGGCAGTTAAGTAGATTTCTCCCGAATAGACGGAAAGGAAGAAGAATAGTATCGCAAAAAAAACCAGTACAATTTCGGTTATTGAAAATACCATCATGGTCTTAAAGTTGGTAAATAAAGTTACTAGTCCTTGTCTTACACCCGGCAAAAAAATCAACAAACCACAAGTAATTCCTCCTCCAAATGCTCTTAAGGAGTACTGAGTCCACATCGTCATTTCTTCGGCAATGGTTTTCGATAAAAACTGGCTGAGTCCAAATGACATACTCGCCAACAAAAGGAATAACAATGCCAGTATGCCAACTCCCTCGGTTGAGTTAATTGACTTGGGCGCAAGAGATACCATTGCAGCACCTACAACAGTCACAATTACACATGCCCATGCAAAAATGCTGACATGCTCATCCAGGAATAAGAAAGCTAGAAATGCCACAAAAATAGGATAAGTTGAGACGACCGGAACAACGCGGGATACGTCTTGGGATTCCATAATGATAAACATTCCAATTAGGTATGTTCCAGAGAATACGCCCGATAGTAATGCCACAGTTATGACAGAGGCATCAAATCCTGAAAAGGTGGCCAGCGGTAAAGTTGCTATTCCAAGTAGAACTTGTGCTCCGCCGACACCTGCTACAAAGATTTTTCCGCTTCCAACATGATCGCTGATAAGTATTTTGTCTAGTACGGACACCAAGGCAAAAGTAAATGCGCTAGCCGCAGCAAACACCATCCATTCCATTTTGAGTACTTCCTTATTTACCTAGCGGGATATGGGGTGCCTTTAGGATGGTTCAAATGTCTTCTGCCAGATACCTGGGGAGTCTGCTTCATGTTGCATCGCCTCACGCATACTGGCATTGGATGGGTGTGCAGTTTGTTGCTTAAACCATTCTTCTGTTTGCGAGGTTCCCGTCGACTCCATTTCATAGAAGGTCATATATGCAGGGGAACCTTCAATAGTTTTGTACCTTCGACCACGTATGACTCCGGGAACGGTTTCATAGTTAGGTATGTATATAGTGTTGTACCACTCATTCCATTCTTCTTCTTGTTCCGTTGGTATTCCCATTCGTCCGATCTGTAATGCAGGTGCTAACCCACTGGTGGATGTGACTGCGTCTACAGCATCTGGGAATATCTGTTCGTAAACATTCCGTATATATCTGGTCGCTATTACATCGGGAGACATTTTCTTTGACCATTCACTGGGATTAGATTTTAGCTCCAGATATGCAGCAGATTGTAAAACCTCTACGGATTCCAATTCGTATACTGCCAGATGTTTCGGTCCATTAACTATTGCTTCATATCTAGCAGCGCTTAAAATACCTGGTACTGACAGTCTTTCATAGATATGTTCCTCGTTGTACCACTCGTTGAATTCTTGCTCCACTGTTGCCGGTACGTCACACCAAACGGCTAGCATTCCGGTTCCTTTCAGGTTGCTCAATCTATTCCTCCAATGGGGTCTTAATTAGTGGGCAATGTATCACAGGTAGAGAAAGTGGTTTCTATTTTTTATTTTGGGTTTTAGAAACCATGCTGGTAATAAATGTTTTAATTAACGATTCAACTTTGTGCTGGGAAAAGTTCCATGCAGCGGCATGTGGGGCACCCTCTAACCTGAGATACTCGAACAGATGTGGAATGCCGTTGGCAAATTCGTCACTTTGAGCGACTGGAACGGTTTTATCATTCTTACTGTGGATAAGAAGAATTGGAGGCTCTATTTCGCTGGCTTTAGATATGTAATTGAGATCCGACCATTCTAGGTTTACAAGTTTGGAAACCATCTTTTTTATTGGTGGCAACAGCGTCGTTGCTGGAAACGGGAGAGCTTTAGCTTTAGCAGTTATGATTCCATTCAGGTCTAAAGCGGGTGACTCGAGTATCACCCCAGTTATATGGGAGCGCAGATCTGATTTCAAGATGAACTGCAGGGTTATGGAACCACCCATGCTGTGGCCGAGGATGAATACGTTTTCCGCACCTTGATTTATAACGTATTTTACCGCATCCTCCAGATCTCTCCACTCAGTAAGGCCAAACATGTGATACCCACCTTTATCAACTGGAGAGTCAGCGTCATTTCGATATTTCATTAACATTTGATCCAAGCCCATGGATTCAAATAATGGTGAGAACCTAAGGCTTTCCCTTCTATTAGATCGGTGCCCATGCACGCATATAATCCAAGTCTTACCGCTCCCAGGTATTGTCCAGGCCTCTAACTCTCCAAGTTCAGATTTAAACGTAATCTCTGAGTAATCTAAGCCAATACTGTACATCGGGTTTTTTTGGTGAATGAACACGTCGGTCCTGACCCTGGCGCCTTGTTGAATTTTTCCTTTAATGTCTACCACTGACCTGGTAATAGTGTTCTGATGATGTATTACTGGGCCACCAAGTATTAGACTCCCTTCTCTAGACACCAAACCGATCAATGGAAGTTTGAGGAAACGGACATCTTCAAGACTAGGAGCTATCGTTACATTGTTGCTGTCTAAGTAAGTTATTTCAGAGAAATATTCAAGATTTTGACTTATAACGGAAAATCCTTGGCGCCTAGCCTCTAACGAGTAATAGATAAGGATTAAGACTACCAATAAAGCTAAAGTTCCGCCTATCGATGCAAGGGCTATCAAAATCATCTTCTTTTATTCCGTGTAGGTACGAGTAACTTACCAGTGAACCCGGGTAACCTGTGCTAGTCTTTGCTAATTCAATAACTACCGAGAGGACTTTATTGTCTCGTTCCCACCAAATTTTACAAGCCGACCCGAGAGTTTCTGATTTCCCAGATGTGACATGTATAGGATCTATTAGTCCCGCTGAGGTATACACTGTCGATAGCCCATTAAAATGGGATAAAGGATCTGACTGGAAGGACAGAGCCGATTTTTTGTCAGATGACGCTGTAATAGTCGCCTCATCATTAAATTCTCTTGGTTGGAGAGTTGGCCTTGTAACTAATCGACTTGGGGATGATGTTCTGGGGGAAAATGTTGTCAACGAGCTTCGTCGGCTTGGGATAGAGGGGACATTCAGCCTGGATTCTAGGCTTGAAACTCCCTATGAGATAGTAATTTCAGACAAAACTGGAGGGCGAACATATATTTGGAAAAGAAGGGAAGATGTTTTGTCGACCATGACAGAGTCTGATCTTTCCATTATGACGGGCTCGAAATTCGTTTATGCCGATATATATGACTGGCCCCACAATGCTCCTGCACTTGAACAAGCCAATACTCTAGGAATACCAGTTTTTCTTAACCTGGAGGATTTAGCACTTGTAAATAAATCAGGACTTGACGTTTATTCATTGGCCAGTGTGATTCAAATAGCCGTAAGTGAGAATTTACCGATAGGTTTTGCATCTAGGTGGGCTAAGGATGCCCTAGGTCGCGGGATTGGCATAGTTATGGTCACTGGGGGACCCATGGGTGTTCATTACTATTCTGAAGATAAACGATTTGGGATCACTGCTCCTGATATAACACTAACTGATTCTAATGGAGCGGGAGCAATTTATTCGTCTGCATTTCTGTCAGGTCATATGAAGAATATGAGTCCGATAGAAAGTGTTAAGTTTGGAGTAGCAATTTCTTCTCTTAGCTGTGAAGAAGTTGGTACTGATCTTCCTGATATTAATGATGTTGATAAAATGTTCAAGACCCTAACAGTGACGGCCATTTAGGCTTAAGGATTTCTGGGAAAGACACAATCTAATTGAGGCTATTCTGTTGCTATTTTCCAGTCATAAAGTTAGTCGGCTTCCGCGCCTCTGGTAATTGGAATACCGGTCTGGTAAATGGTTCGTAAAGTTGCAAAAGACCAACTTGCGAAGACTGAAAAGACGAACAACAGACCGCCAGCAGTCAGCATAGTGTCTGCCGGCATGACATTCCGTAATCCATCCCAAAAACTAAGTTCCAAGAAAGATATTTCTGCTAAGGCACCGTTAGCTAAGTTCATAGATGCCATGATTCCACCAATATGAACTGAATAAACGGCACCTACTCTTCCTCGTACATTGTCTTCTGTTACCAATTGGATCATCGTGTGAGTAAGAGTCATATAACCAGCTTGAGCAGCCCCCATTAGAATCGCAGCAGCAATTGCCATAGGCATATTTATAGAAAGGGCTAGGATTATTGGGGCCAGACCACTAAGAAGCCCCAAATTCAGAAACATCTTCCCCTTAGTTGATTCCTGCCTGACACCGGAAAGAGCTATGACACTTATTAATGCTCCGGCTCCTATTGACATCATCATCAAACTGAAATCGCTGCCTTCTACAGCGCCAAATTTCTTTACGGAAAGAACTGGCAAAATAGATTCAAAAGACATAGTAAATCCGCAATGAAGGAACGCCATTAAAACTATGACCCTCAGCCTTGCGTCTCGATAAACATAGGGAACGCCTTCAACCAGGTTAGAGAAGAAACCTCTTTCTTTGTCCATATTTCCGGTTGAGGTACTTTGTATTCTCAATGATTGAATTAAGCTGATGAGATAGAAACCTGAACACAGTAAAAAAGCCCATTCGATCCCAAGAATTAGTAAAGGGAGAATTGCCAATGGACCTATTAGCCTAGATCCATGCATAGTTGCCTGATTGAGGGCTACTGCGTTTAATAGACGATCTCGAGGGACAAGATTGGGAACTAAAGCTTGACCTACGGGCATTTGCGCAGACCTAGCGGACCCGTCAATAAACGCCATTGTCATCAAGTGCCACATCTGGATGTCACCAGCAAAAATAAGCATCGCAAGGATTAAGTTGTGTCCAAGGTTTAAGCTGAATAATCCAGCCATTACCTTCCGTCTCTCAAATCTATCAGCCAGATAACCACTGAAAGGAGGAATAATAACTCTGGGAATCATTGCAAGAAAAGTCACAATAGCGACATCTAGTGATGAGTGGGACATATCCCACACTAGCCATCCTCTTGCAACTATGAGAGCCCAAGCGGCTGCGCCTGCGGCTATGCTTCCAATCCACAAAACGCGAAAGTCTCTAAACTGCAATGCTGACAAAAATCGGTTGTTAGTAGGATTCAGTAACAAAAGTACCGCCAAAACATATTTAAAGTTACAGGCTATTATAGGCCCTAGAAGAGTATATGTATCTGCACTCTCATAGTGAGTATGACCCAGTCAATTATTAGGAGTAAAACAAATGGCTAACAGCCCACTACCAGAAGAAAAAGAGATTCTTAGTTATTTTCAAAAATTGAGTAATTGGGGCCGATGGGGAGATGATGATCAGTTGGGTACTCTGAATTTTTTGACACCACAGAAAGTTCAACAGTCGGTTTCACTTGTAGTTGATGGAACGACTGTATCTTGTGCCCGTCCCGTTGTATTTGACCCTACGCCAGACGCCACTGCTCCTGCGGTTCATTACATGGTTGAAAGTGGCGAGGGCTGGGGGACCGAACAGAAAGTCACTAGCAGGCTTTCTCAAGCCGCTACAGACTATATCGGCATGGTGTTTCACGGATACACAGTCACTCATATTGACAGCTTGGCGCATTTTTTCTGGGAAGGGAAGATGTATAACGGACGTCCGTCACATCTAGTATCTACTAATTTGGGAGCCACTGTGGAATCTATTGAGGTAGCGGCTGAAGGCATCGTTACAAGGGGGATTTTGGTAGATGTCCCTAGGATTAGAGGAGTTGATTGGCTTGAAAGAGGAGAAGGGGTTTTACCCTCTGATATAGAGGCAGCTGAAAGCCAGATGGGCTTTGAAATCACAGAAGGAGATGTACTGTTGGTAAGGACTGGCCAGCTGTACCGAAGGGAAATAGAGGGCCCTGTAGACTTTAGAGAGAAAGGTTCGACTGCGTGCCACGCAAGCTGCTTGCCACTGCTACATCAGAGGGGCATTGCAGTTTTGGGGACAGATACTGGCAATGACATCATTCCAGCACCATATCCCAATGTAATTCAGCCGATTCACCAGGTGGGTATTGTGGCTATGGGTCTTTGGATTCTTGATAACGCCAATTTAGAAGATTTGGCCGTAGAATGCGCTAGGCGTAATCGTTGGGAGTTCATGCTGTCAATGGGTCCTTTAAAGCTGACTAATACTACCGGATCTCCCGTAAATCCAATTGCTATATTTTAAGTTATGTTGACTATATCCAGATTGGATATTTGCCAGTTGACGCGTGTTGCCTTATTCTTGTGCACCGCGAAACTTAGTAGGGTCGTCGGTTTTGATCAATAGTGATTTGACAATAATATTGACGACTGTGAGGAGGAGTTAAATTGGCTGAATATAAAGTTGTAACGCAGAAGCCAGCCGGAGTCACTTTCGACCTGGCAGATGGTTCGTATAGTTTGGAAAGATTGGCTCTCGATCCCATTGGGGCTGAAATCGTGGAGATAGATGCCCAAAGTGAGGATGAGTTTATTGCTGAGGCAAAAGACGCCGATGGACTGATTGCGAGAGGGAGACCGATTACGAGAAAGATCATTGAATCGCTCGAGAACTGTAAGGTCATATCCCTAGGAAGTGTGGGTGCAGATACGGTTGATGTGGTTGCTGCTACTGAGCATGGCATACCTGTAACAAATGTGCCTGATACCTTCATAGAAGAGGTGGCTGACCACACTATGATGCTATTGCTTGCATCCTTCAGACGTCTCAATGTGATGGACGCTATGGTCAAAGACGGAAGATGGTCTGAAGGGAGACCTTTGCTGTCGGAGTTTCCTAGGCTATGGGGCCAAACGCTTGGATTTATATCCTTCGGACATGTTGCCAAAGCGACATCTGTAAGGGCCAAGGCGTTCGGAGTGAATATGATCTCTTTCGACCCTTATATTGAGGAACTTTCAATGACTGAGTATGGAGTGGAACCTATCAGTACACTTGAGGAACTTCTGCAGCGTTCAGATATTGTGTCTATGCATGCACCTTCTACTCAGGAAGTTCATCATCTAATGTCTGAAGATCAGTTTAGGGCTATGAAACCTACTGCGCTTTTCATCAATAATGGCCGGGGTCCGACCGTTGATGAAAAGGCACTAATAAAAGCATTAGAGGAAGGTTGGATTGCGGGTGCGGGTCTGGATGTTTTCGAGCAGGAACCCCCTGATCCAGAAAATCCTCTCTTACACATGGAAAATGTTATAAGTACGCCCCACGTAGCCTCTGCTTCACAGAGAATGGCTCCGGAGACTCGAAGACGAGTAGGTCAAGAACTTTCTCTTGTGCTGACCGGCAGATGGCCTAGAACCTGTGTAAATCCTGCGGTGTTAGCAGATGCTGGCCTAAAGCGATGGCAGCCTTATTCAATGGGTCGCGGTCCAGGTTCTGGATAAAAAAGTTCGGTATCTAAAAATTTATAATTAAGTAAAAGAGGGGATCTTAGATAGGTCCCCTCTTCTTGTTTAACTATGGTTAGTCATTTCTTTGGGACGATTGCTGAGAGGGTCATAAATATAGCCAATAGAGCCACTACAGACATTGTGTAGAAAGCTAATTCGTAGCTTTCAGTTCCATCTCTTATGACTCCTGATAGTAGCGCTCCGATTGCCTGTCCGAAGGCATTAAATGGTTCTGTTATACCTCTAATAGCCCCAAGTGAATCCCTGCCGAAATAGTTAGCGAAAGCTACTGGTGGAATCACCAGCGCTCCGCCCAAAGAGACTCCAAACAGCGAGGCCACGATTAACGCGGTGAGAGGACTATTGACGGTTATGAATAACAACGCAGCTGCCGCCATTAAGGCGGCGACAAGAGCATAGCAAAATCTGGCAGCTACTTTTTCGATTATCAAACCCCATCCAAGTCCACCCAACCCAGTGAATATCGCAGTGAGACTTACTGCGGAAGCTGCGACTTTTGAGTCTAAATTGATGTCTTGTAGATAAGCAGCCATATGTATATTGGTGCCTGACTGGATGACATAGAGGAAGCCTGTGCCCACTGCTAGCTGCCATAGGGCCGGTGTCTTCATTGCTTCCCTAAGCGTCCAGGATACTTCCTCTGATGTACCCGGATTTGAAGTTGATTTTGAGTCATCTGATGGAGTTTCTCCGTCTGGTAAGACTCCCACGGACTCGGGGGTCTCTGCAAGAAATAAAAATGCGGGGAGCAAGGCAACTATCCAGACAGCCACACCCAGAATTTGCCAAGTAACTTGCCATCCGTATATTCCTATCAGTATTGATGCCATTAAAGGGAATCCGGTCATTCCTATCGAGTGGCAAAATGAAAGTATTCCGTTTGCCCGGCCTCTACTTTTTATAAACCAACGTGAAACCACAACAGAGGACCCAATTTGGACAGGGCTACTAAATATAACTCTGCCGATTCCGTAAGTGATGTAAAAAAATATGGGTACTGTCGCCCAACCAGTTAAAAAGGTTGTTACTCCAAGTACGAGTACACTTACACTGAGAACGGTTCGAGCGCCATATCTGTCGACAGCCCAGCCGGTCGCAGGTGACAAAAATGTCGACGCTAACCCTCCTGCACTTGCTGCTCCTGCAAGAACGGTGCGGCTCCACCCAAGATCATCTGCCATGGGGTACATAAAGACGGCTAAAGTTAAGCTAGCTGCGGCGTTTCGTACTACCTGCGTTGAACCCGATGTTGCTAGAATGACCCAGCCGTAGAAAAACGGAGTCCTCTTTGCGAGAATATTTGCTAGATTCAATGATTCCTCCAGAAACTATTGTAGCGACGAAAGATGCTAGCACCACATGATGTGGTGGTCAAAATTGAGGGATTCCGCTTTAATATCCAGATAAGAACCGCTTTCTACTGTTAAGGTGAAAAGCTAAGTGCTAGACTGGCGTGTGGTTTAATAGTTTGTGGACTATTAAAATTGGTTCATGAAATATCGATTAAAGTGAAAAACATAAATTTCCAGAGGAGTGTTCGAAGTCTTGGCTGATATCAAAGTTGCAATAATAGGCGTGGGAAACTGTGCTTCCTCGTTTCTACAAGGGATTACTAAATATGCAGATGCTGGTCCAGACGAGACCATTCCAGGGCTTATGCACCCAGTTATGGGAGAGTATGGGATCGGCGACATCAAGGTGGTGGCAGCATTCGATGTTGATGCCAACAAAGTTGGTAAGGACTTGTCTGAGGCGATTTTTTCTGAACCCAACAACACCATGAAATTTCAAGATGTGCCTGACCAAGGTGTTACTGTGCAGAGAGGGATGACTCACGACGGCGTTGGGAGATACACATCTGAACTCATAACTAAGGCTCCTGGTGGGACAGATGATGTGGCTCAGATTCTTAAGGACAGAGAGGTGGATGTTGTTATCAATTACCTCCCTGTTGGTTCAGAGGAAGCTACTAAATGGTATACAGAACAGGTATTACAGGCAGGATGCGGGTTTATTAATTGCATACCTGTCTTCATTGCGAGTGGGGAAAATGATTACTGGCAAAAACGCTTCAGAGAAGCTGGTGCACCTATCATTGGTGATGATATTAAGTCGCAGGTTGGGGCCACCATTACACATAGAGTGCTAACCCGTTTATTTATGGACAGGGGAGTGGAGTTACTCAGGACTTACCAGCTTAATTTTGGCGGTAATACCGATTTCATGAATATGTTGGATCGAGACCGGCTGGTTTCAAAAAAGATTTCCAAAACACAGGCTGTAACTTCTCAAGTTGATGAATTTATACCTGACAGAGATGTTCATGTAGGCCCTAGTGACTACGTGCCCTGGCTGACAGATCGAAAATGGTGTTACATCAGGATGGAAGGTAAGAGCTTTGGTGATGTACCGCTAAACATTGAATTAAAAATGGAGGTTTGGGACAGCCCAAATTCTGCAGGGGTCGTAATAGACGCGGTTAGATGCGCCAAAATTGCTAAAGATAGGGGACTAAGTGGTCCTATAACGGCACCTTCCTCTTATTTTATGAAGTCTCCACTCATTCAATACACAGATGATGAAGCACGGCAGTTAGTGGAGGACTTTGTTGCAGGGGAGGAGTCGGCTCAGGGGTAAGAGCGCCTATAGCGAAAGTTTTTAAAGAGTAATCACCTTGTTAAGGCAGTAGTTTCTACTATGAAGATTGGTCAATTTTCGCCATACGACTTCGCTGTACCTGGTGGTGTAAATGAGCATATTTCAAATCTTCATAGAGAGTTTAGAGAAAGGGGATTTGAATCCAAGGTAATTGCTCCATATTCTGACACTGTCTCCTCTCTAAAGTACCCAAATACCTTAGATACTTCGTTCATCCCGATGGGCAAGCCGGTTGCTGTTCCCTCGGGTGGATCTATCGCGAGAGTTAATTTATCACCATGGATTTACCGGCAAGTCGCTCACTTGATAAGCAAAGAATCTTTTGATGTTATTCATATACACGAACCTTTCGCCAGCCTTATTACGTTAGGGGCACTTGCAGCAGACATTCCAAGTTTTATGACAAGAGTTGCCACATTCCATACGTATAAAGGTAGCCATTTTTATAGAGTAATGGCTAAGAAAATCCTTCGCCGTTATGCCTCTAAATTAAATGGAAGTATTGCGGTATCTGAAAGCTCAAAGCATTTTGTTGAGGAGTTTATTCCCAGCGACTACAGAATCATCCCAAATGGTATTTTCATTGACCAATTTAGGGAAGCTGAACCATTCTTGGAGCTTAAGGACGGGAAAATTAATATTCTCTTTTTGAGCAGGCTTGAAAAGCGGAAAGGACTTCAATATTTGTTGTCTGCATACAGTGACCTGAAGTGGGACTTTCCAAATATAAGACTGATTATTGTGGGTGGTGGGGATATGGATGCTGAATCTCAGAGGATTATTGGATCTCGTAATCCTTCTGATATCGTCCTTGCTGGGGAGGTATCTGAGTCTGACAAGGCTCGATACTATAGCACTGCAGATATATTTTGCGCTCCTGCTACGGGGCAAGAAAGTTTTGGCATTGTTCTTCTGGAGGCTATGGCCGCAGGGGCAACTATTGCAGCGAGCAGGATTGATGGGTTTTCCAACGTGATCGAGGACCATAAGAACTCAATGATGTTTACCCCTAAAAACGTCGAGAGCTTGAGGGGCGTGCTTGGTCAGTTAATACTTAATCCAAAGTTAAGACAATCTCTGGCTGAAACTGCTCGGAAGGATGTTGGGAGATACAAATGGGACACTGTAGCGTCCGAAGTTATCAACTATTACGAACAGCTAGGTACAGTGACTCATGACGACGGGAAATTTAATGGGATTACGGCTTGAAATCATGACATTTATTATCAGCATGGGTAATTAAAAAGTATGTGGAATAGAGACTCATTGAGAGACTTGCTAAAACAATATTACGAATCTCCAGTTTCGGCAGGTTTTGATAAGTTGGGGTTCTCTCCAAACGGTGTGACAATATTGGGCCTCATAGTCACTTTTATTGCGGCAATATTTATTTCGCTAGGTATGCTTCTTGTGGGCGGTATTGTGATGCTTTTAGGGAGCGCTTTAGACTTAATTGATGGCGGTTTGGCAAGGAGACTGGGTAAAGTCAGTAACTTTGGTGCCCTACTAGACTCTGTTATAGATCGGCTTCAAGAGGCATTGGTGTTTTTTGGAGTACTGATATATTTTCTGACGGGACCATGTGATTCCCTTCTGAGTGGGTTTGATACTTGTTCTATTGGCCCTCTTCTTGCTTATTCTGCCTTCATAGGTTCTGTAATGGTTAGTTATTTGCGAGCTAGGTCTGAAGGTCTTGGAATAGATTGTAAAGTCGGGATTATGACGAGACCGGAAAGAGTTATAGCTGTTGGGCTAGGCCTTATAATTTCAGAATGGATATCGATTGTAATACTGTTGGTATTGGTGATTATTACAGTCCTGGGGTTGTTCACCACGATACAGAGGCTTGTTCATTCATCATCGATGTTGAAAAAATCAAAATAATGCGTCTGTAACTATAATTTTGTATATGAGGAGGTAGTCTTGACCCAGTTTCTTAACCAATCTGATAGCGATTTCGTCAAATCTAGGTTTGAAGAAGAGATGGTACATGACGTTAGACTAACTCTTTTTACGGAGCCCGATTTAAAGGGTCTTTTAGTTCCAGGAATGGACTGCGAAACCTGTGCTCCGACTCAGCAGCTGCTAGAAGAAGTATCTTTGCTATCTGAGAAAATACAGCTTGATGTTGTTAATCATAGAGAGGATAGAGAGCTTACAGAATCCTATGGCGTGGCAAGGGTTCCCACTATTGTTTTCTCAAGGGATGACGAATCAAACGTTAAATATCTGGGTATCCCTGCAGGGACAGAATTTCCAGTCCTACTAGAAGCAATCATAAATGTGTCTTCAGGTTCACCGGCTCTTTCAGAGGAAACTATTTCTTTCCTAAGCTCCCTCGAGGAAGAAATTTCTATCAAAGTTTTTGTGACCCCGAATTGACCATATTGTCCTGGTGTTGCCAGTTTGGCACATGCGATGGCCGTTACGAGCGGCAAAATAGATGCTGAAGTGATAGAGGTGCAGGAATTTCCTGAGTTGGGAAGAACTTTTGGTGTGAGAGGAGTGCCTCTGACAGTTATCAACGGATCTATATCATTCACTGGTGCCGCTAATGAACAAATGTTAGTAGAGCACCTTAAATCTGCGGTTGAGTGAAGCTAAATTGTTTCCAAATTCACTAATAAATACCGTGTAGTTATCATATTGAAAATAATTAATGTTCCTATAATTTTATTAGCTCTGATCTGTAGTTTTGGTTTCCAAGGGCTTATCTCTGCTTCTTCTGGTGACATTGAAATTTCGTCCCATGGATCGGCTAGCGAATTCCCGGAGGGGATAAGATTTTCAATTGAGGTTTATTCGGAAGACGTCGTTGAAGAAATTGCTTTGCGCATGCGAATAGGACAGCAAAAGTCAGGGGTATACCAGTATTTTGAGTTTGAGCCTGAAAAAAAAGTGGTAGCTGAACTTTTTTGGAAAACGAATACTTCAAGTAAATATATCCCTCCTGGAACCATTCTGGAATATAGCTTTGAAGTAAGTGATTTAGCAGGAAACAAAAGAGAGACTGAAACGTCCCAGATTGTTGTCTACGACTCCAGATTTCAGTGGGAAGAAGTTGAAGAAGAAGGAATTAATGTTGCCTACCATGGACCAGTCGAAAGTAGAGCTGTAGAAATACTGGATGCGATTATTCAAACAATGGACTTTATGGAACCTGTATTGGGCCAGACAGATAGAAAACCTATACGGGTCACTATGTACAACAATGTCAGTGAAATGCTGGGTGGAATGCCACCGGGAAGTTCTACAATTCGAAGGGAGTTGATTACAGAAGGGCAGGCGTTTACGAAAATCGGAACATTACTTGTCCTTGGTGGTGGTAGGCTTTCTGAGGGAACGGCTTCTCACGAAGTTACCCATATTCTTGTCGAGCGTGCAGCGGGTAGTATATATAACAACATACCTTCTTGGCTCAATGAAGGCTTAGCAGAATTCGGAAACCTGTCCCCCAGCTTTTCTTATGATGTTGCTGTGGATTTCGCTGTTCATTCCGGGAGATTGCTTCCTATAACATCAATGCCATCAATGCCAGGTGATCCTGAAGACGTGATTATGTACTATGGCCAATCCATGTCCATAGTAGAGTACATGGTGGTCCGGTTGGGACCTACCAAGATGGTTCACCTGCTTTCCAGATTAAAATCCGGTGAAAATATTGATGAGGCCATATTGTCTACCTATGGAATATCTAAATTGGAGTTGGAGAATTCATGGAGAGCCTACATAGGAGCCCCACTATATGAACCTCCTACCGAAGCATCATATTTACCAACTCCGATGCCTCGCTCAGAGGTCAAAGTATTTTCCCTTACGCCACAAGCGGGCTCCACGGCTGTTGAATCTTTGACTGGAAATGTCCCACAGGATGAAATGGTGTTAGAAGAACCTATCAGTGTCACTGTTAAGCTGGAAGAGACAACGGACGGGCGTAGTTGCGGCGGATTAGGACAATCGATTCCAGATGGTTCCGTTTTATTACTGGGTAGTTTATTGCTTTTTGTAGGTTTAAAAAGACCATTTTCGCAGGTGCACGGCAAATTAAATAGGCGGAACCGTCAGGAATTTAAACCCTGAGGTACAATTTATTGTGCTTAGAAAAATCACTGGATAAAGCGAAACAAAATGAATATTTCTCCTGAATGGATGAGGTCTGTAGAGCAAACCTATGTAATCAAATTTCCGACTCAGCATCTTGCTACCTTTGGAATTACGTCGGTTGAATATTTTGTGGTTACTGAGCCTATATACACTGCAATGGATGCCTCAAAAAAAGAATTAGAATCGGTAGTTAGGAAGGGTAAGGTGATTGCGGAACAGCCGTCTCTCATAACACCAACATATGCACTGAACTTGGATGGTTTTAGTGAAAGCGCCTACGAATATATGAGATTTGCAGCACAATCCTACGGCGCCCATAGCCCAGGTATTCTGTACCAATATAGAAACGAAAGCGAAAATTTAGAAATTGTTGGAGGTATACCGACAGAGGTTGCCAGTAGGATATCCAAAGATTTGAAGGATAAAAACAACAACCTGTCAGTCGTTATAGTCGGGATTGACGAATTTTGGGATGTTGCTTTAATGAAATTCATTTATGAATTTACAGCTTCTTCAGCTTCTTTCAATGCCAGAGAAATGAAGTCTGGAGGGCTTATGGACCCACAATCCTCCGCTGGGGGTCTTCCAAGGGCGGCAGTCAATCAAATTGAAGAGATGTTCAGATCTGTTCAGATGGGTGGTAGTCCAGATATGCTGAAGACCGAATTAGACAAATGGGGTGTATATAGTTAT
>VEXB01000025.1 GCA_009391195.1 SAR202 cluster bacterium AC-647-P02_OGT_505m
TATGACCACCACCACCACTACCACCGCCATGGTTATGACCATGGAGTGGTAGCCCATCCGAAGATAGTGCTACCACTATCATTATTACTGCCAGGAGCGAGAAAAATTTCTTCATTTTAGTCCTCGAGAGTAACTTTTAATTTTCTTTACGAACATTTGAAGCCATCAATCAAACGATCAAATCTGATTTGAATTGCTGTGGCGTCAGGGCCGCTCAAGATCGCAACAAAGTCTGTGATTCCTCCACAGACCCATCCTCCTATCAGCCCGCCTCCCGCACTTTCACCAGTGCTATCTGTAACCAAGAATCCGCCAAAACTGCCTTCCTGTCCATCAGCTGTTATATTTCCGCTACTGATAGATGAAAAAGTGTTTTCTGGCTGACTGGATTCAAGAAGCAAGTACGCTGCGTCAACTAATGTGAGAGAGTCGCTTGACGTACTCGGGACCCAGTAAATAATAGTGTTAGCTCCAGAATAATCGAATTTTATCAATCCTTGTTTATCGTCCGGCGAAGTGTCGGTCATACCAGATGTGGTCACTTCAGTTTCCCCGAAATTAAACTCCGGATTTAATGTAATTGAGAAACCGAATGGTTCGTATAAATTGGGAATTGGAGTTGGTGTCGCTGTAGGTGGAACAGGTGTTGCCGTGGGTGGAACAGGTGTTGCTGTAGGTGGAACAGGTGTTGCGGTGGGTGGAACAGATGTTGCTGCAGGTGGAACAGATGTTGCTGCAGGTGGAACAGATGTTGCTGCAGGTGGCACAGGCGTTGTCGTGGGTGGTACAGACGTTGCTGTAGGTGGCACAGACGTTGCTGTAGGTGGCACAGACGTTGCCGTGGGTGGCACAGACGTTGCCGTGGGGGGAACAGCAGCAGCTGGCTGCGTCGTAGTTTTAGCAACTGGGGGAACGGTGTCAGTAGTTGAGCCTCCGCCGCACGCCAAAATGAACAGTAATATCAACAACCCGGTTAAGGTGATTGTTAGTTTTGTGGGGGAGCCTATAGTCATGTTTCACCATTAAATAACTAGTTGTTAAGAAGATTATCTGCCAAATTCGCTTATATGCAACCCCATAAGGATATTGGAGAAGAGGGAATAATCCAATATGGGATAAATGTTGGTTAGGGTTGGGTGAGTAATTTCTTTCTGCAGTAATTAAAGCAGATATTATTGGCAGGAGCGGCAGGTTTCGAACCCGCGGCCTTCGGTTTTGGAGACCGACGCTCTACCAACTGAGCTACGCTCCTGCGAAGGTAAAACTAGGCACAAATTGTATCAAATTGAGATTGCTTTGCCAGAGGAATTTATCCTCTGGCGGTGAAATGTCGGTGAAACTTCCTGATTTTGTATCGAGTCGAGCAGTCTATTAGCGGCGTCAATCTTTTTATCCTTTGCATTATGAGATGGTTGTTATTTGGATGATTGAAGGCAACTGTTAGTATTTCTGGGAGCTAAGGTTAGATTTAATTAGTACAAGGAGACAAATAGTGGCACAGTATATGGTCGTACATTCTTTGAAGGTCCCTGCGGATCAGTTTTCTCAAGCAATGGAGGATGATTCGATAACAGAATTTGCAAAGGCTATGCAGGCTGGTGAAACGCCTGCCAAATGTGTGAAAAGTTGGAATCCACTTCCATATGGTAATACAGATACGTTTATTTGCCTGTGGGAAGCGAACAATGAGGAAGATATTGTGGCAACTCTGGGTGAGATGATTGAAATGATTACATGCGAACCTATGGAAGTTGATGAAATAGATTGGGCTCAGATCGCGGCTTCGTAGAACGGAACACAGATTTTTAAAAGAGTAGTTCTTTCTTATAAGGGCTACTCTTTTTGATATAGACAGTTTTCCATAAGCGGGTTCTTAATTTTACTAACAGCTGAGTTAATCAACTAGACACTTTTCTCGAATTGCTGTGCTTTCCCCTTTGTAATAGTGAGTAACACAGCCACAATAACCAGCGCGGCCTGGACCCTTAAAGCAAGACCAAGCCCATCCACAAATGCACTCTTCAAACCAGTAGTTGCACCTGCTTTGTAGATTGCATCAAGGCTTGGTTCATAACCCATTGAGCCCATCACAATCGTGATAAGAGCGGTAGTTATAGAAATTCCAATTATTGATGTTGAATCCCTGGTTAATTGAAGAAATGCCGTACCCACGCCATATCTTTCTCTTTCGACCACACTTAAAACGGATGCGGAATTCGAGGAATAGAAAAAGCCCATTCCAAAGCCTATTAAGCCTAGGAGGAATACTAATAAGAGAGGAGACGATTCGGAATTAACTATCGAAAGTCCAAGCAGTGAAATTACCGTCGCAATAAGTCCGACTAATTCTACTTTCTTCCAACTCAATTGATCAGATAAATATCCCGCTATCGGCCCAGATAAAGCGAACAGTGCGGGCATTGGGGTGATCATTAGCCCCGCCTCTGCAGGCCTATAGTCGAGAACGCCTTGCAGATAGAAAGGCATGATAAAAAATACGGAAGTAGCAGTCATAAACGTGAACAAACTGGCTAGTGATCCAAACGAAAAATATTTCCTGGACAGCAGCTCCAACGCAATCAGAGGGGAATCAGTTCCTGCCTGTCGCACAACAAATAATATAGCAAAAACCAGGAACCCTATAAGGAGACAGATTATGATTGGGGATAACCAGCCCAGACGGTGCCCATTCGTTATCGTCAACATTAGTGAACACAGGGCTACCGCAAAATAAAAAGAACCTATCCAATCAAATTTAGAGGTTACCAACCCACTGGACGGACCTGGCTTCATATGAGGAAGAATCAAGTAACCTACCGCAAATGCCGTTAAGCCAAGTGGAGAGGAAATAAACAATAACCACCGCCAGCTAAAATATTGGACTATTAAACCTCCAAACACAGGTCCGATCACACTGGCGATACCAACTGTCGTCATGAATATCCCTATTATTAATCCACGTCTTGATGAGGGAAAGGAACTAATCAATATTGCCATGGCGTTAGCTTGAATCATTGCACCGCCAACACCTTGCAAGCCTCGAAATAGGATAGCTAGGATTAGGCTTGGAGCAATACTGGTTATTATTGCGGTAATTCCCGAAATCAAAAACCCGGCCAGGTAAATGCGTTTTCTGCCGACGAGGTCTGACAAACGGCCCATAGGTAGTATTAATGCCCCCGATACCAAACCATATCCGATAACCAACCATTGCACTTCAGGTATTTCTGCGCGAAATTGAAAAGCAATCTTGGGCAGAGCTATGTTGATAGAAGAGTTATCCAGGACCGATATAAACATTCCTGAGCAGATTGCAACGGCAACGATCCAGTTGTTCACCTTGAAATTGAAAATATCTAAAACCTATCCTTAAAGCACCGAATTTCTGAGACCTATAAAAAGGAAGAATTCTAGGTTTCATGACACCTGTCTCTTTTATTGCTCTATAGAAGAGATGAAATGATATACCTCTTCAACAGCATTAAAGGTAGTATTTTTGAGGAGAATATTATGCCCGTAAAAATGCTTCGAGAATTTTTCCTCCTAGAATCTGCAGGAGGAATACTTTTAGTTATAGCCGCAGTCATCGCGATTTTGATTAGTAATTCCCCTTTGGAAAATTATTATCATGCCATTTTGAATGCCCCGGTTTTGGTGCAGTTTGGAAATTTTTCGATCGACAAAGATTTCCATCATTGGATAAATGACGGTTTGATGGCTATTTTCTTTCTTTTGGTTAGCTTGGAAATAAAACGCGAAGTCCTAGACGGCCAGTTATCAAGTAGGTCACAAATAAGCCTGCCAGCTATCGCCGCTTTTGGAGGACTAGTAGTTCCCTCATTAATCTTTCTGTCAATTAATTGGGGAGATTCAATCGCCATACAAGGCTGGGCTATTCCTGCTGCGACCGACATTGCGTTTGCCCTTGGTGTACTGACCCTTTTGGGAAGCAGAGTTCCGGAATCACTTAAATTGACGTTGGTAGCTATAGCAATAATTGACGACCTGGCAGCGATACTTATAATCGCTGTCTTTTACACTGAGCAATTATCATTATTGCCACTCGGAGGTGCATTACTATGTGTGCTGGCTCTCATAGCCCTTAACCGAAGAAAAGTCAGTGAATTATCGCCCTACATGGCTGTAGGCATCGTGCTATGGATGTGCGTATTGAAATCTGGCCTCCATGCCACCCTCGCTGGCGTAGTTATAGCTATGCTGATACCTAATAAATCTAATAATGAACTTAAACCAGCTCCACTGTATCGCCTCGAACACGGTTTGCATTTATGGGTAGCATTCCTAATTTTGCCTCTTTTTGCACTGGCCAATGCCGGAGTCTCTTTAAAGGGTATAGCTTTAGATTTCTTTGTCGAACCAGTAACGCTGGGAGTGGGATTAGGACTGCTTCTCGGCAAACCGATTGGCGTAACCCTGTTTACATATATTGGTACCAAATTTAAATTTTGCGCACTGCCTGAGGGAATAAATTGGAACCAATTTTACGGGTTGGCTTTCCTTGCTGGAATAGGGTTTACCATGAGTTTGTTTATCGGAGGACTCGCTTTCGAGGATGCGAAATTTCAGACTCTGGTTCGCTTAGGTGTTATAACGGCTTCACTAGCATCCGGAATCTTAGGTTATTTCACATTAAGGATAGTCAGCGTAAAACAAATTAAAAACTGAAACTTTTACTGTGAAATGTGATCGGCGAAATTGCAGAATTAGACCTCGACTCAACCATTTTTTGGACTGATTGCATCCGTGTTAAATTTCAGGCCTCTAGAAAAGCAGAGACCAGAAATTCTATATGCTAATATCACTGCAGAAAAACAGTTAAAATCGAATTAAAGGGTTTAAAAGAGGAATAAAAAATGACAGTTAATGTGATACTTGAAGGTACTCTAAAAGAAGGAGAAAGAGAAAATTTCACTGGGATTTGCACAGAAGCGTTCAAAGTTACGAGGGCTTTTGATGGATGCCAAACTATTGAACTAATTTACAATACCGAGAGCCCTAATAATTGGATCTTTAATGAAGTCTGGGATACTAAAGAACATTATGAGAAATACCTTCAGTTTAGAACTGAAGATGGCACTATTGACGCTATAGCTTCTTTATGTGTAGACGCTCCCTCTATAAGAATCTTCGATATTATTTCTACTTAAAACTTAACTAGGACTTTCACGTCTACGAAGGGTTGGTGATGATAATTGTCCGTGGTGTCCCTAAATTGTTTTTGTAGAGATCTTGTTGTTTTTAGGACTATCTTCCGCGTTGATATTATCCTAGTCGAATTATCTATTTGGAATGTATACCAAAAGGGCAAATTATGAAGATAACGAATGTCAAAGTTGAGATGTTTAACTGGACCACAGAGTATCAGCAGACTAGAGGCGGAGCCTTCCTTGAAAGCACAAGACAGCTTGGAATAGTGACAGTGGAGACAGATGAGGGGATAAGTGGCAACGCTTTTTTAGGGTCCTCTCGTGTTGGTGCTGATCATTTTGCTCCGGGATTGATTGAATTCATCAAACCAATTGTAATGGGTGGAAATCCGCAAGACATTGGTGCCATTTGGTGGGATATGTGGAAGCAGAATAGGTCGGTGTCAACAAACGTAATAGGAGCCATAGATATTTGCTTATGGGATATTAATGGGAAAATTTCCCAGCAACCCATTCACCGCCTTTTGGGGACATGCAGGGATTCTGTCCCCGTATATTCAAGTACTGCGTTCCATGAAACAAAAGAAGAATATGTTGAGGAAGCACTTAAATTTAAGGATATGGGCTGGACAGCCCATAAGATCCATCCCCACGCTGATCCTTCATATGACATACAGATATCTCAGGCAGTTAGAGAGGCAGTAGGGGATGACATGAAACTCATGTTGGATTCCATGTGGGCATATCAATACGAGGATGCGATGAGAGTTGGAAGAGCCATAGAGGAATTAGATTTCTATTGGTATGAGGATCCGTTGGTAGAAGAAGATATTTATAACTATGTGAAATTACACGAGAAATTAGATATACCGATAATGTCTACCGAGCATGCTCCAGGTAGGTATTACGGGATGGCCCAATGGATAACCCAATACGCGACCGACTATCTAAGAGGTGATGTTGCTGTAACTGGGGGGATCACACCAATGATTAGGCTTTGTAATCTTGCGGAAGGCTTCAACATGAAATGTGAGATACACCACGGTGGTAATTCTTTAAACAACGTGGCCAATTTGCATATAACTATGGCAGTGCCAAACTGTGAGTTCTTCGAATTTTTCCCTTGCACAGGTGCAAATATGTATGGACTCGTTGAAGATATTCAATTTGATGGCGGAGTCGTTTATGCGCCTACAAAGCCAGGGTTAGGATATGACATCGATTGGGCTATGCTGAAAAACGAATACACTGGTACGGCTGAATAATAAATTCACTAGTTTTCAAAGAAAGGAAGTTAAGAAATATGAAATTTGCTTTAAGGAATACCTGGGTGTGTCAACGGGGAAAGGGACCTGAGGCTATGGAAGGCTTCAAACTTGTAGCCGCAAACTATAGGAATAATGGTGTCCCCTGTAAACTCTATGTTGACATATCCGGACCAATGGACGTTGTGGCCATGGAGCTCGAAATTGATAGCTTGGACGGTTATTTCACTGACCAACGGGCTTTTTATGCAGAAATGGACGAAGCAACAAAAGGACTAGTTGGTTCTTTAAACGGCAATACCGTATCTGGCTCTCGTGTTCTCTACGAAATAGTTGAGTACTAGGCAGCTATATTTTTAATAAATCGCTTTAAACCCCGGCTATCTTGTCACAGACATAAAAAAAGGGCTTATTGGCCAGAAATCAGCGAATGTTTTCTTTGAATATCTCGCGCCTTCCGTCATTGGCTTGGATTTTGACGATGGTATTCAAAAATTTCATCGAGTAATTTCTCAAAATCCCATCGACTATGAAATTCATCAAGAACTGAAGTATCAAATAAGTCGTTAGAGATTCGCTGTTCTGTTTCAAACTCTCGTGGGTTTTCGTCTATGTCAGACATTTATCAAATATTAACTTCTTCACTAACAGAATCTGGATTAAAGCGGCAAAAAAGCTCTAATTTTCTTAGACCAGTAAAGGGTCCTTTCACACGCTTGGATTGAGGCGCCTATAAACATTTTTAGGGCGAAATCATGTATTTCATCCCGTTGCCTTCTGCAGTTAAGTCAATTGCTTTATTTATTTCGTCTAAATTGAATGTTCTTGTAACGAGTTTTTCAAGTCCAAAGCTTTCTATTATTTTAGGAACTGAGGAAAAAGAATCTCCTCTTCCAAATGCCCCGAATAGTCTGATCTCTTTATAGTGAAGATCATAAAGATCATACTCAAGATTGGACATTTCAGGATGAACGCCTATCATCAATGCTTGTCCTCTTGGGCCCAAATGTGAAATACCCTCGGCAAGAAGATTTGGGTTTCCCACAGCTTCAACAAAGACATCAAATCCATATTCTCCCTTTAATTTTTCTAAATCTTCTTGATAATTTTCACCTCTAGGGTCGATTACGAAATCAGCTCCCATTTCTAAGGCCATTTTTCTTCTCAGAGGATTTGGTTCTGAAACAACCACATAACCTATGTTCTTTTGTTTCACAAACTTAAGACACAATATACCCATAATCCCAGATCCAATAATAAGGATCTTGGAATCATCTTTATAACCAATCATTTCTGTACCGGAAAGACAACATGATGCAGGTTCTGTCATGGCAGCAACCTCATAAGACATATTTTCTGGAATTTCTATTGCTGAACTCAGAGGCATAGCGGAAAATTCAGCAAAGGCTCCTGATGACTTTATTTCATTAGAGCACCGAGAAATTGTCCAATTTTTGCAGTTATGGCAGTTCCCACAGCTTGAAGTTGTATTACAGGCAACTCTTTTTCCAATGTTATTTTTGTCGACGTTTTTACCTACATCGACTATTTTGCCGCTAAATTCATGGCCTAAGATTTTAGGTGGAGTTGAAGGAAATAAACCTTGAGTTATATGTACATCTGTTCCACAGAGGCCAACCTTTTTTACTTTTACCAGAACTTGATCATCCATTATTTCAGGGATAGGAACATCTCTGACTTCAAATTTATCTTTACCCAACCAAATTGACGCTTTCATTTATGTGGATGTATTCCTTTGTTAACCTGTGACGTGGTGGACTTGGTTACCAGTTTGTCATAGATCCGTCTTCACGCCTAAGCCTGGGGGGCCATTTTTGTGGGTCTACCAGACTTCTCTCAGCAACTTCCATATCGATGTCCACGCCTAGTCCTGGTGTATCCGGACACCAAGCGAAGCCCTCGTTCCACTCAATTTGCTGCGGAAACAGCTCACTTGCGTAGGTGCCGGGTCTTCGAGGCAGTTCCTGGACTCCCACGTTTGTTGATGCCATACACAGGGCGACACAAGCGGCAGCACTTACGGGGCCTAATGGATTATGAGGAGCAATGTTGATGTAGTGAGTTTCCGCCCAGTGAGTGATTTTTGCGGCTTCAGTGATTCCGCCAACGATGCACAGGTCGATACGGGCGTAGTCAATCAAGTCCTCTTCGATCACCTCTCTGAAAGGCCACTTAGAAGACCACTGCTCACCTGCGGCGATTGGCAGGTTCACCTGTCTCCTTAAGTTACGATAACTACCCTGATTTTCAGAACGCACAGGGTCTTCGATGAAAAAAGGATTGAACTCCTCCATGAGCTTGCACATTTGCACAACCTGCGGCAGTTCAAGCTGGGTGTGTACATCGAAACACATTTGGATATCAGGTCCGACTGCTTCTCGGACTTCACCCATAAGCTCAACAGCCAACCGCATCGACTTATCCGGTTCGATTATTGAAATGCCACCGGGCTCAAAACTTCCCCAGGGATCAGGCTGACCCCAGCGCACGAATTTCCAGCCCTCATCCACGGCCCTTTTACTACCCTCCACGATCTGTTGTTTATCCGTTCCTTTAATATGAGGGTAGCAAACAACTTTCTCACGCACCTGGCCGCCGAGCAGTTTGTAGGTGGGTAGATTCACGGACTTACCCTTGATGTCCCAAAGCGCGATATCTATGGCACTTATGGCACAGCAATACACCTTGTCAGCAGGGAAATAGCCTGACCGAAACATCTCCTGCCAGAGTTTCTCTGTGTCCCAAGGATCAGCACCAATAACGAGTTCACCAAGGTGGTCAACCGCGTTTGCTATGGCTCGGCCCCAGTTGCTGATACCGACTTCTCCAAGACCGTGGATGCCTGCGTCGGTGTCTACTCGAACTGTGTAATATAGTCGCCCTTCGTCGTCCTGGACCGGGAGGTTCGTGATCTTGGTGACTTTCATTCTTACCTTCCTAGTTATTTTTTTTGCTAATTTATAGCATTATTAATCTTAGTTCAGACGAAAAACGCGGTTCCATCTGGTGGAATTATTCATTTAATGTTTCCGCCTCATGGGAGGGCACTTCCAAAAGTCCTGCTCCTCTTCTTCGCCCTAATGCAGATGCCCCTGCCCCTCCACCAGTATTGTCCATGGAGGTTGTAGGCAATTTTGCTAGGCTGGACTCATCGATACTCAAACCGTTTCCAGGTGTATCCCCCAATACTAAATATCCGTCTTTGATTGTTGAGTCGGTAACCAATATGCCAGCGTCCCTGTCGTGGAAAACTTCCATCATCATATGATTGGAAATAGCCGATGCCGCTGGGGCCTCATAATTAACAGGAGAATTCATAAGTGATACTGGAATTTCGTATCCGTAGGCCATATCTGCAACTTTCATCAACCCAGTTATCCCGCTGGTTCCCATCCCTATTTGTGCTACATCTACGGCTTCATTTTGAAAAAGCGGGGTGAAGTCTTTAATATCGGCTAAGTTTTCTCCGGTGGCGACAGCGGCAGTTACGGATTGTGAAACCTTTCTTAGACCTCTGTAATCCCATCTGCGGGCAGGCTCCTCGACCCAGAAAATCTCAAAACGTTCTTCTATGGCTCTAATATTTCTGATAGCTTGTTTTGCTGACCAATATTCGTTGGAGTCTATTAAGAGTTGTACAGGCTTTCCGGATTTTTTTAGGGCATCATTCATAATGCCGATTCGCCTCAGGTCAGAATCTCGATCTATTCCTACCTTTAGCTTTCCTGCGCTTATACCTTGAGAAGCTGCATTTTCATAAAAATCCGCAATTTCCTGGTCTGTTAATGGCATATCTATGCCACTTGCGTAGACTTTCACATATCTTGTTGAGCCACCAAGTGTTTTCCACAATGGTTCCTCGTTTATTTTCGCTTTTAAGTCCCATAGACCTACATCAATAGCTCCTATTGCATCGTTCATGGTCCCTTCGTTTCCACCTTTGAACACAGCGTCAATCAGGAGTCTCCATAATCCCTTGACGCCCCTGGGATCTTTCCCGACTAAAAGTGGCTCTAACGTCTTTATGGCGTTATCGGCTCCTGGGCTACTAATAGAGATACCAGAGAGGCCCTCATCAGTGTCTATATATACGATCATTCCTGACATGTTCTTGTTCCCACTTGGGAAGTTTGAATCCCCCATGAGACGATCTAATTGAAAAAAATATGGTCTTGTTCGGATGCCTGTTACTTTCATCAGTTCTCCTTGGAGTCACAGCGAATTATGTTTTCGATTATTTATGAGGTTTAGTTTTGTAGGATCGGTAATTCACTCAACACTTGAGTGGCGAACATTGACTATCTCAGTATACTGGCGGAATCATATCCAAACCCAATAATTTATTCTGGAGCCTGGCGGTATGGCACACTACAGGGAGTCAATCAGGGATTATGAGATCCTCAACCTGGAGGATTTCGAGTTTCAGTCCGGAATAACAGTACCCAACGTAAAACTAGCCTACAAGACATACGGCAAATTAAACAATGAAGCTGATAATGCAATCCTTTTACTTCATGGGATCAGTGGAACCCACGAAAGTACGGCTTCAGTTCTGACCGAGGGCAAAGAACGTGCGATTTCGCTGCAAAAGCATTTCATAATTGCTCCAAATATGTTTGGTAACGGCCTTTCATCTTCACCTTCTAACACCCCACCACCGTTTGATGGGCCAGATTTCCCCCCGGTTACTATTTACGACAATGTCAGAGCCCAACACAAACTTGTTACCGAAGAACTAGGCATTTCGAAGTTAAGGCTGGTTGTCGGTTCTTCTATGGGAGGCCTTCAGTCTTTTCACTGGGCGGCCATCTATCCAGGTGTGCTAGAAAACGTACTCCCCATTTGTGCAACTGCAAAATGCTCTGGGCACAACTGGTTGTTCCTCGAAGGCCTTGTAGCGACGCTTGAGGCCGATCCTATATTTGCCGGAGGTGGTTATGCGGAGTATCCACATGAAGGAATGAGAGCCTTCTGCACCGTATATGCGGCATGGGCCTTTTCCCAGGAATTTTTTAGACAGGACGGACATATAAAGCTTGGTCTGAATTCATCTAAGGACACCCCTGATGTGCTTGCACAGCTATTTGTACCTCAAGACCCTAATGACCTTCTTATAAGAATCAGAACCTGGCAAAACGCTGACATCAGTGATAACTCCCTGTACAAAGGAGATTTGAATGCTGCCCTTGGATCTATAAAGGCGAAAGCAATAGTCATGCCAAGTTCGACAGATCAGTACTTCTGGCCTGACGACAATCGCGACGAGGTGTCAGCTATGCATAATGCAGAATTTCGCGAAATTCCCACCATGTGGGGCCATATGGGTGGACTGGGCATGGACCCGGCTGATAGGGAGTTTGTCGACAGGGCAATTAGGGATTTAATCGATTAGCTTTAAGTTTTGATGACGCATCTTCAGATAAGCGGTGGGGAAACGGTTACTTGTTAGTTAGGACCAGTATCGCAGACACTGGTCCTAACATAAATCATTATTGAAATTGGGTCAGGTTACTACTCGAACGAATTTTTGGAGTCGTGCACCTTTAAGAGTCTCACCAACATAGAGACTATTTTCCGAGTCAATGCCGACGGCGTGAGCGGCTACAAAGTCTCCAGGAGTGTGTGTGCCGGCTCCCCAACCTCCAAGCCACTGTCCAGTCTTCGTCATGATTTTTAGTCCTGAATTATGAGTGGCTACATTTTGATCGACGAAATGATTACTGCCGTAGGAGTTCCTGTACCCAAGCTCGGTAACATACACGTTGCCATCTTTCCCAATAACTATCTGATTGGGGCGGTGTATCCCTTTCCAGTGTGTAATATAGTGACCCTCTGAAGTAAATATTTGAATCCTACTGTTCTCTCTATCGCATACGTATACGAGTCCGGTTGGGTCTACTGCTACCCCGTGTGGAATCATAAACTCACCTGGTGCCGTACCTCTTTGACCCCATGACCTTATTAATTTTCCCTGTGGCGTGAAATGGTGAACCCGTGAGTTTCCATAACCGTCTGTAACATATATCGAACCGTCGAGACCAAATGCCACATCGGTTGGTTGGTTGAATGGTTCTCCGCTCTGGAGGGGAGATGGCTTGTCGGGAGTCCCAATAACCATTAACTCCTTGCCGTCAGCTGTCCATTTTCTAACAGTGTGGTCAGTGTTATCGGTAGTCCAAATTGAGTCATCAGGGCCAACTTCGACGTGATGGGCTCTTTTGAAAGTATCCTCCCCCCATGTGTCCAGGATTTCTCCGTCCTTACTTAGAACTATCATTGGGTGATCACTTCTGTTGTAGGCGAAGATTCTGTCTTGACTATCTACAGCTACTCCTACGACATGGTTCCATTCCCAACCATCAGGTAAAGGAGCCCATCCCGGTACGCTTTCATAGACATATTCACCGTAACTTACTCTCAGTGGCTCATCAGACATTTTCTTCTCCATTACCTTACTTTTGAGATGTTCCTATCCCTGTTTGCTAGATGTCGTTGTTGGGGAGCACATTCTAGGCTTTTTCTCAATTTAAGTTAAGTGCCCTACTTTGTGACCCTAGAATATAGCGTCAGGAAATTTAGGACATCTTGAATCGACTTCATTATTTCGGGCTTCTGAGGTATTTTTAGCCCTTTTGAAATGTATCGTTTTCAGCTCATTTGATATCTAATCGCCTGAGATCTGAAACTTGTGTAAGAAAATATGCTGACTATAATGAGCGAAACCATACAATAACGAAATAAGTTAAGGAGTTTTTATGGCAAACGCAATTTTTAATATCGTCCGGCGGCCACTAGAAGGACAGAGCAAAAACTTGCTTGGGGCAGTGATAGACCAAATGAAGGGTCACGGTAGGCCAGGAAACGTTACCTCTTCGCTGACTTCCTTTGATTCCATGGCTGGTATACACGTTACTTCGACTCTTAATTTCGAATCTTTATCTGAATTGGAGGAACTACAGGATTCCTTTTATGCCGAGGAAACAATGCAGGACGCATGGGACACAACGGCTTCGTTGTGTAAGTCAGTGAGCACTACTGTCTTGGAAATTGTTGCGTCTCCTGAGAATGTACCAGCTAACCCCAAATATATGCTGAGGACAATTGCCTCAGCCAAGCGTGGGAAGCGAGAAGAGCTGATAGATTTGGCGTTGTCTATGAGAGATAAAACTAATTCGAATAAGGCCGGTATTCTCAAGCCTATGAATAGTTTTCAACGTATCAGGTTAACCAGGGTATATAGCACTCTAGAAGACCTAAGTGCAGCAATCAATATCAGCAATGCGGAATACGGGTCTACTTTGGAAAAGTTTATTGCCTTGACGGAGTCGGTCACCCGATCGGTTAGCCGAATACATTACTTAAACCGTTAGAAATTTAGGAATAAAACTTTTTAAAGACATTAAATAACTAATGCTACTTATCAACGTAAAAGGTTTATGAGGTCAATATTCACATGGCAGCAATATCCAGAACAGTAATAAATATAAAAGAAGGTAAAATGGAGGAGGCATACAAACTTCTCGATTCGAAGACCCAGATGATATCTGAAATTGACGGATTAATAGGCTTCTTAATTGCCCAAACTGGTGAAAATGAATTAACGGGTATGGGTGTCTATGAAAACACCAAAGCCGCGGAGGCTGTGACTCCCGTTTTCATGGAAGTCATGAGTGAAATGGCACCACTAGTGGACGGGCAACCTGATAGAGGCGTTTACCCTGGCATTTGGGTTTCCTAGATTAGCGGGCTTTTCACAAGGCAGGAGCTCGGAATTTTTTGGTGATGTAGATATTTTGTTGAGTTATGTGAGGGTCTCTAGATTAAGTAACCCTTCTCGAGTAAATATTCAGAGTAGTGTGAATTGCAGCGTGAGCCAAATTTCCTTGTCTTCTTATGAGTATTAAGATTCTCAATTTTTCTATTCTGCTAATATCCAATTAAATACTATTCACTCTGTTCAGAGGAGTCCGGTTCTTGAAAAAACAGGAAAGATCTCTATCAAACGAAGAGGCCTTGCAATTGCATCAGGAAGCCCTGGTAATTGACAGCAAGCAACCTCCTGCAACTTCAGGATTCCTATTTACTGAAAGAATGAAATTGGATCTCTTAGATATGGATAGGGCTGGATACACCAGAGCTCAGGCATCCAGTCAATTGGCCAAAATAGCTACAGAAGAAATCCGTAATTCTGAAGCTGCCAGGGAGCAATACTTGTCGTTATGGCATCGCTCTGGAGTGAACGTTGCTAGTGGAACATACAGCGCCGGAATCGAAATAGAGAGAGCTTACGCGAGTGCCACAGAGGGTATAGCTCAAGCTAGAAGTTACATCGATGCGCTCGAAGGTGAATTAAAATTAATACTTAAAGCTGATGATATTGAAGATGTTTATAAGTCAGGCAAACACGGACTTATTTTAGATTTCCAAGACACCTTGCCGTTCGGGACAGATCTTTCCAAAATTGAGTATTTCTACAATTTGGGGCTCAGGGTGGTTCAACTTACTTACAACTTGCGTAATCTGGTAGGCGACGGTTGTACAGAAAGATACAAAACCGGTTTAACTTATTTTGGGGAAACAGTGGTAGAAAAACTAAATGAGATGAATATGGCGGTTGATGTAAGTCATTGTAGCCAACAGGTTGGCTGGGACGCCCTCGAAATATCTTCAGCTCCGATTATAGTTACTCATTCCTCCAGCAATGCCATCTGTTTCCATGACAGAGGCAAAGATGATGATTTAGCGAAAGCAGTGGCTGATAAAGGTGGTTTTTTTGGAGTAGTGATCGTGCCAGGATTCATACAGAATAACGGTAGCATTGCTACACTAGATGACTTCGCGGACCACGTAACTCATCTTGTGAATGTAATGGGAATCGACCATGTCGGAATAGGTACTGATATTTGTGCCAATGGACCTGAAACCGGTCTGATTTATGATGAGGAATTTCCCGAAAGCATGCCCGGCCAAATCGAATATTTCAAGAAGAATCCAGATAAATTTAACTGGGGCGGTTTCAGACCCGAGCACAGGCTTACCCCAGACTACAGGATTGACGGATATTCCAATTTTGGTGACTGGCCAAATATCACTGTAAAACTGGCAGAGAAAGGTTTTACTGAGGACGAACTGAAGAAACTGTTAGGTCTTAATTATCTCCGATATTTTAGGGAAGTAATCGGATAGTGTGCTTCGTGCTGATCCTAGAAATGTGATCAGGTGGTTGCGATACCCTTGTGCTACATGCATATATAACGTGGGGTCTATTTTAATTGACTGATGATGGAGGGGTATTGTGGCAATAGAAATTACGGAAGAGATGAAAGTCCTAGTTGATCAGGCTTTAGCGGATAAATACCCATGTATTTTAGGGACTGCATCTCTAAACGGACATCCCAACCTTTCTTACAAGGGGAGCGTCATGGTTTTTTCCACCGATAAACTCGCGTTTTGGGAACGGGCTCGCAAGGGGGGATTTGCCCAATTAACCGATAACCCCAATGTCGTTGTTTTGTATCGAAATGTTTCTCTTCGTAAAGCCTGGCGTTTCTATGGTCGGGCTACAGTTCATGAATCGGGAGAGATTCGAGAAGAAGTCATGAAAAGAACCGTGAAGGATGAACTTGAACGGGATCCAGACCGTCTAGGGGCCGCTGTTGTTATTACCATCAGCCGGATCACTACTTTGGGAGGGGAAGTTTTGCAGGAGACAGATCTGTAGTATGCGACGTGGTTTTATCACTGCTCCATTTTTCTTCCCGACCGCCTGAATATTTCAAAGATACTGTAATTAGCGGTACTATTCATTCATGAAACACGTCACAGTTTTTAGAAAGTCTGGCGAATATGCGGGTTGGCCCGCAAATTATGGAATATGGAATTGGGGGGATGAGATAGTTACCGGATTCACATTAGGTTCTCATAGTACTGATGGGGGTTTTCACTATAGAAATAAGGATCAGCCTTTCAAAACTATGCAAACCCGAAGCATAGACGGAGGACTCACATGGGAGACCATTCAGGCTCCACTAGATGCACCTGGGAATGTTGCGATAAGTGCCGACGAGCATATGAACCTGGGACTTGGCCCAGTCCACCTTAGAACTAATCCTCCAAGGACTTTTGATGAAGAGTTTGATTTTTCTAAACCGGATTTCGCAATTCTTATGGCTAGGACAGGTATAAGGGGAACATGTGAGTCATATTTTTATATAACTAAAGATCGATGTAAAAACTGGCTTGGACCCTTTTCTTTCCCAATGTTTGGGTTAGGTGGAGTAGCGGCTCGGACAGATATCGTTTCCCATCAATCTCATACTAATAGGTGCATCTTGTTGTTAACAGCAACTAAACCTGATGGTGATCAGGGTAGGGTATTCTGTGCAGAAACAAGAGATGCCGGACAGTCATTCCAATTCTTATCGTGGCTAAGGGAATTCCCCGAAGGTATAGAGAACATGCCCTCCACCGTGCGTCTGTCCTCTGGGCGCCTATTGACTGCTTTGAGATGTCGCTCTTCGCTTGAAAGTATTGGTTGGATAGATCTCATGTATTCCGATGATGAAGGCATTAATTGGCATTCATTGTCCAGACCTGTTCGGGGCACAGGATCTGCTGGAAATCCCCCAGTTCTCTTGCTGCTTTCTGACGGGAGATTATGTTTGATTTATGGGTATAGAGGTGATGGGGCGGGGGTGCGATATGTTACTAGTGCAAATAGCGGTCGCAGCTGGGGACGTGAGATTATTCTTCGAGATGACGCCGGTAACCACGATGTCGGATATCCAAGGGCGATTGAGAGGCCAGACGGAAATGTTGTTGTAGTTTATTATCACAATGATGTAGCTGATGGGGATAGATATATCGCCGCTACAATCTGGAAACCCTGATCCCTAATACAGGTCACTATCGAGCACTTAAAATACGGAGTGACGTCTCTATGCCCTCTTCGCACTCATTCCCACGTCATCTGCCGCTAGTCTAGCGCTTTAGTCTTACAGCAAATTTAACTCCGCATAATCATTAGATGCGACCTCATCGCATCGACTACGATAGGAGGCTTGGCTCCCACTGTATCTCGCTACGATCCTCTTTTGTCTACCTTCAAGGTTGCTATTTACTCCGGTCATCCAAGAATCAATCTCATTAGACA
>VEXB01000026.1 GCA_009391195.1 SAR202 cluster bacterium AC-647-P02_OGT_505m
ATGAAAGTCCGGAGACATCGGTTGGAGCTTGGAGCATAATTGCTCTAAGACAGGCGATCGCAGATGCGGGTGTCGCCCCTGATCAAGTTGACGGTCTTGTAATTGTTCCAGTTACAACAACAGGGGCGTTCTGGCCTGATGACAAGCCTCTTCCGCAGGAAGCAATTGAGTCATTCGTCCAGACGAGCGATCCTTTAGACGGGATAGCCAAGCTCAGTGATGAGTGGCTTTTAAAGAATATGCCTGAGCTGACTAATATAAAGTATTCGGTATATGCTCCTGTCTGCATGTCCAATGCTATAAATGTTGCGGCTCAGGTGGTCGGAGATGGGTTGGCGCACACCGTGCTTGTATTGAAGGCTTGGCATAACCTCGAGGGGCGCTATTATCAAGGCGGAGCGAACGCGCAGGATGCGATCGATGGTACCAGTGCGATCCGTAGTTTATGGGGCGCGCCTGCTTGCTATGGAACTGCTCTTCAGTTTGCAGAGTATTGTCGTAAATATGGCAAGGACCACGATATGATGACTCCATTTATTATCAATTCCCGTCGTAATGGACTAATGTTTCCAGAAGGTTACTGGGCGCAGCATAGACCAGAGGAGCTGACTCCTGAAGACTATCAGCTTGCCCGGTGGATAGCTAAGCCGGCAAACCTTTTTGATAACGATATACCAATTATGTGTGCAGCTGCTTATCTGTTTACTACAGCAGAGAGGGCCAAGGATATGAAACAGAAACCTGTCTATATTCTTAATCATGCTGACAGCAATGCAGTCCCACGAGGGCTTACTCCTACTCTGGATGAGGTAGAGACTGAAGTTGCATTAACGGCAAGAAAAATTTATGAAGGTGCCGGAATAACTGCTGCGGACTTATCTTTTGAAAATATGTACGACGGATTTACTGAGTTTCATCAATTCCATATAGAGGGTTTGGGTTATCGAGGTATTGGTTTCGGTGATGCTTTGGACTTCTATCAGACGGACATTAGTATAGAAGGGCCGAATCCAGTTTCTCCAAGTGGGGGGAATATTGGTAGTGGCAGGAGTCGATTCTGGATGCATACTGATTCTATTCAGCAGATTCAGGGTCGAGCAGGTGGTCGGCAAATTACAGGTGTTAAACCGGAAATTGGAGTATCAGGTGGGCCCATGCCGCTCGGAGGTAACTACACCGTATGGAGCGCGACACCTGACTAAAACACGTTATCATCAAATTTTGTAGTTATGAAAGGACTCTTGTGTCCATACTGATGAGTTTTGACATAGATGGCACTATGGAGGTGGGAGATCCTCCTGGTGCCGTGACGATGGAAATGGTCAGGAACGCCCGGGCTAGGGGAATAGTGACGGGGAGTTGTTCTGACAGGCCAATGAGCACGCAGCGGGCCATATGGGAAGAATATGGTGTCGAATACGATTTTGTCTGCTATAAACATATGCTGCCTGATCTGAAAGATCAGTTTGACGCTGATGAGTTTTACCACGTTGGTGACAGGGATGACTTGGATCGAAAGTTTGCTATCAGAGCAGGATTCGGATTTTTCTGGCCCGATGAAGCGGCCCAACATCCACTTCTTCTTGTGGATGGCTCGTAGTGGACATTATTGTTGTTGGCTAGGTCCGAGGATTGCCGTAAAAATTGGTAAGTGTCTGACCGTGAGTTGCCTGTCGTTTCGAAACGTTTTGGCAGTCAGGTATAGGTATTAATTAGAATATTTTCTCGTTTGACTCGTTGATTCCACCTGGGTATTGGTAAAATATTATTATGCCCATTAGTTTTACTATAAAACGGAGTAGAGTCTGCACGCTGATTCTGGTTGTTTTAATAGCGCTCATGTGTTTGGGATGTAAAGCCGAGGAAGAGGTGGAAAGTTCTGTGGAGGGATCGACAGAGCCCAAGCCTCCTTCTAGTAGTGTTGTAGGTGAAGTGCCTACTCAGACACCTATTCCTTTTCCTACTTTGCTTCCTTCGACATCGACTATTCCGGTAGTGGATAAAGAAGAAATTTTATCTACGGTGGAAGTGGTTAAGCTACTTAAGCCTTCAGTCGTTCATATTGCTAGTGGTTCTGTGAGTACGGATATGTTCAATCAGCCTGTTCCTCGAACAGGGGTTGGTTCGGGACTGGTGCTGGATTTGGAAGGACGGATCCTGACCAACAATCACGTTATTAGTGGCGCCCAGTCTGTGACCGTAACATTAGGAGATGGCCGGTCATATTCAGCATCTCTCGTTGGTGCTGACCCGGTGACAGATTTGGCGGTTATACAGATTGATGCTGCACAATTAGTTCCGGCGAGGCTAGGTAGTTCGTCGAACATAGAAGTAGGAGAGGATGTGATAGCTGTCGGGCATGCACTCGGTCTGAAGGGTGGCCCCACAGTTAGTAAAGGCGTGATTAGTGCGGTCAATCGCACTATAGCAGTAAATGCTCAGAGTTCTATGGTGGATCTAATTCAAACAGACGCATCCGTTAATCCTGGAAATAGCGGAGGCCCATTGGTGAGTAAGGAGGGAGCGGTAATAGGCATTAACACTGCGATCATAGATGGTAGTAATGGTATTGGGTTTGCCATAAACATCGATGATGCTAAAACGATAGTTGGGCAATTAATTGAATTTGGTGTGGTAAACAGGGGATTTATAGGGATATCCCCTTTTGATGTTACAGATTCTATAAGGGATCAAATAAACCTTCCTGTGGCCGAAGGTGTGATAATAGCAAATATTGTGTCTGGATATCCTGCTGATTTATCGGGACTTGAGGTGGAGGATGTAATCATCAAACTGGGTGAAGTAAGTATTTCTAACTCTGGAGATCTTTCGAAATACCTCATTAGCCATCCTCCCGGGTCTGAAGTTGTCGTGACGTTTTATAGAGATGGATTACTTAGTACCGTTGAGCTTACTCTTGCAAGCGCGCGATGATAAATATTTGATCATAAACTAAGCAGAAATAATGAACTGGTGTGTGACCTATTTTGAAGTACTTTGGAACGGTAAATGAGCATTATTAAACTCACCATTGCTCGAAGCTCGACCCTGACGATTTTTGTAATCTTGTTGGTGTTGGTTCTTATTTTTTTATCCTGCAAACCACCTGTAGAAGTTTCCGAGCTAGATTCCCGCACAAATTCTCTCAACAAATCCATAATGTGTCCGATTTGCCCTGGGGAATCAATTGACCAGTCTCAAAATGAATTAGCTGGCCATATGCGACGCATAGTAAGGGAGCAAATCGAGGGAGGGAAGACTGACTCTGAAGTACGTGAATATTTTGTGGAGCGCTATGGCCCAGTTGTCTTGTTGGAACCCTCTACTTCTGGGATCGGATTGATTGCATGGATAGTTCCTCCGGCTGGATTACTAATTGCTGGCTGCTCTGTTGCTATTGCCCTTATTCTGATGAAAAGGAGAAGAAGTGAAGAAGTAGTAGACGACACCCTTTCACATAACGACAGAGTGCGCTATTACAAAGTGCTTGAAGAAAGGGGGATCTCTGAAGATGACCTTCCTGGGCGAGAGGTTTAAATGGTAGAGATCGGTCAAATATCCCTTGTTGCAGCTTTTATATTGGTAGTCTATGTGACTATTGTTGGATTCGCAGGAGGCGTTTTAAATGGGCGTGACCTAGTTGCTAGCGCACGTTGGGGGTTCTACTCGGTGGTACCTCTGTTATTGATTGCCACTTCGGCACTTATTTATGCATTTGTAAATAACGATTTTTCAGTAGCTTATGTGGCAGAAAACAGCAATCTGGCCATGCCACGTATATATGCATGGGTTGCATTTTATTCAGGGAATGCGGGATCACTGCTCTATATTGCAGTGGCATTTTCCATAATGGCTTCGATATGCCTAAAAGTAATAACTAAGAAGCTGCCATATACTGCTCCATATGCTCTTGGCGTAATGTCAATGGTTCTTCTCTTTTTCCTGGCAGTTATATTATTTCTGGCAAATCCCCTTGAGAAATTGACCGTAACACCAGCTGACGGTCAAGGTATAAACCCGTTGCTTATACACTTTGGAATGTTTATTCATCCACCGTTTCAGATGTTGGGCTTGATATCAGTAGCTTTACCCTATTCTGTTGCAGTTGGAGCCTTGCTGGCCGGGAGAGGTGGAAGGGATGAATGGGTTGATCAGGGTCGTATGTGGGGAATGGTTTCTTGGTTGATTCTTACCGTTGGGTTACTGCTGGGATCGTGGTGGGCTTATACCATCTTGGGATGGGGTGGATACTGGGCCTGGGACCCCGTAGAGAATTCTGCTCTTATGCCGTGGCTGGCTATGACCGCCTTTGTACATTCCATCATGGTGCAAAAAAGACGAGGTATGTTTCGAATGTGGAACATGGTCCTTGTGATAATCAGTTTTACAATGGCTCAATTAGGTATGTTTATCAACAGGGGAGGCCCAGTTCCCTCAGTGCACTCGTTTGCGGAATCAACAATGGGTTGGATATTCTTGGCAGTGATGGGCTTGACTCTATTTGTGTCGCTGGTCATATTCGTAATTAGATATGACACTCTGAAGAGTCGTGGACGTCTGGAATCTATGATTTCTAGAGAATCGGCGTTTCTGGCCCAGAATATTTTATTTCTGCTGATTGCTTTTGTAACCTTGTGGGGCACAGTTTTCCCTATATTTTCTGAGGCCGTTGATGAAACAACAATGACGGTCGGTCAACCTTTCTTCAACAAGGTAAATGGTCCCCTCATGCTCTTGTTGATTCTACTCATGGGGGTGGCACCTTTACTGCCATGGCGTCGAGCCACCGGGAAATCTCTTGCTCGAATGTTAAGGATTCCCGTCGTGTCTGGGTTATCAGTAGCAGCAATTGTTCTGATTGCAGGAATATCTCAGCCGTGGGCGGTGGCTTCTTTTGCTATTTGTGGGGTCGCGGTTTCTGGAGTTTTGCAGGAATGGGGTAGAGGGACCTTTTCACGTCATAGGAGAGGTGAGGGGTGGCCCAGGGCTTTTCTGAATTTACTTAATGCAAATCGCCCGCGCTATGGTGGGTACATAGTTCATCTTGCCATCATTATGTTGGGTGTGGGAATAACCGCTTCTTCATTCTATTCAGTTCAGCGCGACGTAGTGATGCAGCCTGGGGATACTGAAACTTTAGGAAAATATACTTTTAAATATATTGGCGTAAATGAGGAATCCTTTAGCGACAGACTTGAGGAGACCGCAGAGTTCAAAGTATGGAGTGGTGATAAATATATAGGTTATATGTATCCGTACAGAGCTTTTTATCCAGAATTTCGTATCGCTGCCACTCGAGGTGCAATAAATAGTTCTCCAATGGAAGATTTTTATCTTGTTCCTTCCGAGTTTGGCGAGGATGATCAGGCTGTTTTCAGGGCGCTGATAAATCCTATGATCTGGTGGATGTGGGCTTCAGGTCCGATCCTAGTTTTTGGTACCCTCGTTGCTCTGGTTCCCAGAAGAAGATCAAAGAATGTTCAATTGAGGTTGACTTCACTGACTGCCCGGGTTGGGGACCAAAATCAATCTTCAGTATTGGGGGCAGAGGACTAGTCATGTTGGTCTTTGCATCGATAGTACTTTGCATTGTTCCTGCCTTGGTGGTTTTGTATCCCCTGGTACGAAAAATAGCATCGAAATCCCCGCTTCCGGAGGATGAATCGTCTCTCAATGCAGATCTGGAACGACGTTGGGAGTCAGCTGTGGATGGCTTGCAGAGTGCGGAGCTCGAAAAATCTCTTGGGAATTTGCAGGAAGAGGATTACAGGTGGTTGCGTGACATCCATATGAATGAAGCAGCGTTAGTACTTAAAGCAATGGATCTCTCTGAGTCGGACGAAATAGAGATGATGAAAAAAGTTAATGATGAGATTGCAAGGACGAAGATTCAGTCTGGCGGCACTGAATGAGAAAGATGATCATTCTTGGGGTCAGTGTATTTATTGGTGTCATCCTCTCACAATCTTACCTGTCTGCTTTTGATCCAGAAAATTATCGATTCAATGGAAAAATAAAGAATGGTACCCCTAATGGAGAACCTCCGGTGGGCCTCTCTGTGGCATTACATAGTGAGCATTTAGAAAAGGGTGCTGGCATGTACCACACTTTTACAGAAACAGGTGGGTTCTTTGAATTTCCCTTGATAGATATTGAAGAAGATACTTTGTACGGAGTTTCCGTTATTCATCAGGGAGCCACTTATACCCAAAACGTTAATCCATCAGATGGGGCATCTGTCCAAATTGAAGTTTTTGATGCAGTTGATTCTGACGATGTGGTAGCTGGCTTTAATGCCTCAGTTCTTTTTACGAATATTGATCCTATGACTCGCAGAGTATCTATTATGGAAATGATTACTTTAATTAATGAGTCTCGACTAACCTATGTACCTGCTGGGGGACCTATGGATCTACTTCGATTCGGTCTTCCCGAAGGTTCGGACCAACTAATTGTGGATACAAATCTACCTGGAGCCGACTGGATTCAAGTGGATAGAGGGTTTGCCTTAATTGCGTCAGTGCCCCCAGGAAAACATGAGGTGATGTATGTCTACAGTGTTCCCTATGAAGATTCCTTTCTTGAGTACGAAAAAACCTGGCGTTATGGAACTGGCTCCTTGAGGGTTGTAGCAGAAGAAGGCCTAGTAGATTTTCAAACCGATCTTCGAGTGGATTATCAGTCTCTCGAGATTGGGGGTATTAGTTACAGGATCCAGGAAGCTCCTGATATACAACGTGGGTTGAAAACGATTTTTAGACTTACTGATCTTCCTGAGCCTACTTTCAGACAGTCGTTGTCCCAAGGGTATAACGCTATGAGATATGAGTTTATAGGACCTGTTTCTCTGGCCATACTATTGTCTGTTGGCGGATTATATGGGACTTGGCGGGTTGTTCAGATAAGACGTCGTTCACTTGTGGATAGTAGGGGTTGGTTTCCAGGTTCAGATGAAAAACAAGTTATTGAAGATATGATTTCTGAGCTAGATTACCTGCTTGAGGAAGGAAGCCTTGGGGTTGATGAATATAGGAGAAGGTCGGAAATTCTTAACCGGAGATTATTATCTATTCCAGTGGAGTGATGATTTTCTTCTTCTTTATGCAAAAAGCTTTAAGGGAAAAACCAGATTGTTTCGTTGATGAGCAGAGATTTTTGCAGTTAAACGTAAAAAAGACCCAGATTTATATTGATTTCCATCCTCACAAGTATCTAATGTGGCGATAACTAGTATTGTGTGATTGCGTGGTATTGAGGGAACATCAGAATTTAGTTATCTGGAGGAGAATCGACAATGGGAAACATCCAAGCGACAAAACTTATCGGTACATTACTTATTGTGGGACCATTACTCACCATAATTTGTTATTTTATTCAGCAGTTTGGGGTACTTGGCACTGACGTTGACCCTACGAGCGTTGCAGAAACAGCGCATTTGTGGGCAGATGCAAGTGAGTTATCTATCGCCACATCGGTACTAGTTGCTTTCGGAGTTGCCTTGTTCGTTCACGGAATATTCTTTATTGCTAACGAAATTCGCAGTGGTGGTGATGGGGCTGCTTTGGCTGGTTCTGCTATGCCTTTTATTATGGTTGGGTTTATAGGCATTGTGGCTGTGAGTGGGCTAACTATAGCCGGTGCGAATATCACAGATGCAGCAGGTCAAGGATTTATGACTGCTGTGTCGGTAGGCACTGTTGCAGCTGGGATAAATGCCATAGCTGGTATATTTTTTGGCATTGGCTTTATTCTGATATTCCTGGCTATTGCTAGCCGTGACGAATACAACAGCACTCTTGCCTATATAGCTGCAATTGCAGCTGTTGTGGCGGTTGTGGTGAGCATAATTGCTATCTCGAATACCGAGCAAGCCAAGTTAATGACCCAGATTATTGGGATTACTTACATAATCCATGTGATCTACTTCATTATCCTTGGGCGGAGTGTTCTTTCCCGGGATTAACGGTACCTGTATTTAGGCCCTTAAATTTCGACGGAGCCTTCCTACATTAGAGCTTTATTGGGAAGGCTTCGTCGATGTGCATAAATCACCTATGTCGAACCTTGAGTCGTCAGAGGTAAGGAATAGTACCGCTTTATAGCCGCCGGTGATTATGTCTAACTTTTCCTTCAAGCCTTCCCGTCATCTCAAATACCCCTTCACTTATCACTACTTACCGATATAACTGTTATTTGTTTCGTTCTAGGAACTTTTTTACTATCGGAAAAATCAGGTCTGTTCTCCCAAAGGTGTGCATGTGTTTAAGGTCAGGAATTGTGTGAAATTCAGCAGAGGGAATATATCTTGCAGCATCTTTAGCGGACTCATGAGAGAGTGGGTCCGCTCCTCCAGCATACATTAAGCATGGGACATCCAAATTTTTCAACAAGGGAGTTATGTCTAGTCGTTCAATATTTTTCTTCGTTTTGGCGAGATAGGCTTTCAGGTCGCCTTCAATGGCTTCTTTTCTGTAAGGATCCATCTCAGGGCCTATTCGGTCCATGAAGGAAGCGACTGCCTCTTTTCCCTGTGAAAATGATTTTATCCGTCGGATATCTGACTTTATGCCTACCTCTGTTCTTGGCCCTGGCGTGGCGGAGGCGATCATAAAAAAACTAAATCGATGTGGTGCAATATATGCGAGTTCGAGACCTGTTCTTCCTCCCATCGAAAAACCGAAGAAAGAAGAAGTTTTTACCCCAGCATCGTCCATTACCGCTAATACATCCCTGGCCATAGTTTTATCCTCATAGTCAGTTGGGTCATGGGGTTTGCCGCTTAGACCGTGGCCTCGGGCATCGACAATCAACAGGTCAAAGTTTCTCTTGAGCTCTTGTACATAACCGTGCTCGTACCAGCACGTAATATCCATCATAAAACCGTGTGAAAGGATCATAACAGGACGAGCGGTTGCCAGTGGGGGGCCAGATATCTCTTGCTCCAAATGGTAGTGGATCTCAGCTCCCTCGTTTGTGACGTACGGCATATAAGACTTTAAACAAGTCCCTTTTCAGGAGCTACTTTAACTTCATATAGTCTGTAAATAAGTTGTTTCGTATCGAAGTTTACCTGCCCGGCTGCCACGGCTTGCACTTTGTTAAGCCACTTGTATTTTTCACTACCTGTCTGGAAGGTAGGAGCTGTCGCTGCGAGGCCTTCAGTCAAGTTCCCCCTTCCGCCGTATTCCACGTATATAAATGCTCCGTCGTCCGTTTTTAGTGTGAATCTGACATCTAGGGACATAATGGTGCCATCTTCACTTACAGTTCCCCAGTCGGCCCCGTCATTTGTTGCCAAAGAAGCGTTCACCTTGTCACTTGTAAGGGTGACTTCTAGGACGTCTACAACCAGTCTTGTGCCCTTGGGGCCTTCTCCTACCTCAATAAAATCTCCGAGTTTAACGTCAATCAATCCCATTTCTACAAGATCAGCGGTGGCCATTTTCCTCTCCTTTTATGGCTTGAAAGTTAGCGGCTAACTATGCCTGTCAGGGTTGTTTGTTCAAGTGCGTTCATATTAGTCATAAATCCAACTACAGCTCCTGAAGTATCTGAGTCGACAGGTATAGAGTCCACACCCAGGCAGGAGATCGTAAAAACGTATCTGTGTGGTCCGTGACCTTCAGGAGGACATGGTCCTACCCAGCCAGGGGCACCGATATCGGTTCGAGTCTCTAGCGAGCCCTGAACTTTGCCCCCTTCTGGTATAGAAGAGGTATCAGGTGCAATGTTGGTGACGATCCAGTGCCAGAAACCACTACCAGTGGGAGCATCTGGGTCAAAACATTGAATAACTATCGATTTCGTTCCTTCTGGAACGCCTTCCCAATGAAGTTCAGGAGACGTATTACCTCCTGAACACCCAAAGCCATAGGCTTCACTCATATGATGTTTATCCGGGATTATATTCCCTTCGTTAAAGCTTGTACTGGACAATGTTAGGGTCATATAACAAATTCTCCTGTAAGGTTTGGAAAGACTTTAATTTATTGATTAGTTTCCAGGTGGGGAGTAAAGGATGGAGGCTGCTTTTTCAGCAGCTAATTTCCCATCAGCAGCGTCGATAATGCGTACGGCTTTCATCGTATTGACTATTCCAGAGGCACATACAGCCATAACGAGGGCTTGTACGTCCACGTCATTATCTGGAGTACTAAATACGATGTAGATTGTGCTCTCTCCCACACCGAACCAGTATTGTTCAATGTCAAAACCAAGTGAATTGAAAAGAGGTGAATTCACTTCTTGTCTATTCTGAGGGTTACTTACAATCCCTTTGAATCCTTCAGTTGTAACGTCAATTGTGCCTAGATACTTTGCCACTAGATTATCTCCTGGTATGTTGTTATTGCTAGATTAATAAAAAGGCCCCCCAAATCACAAATCCAATGCCGGCGATTCGGGAGATCCAGTCTCCTTTTGGAGCTATTTTCTCAATGAGTACGAATACGGTAAGTGCGGCTATCCAAATGAGATTCATAACTCCGAGCACGAATAAAAGAGCCATGATTAACCAGCAGCAACCGAGGCAGAACAGACCATGCTCTAGCCCCATTCGTAAGGCACCTGCCCTTCCGTCTTTCCAGTTGGTCATCAGGAAACCCATAGGCGTTCTGCATTTATTTAAACAAGCCTTCTTAATAGGTGTCCATTGGAAAATCCCTGCCGATATTAACAAGACTCCCCCGAGAATATTACTCGTTGATTCTCCCATCATTCCCGATAGCAAGGAATTCGTATGAAGTAACCAGTTTAAAACTGTTGCTCCCACAGAAAACAGAATCCAGATTAGGGCATAACCTGACACAAAAATTCCTGTTTCTGCGTATGACTGATCACGCTCCTTTTTTTGCCGGTTAACAGTTGAAAACATCAAGATCATGGGTGAGGCTGTTGGAAGCATCATCCCTATCATCATGATTCCCCACATAACGAACATTGATATCCAGTCTGCCCGATGCCATGGCATGACACCTGGCATCGCGGCTGACATTCCCATCGTGTTTTCCATGTCATCCGGCAGGTTGATCAAATACAACCATGCCACCACGGTTATAACCCCTAGGCCAATAACTACAATTATCCTGTCTCTGTTGTAGCGGATCTGGGAACTATCACTTGAATTCTGATTCAGCATACAGGGTTGCGCTTTTTCTAAACTTCATAGCTGAAGTCAGAGTAGTATCCATTTTTACCTGAAAAATCCCAGCTCATGCCGTGGTCGTTAAATCTGTTTACAGTGGAAGTGGCTACTATGGCAGGAACACCGAGTGATACTCCTAACGGGTTTCCTGATATTGTCACATCAGCGCCATCAAGACCTTCGATTCCTTCAATTGCCGCTTCTGCGATATTGCCAACTTTCACACTTCGATTTTTCCCGTCAGCACTGTATTCGATTGAGGCGGTGCCAACCCCAAGGATTTCACCGATAAAACCAGCAAAAATCTCGAACACCCCACCTGCTTGACCTCCGAATATTTGTCCTAAAGCAGCCTGTTGTGACTCACTGGCATTTTCATCTAGGTATAACGCCACTTTCCAATTTCCGTCGATCATTAACCCAGGGGCATGGGTAGCCATGGCTACTTTCAGGCCAGATACGTCGGTATCTCCGAAAGAGCCATTTTCTATATTCCAGGTGATCAAAACGTTACAGTCTCCTTTTTCAGTGTTCGGAGGCCTTAAAAAAATACAGGGACAGGCAATTTCACAATCACACGACTCAAAATATGTTCCACTGAGATTCCATTTAGTTGCTGTTGTCATTGTTTCCACTCCTTTTATTTTGTTTTGGAGGTTGGGATGGCCGATTGCAGTCTAACCTGGGAGGGTTATCACGACCTCTGTAATTCTAGGCGTGTATCCTGTTTATGGCAGAAACACAAATCAAGGTGTATATCTAAATGCTTTGATGGTGCTTCATATACAAATGTCCTCTGGCCATTCTTATTTCTTTATTATTAACTCCACTCCCAGAGTTGCCAGGTTGCATTTCCGTCGCCATCGACATCCCACTCATGTACCAGGCACATTCCATTGAGTTCGGCGAGTGAAGGTACAGCCGTTGTGAAGAAAGCTGATCCTCTGAATTTTGCTCCTCCATCTTCAGTGAATGCACCGGCTCCATTAGCTCTAAAAGTTACTGGACCTTCAGCTGTTAATACAACTCCGGAATCTGGACACTCTCCATAGACGCTTCCATCCGGGTTTATTTGAGCCCAGTAAGTGGCCATAAACTTTCCTTCTACTCCCAGCATGGTCCCTGTTCCGTCACAAGACGTCTCGAATCGGGGTTGCCCGTTGTTTGAAGGGAGCATTTTGTTAGCTGTAATAGCTGTCATTTCCGCTACTTTTTTTCCTAGCATGTTCTTCTCCTGCGGGTTGATTTATAACTTAAATTTTGGTTTGTTCTCTGTTTAGGATTCTGTTATGGCATATTGCTATGAACTATCCGCCCAACCGACCTTATGGGGCTCTGTGAAACTAGATCAGGAACACCTTCTTTTACCGCTGCCTGACGAGTGGCTTGACTGAGTTCTTCAAGCTCTTGTAAGCCAGTAGCTATTTGGGAAATTCTTACCATCCCAATGGGACCTGTGATAGGACGGCTTATTATAGGTTTGACATCAGCTTCAGTGTTTTCCCGTGCTTCCATCAATCCGCTAATGAGATCCTGTGTGAGACCTGGTTTTGCTGATAGAAATATTCGACTAACTACTTTCGGTTCATAGTTGGCCGGTATTGCAGGGACACCACTTAGGATTTCTGAGACAACCCAGTTGGCATGATGACACATGGATGCAATTCGATTGATGCGACTCCATGCTTCAGGGTTAGATATAACAGACTCTTGAAGCTGATCGATTTCGTCCAGACTTTCAAATCCACCTAAAAGCGTCACGATGGCTGGGCCTTGCTGAGTTACGTTAACTCCGGAAACTGGGATCGTTATATTGCCAGGTCTCCCTGTTGCAGCGAATGATTCTTTGGCTCCATTCAAAACGTCGTCGAAATGATCTTCTTTCGGGTATCTTAGAAAGTTCATGTTATAAGGCATGGACGCCTCCCTTTTGTTTGTGGTTTAAATTCTCTGTGCAGAGTGTCTATAGATGCGAGTTTTTATGTGACGGTCCTTTGGTTTTGAATTGATTTGATTAATCTAAATTTATATAGACTATTCTTGCAACGCGACCCTCTACTGATGCTGCATGCTGAAACATATCCACTCCGCCGCGGCTTTTGAAATCTTCCCGTAAAGCTTTCATTTCTGTCGCTTTCCTTACTTCGTTAAAGTGAGCTAGAGGTCTGGTCATGATTAACCTGCCGGGATTTCCTGCAATGGCAGTAATATTAAAAGACCCACCAGAAACTTCGTGGTTTTTCAGGAGGGCATCCAGAAGGTCTACAGCCTCACCAGGCTTAGACTGCATTATAAATCTCTGCATGTATTTGGGATCACTGGGTCTTTTTGAGGGATCAACTTGTGCCACGATCTCCCGTATGAGAAATCTTATAGGTTCAGAGCAATCAGCTTCTTGCTTTGCGAGGGATGCAGCTGCGGGATGGTCTCCTTGTAAAAAGGCATCATGCATTTTCTCGAGTGCGTCGGCACTCTCAACAGGAGTGTTACCTATTATTATTCCGGTGGGTCCAAGGGTTACTATCCCTCTTCCGATATTATTTTGAAAGTCGCTTACTACTGTTTTAAGTAGTTGCTGAGTCTTTCCAGGTACTGGGTTTCGCACCGCACTAATAAGATAGCTCACATTCTCTCCTTATATGTTGAATAAATAAATTGTGTGTATTAAATATTAAGACCGTCAGTGAACTTATTTCATATCTCCCATAATTGCAAATTTGGGTAATACTTCTCAGTTCTGAATCGGTTGATCACCGTTATGACATTTGCTATTCATAAATTAGGGAATGAGTAATGTAGCGTGAACAAGCTTTGATATATCCACATCTGGAACAATTTCCTTAACTAATTGATCCCCATACGGCTAGCGGAAATATAAAAGGCAGTTATTATTGATGGAGTTATTCACCACATATAGAGTACGAGTTGATTTAGAATTCCACTTGAATGGAGATATTGAGGAAGAATATAGCTTTACATGATTGACACGATGATAATGACCGGTTCCTGCCCTAGATGTGGCACCGGTACCCTTACAAACGATGAAGACATGTTTGGGGTTCGTATTGTGTGCGTAATGTGTGGGCACAACAGAGATCTCGGCAAACTTCCCCTTAAAGTTAGAAATATTAGAGAACTGGTTATTGCGGTCCTCGAGCACGACCGAAAGCAATTACAAAAACAGAGAGCTGCTACTTATCCCTCGTCTGTTTACGGGTAACCTTATGTCGCCCCGTTGTCTCTCATTTTGAACCTACGCAATCAAGATATTGGTATAAACTTTCGGCGGGAGTCCACCCGAATTATGTTGCCGAAACCAGGTGATGGAAAGTGACCTGACGCTATCAGAGCATGTTCTTTTTCGATCAAATCCACCATCATTTTCCTTGATGCTGCAGATCTGTCCTTATCTCTGTCAGGTGCAGGGCTCCACTGTGTTTCCTCTATTTGAGGAGGCACGTGGGCTGCGTCGCCTACTATAACGGCTTTTTCGCCTTCTGAAGAAATAAGAAGGCTTGTGTGTCCTGGGGTGTGGCCTGGAGTAGGAAGAGTGGTGATTTCCTCCGTAATATTAATCTCCCCTTCTATCAGATCAAGAATATCGGCATCAATAAGGGGTTGTATCTGTTCCTTCAGGTAAGCAAACGGCCGGGTGTTTACCCTACTTCCGAACAATGCCCAGTCAGCCTTTGATACAACGTAGCGAGCGTTGGGGAATGTAGGAAACCATCCTTGATCTGTCTCAGTCATATTCGTTCCCACATGATCCATGTGCATGTGAGTTAGGAAAACAGTATCTATGTCCTGGGGCTGAAAACCAGCCGCAGCTATTTCTCCAACAAGGGTCTCCCTAGTTGTTTGGTCCAGATGATGGTCCAGTTTTCCGAGTCCGGTATCGACTAGTACTGTTCTTTTTTCAGTATGAATCAAGAAAGATCCGACATTCATACCTATAGTTGGGGCATGATAGTCAGGGTAAGGTTTCCAGTCAGCATCTGATTGAGTATTAAAAAACACGTTTTTTTTCAAAAGTTAGATCACCGTCTGAAACTGAGTAAATTACAGTGTTGCCGACTTTAATGTCTCTAATATTTTTCACATCAAGGACCCTTTCTGATTCAATTATGGTATCTAGGAATTACGTCAGTCCCGAGAATTTCCATCTGCTGATGAGTCATTTCAGGAGGACATGCGGGGCGAAGAGCAAATTTAGTAATTCCTGAAGATATGTAGCTATCAAGCATGGATATTAACTCTTCTGGTGTCCCGAAAGCGTTCATTTCTTTTGGGCTGACATCATCTCTGCGGCGTAAGAGATATGGACTTGCAAGTTCTTCTGCCTCCTTAGGACCATCCGCGAAGCAGTAGCTGAATATAGCACCGTAATGATCGTCTTCTATGTCGTTTCCGAATTCGGAAGCCATAGATTTTATTTTCTGAACTCCCACACCAGCTTCTTCGGGTGTGGCTTGAGAGACTAACCAGCCATCACCAATTCTTGCGGTCCGTCTGAGAGCAGGCTCGCTTCTTCCACCGAACCAAATAGGGGGGAGATTTTTCTGAACCGGCTTAGGTTGGACAGTCACATTAGTTAGGGTAAAATGCTTGCCTTTGTGGGTTACATTGTCCTCAGACCAAAGTCGGCGTAATAAATGTACTGCCTCTTCCGTTCTGCTGACTCGAATTCTTTTCTCAGTTCCGCAAGCCTCGTATTCTATTTCATCTTCTGTTCCCAGGCCCACTGCTGGCAGGCATCGACCACCCGACAAAAAATCTATGGTGGCTAACTCCTTTGCAAGAATCGTTGGGTTGCGGAGTGGCAATGCTATTACGCTTGTACCAAATTTTAGTTTGGTAGTTCTCGAAGCGATAAATGACATTGCAACGACTGTTTCTAAAGTGAAAGTGGGTGACACGATCCGATCAGTGAACCAGATAGAATCTACGTCCAAGGACTCCATACGTTCGGTGTAGTTCCATAATAGCTGTGGTTCAGGTTCAGGGAAAGGCCATCCTCCTAATGCAATTCCTATCCTTACCTTCTCATAGCTTATCTCTGCCATTGAGCAATTCCTCCCACTCTTATTCAGAGCAATCTAGACTTCTAGGACATCGCAGAGTTCCCGGAAATTCTTGGTTATGAAATCTGGCCTATATTCTGAGTCATCATAAGGTAAGTCATATCTGTTCACATAGGCACCACGATAGCCACTATGCCTTGCTCCAAGTATGTCGAAAGAATGGGCTGCAACCATCATTATTTCCTGTGGTTCAAGTCCTAACTCTCTGGCTGCAAATCGATATACGATTGGATGAGGCTTGAAGTTTCCCGCACTTTCCGCCGACAGAATTCTTTTAAAATTTACTTTGATGCGATTTCTTGCCAGGTGCTCCAGATATGATTGTTCCCCATTACAAGGTCGTACTTAGTTTCCAGGCGTCGTAGTCCGTCAAGTGCGTCCTGAAATGGTTTCAAATCTTGATAAGCTTCCATAAATTTATCAATCTGTTCTTGCTGGAAGTCAACTTTTAGTGTTCGCAGAGTGTAAAGTAGAGCCCTTCGTTTTACCGCGAGATATCCACTGTGGCCTAGCATGAGGAGGTTGTCCTGATACTGTTCGATGCGTTGGCGGTGACGCCATTGTGCCCAGACATCAGTGGCCTGTACGGTTTTACTGACGCCACATTCGTTTAGAAGTTCTTTCAGTGGTGGGGTTAAACTACCGGCCAGGTCGAGAACAGTGCCGAATATGTCGAACGTAAGAGTAGTGACACCCTTCATGATATCTATATCCGATATATTGTTAGGCATTTAGTTTGCCCTGTGACCGATTAATCCCCACCCAAAGGAACAGCTACAGGATTTATCCCAAGGGCGGCAACTTTCTTAAGGACTTCTTCTCTTCTAGCGCCTTCTAACGGGGGATTTGGGAGCCTTCCGCTTCCACAGTCAATTCCCAGTCTTTCAGTGAGAACCGCTTTCGTCCCACTGTGGACTCCAACTTCTCTCATGATGTCGGTAAATTTTGAAGCATGTGCCTGGGCTTTTATAGCACCTTGAATATCACCAGACTGCCACTTATTCCAAATATCAACCCAAAGCTCAGGAGCAGCACATGGTGGACCGTCTATACATCCGATGGCACCAATCGTTAGGGCCGGAAGCATAAGCATGCTGCTTCCTATGAAGCATTTAAGTCCCATCCTGTCCCATTCCCGAACATTAGCAAAGTTGACCGATGAATGTTTTAATCCGGCGAGCTGTGGAACTTTATCTTGAATTTTTTTCATTAAATCTGGTGTTACTTCCACACCTGTGGACTGCGGCAAGTTATATACATAAAATGGCAGGTCAGCGGCGGCGGCAACTGCCTTGTAATGTTCCACTATTGCTTCGTCAGTCTGGCTGTAGAAAAAAGGTGG
>VEXB01000027.1 GCA_009391195.1 SAR202 cluster bacterium AC-647-P02_OGT_505m
TAAGCCCAATATGAGGCCTCTATTTTTAAGATTCACCAAGTTTGGCACCACATCATCCAGTATCACCATGTCATATGGAATAGCCCTAACTGCTCTCCATATGTGACCCGCTGTTTCAAGATCTACATCAACCCCCGACCCAAATATCACTTTTCTTTCATATTCTTTAAAAAATTCATAAATCTCTTCCTCATCCATATCTCTCAGTGGGAATGTCGCATTTTGACGAGTCATAAAGGCATCTGCCTCTCCATAACCTCTAAGTGTTCCCTCCTCCGTTAATTCAATACCGAACTGCCCGCAGGCAGCAGACTGAATCTCATATCTGGAGGGACTAAATCCAGCTAGAGTCCCATATAGGTCAAAAAACACTGCTTTAATCATGTCGAAGATATAATATCAGGGCTGGCATCTCTGAATCAGTAAAGAGGAGAATATGCAAGCAGGAAAATTACCTATAGAACAACTATCGAAAGTCTTGCAGAAATTCACTTCAAGAGATCCAAGGGTCGTTCTCGGCCCCGCTCCAGGGGAAGACGCTGCTTTAATCGATATGGGGGAAAGTTATCTTGTTGCCAAAACAGACCCAATTACTTTTGCCACCAACAGGATAGGATGGTACGCAGTCCAAGTTAACGCAAACGACATAGCTGTAATGGGCGCCAAACCCAAATGGATGATGGCAACAATTCTATTACCTGAAGGTACGTCCGAAAACACTATAGAACAAATTTTTTCCCAACTCGATCAGGCTTGTAACAGTCTGGATATAACGATCATAGGAGGACATACAGAGATCACATATGACCTTTCCAGGCCTTTAATAACGGGGGTAATGTTGGGAGAAGTGGAAAAAGGTAAGGAAATAAGATCATCTGGTGCGCATCCAGGTGACAGCATAATCCTGACCAAGTCAATCGCGATCGAGGGATGCTCAATCCTAGCTTTGGAATGCGAGTCCAAGCTAAGATCATATGGAGTGAGTAATGAAGACATTGATAAAGGAAAAAACTTTTTAAATAACCCAGGGATAAGTATCGTTCGAGATGCAGAAATAGCGATGGCCTCTGGAAGAGTGACCTCTATGCACGATCCCACAGAAGGAGGATTAGCGGGAGGACTGAGGGAACTGGCACAAGCTGCTGCTCTTGGAATGAATGTGAAAGCGGAAGATATACCGATAAATAATGTCACAAGCAAATTCTGTTCAGCTTTAGAGATAGATCCTCTTGGCTTAATTGCCTCTGGCAGCCTACTCATCACTTCGAATCCGAAAGATGACCAAAATATTATCGACTCACTAGCCTCAGAAGGTATATCAGCCTCAATAATAGGATTTATGCAGGATCAAAGCCACGGATTGAATTTGGTCCAGGGAAAAACATTAGGGGAGATACCAAATTTCTCCAGAGACGAACTGGCAAGAATATTGTCTCAATAGGAATATTGTTGTTGACAAGGTTCTGCCATATTTTGCTGGTTAAGGAATGAACAAATGAAAGTACAAGGCACTTATAAATTTGAGGCCCCTCTTGAAAAAGTTTGGGGTGCTCTCCAATCTCCTGAAGTCCTTTCCAACTGTATTCCGGGGTGTGAAAAGTTCGATCCCGATGGTGAAAATTCGTATCTTCTGTCAATGAAAGTAAAAGTTGCATCTGTAACTGGCAAATACACTGGAAAAGTATCGATAAAAGATATTTCATTCCCCGACCAATATACGATGGAAGTCGAAGGAAAAGGCTCGGGCGGTACCGTTAAGGCAACAGGAGTTTTACATTTCACTGAAAGTGAAGGCGTTACTGCTGTGGATGTTGAAGGAGAGGCAAGGGTTAGCGGTATAGTGGCTAGAGTGGGCCAAAGGATATTAGGTGGAGCGTCGAAAATGTTAATGAATCAATTTTTTGGATGCCTTACAGATAAAGTCGAAAACACATAATTATTAGTCAAGAAATTACGTGAAAGAGTAAAGCAAGAGGTATTAGATGAAGGGAAATTTCATAAATACGGAAACTGAGGGAGGGGTCATGCTTTTGACAATGAATGATCCCAAGACCAGAAATGCTATTGGCGAAGAAATGATGGGAGAGTTAAATGATGAGCTTGATCGCCTTGAATCTGATCCTGCTTTAAGAGTGGTGGTTCTCACAGGAACGGATCCAGCTTTTTGCTCCGGGGCGAATGTGAAAAGTATGGGGAGAGAGAACGAATCATCAGGTAACCAACCCCTTCCGAAAGATAGATCACCATGGGACGTTCTCCAAGAACAATGGGATCTACAGGCGACACGTACAAGAAGACCACAGGATGAAATTGAAGGGGTTAGAGCTTTTCCTTTGAAGCTACACAACCTCCAGAAACCGTCTATAGCAGCTGTGAATGGCCCAGCAATAGGGTTAGGAATGGGTATAGCTCTATCCTGTGATATAAGATTTGCATCTCAAAAAGCGCAATTTTCTGAAATGTTTGTCCGGAGAGGACTTATACCTGCAGATGGATCATGCTGGCAACTTCCTAGAATGATCGGTTTGGGAAATACATTTATGCTTCAATACACTGGGGATATTCTGGAATCTGATGCCGCCGAAAAGCTTAATATAGTCAGCAAAACATTCCCACATGATGAACTGATAGAGTCGACATTGAGTTTTGCGCAGACGATTGCCCAAGGTGCAACCTATTCCATGTCATTGATTAAGAAACTGATCTACAGATCATTAGACACGGATCTGGCTGAAAGCCTTAGACTGGCGGGACCAGCACAAAATTTAGCCCGCAGGAGCCATGATCACAAGGAGGGAATCAAATCTTTCGTCGAGAAGAGATCTCCCAATTTTATAGGTCGCTAATTTCTCAAGGTTGAAAGAAACCATCTGACCGTGCTCTCAAATGCACCTGGCGATTCTTGATAAAACCAATGCCCGCCACCTTCAAGTTCAGCCAAGAGAGATCCTGATAATTTTTCACGCATTTGCACCGCCGTCTGATGAGTCAAGAGATCGCTCTGCCTTCCCCTTATTATTACCGTAGGTACAGCTATAGAAACCCATTCTTTCCACAAATCAGGTCTCTCATAATCCTCTATGACTCTTCTATCACGCCTCCACACCCTTATCCCTTCATTCCCCGCAGGTTTAGTCATAACTTCAGCTTGATGATTTAGCATCGTCTCAGAGGAAGCATGCTGTCTCGACCGAATACGCTCAACGACCTTATCCAAGGAAGGCCATTCATCTGACTCATTCATATATCGATCAAACATACCTGATGAAGATTGATTTACCGAGTCGGGGTCAATGTCCACAACAACCAAAGCCCTAACATTTTGAGGATTTAGTGATGCATAGGAAAATGCGTATCTACCACCTGCGGAATGTCCTACTAGAATAGGCTCCTCTAAACCAAGGTTATCGATAAGTGCTGTTATATCAGAAACATAATCAACAAACCTGTATCCACTACCCAAACCTGAAGAAACGGGAAAGTCACTACATCCATGCCCCCTACTATCTAGAGAAATAACTCGATACTCCCCAGACATGGCCCTAGAAAAAACATCCCAGCTCCTAGCACAATCCTGCAGACCATGAAGCAATACCATAGGAGGAGATTCCGAACTCCCCCATTCCACATAGGATAAATCTAAATTTCCGTTGGAAAATGATCTCCGCTGATATTCGGATGACATTCTTTAGTCTAATCTCCTGTATCCGTTAGGATTTTCTCCATTCAATTCAGCGATGGGATCCTCCGAAAATAGCAGGTCTGAGACCCAGCTATCAAGTTTACGCTCGCTGATTGAACCCACCCATCTGCCTATTACAAAGCCTTCTTCATTTATAAAAAAAGTTACTGGAAGGCCCGTAACCCCGTAATCTACGGTTATATGACCGTCAAGATCAAGGGCATTAAAAAAAGTAACTCCAAATTCTGATATATACCTTTGGGCTTCCTTCTCCCCATCTTGTACATTAATACCAAGAATGATCACTCCATCATCCTTATATTTCCTCCATACCCTTTCCATCCCGGGAGTTTCATCTCTACAGGGTGGACACCAAGAAGCCCAGAAATTTAGCACCACCGGCCTGTCTTTATAATCCTCAAGAGAGATTAACTGACCACCTACCATGGGAGCGACGAAAAAAGGTGTTTCCTTCCCAACAAGTTCTTTCCCGCTGCGACCAGTAGCTGTTGATGTGCCCAAAATACCAATGGCCAAGAATGTAGTAAATCCAGCTATAAGAATTGCCAATAAAAGAATAATAAGGGCTTTGATTTTTATTGGGTTTTTCTGCATTGAAAATTTCATCTTGTGGCACTAACTCAAAGTACCCTGACGGATACAAACACACTGGAAAATTGTCTCAAACACCACGGACTCTAGAAAAAAAGTGAGAGGAATCCTTGACGGCTTCCTCTCACTTTAAATCACCTACATCAAAACAGCTCTAAAAATTGGAACGACGATCTTCCATATTAGAGTGAACATCAATCAAAACGGTTTTCCCTTCTGCATTCAATTGTTTGGCTTGTTCTAAAGCCCCTGCAACATCTTCAGGTTTAGTTACCGTGATTCCAACAGCACCCAACCCTTCTGCAATTTTAGAATAATCACCTGTCATATAGGTTGTTCCAAAAGACTCCCGGGCTGTGGGGTATCCACCAGGATAAGTCGCCATACCACCGTTGTTTAATACGATAGTCGTGATTGCTGCGCCTGATCTCACTGAAGTTTCAATATCAAGACCCGACATACCAAACGCTCCATCTCCCATGATATTCAGGCAGAATTTGTCAGGGCAGGCTATTTTAACGCCTGTCATCAACGGAATACCGTAGCCTAAATGAGTAGTTTTACCCCAACCTACATAACTATGAGGAACTGTGCCTGGGTAAAAGGGCATGATAATGTCACGAGGAGCCCCTGCATCATGGGTCACGATACTATTTTCCTGGTCCAATACCTTGATTAGCTCTCCCACAACCCTATAAGGGCTTATGGGAGTTTCATCACTTTCTAATACATCATTCCACTTCGACATCCAATCATCGTGAACAGCCTTTATTTCATTCTGCACACCTGTGGAATTTTTTCTCCCCTCGTTGCCAATTTGAGATTTCAATTCCTCAACAAGCATTTTAAGAGTTATCTTAGTATCACCGACAAGTCCACAATCAACGCTGAAATCCTTGTTGAGATCAGCAATAGTCTCAGTATTATGAATCATTATTTTGCCATCTGGAATTGGTTGACCGTAACTTGTCCGTGTAAGACTCGTGCCAACCCCAAAAAGTACGTCTGACTCCTGAAGCCAAGTTCTAGCCTCAAGACTTGTCGCCCCACTACCAGATCCCAGAGACAGCGGATGTCTCTGGTCAAAACCTGACTTTCCAGGCATTGTGCAATAGACAGGAATATCTGCTAATTCAGCAAATTCTGTGAGTTCCGCTGAGGCATCGGCCATGAGAGTTCCCATGCCTGACCATATCACCGGCTTTTTTGCAGAAAGAAGTAACTCAACAGCTCTAGTTACATCTTCAGATGCTGGCGCAGATCTATACCTCTTCGGTGGTGTGTAGGCCGAAACTATGGCGTCATCAACATCCATTTCCCCCACATCTGCAGGTATCTCTACAATAACGGGGCCAGGTCTACCATTCCTCAATGCATGAAAAGCACGTCTCATTACTGATGCTACTTGAGCTGGTTGGTACAAAACTTCAGCAGATACTGAAACAGAAGCGTATGTACGTGCCGGAGAAAAGTTTGGCTTCACCGATCTCTGATTTATCGCGGGGCCCCCAGGCAAATAGAGGATTGGAACATTATCGGCATAGGCCTGAGCTAAACCACCCATTGTGTTTTCCGACCCCGGTCCACCCTGGGTTATTAGAACACCAAATTCTTCCCTGTTTCTCATGCGGCTGAAACCATCAACAGCCATTGCTGCTCCGCGTTCTTGCCTGAACATGATCGGATTAATGCCCGCTTCGGCAACAGACTCAATAAGATTATTTGAGGGAAAGCAGCCCGCCCACTTCACTCCTTCTTCGCGAAGAATACGCGCCACAGCATCAAGTACTTTCATCAGAATTCCTCCTAAAGCTATCAATATATAAGTCAGCGCTTTGCTAAAAACATTTCTGTGCCTAAACAGGCACAGACACAAGGCGCAAACACCATTGTAGATTGCACATTTATCCTTAGCAAGTTCGACAACCTGTTTTATATCAAATGATGTGTTAGCATCCGACAACAATATGTGTGAAATTGATAAAAATATTATCGAATTGCTCCGACACGATATGGTCGTGGATATCACCACACGAGGCAGAAAAACAAGCCTTGCTAGACGCATAGAAATTTGGGCACACTACCTGCAAGGTAGAATTTTTCTGGCCTCCAGACCAGGCCGTAGAAGCTGGTACGCGAATCTGATTGATAATCCTGAATTTACATTCCACATTAAAGAGATTAAAACGATCGATATCCCAGCGATAGCTAATCCTATACTTGAGAAAGAAAACCGACACCTAGCGTTGGAAATTATTCAAGGTGGAACTGAATTTCAAGAAAGAAAAAATATGGTGATTGAAGATTGGGTATCAGGTAGTTGTATCGTAGAGGTATTTTTGAAGCCTAATTACACCGAAGAATTACCAAAGATATTTTAATGATCATCGGACGGGTTATTCACCACGTTAACGAGACCGGCTCCACAATGGACGATTGCCGTACATTAGCCCGAAAAGGTGCTCCAGAAGGAACTGTAGTGTCAGCGAATCATCAAGGGTCAGGGAGAGGCAGATTCCAAAGAAGTTGGGTATCTCAACAGGGGACTAATATACAGGCATCCATACTAATCAGACCAAAAATGTCCCAACTTCCTTACCTGAATATGATGGCAGCGCTAGCAGCTTCCGACACCTCAGAACGATTATCGAACGTCAAGGCAGACATAAAGTGGCCCAATGACATACAAGTATCTGGTAAAAAGCTTTGCGGGATTCTTATCGAGTCAGAAATATCTGGGTCAGACGTTGCATTTTCAATAGTAGGAATAGGACTTAACGTAAACATGAATACTATTGAAAATGCAGAAATATCAGAAATTGCCACCAGCCTTAAAAATATTAGCGGCAGAAATGTAAACAGAAACTTCACCATCAGAACCCTGCTGAAAAGAATAGACCATTATTACTACATGTTGAAAAAGGGACAATCACTGACAACATTGTGGGAAGACCGTTTAAACACTATTGGAAAGAACATAACTCTTTCTTTTCCTGGCACCCATAGGGCAAGTGTTCAAGGAACTGCGAAATCTACTAATGAAAATGGCTCTTTGAATGTAACGTTAAAAGATGGTTCAGTATTTGTTGCCTCGGCAGGAGAAGTAACTCTTCAAACAATAACGGCGACCTAACTTAGGCAAATATTCTAGCTACTACCGTCCTAACCACATGAAGCAAAATCAAGGCCACAATAGGCGAAAAGTCAAACGCACCGGTCCGGGGAAGTACTCTTCTTATAGGACCCAAAATTGGTTCTGTAACCGAAAATACAAGTCTCAAAAAAGGCATTAGAAAACTGTCTGGCCCTACTTTAATCCAAGACAAAAGAACCCTTGCTAATATTCCAAAGTAGAGAACAGTAGCAAGTATGTTCAAAAAATGGCCTACAAACTGAATACCCATCCTATCCACCTAGTTCGAGGGATCGATCATAGGCAGATCTCACACCTTTTATAACTGAGGCTCTGAATCCTTCATCTTCCATTGAAACCAATGCTTCAATAGTAGTTCCTCCTGGAGAAGTAACCATGTCTTTCAGTTCTGCAGGGTGTCTGCCACTTTGTTTAACCAACTCTGTACTACCCAAAACAGTCTGTAAAACTAACCTTCTCGCCATATCTCTAGACATTCCAAGATAAACCCCAGCGTCTATAAGAGATTCGATAAATAAGAACACGTATGCCGGTCCACTTGCACTCAGAGCAGTTGCCATGTCAACAAACTTCTCGTCCTCCACATACACCTCATCTCCAAGCGTGCGTAACATTTTCCCTATGAATGATCTGTCCAATTCCGCGACGTCACCTGTCGAATACCAAACCGACATTCCATGTCCAATTTGAGCAGGAGTATTTGGCATTATCCTGACTACGGCATTATGTGACAATCCTTCTCTTATCGTCATTGAGGTAGCACCAGCCACAATCGATGCCACAGACCTAGCATCAGAGATCTTCCCTCTTAAATCTGACAACACATATGGAAGAATTTGCGGCTTAACAGCAAGGATTACAATTCCATTCCCGTCAACGATGGAACTATTTGACCCCACAGTGTTTATCCCATACTCAGATTCTAAATAGAGTCTCCGTTCGTCCAAGGGATCACTAACGGTCAATTCACCAGGATTCGAGAGACCAGAATTAACTATGCCCTTCAGAAGAGCCTCAGCCATAACACCGCCACCAACAAATGAGATATCCATACTTTTATTCTACTACTCACTTCTTTATTACAAATAGTTCCTAAGGGAGAATTTCATCACTCGCTATCGACATAGCTACCTTTATTGATTCCATCATACTGATGTGATCTGCTACTCCTTTACCAGCAATGTCAAAAGCGGTTCCATGATCAACCGATGTCCTAACAAAGGGTAAGCCGAGATTAACACTCACACTTCTCTGCCAATCATAAACCTTGATAGGAATATGACCCTGATCGTGATACATGGCTAGACAGACATCAAATTTCCCATCTATGTTTTGATTAAAAACGGTGTCTGCAGGAACAGGACCCAAAACGTCAATACCCAAAGCCTGTGCCTCCTCAACTGCCGGAGTTATTTGGAGTGCCTCCTCATCTCCCAGAAGACCTCCGTCACTCGAATGAGGATTAAGAGCAGAAACACCTATTCTTGGATTCGACCAGCCCCACTTTTTGAAGTACTCATTAGTTAAAACTAACTTCGCCAGTACATTCTCTTTAGTTACATAGTCACAGGCCACTCTAAGAGACCTATGGGTCGTAAGGTGTACAACACGTAGAACACCCGACATCAGCATGGTTGCAACTTGGTCAGATCCAGTCTGGCGCTGAAATATCTCCATATGACCTATATCTTTATACCCAGCAAGGCTGCAAGCCTCTTTGTTAATCGGTGCTGTACTTATCGCCTGAACGGCCCCAGAGGCCGCAAGCTCACCAGCTTTTAGGATCCACTCCACTGAAGCTCTGCCAGAATCAGCCGAAAGAGACCCGTATTGAATATCTGCAAAATCTAGATTCCCAAGATCTAATACGTCAACAACACCATAGTCTCCATTGATGTCTTCAAGTGATTCTGCAGACCTTGCCTTTATCTCGGAACCAATTATTTTCAAGGCATCATTCATAGCTTCGGTATTCCCGACAACAAAAGGACGACACTTTTGATATATTTCGTCATCAATGAGAGTCTTTGCTGTAACCTCAGGACCAATACCTGCAGCGTCTCCCATGGTTATCGCAAGATAAGGTCTGTCCCTCATGAAAATATCTCCTTAAGTTCGGTTGAACAGATAATTTGAGTAAATTATAAAGGGGTCACTCTCAGGAATAAACGAGAGTGACCCCTTCGTGATAAACAATAACCACTGGAACAATAGCTAATTATTCACACTTATTGTAGCCACAGTCAGGACAACTCAAACAACCCTCTTGATGCAATAAGTATCCAGAACATTCGGGACACTTAGCACCTGTAGGAACATTAATTGAATCACCCCTGGCGTTATCGCCATCACTAGTTGAGTCTACGGAAGACGGAAATAATCCTAATTGAGACGAACTTCCTGCCATCGTGGTGGTTCCACTACCTGCTCCCTCCTCTAGCAAATGTCTACTCAATGCTAACGCAACGGCATCCGGGGCTGATCTAACTAAAGTTCCCCCATCCCATGCAGGATCACACGTTATTCCTTTAAGTTGATCAACAATCTGGCCAGGATCAATTCCAGACCTTAGTCCCAATGAAGCCAAACGAGCAATCGCCTCTAAATAAGCAGAATCACATCCACCTGCCTTGCCCAAATGAGCGAAGACTTCAAAAGGATGTCCATCCTCATCAAAGGTTAGATTAACAAACATTGTCCCGTGACCGGTCCTCACTCTATCCGTTACACCCATAACAGAAACGGGTCTTTGACGGGGAACTTTCAAATGACCCTCTTGAGTCTCTTCATTTTCCCTAGACGCCCCTGTCTCCAGTACCTGCATCGACTTGGATCCATCTCTATACACAGTTACTGCCTTACACCCCGTTTCCCATGCAAGTCTGTAGGCATCCTTGACATCTTGTACAGAAGCCGAGTTAGGTAAATTAATCGTTTTAGAAACTGAATTTGTTACATGTTTCTGCCATATCGCTTGCATCTTTACATGTGCTTCAGCAGAAATCTTCATGGCAGTCCTGTAAACTGCGGCATCCAATCCATGATCACCCATAATTGCTTCCGCATTATCCGGATCCTCAATGATCTTTTCGAGAATTCTCTTAGCTTCATCTTCCGTACCAAGAGCTTCTTGCAAACTCTGGAAAACGGAGGCTGGAGAATCAAGTAACTTAGAGCTCGTACCTTCGTGATCAGTCCAAAGTACATTAGACCACCATGCCATAGCAAAATGAGGCTCTATGCCGCTTGAACAACCTGCTATACGGCTTATCGTTCCTGTCGGAGCTATAGTTATGACACTTGAGTTACGTACAGGTGGCATACCCCATTCTTTCAATGCAGAATTCTCATACTGCGGAAATGGACCACGTTCTTCCGCAATCCTCGCTGACTCATCCCATGCGGTGGAATTAAGAAAAGCTCCAAGTCTATCCGCGAGCTGTAAAGCTTCCTCTGAATCATATGACAAACCAAGGCGTACAAGTGAATCAGCCCATCCCATTACACCAAGCCCTATCCGTCTTGTATCAAGATTAACCTCCCTCAGCTTAGCCAAAGGAAAAGAATTAACCTCAATCACATCGTTTAAGAAACGAACCGCTGTCCGAGTAGTGTCTTCCAATAATTCCCAATCAAAATCAGTCCCATTTATATGAAGATCCAAATTTATTGAACCAAGACAACAGTTACTATAATTTTCGAGAAACTCTTCTCCGCACGGGTTACTAGTCTTTATTTTCCCCATCTGTGGATTGGGAGCTGTCTCCCACACTCTATCGACAAAAACAACCCCTGGATCTCCAGTTTTCCACGCCGACTCAGCTATATCATCCCAAAGATCCTTAGCCTTCACGGTAGCGACGACTTCGTTTACAGGACCATCTCCGGTATCCCTAGGCGTGACTAGAGCAAAGTCCTCATCATTATCTACAGCTTTCATAAACTCGTCTGTGATCTGAACAGATATGTTGAAATTCTGAAGAGTATCGTCATCGTCTTTACAATGTATGAATTCTTCTATATCGGGATGGGAAATTATCAACTGACCCATATGAGCCCCGAGTCTAAACGCTCCTTGGGTCAAAGTTGCCCCTACAGATGAGTAGAGTTTCATTACCGCTATAGGGCCACAGGCTTGACCATGAGTAGTGGAAATCTTATCTTTTTTGGGACGCAGGTCAGAGAGCCCAAACCCGATACCACCTCCCCATTTCTCAATCATAGCCGCATCATTTGCAACTTTCATAATTGACTCAATGTTATCCTCAGGCGAAACTACGAAGCATGCAGAGAGACAACCTCTTCCTGTACCAGCATTCACTATTGTTGGTGAATTCGGCAAAAACTTCAGTGTCGACATTTTTTCATAATAGCGTTGTTCGTACTCCGCTCGTTTAACCTCCGGTTCACCTAAAGCAATTGCTCCTGAAACCCTTCTGAACAACCCTTCAACATCTTCTATAGGCTCCCCATCATCGTTTCGACGAATATAACGTTTTTCAATGATAAACCTGGCGTTTTCAGACAAGGCCAACCCATCATCAATTTCCTCCTCCGTAACCTCTATCCCCCCATTTATTAGGTTATTAGTAACAGCGGCTGCAATATCACCTGTCACCCCCGCCGACTCAAGGGCTTTAACCACCTCGCCTATGACATCCTCACTGCCATCACCAAATATCGTTTCTTGGGCCATTAGCTCCTCACCTCTATACTGTTTTATTAACTACAACTTTCAGACGCCACAGACTCAAATTTCCAACCGAATGGTAAGATTAACAGATTTAGAACATTAGTTCCAAATAAGTCATCACTCGCCCCCATCAGCTTCCAGGATCAGTAACCTTCTTCTTTGGCTTCCTTCCCCTCCGCCTCTTACCAGGAACCGTAAGCTCATCATCATCCAGAAAAGAAAGTTGACTACTTTCTTCATGAGGGCGTTCAGGATCTAGTAATGCTTCCACTTCCTCCTTGAAACTCTCGATATCTCTGAAATCTCTATAGACACTTGCAAACCTTATATAGGCAACTCGGTCTAAATTTCTCAACCGATCCATCACCAACTCGCCAATCACTCTGGAAGGAATCTCTGCCCTACCAGCATTTGAAAGTTGGGTTTCTATCTCGTCAATCACCTTATCAATGCTTCCAATGGGAAGAGGTCGTTTAGCACACGCACTTTTAACACTCGCCCACAATTTCTCTCTGTCAAATTCCTCTCGACGACTATCACGCTTGGCGACAAGGAGGGCTCTCGTTTGAACTCTTTCATAAGTGGTAAATCTAAGACCGCATCTCAAGCACTCTCTCCTACGACGGACGCTATCTCCCGAATCTCTGGAATCGATGACTTTAGAATTGTCGTTATTGCAAAATGGGCAATACATAAACCAGGAAAAACCCTCTTATCGGGATACTCGAGCACCACTAGATACAGCAATGAGCGAACCTGAAACACACTATCTATCGTGTAGCGAATTCGAATCTACACCACATATTGAGGTGTGTCAATAAACCTCTCAAGGCAAAAAAGGGACTAGTTTTTTGCAGATTCAGAAAGATCTCAACTGGTCAGGCACAAACAAAAAAATCAGCATGAATTTGAAGACGCAATCACATTTTCAAAAGCTTATATTGACCTGCAATTATGATGCGAGATACAAGAGCCATTTTTTAAATGCCCAAAAATAAACTCGGTGCCAAACCTTTAAAGATCCGACACCGAGTTATTAAATTTCAACCTTTTTTATTAATGAATTCCTATCATCAATCGGAATGACCATTCTGGCTTGGCATCGCATCTCCCACAGAAAATCCACCAAGGTTTCGTCTCAAAAATGGAGGCAAGTCCAACGAATCTTCATTGCCCGCCACTTTCTGAGCAGCAGCAACCGTTTTTTCTATGTCTCGTTGAATCAAAGTCTCAGTAGTTGGGAAACCAGTCGAAATAATTGTTAATTTAATCTCACTTTCCATTTTTGGATCTGTCGTCATGCCAAAAATAATATTTGCATCAGGGTCAACCACACGTTGAATTACTTCAGCAGCTTCATGTAACTCACTCAGTTTAAGATCACTACCGCCTGAAATATTAAACAATACACCGGTTGCTCCCTCAATAGAGACATCCATAAGCGGATTAGTTATTGCCTGCTGCGCAGCTTCTCTAGCACGACCTTCCCCAGATCCATATCCAATCGACATCCAGGCGGGACCTGCGTCTCTCATAATACTTTGAACATCCGCAAAATCTAAATTAATATCCCCTGCGTTTGTTATTAACTCTGTTATTGACTGCACACCTAATCTCAGTACATCATCCGCCAATTTAAATGCATTCTCCGCTGTAACCTCTTCCTTCGCTACGACGTTGAGTCTTTCATTTGGGATTACAAGAAGAGTATCCACATTTGCCTGAAGCTTATCGATACCTTCCTGCGCCTGTTTGGATCTGCGATTACCTTCAAAGGAAAATGGTCGAGTAACTACTCCAACAGTCAAGGCGCCGGTCTCTCTCGCAATCTCTGCAATAACTGGAGCCGCACCTGTACCTGTACCACCTCCCATACCGGCAGCGACAAAAATCATATCTGAGTCACGTATGATTTCATAGATTTCTTCCCTGCTCTCCTCTGCAGAGGCAGCTCCTTTATCAGGATTCCCACCCACACCCATACCTTCCGTAAGCTGCTCACCAATCCTGACTCTAGTTGGAACATCGCTACCCATGAGAGCTTGCACATCAGTGTTCATAACGATGTAATCCACTCCTGAAACACGTTCTCTAAACATGCGA
>VEXB01000028.1 GCA_009391195.1 SAR202 cluster bacterium AC-647-P02_OGT_505m
CTCAGAGTTAACCCTAGTTGACGCAGGGCAGGCTATCAAGGTGGATCCGTCGGTTAATCCTAATACGGCTTCTTTACTGGGTTGTGGTGTAATGGCAGGTCTTGGGGCTGCTATAAATACGGGATCAGTTACGATGGGTGATTCGGTAGCCGTTTTTGGATGCGGAGGTGTTGGAAACGCAGCAATAGTTGGTTCCAAGTTAGCGGGAGCCCAGAAAATAATAGCAGTGGATATCGATGATAAAAAATTGGAGTGGGCAACGGAGTTTGGAGCTACACACACTGTAAATAGCCGAAACACTGATCCAGTAGATTATATCCGTAGTGTTACTGATGGGAATGGAACAAATGTAACTATTGAAGCGGTGGGCAACCCAAAGACATATGAACAAGCCTTTTATGCCAGAGACCATGCAGGGGTTTTGGTACTAGTTGGAGTGCCTGATCCCACCATGAAAATTGAATTTCCCCTGATAGAGGTATTTGGACGGGGAGGTTCCTTAAAATCTTCTTGGTATGGTGACTGTCTTCCTTCCAGAGATTTCCCGAAATTCATTGATCTTCACTTGGACGGAAGAATAAATTTGGACAAATTCGTCACGGAGACAATAGCTATCTCTGAAGTGGAGACTGCTTTTGAAAAAATGGAGGCAGGGGAAGTCTTAAGATCCGTTGTGGTTTTTGAATGATCTAGTTCAGGCTAGTGACGTTTTGCAAATTGAACAATTCAAATGGAGGGAGTTTACATGGTGATCACGATTCGGAGCAGAAAGATGGTTTCTGGTTCTGTGAATAGTCTCATGAAAACGATTGATGACGGGTTCATGCCCATCATTAGTGAGGAGCCGGGATACATAGCCTATTATGTGGTCGACTCCGGTGACGGACTAGTCACCGCTGTAAGTATATTTGAGGACGAAGAAACGAGTGTTAAATCAAATAATTTGGCCCAGGAGTGGATATCTAAACATTTAGGGGATTTGGTTCCCGGTAAGGCCCAGATAATATCTGGACCAGTAATGGTCCCAAGTCAAAGTTAAACAAATGGAGAAAATTATGCCCCGATTGAAATATCCGCTTGCTGTTCCAGTTAAGGCCGGTCTAGAGACTATAAATCTACTTGACCTAAGGGCTGAGACTTCCCTTCGAGACAATGTCAATGATTTTCGGGAATATGCCGATGTTCTTTATAGTGCTCACGCCCCGACTACTATAGGGGAAGAACGATTGAATATTGCGGCAACCGATGCTGATTTTAGAAACGAGTGCATTTTGGTTTTTAAAGATTATATTGATCGTTGTGCAACGTTTCCCAATATTGGACAAATGAACATGCATTTCGGGCTTAAGAACTGGGTTTCTGAAACGCAGCCACGTGGCCGAAAAGGGGATTATGAGACACACATTAACTCAATAAGGACGCTTTCAGACTACGCGCGAACCTCGGGAATTGAAATTGTTTTGGAGAATTTGAATTGCTATTGGGAGCTCAACAATATTTCGGATGATACAGATTTCACTCAGGTTAACTGGGATAATTCCAATGAGGCATTTGGGATGAATCCGGAGGAATGGATTCAGATGTGCTTGGATGTTGATAGAGATAATGTCCAACTTTGTCTCGATACCAGCCATGTGTCGACTTATGGACACAGGTTTCCAGAAGAGGAGCGAGCAGGAAAGATTGAGGCTTTTCTCAATCGCCCGGATCTCATTACCCATGTACATTGGAGTGACAATTATCTCTATGACGCTAGAGGGAGAAATGATTCCCATCTGTCTGTGGGCAAGGGTTCAATACCTACAGACTTTCATCGGCGGGTCAAAGCTTTAGAAGCAACCATTCTCTTAGAGCATTTTTACACCAAAGAAGAGTTAAGTGAAGAACTTGAGTATATTGAACATTTGTAATTATTTTGGGTGAATTCACTTTGGGTAGGAGATTATTAGAATTGTCGCTTACCGAGCAAATTAGTTTGATTTTTGAATAGAATGATATTTAGCACGAAATTAAGGTTCCCTCCCTTTCCTGTCACTATCACAAGCCTTTCAGTTGCAGCCGCCCTTCTGGGGGATGCAATGCTGTATGTAGTCATGCCATCAAGGCCAGAGCTCTGGTATATAAGTATCTTTCAAGTCGGCATATTATTATCGGCAAATCGCTTGGTCAGGCTTTTTACGAATCCAGCGAGTTCTTACATAGTTGCCCGCTTCGGCGTTTACCAACCGTTCCAATGGTCATTGTTGGCCTCTTTAAGTGTGTTGGTAGCCTATGCCTTTACCTCGAGTTTTACGTTATTGCTGTTAGCCCGTCTGGCCTGGGGAGCTTGTTGGTCCACTCTCAGGCTGGTCTCCCAATGGATAGCTTCCGATCAAAGTGACGCGACAAATGTTGGCTTCAACCTGGCAAGCAATGCTTCACTAATAAGAATTGGATCAATAGGAGGAGCGTTATTTGGAGGGATTCTTTCGGACTACATCGGCTATAAACTGACTTTCAGTATTTTCGGAGCATTAACAATTTTGTCTTGGTTAGTATGGAGGAACGCCTCTTCCTATCGGAACAAACCTATTGGAGAGCATCTAAAAGGGGAACGTCATAACTTCCTCGCGTTACTTAAAAATTTAGATATTCTCCTGATAAGTATGAGCGGTTTGGCAATAGGGCTCGTTATAAACGGCCTTATGTCTGCGAGCTTGGGGCACTTTATTCGTTCTAGTTTTGGAACAGACTTCAGCTTGTTGTTTATTTCATTTACTGTCACCGCTTATACGGGCTTAATGCTTGGATTTAGGAGTTTTTCGGAAGTATTTGTGGGACCATTTGGCGGGTATATTTCTGATCGGTACGGTAGATTGAAAGTACTGGTTATATCAGTTGTACTTTCATCGGTAGGTTTACTTTTAGTAGGCGCTACTGACGATATTCTATTCACCACAATTATGCTCACTCTCATTTTTGCATCAGCGGTCCTACTTATGATGCAGTTGCTTCCGTTGGTTAGTGTAGTAGCGGAACAAAATTCTAGGTCTGGAGTCTTTTCCGTTTACAATACCTTCCAGGATTTTGGTTCTGCTCTAGGACCATTGGTAGGGTTATCACTGATTTCCACTAGATATCTGAGTTTGTTATACCAATCCAGCTCAGTGTTGCTGATAATTCTTGTACTTTTACTGGTCTTTCAATTCAGGCGACGTTTGGTATAAGGCCATGCCACATAGCTTGGTAAGTGTTTTTGGAGGATATATTTTGTTGGGTGTCAAATATTTCTGTTTTAGATATTTACACGATTTTGAAAACGTATAAAAGTTATTTAATTAAAGGATTTAATTATGTATGGCACGATATTTAACATGCAGGTAAAAACTGGTCATGAACAAGCGCTTTTAGATCTATTGGAAGATCAAGATCCACCTGACGGCATGGTGGCGTGGTTCTTAATGAAAGCAAATTCCAATGATGGGCAGATGATAGGGGTGGCTGTTTTCGAAAATAAAGAAACCCACATAGCAAATGCGAATCGTCCAGAACAGCATGAATCTTTTGTCAGAATGATGGAGCACCTTGTTTCAGAGCCGCAGTGGAATGACGGTGAATACCTAATAGGGGAGATCGTTTGACCAGCGAATGTCTCAGTTGTTGACATATATGCTGGTTCACTTGTCTTAACTTTAGTTATGCATTTTCGGCAGGGAGCCTTCGGAAAGGAGAATTAGGTATGGCGAAGATCTATTTCACATTAGAAGAAGCTCAGGGTTATGTAAATTGGTTGGAGGAGGAATTTGGCGCGATTCAGTCGTTGCAAAATAAAATCAACGAGTTAGATGAAAAAATACAAAAGGTAGAAAGTGGAATAAGTTTAAATGGTGGAGGCCCCATAAGCGAACAGATATCAAAATATAGTAATGAGAGGGACGATGTTTTTAGGCTGGTCGAGGAGAAAATTGATTCTATTCATCAAAGGGGAATATTAGTAAAAAGCATTGAACATGCCTTAGTGGATTTTCCGTCAATCCTGGAAAATAGGGAAATTTATTTATGTTGGCATGGGGGAGAGGATGAAATTCTTTACTGGCATGAGGTAGATGTAGGGTTCAGTGGTCGGCGCCCATTGTGAGATAGATTGTCGGGTGGAGACATGGAGGGTTGCACGACAAAATGCGACAAAATAGTGACGACAGATCCTTTGCATCAATAAATAAAGGATGTCTTCTAGCCTGCTGTGAATCCTCCGTCGATAGTTAACATATGCCCGACGACGAAAGAAGCCTTATCAGAGCACAACCAGATGACGGCCTCCGCTATTTCTTCCGGTTGCCCGGGTCTGCCAAGAGGTTGAAAATCGTTTGCTTCGGCCTTCCATTCGGGATTGCTGGTCCAAATTCGATCCATCAAAGGAGTTGCAATTAACCCTGGGCATACCGCGTTAATTCGAATTCCCCGATTGGCATAGGATATTGCGTTCGCCTTCGTTAGGCCCGCTACTGCATGTTTACTGGCAACGTATATGGGTTGCTCCGGTATTCCATTCAATCCAGCAATTGAGGAGCTATTAACAATCGCCCCAGACCCTTGAAGCAGCATTTGATCGATTTCATACTTCATGCAAAGCCAAACGCTCTTCAGGTTGGTGTCTATGATCGACTGAAACGTAGACTCCTCGTAGCGAGTGGACGGATCCGTCAATTCCTTTTCCATACCGGCGTTGTTGAAGGCATAGTCTAGGCGACCGTAAATGTTTATGGTTTGGCCAATCAGTGATTCTACTTCAGAGGGCTTTGTGACATCTGCTTTTAGGAAGGTAGACTCACCACCAAAATCATTGATCATTTCGACCGTTTCCGCTCCTCCGGCTTCATCAATGTCTGAAACTATGGTCTTTGCCCCCTCTTCGCCGAATGCCAGCGCGGTGGCTCTTCCTATTCCCGATGATGCTCCGGTTACTAGAGCCGTTTTACCACTGAAACTCTTAGGCAAGGGTATTCTCCTATATGACTATGGGTGGTGAATCTGATGGAATTAAAATTTTTGATTGGAAGTTTCTATATTTGGCATTATAGAACGCTTGTGAGCTCAAATTGACCTCGCAACTAGCATAGGTTGTAGCTCTCATTTAAGTATCGAAGCATGGCTGGAACGGAACCATGTTCAGTGTTGATTTAGATAGGAGTCTCAACCTAGTAAGTATCCGTGATTCTTTCGGGTATGAGCCTAAAGATAGCCACATTTTCCGTGTCGTCAGGGTATTGGTTAGCAAAGCTAATACCTTCTTCGGAACCGTAGTAGCGTATTGCCATCTCCAAGACAAAATCGTGAAGTGGAATGTTAAGTTCCTCCACTTTTCCCTGGATCATTATCGACCTGTAGGGAGGGTCCCTTTTATCAACGGATAGAGATGCATATGGGAAGCGAGTAAGGTTTTTCCACTTGGTGGTTTCTGTCCCCGTGAACATTGCTAGATATTCTCCATTCCACTTGTACCAGATGGGCGTTGTGTGTGGGATGCCTGAAGCGTCGACGGTACTGATCACGGCTATCTGAGTTTGACTCAGAAAGTTGTGGGTTTGCCTTGTGATTTCACTCACTGTTCACCATTTGTATTCATATCACCTAGTTTTTACTTAAATTGGTGGTTCGGCCCTGTGCCTTCATGAAGACTGAAAATGAGGCATAACTTCTTTAGCAAAAAGACGAAGTTGATTCAAGAAGGCATCTCGAGGCATGCCCTCAGGCCAGTGGAGGATTACATGTTCTAAGCCAGGATATTTTCTTTCTATTTCCCTTAAATGCTCGACGAAATCTTCCGCCGGGCCACAGATCCAGGCTTTTTGCTCTACACCATCTTCAATCCTGGGAGTTCGAGCTGGGGCACCTGGTGTGCCCCAGACGCGACCCTCTTCGTCGGCGTATCGAACAAACCCAAAAGGGGAAAACCACTTGTATCTTTCATCGTGAAATGGACGTAAATTATTGACAGCCTCTTCCTCCGTCTCAGCAATATAGAATCCAAGACCAAGCGCGAGATGTTCTCCCAATATTCCTCCGCGACCATTCTCAACACATGCATCTCGGAATTTATGAAATATATCGTCCACGAGTTGGTCACCTGTTAGAGCGACGACGCCATTAAAACCTTTACGGGCTGTGAATTCGATGCTGCTACCACTTACTATGGGTTGCCAGGTCTCGACAGGCCTTTCCTGAGGCCTTGGGACCAACGTGATCTCTTTTAGGTCGTATCCCCTGTACGGGACTTCAGGTGGGATAGTGTAGTGATTACCTTTATGGCTGAATGATTCCTCGTTGAATGCCTTGAATATGACCTCTATTTGTTCTTCAAAAAGTTCCCGATTAGCGTCATTATCTATAACCGGGGATCCAAAGGTTTCTACTTCCCTTGAGTGATATCCGCGGCCTACTCCGAAAATCATTCTCCCACCGGTTAAGATGTCCGCTGTAGCATAGTCTTCGGCTAACCGGAGTGGATGCCACATAGGCACTATGTTGAACCCACAACCAAATTTGAGTTTTTTTGTCTGGGCTGCCAAATGAGTACTTAATAAGATTATATTGGGGATGCATTCATATCCTTCCCGTTGGAAGTGGTGCTCCGCCATCCATAGTGCATAGAAGTTCAGTTCATCCATGAGAACAGCGGCCTGCCGCGCTGTCTCAAAAGATTCAATCAATCTGTTATTTGGATACATTCTGTCGTTGGCTGGGGAACCAGAGAGTCCAACATCTTCTAACTCTATATTTCCGACATATAGGACCGAAAAGTTTTTGATCATGAAAATTACCCTGCGATGCAGATTTCGTTTCGGGAACTCTATAACTGAACAGCTTTACAAGTAAAGGATTCGGCGGTGAATTTCCAGAGTTATTTGATCCGATATACTGGTCAGGTTGTAACTTGTACTAAGCACTCATTAAATAGATGTAAGAAAGGTTATATTTCGTGAAAACTAGAACTATTACCGGGACTCCTTCTGAGATACTTGTTGAACAACTCGTTGCCTCTGGGGTCAAGTATGTTTTTTATAACTCGGGGTCAAGAGAGGCCCTTTTTTTCGACGCTCTTCATTCTAATCCAAATATTCATGGGATCTTGGCTTTGCATGAAGGTAATGTAACATCGATGGCCGGAGGCTACACTCAAGTTCATAATCAGCCGGCAGTGATGGTCGTACATTTAGGTGCGGGGCTCGCTCAAGCCATGGGGCAATTTATTAATGTGGCTTTCGGGGGTCTCCCCGTCGTAGTCATCACTTTTGCTGGCGATACAGGGAGTTGGGTAGACAGAATTAACTTGGATTTTGACCATTCATTCGCTCCAACCTCTGTAGCGACCCCCATGGTGAAAGCCAGCTGGACCGTCATCGATCCGGAAGGGTTGCCCGCTGCGGTGGAACGGGCTTTAAAAGTGGCTCAGACTCCACCGTTTGGTCCGGTTCACCTAGCTGTGTATGACAGCATGCTGAGCAATAGACAAGTCACTGCAGACATAATTAATGGTACTGTATTGCCGTTAACTGCGGGTGCGGCATCAGATTCCGATCTCGGTTTGGTCTTAGATTATCTCGACCGATCTGAAAGCCCCCTGATTTATGCAGGAGACGGTGTTTGGAGAAATGGGGGAGAAGAGTTAGCTGGTGAACTTGCGACGCATTTCGGGGCCGCAGTATGCGGAACTAATGTCGACTACAGGGGGATATCTATAAAACATCCCCACCACCTCGGTGAGTTTGAAGGGGCTTGGCCTGATTACGATCCCGATTTGATTTTCTGTCTTGGTGTTAAACATCAGGGGACCGGTTACTCTTCCGATCATGCTCCTTTCAGGCGACTAAGGGAAGGTGGAGGAAAGCTAATAGCTTTGGGATCATCCCAACCGTACATAACGAATTATCCCGGCCTGGATTTGGCCTTATTGGGAGATGAGAAAGATGCTTTGCAGCGATTATTGAAAAAGGCTGCAAAGGATTTTCCAATGTCTACCTATACTGTGAAACGAGAAAATGCTCTCAAGGCTGGCAAAATACGTAGAGAAGCCCGTAGGAATGATATGTTGCCGGAGCCGGCTGAAGGTCTTGTGAGACCTGGAGTACTGATTGATATTCTCGATAAAGAACTTGAGGCAATTGGTGGGGGAATCGTGACTAACGAAAATTCTACTGCATCCCAAGAGGCTATTCCTTCCGGTGTCGCTCCATATCTTAATACATACATTCGGCAGGCCGGTGGTTCTGAAGGATGGGGCGTTGGAGCAGCGATGGGAGCTAAATTAGCTTCAGGAGATGTGCCTGTAGTGGGATTTGTAGGTGATGGATCGCTCTATTACGCTGAATCAGGTCTTTGGACAGCAGTACACCACAACATACCTGTTTTATTTGTGATCACTAATAATGCTGCATATGGGATAGTCGCGGGATTTTTTGACAAGGCTGGTGGACAAATGAGTGATACCCGAAAGTTCGCCGGGGTCTCTTTGGAGGGAATAGAGCCTGTGCAGATTGCGAATGCTTTTGGAATGGACGGGGAAACTGTTAATGATGAGACGAAAGTGCTGGAGGCGATAAGAAGGGGATTGTCTTTAGTTAACACAGAAGGCCGCCCATACTTATTAGACGTTCGGCTTCCTTCGGGCCTACCGGAAGGTGGAGTTGCAGCCAATCAGTTTCGAATGCGGTAATCAGAACCAAATGTATCCTTACCCGCGATGATCTGATTTTTTGTCCGCGGTTTGCTTTTTTAGGAAGATATAAGTGCTTAAGATATTTAATCCACCACTAGAAGTTGCCCTCACTGATACATTGGAAAGCCTGTGGAGTTCAGCCTTTGGTGAGGGATTCGTAACAGATGTGCCAAACTCCCTTTTAACAGAGAGAGAACCGCTACCACACAAGGTTGATGTGTATGCCCACGAAATAGGGGAGAAACTTGTTTCAAGCGCGGTATTAATTATGGGGGGATGTTCACCTCTATTGGGCGGTGTAGGTGAAGTTTCTACCGCACCAACATTCAGAGGATCTGGTTTAGCAACTGATCTTTGTCGCGAAGTAGTAAATGATTTTTTTGATTCATGTGGAAAGGCACTTTTTCTTGGGACAACAAATCCCGCTGCTGCGAGAATCTATTCAAAACTTGGTTGGAAATATATTCCATTCACCCAACTTATGGTCAATATGGGGCAAGGTAGTTCCTATAAGGGATTCATTGATGACTATTTTTCAACGGCTTCCCCAAAATTAATTAAGCGCGGCGAAATGTCATCAAGAATTCCAATGATTCCCCTGGCGATTGCTCATACCGACTGGGTTTTGCTGGATATAAATATCGAGCTGCTTTCAACTCTGAAGGAGGAACAAGAATCCTGTTTAGGTCTTTTCAGGCGATATGACCAGATAAGAATGGACAACACCGGGGAGTTTTTCACCCTGAATGGGGACCATGACAGGTTGCTAGGTCTATCTACTGCCGTGGAGAAATATGAGGGACATTACTTGATAGATGGCTTCACGCATCCTAGCCACAAAGACTCTTTTATAGATTTACTTAAAGCGGCTTTAAATTGGTGTGAGGCTGAAGGTTTGAACACCTGCACAATGGAAATAGCCGACACGGATCAAGAGAAAGCCGAACTAGCGGGCGCATTAGGATTTAAACCTACGGGAGAGAAATCTGCATTCAAAGGAAGGTACATCTCTTATAACACCAGTATTTACACCATTGTTTAAATACCGGCTCTTATGCCGTAATCCTCAATTCCTAGGTCTATTTTAAGAATTTTTTTCGACTGGAAATCCAACTATACTTCCCCACTCGGTCCAGGAACCATCGTAGACTTTAACATTTGGAATATTCAATATGTGGGTTAGAGCGAACCATAATAAGGTGGCCCTATGGCTTAATCTGCAGTAGGTGACAACGTCATTGGAGACACCAGCTTTTATTCCAAGGGGTCTAATTTTTTCAAGGATTTTCTTTGGGGAAATGAATGTGTCGTCTTCATTTAGAAGGTCCCGGAAGAAAAGAGGCTGTGCCCCTGGAATTCGACCAACTCGTTCTGCTCCATGATCAAATCCGCCAGGGGGACTTACCCGCTCTCCCATATATTCTTCCGGTGAACGTGCGTCTAGCAAGATGCGTTTTGACTCTCTGAGGCCCTTAAGTACATCGTCACGACCTATTCTCGTGGATAAATCTGTACGACTTTCAATTGGATCGCTTGGTTCATATTGAGGGATTAACGTCGACAGGGAACGTCCCTCCGCAATCCATTTGGTCTTTCCCCCATCGAGTATTGATACGTTGCTCAATCCCGCCATGGTTAACACCCATAGTCCATATGTGCCGTATTGAATTGGATCCCCATAGATGACTATTTTAGATCTCGCCGTCATACCAATATCTCCTAGATAGCTTGCTATCTCATAGGAGGATGCGAACTCTCGATTTGAGGTGTGCCATAGCTTGTCTTTCCAGAACCAAAATACCGCTTTTGGGATGTGACCTTTTGAATATGTATCACCTTCTTGGTCCCTGGAGATCTCTATGACCCTCAAATCTGGGTCGTCAATATTTTCCGCGAGCCATCTAGTAGTCACTAATTTGTCAGATTGATTAGTCATAATTTAGTCTAGTTTTCCATTGAGATGAATTTGTAAATAAATCTATAAGTTTTGATTTTAAAATAGTTTCATTTTCGAACAATAAGCTGCGGAAAATGTATGGTGAGATGGTTTTCGTAGAGACTAATGAATTAAGGACAACCTGCAGGATATCTTGATTATTTTGAAGGACATATTCGGTGTTCGTCAGCAGTTTAAAGTATTAATTGCTGCTTTCATATTACTTCTTTTTAATAGTGGTTTGCGTTTTATCTTTGGCCTGATGTTAATTCCGATGGATGAAGAACTTTCTTGGGGCAGATCGGTTCTGAGTTTTGGGGTAACCGCATTTATGGTCGTTGGAGCTCTTGCGCTGCCATTTTATGGGAAATTGTTCGACAGGTATGGGCACAGGACGATTCTGATTATATCCGTGATAGTTGCTGTGGGTAGTCTAATTTTGATTTCAGGTGCATCAAAACCCTGGGAATTTATTCTCCTTTATGGACTATTGTTCGCAGTAGGTCATGCTGGTTTCTCTACAGCCACGATTTCAGTAATGACAACTAGATGGTTCCCCACAAAAACTGGAATGGCAAATAGTGTCGCGATATCTGGTAACGGTGTTGGACAACTTTTAATGGTTGGATTGGCGGCATCTCTTATTGCTGAATATGGTTGGAGGCTTTCTTATCAATTTTTAGCGATAGGAACATTCCTAGTCTTAATTCCTCTGATCTTTCTCTTCGTGAGAACAGGGCAGGACCTGTCGGAGGTCGATAAAGAAAATGACCTCGACTCCGGAAGTGTTCGCTCTGGGAAGTCATTTGCCAATACAGTTTTATCAGGACAGTTCATTTATCTTTTTTCGATGTATGCGATTTGTGGATTTCAGGATTTCTTTGTAGCGACTCACGTGACCCCGTTTGCTATTGACAATAAAATGGATCCACAGTTGGCGGGCAACATGTTGGCGTTAATGGGAGTGGCGGCGTTGGGGGGCGTTGTTTTATCAGGCTATTTGTCCGATAGATTTACCCCCCGGTTACCCGCTATTTTTTGTTTTGGTCTTCGTGTCGTTCTTTTTGTCCCATTGGCATTTATCTCTAACCCTTGGCTTATTTTTATCTTGTTTCTTTTGTATGGATTCACTTTCCTAATAACCGCGCCACTCACAGTCGTGTTCGCAAGGCGGATTTTTGGGTTATCCCACTTTGGGACATTGGTGGGGACACTTCATATGATCCACCACATTACTGGAGGCCTAGGAGCTTTCGCTGGCGGTATTGTTTTTGACACTGCTGGGACATATGAATCTGTAATAATAGTCATGATCGGCCTGTCCGCAGCTGGTCTAATTACCGTATTTCTTTTGAAGGACAATCGGGCTTTCTAGTTTAATCTTTTATGGGAACGACAACGGGCCTGTTCTGCTCTCCATAGAAAATTCCTGGGACTTATACCAGTGATTCAGGGAGGAAGTAATGTTTGATTCACATTACTCTGATGTTTCGCTCAATTTAAGGGTGCTGTAGATATATGTGGCATTTTAAAGTAAATAACTGGATAGTTGCTGCTGCAATTTGTGCGGGAATGTTTATTTCGGTCCTCGACAACTCTTCTATAAATATAGCCCTACCCGAGATTGCTATTCAATTTCGTGCAGAAATACCCGAAGTGCAGTGGTTGGCGATCGGATTTGGGCTGGCCTCTGGAGCTTTAATATTACCTATGGGTCGTTTGTCAGATCTCGTTGGCAGAAAACGTATTTATTTGTCGGGATTTTTGGTCTCAGGATTTACCGCAATACTGACCAGTATGGCTCCGACTCTGATATTGGCGATCATATTTAGGGCTTTGCAGGGAGTTGGCGGGGCAATGATTCAGGCCAATGCCATGGCGATATTGATTAGTTCATTCCCTTCATCCAAACGTGGGTTCATAATAGGAATATTTATGACCACAGTTGGGATTGCCAGTGTGCTGGGTCCTGTTTTTGGTGGATTTATAGTCCAATATTTTAGTTGGCGGTGGTTATTATTTATTCCATCTCCACTCAGCTTAACCGCCTGTGCAGTGGGTTTTATGATTCTTCCTCATATGAAACCAATCACCTCGGATTCCTCGGTGGCATCTAAATTTGATTGGAGAGGTTCGTTCTATTTTGCGGTTGCTCTCTGTTCGCTAATGCTGACTATAACCAATGGACATCGTTTGGG
>VEXB01000029.1 GCA_009391195.1 SAR202 cluster bacterium AC-647-P02_OGT_505m
TTTGGTTTAGGAATGGGAGGCATTGGAACCCTTGGACCTTTGGCTGTCACAGAAATGTTTGGGTTAAAAAATTTCGGCTCAATAAGTGGATTCATAAGGCAGGGCGTAATAATACCTGGTGTGGTGGGGCCATTATTAGCTGGTGCTGTTTATGACAGGACCGGGACCTATGACCTAGCTTTTCAAATAATTTTAATATTCCTAACCCTGTCCTGTTTATGCTTTGCGTTTGCACGACCACCCAGGATGAGTGAAGCTTTAATTAGGTAGTAGAGTCTAGTATCTACCAGACCCTACTACGACAAGCCGGTATTAGAATCGGCTCACTATATTCGAACAAATTTTTGAAGTCTTGCACCTTCAAGAGTTTCACCAACATAGAGGCTATTTTCTGAGTCAATGCCGACAGCGTGAGCGGCGATCAAGTCCCCATGGGTGTGTGTACTAGCTCCCCAACCTCCAAGCCATTGTCCCGTTTTGGTCATGATTTTTAGTCCGGAATTATGCGTAGCTACATTTGGTTCGCCACTGCCGGCTGCCATACCGGTTTTGAAACCGAGTTCCGTTACATACATACTTCCATCTTTTCCAGGAACGATCTGGTTCGGACGATGAACTCCTTTCCAGTGAGTGACATATTGTCCGTCTGGGGTGAATATTTGAATTCTACTGTTTTCTCTATCACAAACATAAACCAATCCGGTTGGATCGACCGCCACGCTGTGGGGGATCATAAACTGACCTGGGGCTGTGCCTCTTTCTCCCCACGACCTTATTAATTTTCCCTGCGGCGTGAAATGGTGAATTCGCGAGTTACCGTATCCGTCTGCAATGTATACAGAGCCGTCCAAACCAAAGGCGACGTCCGTGGGTTGGTTGAATGGCTCCCCACTTTGGGGTGGCGACGGCTTATCTGGAGTCCCAATCACCATTAATTCCTTACCATCAGTTGTCCATTTCCTTACGGTGTGATCATGGTTGTCTGTCGTCCAGACTGAATCATCTGGACCTATTTCTACGTGGTGGGCCCACTTAATAGTGTCCTCGCCCCATGTGTCCAGGATTTCACCATCTTTGTTCAGAACTATCATTGGATGATCACTTCTGTTGTATGCGAATATTCTGTCCTGGCTATCTACTGCCACTCCCACAACATGGTTCCATTCCCAGCCATCAGGAAGGGGAGCCCATCCGGGAACACTTTCATAAACATATTCGCCATAACTTACTCTCAGCGGCTTATCAGACATATTTTCCTCCCGTACTTTCCTTTTAAGATGTCCCTACCCTTATTGATTACACGTCTTTGTCGAGGGAGCATATTCTAGACTTTTTCTCAATTTAAGTTAAGTGTCGTGGTTGGAAGTATGAAATCCCAACGTATCCTTTTCTATATGTACTGCGAAATTGACAGTGAGTTTATTGGGCCGATAGACTTCCGGTGTGGAATTTGTGCTTGAGATGGAATAGTAGTGATTAGGAGAATAAAATGGCTAAATATAGTTGCGGTGATTGCGGGATGGAAGTACATCCAATTACTTGTGGTAAGTGTGGGACTGAACTTACACATGTGAACATTGAGAAAGATGATGGTACGACGGTTGGTGTTGCAGAGTGTTCAAATGGTTGCGGCAAGATAAAGTCACCGATGTGCTGCGGGCACGACATGGCAGCTGCAGACTAGTTCCCAGCATTTAAGACCAATATTTAAGCGGGCTGTGAAAATGGCAGCCCGTTTTGATTTTGTAAAAAACTTAGATGGGAAATATCTTTAAGAGAATATAATGTGGTTTCTGATAAACCAGTACTCTCTGGTCTTTTCCCTGTTTTTAATTGGACCCGTCTCTTGGTTTGTCATTTCACGGACTCTTGACTGGAGATGGGCAACGCTGTTTCTTGTTTGCATTCTTACTGGTGTATTACTTCTGTTTTATACCCAGTCAACTAAGGCTAGTGTGATCGATACCAGAAGTGAATGGGATGGTGCTCTTTCTTCGGGAGCTCCGATGCTAGTCGAGCTTTATTCAGATTATTGAATTGGCTGTCTTTCAATGAAACCTGCCGTTGACAGGTTAGAAGCGCAGATCAAGAAAGAATGCAGGGTTGTGAGGATAGATATTCATAGTGACCTGGGAATTTTTATCAAAGACCAATTTGGTACTAATACTGTCCCTACATTCTTATTGTTCAATTCGCTAGGAACAGAATCTTTAAGAAAGAATGGTGTGCCTACATACCTTCAAGTGATGGAGTCCTTAGGGATAAAATAGCATTGCCTCCCACGGTTTTAGTTTCTTGCTATGAGTGCCTTTTCCGAAGAATTTCTCAACGCTGTTGATGCTAGCGCTAGCAGAATGCACATTGCTGCGAGCACTAATAGTCCACTATTGAACCCACCCAATAAGTCGGATGATATTCCCAGTAGTACCGGACCTAGTACTCCCCCTATTTCACCAGATGTGAAATAAAGTCCTCCAGCTGCTCCAGTTTTCTTAGATCCAGCTGCATCTATCAGAATAAGCATGATGATTGGCATGATTCCCCGGGATGCCAGACCTTGCAACGCGAGATCTATCCATAGGAAGGGGCCACTGCTTAAAATAATGAGGGCTCCAGACGTACAGGCCGTGACCAAGAAGCCGATAACTAGCATTTTTCTTCTGTTATTCGGTTTAACTATCTGAGGGACTACTACCGCCCCAACTGCTCCCATCGCCACTGGAATGGCAGCTAGAGCTCCTGCACGGGAAAAGGAAATTCCTTTGTCTGTAAGTATTGCTGGCATCCAGTTATTAGTACCGTGGTTGAATAAAAACATACCTAGAACTATCAGGAGCGTAATCTTTATTAGGGGGATATTGAGCAGTTCTGGAAAGACTTTCATGCTTCCCCAAAGGTCCTTGCTTTGCCCGTCATTCTCTCTCGACGGATGTTCTTTTGCCAGGATTAACCACACGATCGCAGTTGCCAGCGCTACTCCTGAAAATACTGAAAGGGTCCATCGCCAGCTGTATCCGAACATGGGCATTAGTATGCTATTGGAAGTGGATAAAACTAGTATTCTTCCTAGGGCTGGAGCAGTAAGGTAAATGCCCATTGCACGACCACGTTGATGAGCATTAAACCAAATGCTTATCAGTTTCGGGGCCCCTATGGAGATAAAGGGTCCCCCAATCCCAAATACCATCACTGCAATTAACATGGTGGGATAGTCGGTGGCAATCGACCTTAGAAGGCCTGACAACGCTATCAGTGCCACTCCGGATGCTATTGTCAATCTTAGGCTGAATCGGTCTATAAGAGCTCCAGCCGGTATGGCGACTAAGATATAAACGAAGGGCCAGGCACCTAGGACTGTACCCATCGCAGATCTGCTTAAACCAAGATCTTGACTCACAGGAGTCACGAGCGGAGGTATTCCACCCTGCACCACACCGAAAGAGAAATATGCCAGCCATACACCTGCCAGCATAACCCATTGATAAATAGGTTGATCTTTGGAGGTATTGGTTGGATCGTTAATGGGATTTGGGTTTTGTAAGGATTTCACTAGCGACCAATTCTATACCCGGTTGGTATAATTTTGGCCCTTATAGTGATGATTTAGTAATAGATATCAAAATGGAAGGCAAAGTATGTCAGCAAAAAAAGTTTATATAAGCAGGATAATCGTACCTGACGCCATTGAAAAACTCAGCCAGAATTTTGAAATTGAAGTTTGGGAGGACCCTGCACCAGCACCAAAAGAAGTCATCATGGAGAAAGTGCGAGAGTTTGATGGGATGATGATTGAGTCTAATTACCTAATGGATGCTGAGGTGTTTGCAAATGCAGATAGGCTTCAAGTTGTAGGAACGAGAGCAATTGGGGTCGACAATATCGATGTTACAGCTGCCACTGAAAATGGTGTTGCTGTAGGAAACACACCTGGTATTTTGCACGAGTCATGTGCTGACTTTACTTTTGGATTAATGCTCTCGCTTGCCAGGCAAGTGACCCGTTCGAATCGTAAAGTGATAGCGGGAGAATGGAAAATATTCGATCAGACTCCATATTTGGGGCTTGACGTTTATGGAAAGACCCTGGGTTTGATCGGCCTGGGCCTCATTGGTACGGCTGTAGCAAAGAGAGCGAGTGGTTTTGACATGGATATTTTGTATTATTCGAGAAATCGAAAACCTGAGGAAGAGGCCAAATATGGATTGCAATGGACTCCCCGTTTAAATGATCTTTTGTCTACTTCGGACTATGTTTCTGTTCATGTCCCACTCGGGCCTGAAACTCAGAATCTGATTGGTGCGGAGGAGTTATCTCTTATGAAAAAAGAAGCATATCTCATTAATACGTCGAGAGGAGGTACTGTGGATTCTGACGCTCTCCGTACTGCCCTTGTCAACGGAGATATTGCTGGAGCAGCACTCGATGTTACAGCTCCTGAACCCATAGATTCAAAAGATCCGTTGGTCCATATGGAAAATGTGCTAATTACTCCCCATATAGCGAGCGCTAGTGCGGCTACCCTAAGGCGTATGGGCCTAATGGCTGCCGACAACATCATCGCTCATCTAAACGGTAAACCCATGCCTGCGTGCCTCAATCCAGAGGTACTTAAATAACTGGTTTATGATTTTTTTAGTAGAAAATCACTTCCTGGGTCAAAAGTCATGATTTAATAAAGGCTATGAAAGTATTTCTCCTAATAATGGCGCTCCTTACGTTTGGTGTGGGGTTAGCATGTGACAGGGACAAGGAGGACAAATCTGAAGAATTACCTCCAATATATCTTCAGAAGTGGGATCCGACATCAACTCCAAGGCCGGACCCCACCCGCACGCCAATGCCCACTCCGACCCCTACATTTACACCTACGCCCAGTCCAACCCCCACTCCGACGTTGACTCCTACATTTACTCCAACACCAATCGTTATGCCCTCCAAGTTTGAATTGGAGGTTGACGATGTGCTGGAGGGAATTATTGAATCAATGGGTAATGTAACTTCATATCAGTACCTTTTGGAAGGGGCTGCCCATCTGGATGCTGGAGGGATTAAAATCTCTGTTCCTCTAGAGGCTGCTGGCATCGTAGAAAACAATAATTCGAAGGCACTATTTGCCACGAGCCTGATGGGATTATCTTTTTCATTTGAGACTTTTCAAAACGATAGTCGGATACTTATAAAAGATCCGGTTTCAGATTATTGGTTAGAAAATTCTAATTTTGCGGTTGGCCTTATTCCTCCTATGTTTTGGCGGGGTGAAGGTGCACAAATCTTATCTTTGCCATATGAGGTTCAGGAAGTAAGTTCTGATGGTGAGCTGAAACTGTCTGTCTCGCAAAAGGTTGCGGACCTCACGACAATTGGTCTTTTGGGCGGTGGGGAAGATGCTCATTTCTATGAAGTAGCTAATGTCAATATTTCCATCCTCGTCGACGAAAATGACTTGAGAATTACTCACATTGATGCACAATTCACAATAATTGAAGGAGGGTTGTTTGCCTCGGAGACCTTGGGGCTTCCTGGACTTTCTGGTTTGGGAGAAGCGGAAGTGGTCGTAACAGTTTCTTTTTCAGACTACGATCTTATATTCGACCTTACAGTACCTGAAATTTCTTGAAAGCCCCGTAATAGTCTGAGCCCTATTGATCATGTCCCATAACTACGAATCCTTCAGAGTCGGCTGCTTTATGGCGTAATGCTGCCACAGGCTTGTACTCTTCTGAATCTCTGAAAGCTTTCATCTGCTCTATGTTTGGGAACTCCAGTATTACGATGCGCTGGGGACCCCATGATGTATCGTCAGAAAGTATTTCCCCTCCCCTCACTAGGTATTTACCCCCATGTTTTTCGATTATTGCCGGGACTTTTTCCATATATTCTTTGTATATGTCCCAGTTTTTCACTGTTATGCTACTTATTGAATAAACGGCCATTTCATTCTCCTTTGAGTTTTGCATATATGCCTTTTCCAGGATATGCACCGGGTTCCAGTCTTCCGTTTGCTACGACGGGAATTCCATTCACGATCACATGGTTCATACCGATGGGCGGCTTGGTGGGGTCCGTATAGGTGGATTGGTCTATCACTGTATCGGGATTAAAAACTGCCAAGTCTGCATCAGCTCCGACTTTAACTCTTCCTTTTTGCCGAAAGTCGGGTGCCCGATTTTCTAAACGTCTGGCTGGCATAATGGTCATCTTTGATATCGCCTCAGACAATTCAAGTTCACCTTTGGTACGCACGTAGTCTCCGAGAACCTTAGTGTAGGATCCCGCAGTTCTGGGGTGTCCTTTGCCGTTTTCTATAATGCTGTCTGTCGCTATTATTGTTAAGGGACTTTGTACCGCAGCGCTCATCGAAACTTCCGGGGTAGAGAATGCTATTACCCATCCACCCTCTTCTCTGTATTTTGCAAATGAATTTGCATTTAAATATTCCCCTGTATCTGGTCTCATGAGCTGTTCGTAATCTATCCCGTAATGATCTTGCCAACCTTCGTCAAACAACGCTGACTCTATCTTCGTCATTCCTGCGGTATACGGGTAACACTCCGTGGTTACATCAAGACCTCTTTCTCTAGCTCCAGAAATCATTTCCAGAAGCTGTGGTACAGCTCTCATGCCAGTGCTATTAAGGTGAACCACATGTAGTGGGGCTCCCGTTATAGCAGCTACCGCCAAAACCTCTTCCAATGCCTCTATTGAGTTGGACGGCTCCTTGTGTCCCTTGCCTCTCAAATGAACATGGCAGGAGGCCTCGTATTCTGCGGCAACCTTAAACATTTCTATTACTTCCCATCTGGTTGCGCCCCTGGTGTAGTCAAGGCCGAATCCCACTGCTAGCGCCCCTAGATCCAACCCTTCTCTTATAAGGGTTTTCATTTCTTGTATTTCCCGGTCTGTCGCTTCTCTTCTTCCAGCATCTCCTGATGGCAGGAAGGTTCCGGGATCATCCATCACTTTCATGCGCACTGGTATATGGCCGATGCTTGCTCCGTAATTTACGGCCGCATTTCCCTTCCATCGAGAATAAAATTCAGATATATCTCCTGTACCTACTTCCAATTCTAAAGTTGTTGTAACTCCATCTCGCGCTTGGACTTCAAATATCTCTGTGTCTTGTGGATGACAGTGAAGATCTATAAAACCAGGACACACTACATTTCCCGCGGCGTCGATGGTTTCTTCAGCTGAAAGTTCAGAGAGACTGATTTCAGCGATTTTCCCATTTGAAATGGCCAAGTTTCTTACTGAATCCATTCCAGAATCTGGATCTATTATTCGTCCCCCTGAAATTACAATATCGTAATTTTTCATTTCATTGTCTCCATATCCGATTCATTAAGGGTATTATTTGGGTTCCATGGGCCTCGGACCACACGGATCTCTGAGTCCCCTGGCCATGGCGGCATTGTTGAAATAACTACTTTCAACGGCTCAGAGTAAACATTACGGAATTGAAATTTAGTATTAAGAGGTATCGTCAGGGAAATTCCAGGGCTCATCTTGAGAATCTCCTCAACACCGTTCTGAGATCTCCAAATTTCACCTTTTCCGGCTGTACACAACCAGATCTCCTCCACGGTTTTGTGTTCTACTGCTACAGAAACGCTATTTGGGGGAAGTGTACATTCAGACATTCCACCCATATGTAATTCATGTAGCAGTCGTATTTCAGAACCATCAGGAGCTTCGATGAATTCGGGGTTAAGATTTCCAGATTGAAAATCTATTCCGATATCAGGCATCAGTTTGGTTACTTATCTCCCATGCTGGCCGGGTCTACCATTTCATAAAATTCAATATGTTGTTCTTCAAGCAAAGGCCTATATTTCATGCCAGCTTCCATAATTTCTGGTGGGATATTGTTGCCTTCTCTACCTGGAGACATAATTTTGTCATCAGTCCATTCCAGGATAACAATATTTCGTTCCCCTGGAAGGGTATATCCGTTGTATGAAACAGTGAAGTCACTTCGATGGCCTGCATCCCTGTAAAGTTTTGCTTGGGCGTACACCAATTTTGCGACGTTTCCAGCCTCTCCAGGTTTTGTTCTGTAAACTCTTCTGATTCTATACATTGTGATATCTCCTTTTATAAAAACGGTAAATTTTATGACACATTTATGTGGGCTCTAACATTTGATTCTATTTGCTGAATCGATTTAGCGCTACTGTATTAAGTTGAGATGTTTTTGAACTTCGGTTGCGTTTGGCATGGCCGACGTATCTCCTCTTCGGGTGCATGTTAGCGCCCCGCAAATAACCCCCATTCGTAGGGCCTGCCGCAGAACTTTTTTTCTCTGGCTTGCTTCTAGAGTTAGGAGGTATTTCGGAGATATTTCATGCTCAAAAATACCACTTAAAAACCCTGCTACAAATGCGTCACCTGCTCCTACAGGGTCGACTACATCCACCGGTAAACTTTCCTGAGTTATGAGATTTTGGCCATCGAACAGCACAGCACCTGAAGATCCCTTCGTGACAATCGATATTTGGTCTGGTTTAACATGAAACCGTTTAGCGTATTGGCTGGCTGACAGCGATTCGTTCCATATAACCTCAGCTTCATCGAATCCAAGTTTGAATATTGAAGCGAGGGGAATTAATGACTGTAGAACATTTTTGGCTTCATCTGGACTCCAGAGTTGGTCCCGGTAATTTACATCAAGACAGACTGGAATACCTAAGGAATCACAGTTTTTCATAACCTCAACCACTGTGTCGTGGCAGGTTATGCTTAAAGCAGGGGTAATGCCTGTCACATGAACGATATCAGCGTTTGTAAGATAGGGTGCTACATCTTCGTAGCTTAGTTTACTGGCTGCACTTCCTTCTCTCTGATAAACCTTTAAGTGTTCATTTTCTATTCCCTCAGTCACGTAATGATTTAGGAAAGAGATTCCCGTTTTTTCTCCACTTAACAATGGCGCTACTACCGTGGTTCTTGGGGAAAGATATTTGTGAACGAGCTTGCCAGACTCATCATCACCTAGTCTGCTTATCCAGGTCGTATTTACTTTCTCTGCACTGACCTTTTTAAGGTTGACTGCGACATTGGATTCCGCACCAGCTATATCGGCTAAGTGTTTACCATCTGGATCATACGGACCAGAGTACTCTGCATTGTACTGGACCATAGTTTCCCCGAAAGTTACAAAATTTGGCATCGATGGCTCCCAGAAGTAGGTAATGGCTACCCTAACATAGACGGGACGATTAAAATGCTGATGAAGAAAAAAATTCTTTGAAGAGGGAGGAGCAAATTTATGCCTGTAACCGGTCTGGAGCAAATTTTTCAGAGGATACTCAGTGACGGGAAAAGATTTGGAAGTGTCGGTCAGTACGAAGAGATACGAGGGAAACTAAATTTTGAAATCGACCCGTTGAATCTCGCCAATACAGGAATAACAGACGTAGATTTAGCACCGAGAAATGAGGAGGGCAAGGTAGTTTTCGATTCAGACATTTCGATTATACGACCGGTGGATTTGTCAAAGGTATCTGGAAAGCTATTGCTTGATGTTGTTAACAGAGGAAATCGAGTCGCACTTCCTAACTTTAATATGGGTACTCGGCCAGTTATAGATAGTGACACGCCTGTGGATGTGGAAGTGGACCTTGGCGATGGTCTACTTATGGAGATGGGATATGTTGTTGTGGCTTGCGGATGGCAATTAGATGCTCCTCCTCATGAAGCTTTGATTACTATGAGAGGTCCCGAGGCTCTCGATCCAAGTGGATCAAGACTGAAGGACAGGGTCTACATGCAACTGCAATCCCCGGAGGATACTCATAATTTTCTGCTCTCAGATAAAAGTCATAAGCCTTACAAGGCTTATGACTTAAATGAGCCTAATGCTTTGGTGGAAATCCGAGATATGCCTGATGGCCCTGCCGAGACTATGCCGAGGGATGACTGGCGCTTTGGGAGAATTGATAGTAACGGCGAGTACCATCCTGACCCCGCCTATATCTGTTCCAGTGAAGGTTTCAAGAAGGGCCGTCTTTACCAGGTAACTTATACAGCTCTCGGTGCTCCAGTAATTGGACTTAGTTTCGCTGCTCTTCGTGACTGTGTCTCGTGGTTTAAATATGGTTCTTCATCTTTGGATAGCCCAGTGCCAGGGATTCAAAAATCTTATGCTTATGGAAGGTCCCAGACTGGCAGGTTTTTGAGGACATTTGTGCACAATGATTTTAATCTTGATGAATCCGGTAGAGAGGCCATGGACGGAATAATTGCAAATGTGGCTGGTGGCATGCGAGGAGAGTTCAATCAAAGATTTGGTCAGAATTCAAAAGACCGCAACAACATGATGCACCAATTGTTTCCATTTGCCTCCATTGAGCAGACTGACCCTGAGACAGAAGAAACGGGATCCCTACATCGAAAACTGGACGAGAGAGGAAGCTCGTTGAAAGTTATGTATACGAACAGCTCGGCTGAATATCATAGAGCTGATGCATCATTACTCCATACTGACCCAGATGGTCGGAGGGATATAAGGCAAGGGAAGAATGTCAGGGTGTTCCATTTTTCTGGAACAGAGCACGGCACTGGAGTGTGGCCCCCAACTGATCATGGGGTGATAGTTTCAGGAGCGGAGAGAGCTCAAAATATCAGGAGTGTTATAGATTATTCTCCACTGCTCAGGGCCTGCCTCGTAAATCTAGATTTATGGGTTACAGAGGGGATAGATCCACCGGAGTCAAAGCACCCACGAATTGATGACGGCACCCTAGTACCTGCGTCGGAGTTGATAGGTATTTTTTCGTCTATTCCCGGGTCGCATTATCCTTACAAGCATGCGATTCCCAGGCGTCGGGAGTTTTCACCTGATGAAGGAGATGAACATCCCAGGATATTGCCCCCAGAGATAGGAGGTGCGTTTGGTGGCTTGGTGCCAATGGTAGATTCTGATGGAAATGAAATAGGGGGAATAATTGCCCCTGAAATTTCGGTTCCGATTGCTGCTCACACCGGATGGACGCTAAGACACGCAGACATAGGTGGCGAGAGTCAGTTACTTATGTTTGCCGGTGGCACAATTCCTTTTCCTGCTACGGAGTCTGCTAGGTTGACTGCGGGAGACCCAAGGCCATCTATAGAGTCAAGGTACAAGAGCCGTGATGAATATCTATCCAAAGTTAGAGCTTCCGCCGAGGTACTTGTGTCAGAACGATATCTCTTAGAAACAGATATAGAAACAAGCGTATCCCTCGGCGAAAGAATGTGGAATTACTTCACCGATCATTAGTATATTCGTTGCCTCTTGGTTGAAATTAATATTTAGTTAACTTGCAGCCTCAACTGCTTCCAGGATTCCTTCTGCTCCGTCGGAAAGCCAGGGTAGCCAGCTAAAAGAGAAAAAGCGGGCACCCACATCAATATAGTGGGGCAAAGTATTTTCGGAAACTAGCGTGCCTGCGGTCTTTCCTGCCGCCGTGATCTTTTTTAGAGCACCATCCACAACATCATTTACTTTTGGACTACCTGCTCCACCAGTCAGGCCCATGGATTGTGCCAGATCGCCAGGGGCGACGTAGAAGATGTCTATATTGTTAACTTCCAGTATTTCATCAAGGTTGTTAACCGCAACAATATCTTCAATTAATATGATTGACATTGTCTGGTCGTTAGCTTTATTCAAATAGTCGTCTACACCTATTCCCTGCCTGCTGGTAAAAGATCCTCTCATACCTATAGGTGCAAATTTTGTGGCTTCAACCACCGCCTGTGCTTCTTCTTTCGTATTTATATGTGGCACGCATATTCCGAGTGCTCCAAGGTCCATTGTCCGATAGATAACCGCTGGCTCATTTTGATAAACCCTGACTATCGGAGTCATACCCCAGAGATCGCATGCTCTTGTGAGGTCTGGGATATTGTCAAAGTCCACAGGTCCGTGTTCTCCCTCCAGCCATAGTCCATCAAATCCCAAAGGGCCA
>VEXB01000030.1 GCA_009391195.1 SAR202 cluster bacterium AC-647-P02_OGT_505m
TCAAGTTGTAAAAGTTGATTTAAATGGAACATTGGTATCCAGTATATCCAAGCCTGACATCAAGGTGTATGCCGAGGGAGGCAACTACTCACCAACTGAGGTTGCGGTTAGTGAGGAACGCAACGGGGGTAACGGTGAAATAATAGTTACTGACGGATATGGCAGTAGCTGGATACATTTTTATGATAAAGATGGGAATCTTCAAGCAAGTATAGATGGAACTGATGGTGATGGAGGTGGATTCGCGACTCCTCACGGTGTCTGGATTGACACACGTCGGGAGGATCCAGAACTTTACGTCGCTGATCGTAGCAATGGACAGATTCAAGTGTATAGCCTCGATGGGCAATATATTCGTCACTTTGGTGCTGCCCCAGGGGCCGACTGGTTACATAGCCCGAGCGGATTTACGGCCTGGGGTGAATATCTAATCGTAGCTGAATTACGAGGTTCTCGAGTAACTCTGCTAGATGCTAATGACGAACCTGCCGCATATTTAGGAGAAAACACAGGCGCATTTAAATTCAATGAAGGCTGGCCAAACGTACCTCACGAAACACTGGTGCCAGGCAAGTTTAATAGTCCCCATGGAATAGCATCTGACAACGAGGGTAATATATTTGTTGCGGAGTGGCTTATCGGTGGGAGAGTCAACAAGCTTACGAGGTCAAGCTAACTCATAATAGTTAAGCTTAGTCCAGAGGTAGATTGGACCAATTTCCTATGAGGGAAAATGATTTGGACTACTTGGTTCTTATTAGGACGCTATAGCGAATTTGAAAGAGGTATGTAATTGCTCTCGAACACTACTGGCATGACCTCTGTAATTAACATTCATCCACTTCTGCATTAAAAGTCCGTTTTTGTCTATGAGAAATGTTGATTGTTATGGAAATGCTTTTCAAACGTATGTGTAACGAGAAGAGTTTCTACGTTTGGATTTAATGAAAGGACGTACTTGAGTTGAAGATTGGCATTTTTGATCATGTAGAAAAACTTCCATCATTATCTCTTAGTAAGCAGTATTCAGATCGTATTTCGCTTGTTCAGAGAGCTGATGAGCTAGGATTTTATTCCTATCATGTAGCCGAGCATCACCATTCTCCATTGACTGTGGCACCTTCCCAGAGCACGTACTTAGGTGCCTTGGCGGCAGTGACAAAGAAAATCAGACTTTGCCCCCTCGTGTATGTATTACCCCTGCACCATCCAGTAAGGGCTATAGAGGAAATATGTATGCTCGACAATTTGACAGAGGGAAGATTGGATATTGGATTTGGAAGAGGAGCCCCCGTTGGGGATGAATTATTTATGTGGGGTATGGACCCTGGAGAATCTAATTCAATTTATGAGGAGTCGCTCGAAATAATTTTGCAGGGTTTAACATCCGAATTCCTGAATTATGCTGGGAAACATTTCCAATTCCAAGACTTATGGATGGAACTGAAGCCTTATCAGCAGCCTTACCCCCCCGTATGGGTGGCCGGGAGTCCTGTGAAAGCAGGGGAATTAGGATCCAACCTAATTTCAGAAGGAACTATATCGGATTTGCCAAAAGTAGTAGAGAAGTATTTTGAGGTGCGGAGCGCTGTAAAAGTATTGAATACCGAATCTCAATTCCTTAATGAACCCTTACTGGGTGTGTCTAAAAGAATTTTTGTTGGTGATAGGAGCCAGTCAGCTATTAAGAGGGCTAGAGAGTCATATGAGGTTCACTTAACTAATTACAGGAAGCCGATGCCTAATGGGAAATCCAGACGGCCAAGGATAATGATTGAAAGTGAGATTGGTAGTCGAATTCTACCTTGGACAGTGGATTTCGAGACCGCCATTAATAGGGAGAGGGTATTGGCGGGTTCTAAAATTCAAGTCAGCGAATATATTCACAGATACATAGCCGATAGTGGAGCTAATTTTCTCCTGCTTTCGTTCCAGTGGGGAGATTTGTCCCATGAAGAGGCTTTGGAGACTATGGAAATGGTTGCAGATGAGTTTATTGCTTAGGCCAGATTATGACGTATAACGGGTTAGAAAAACCGGATATCTGGCCTCCTAAGCTCAACTTTGATGCCTCAAGAAATGTTACTCCAGTTAATTACATTAGCCCTTCCAATGGGGTTATTAATATAGATGTGGGGCGTCAACTCTTCGTGGACGATTTTCTGATCGAGAAAACTTCTTTGTCGAGGGTTTTTTACAGCCCCCAAAAAAAGTGATAAGAACCCTATTTTGTTACCTACCTCCAAGATTGAATTGGATAGCGGTGAATGCCCTGTCGCGTCACCTTTTAATGATGGAGTCTGGTGGGACGACAGACAGCGAATATTTAAAATGTGGTACCACGCTGGCTGGATGCGTGGCACAGCCTATGCAGAGAGTAATGACGGTTTGCATTGGGAGAGGCCAGACCTTGGTATAGTGCCTGGAAGTAATTTGGTTTTACCAATGAGGGAAGGATATTTGAGAGATGGAGGGTGTGTCTGGCTTGATTCCTTCACTCCAAACTCAAATGAGCGTTTCAAAATGTTCCAGTTTTATCGATTGCCTGATGGGAGTGAAAGTGGAGAGATTTATACCTCGGCTGATGGAGTCCATTGGAATTTCGAAACGAAGACCGGCCTTTTGGGAGACAATTCAACTTTCTTCTATAACCCATTTATCGAAAAATGGGTCTATAGCATCAGGACTCACAAGTTACAGGATTCACCAACTTCCTTAAATGTAAGGACCCGTTTGTATAGGGAACATAGCAATTTTGTAAAAGGTGCTACCTGGGATGTTAATGAGCCTGTAATGTGGTCCTGGTCAGATCATCTGGATCATCCCGATGGCAATATTGGGGATGATCCACAGCTTTATGACCTGAATGCTGCCCCTTATGAAAGTTTGATGATAGGGTTGTTCTCTATTTTTTATGGGCCGGATAATCAGGTCGCGCAACGCAGAGGGGTTCCCAAAATAAATGATTTACAAGTAGGATTCAGCCGGGATGGATTTCATTGGGATCGGACATCCCGGGAGGCATTTATTCCATCGGAACGTACCAAGGGATCTTGGGATAGGGCATATATCCATGCGTCAGGTGGTGTCTGTCTAGTTGTCGGAGACGAATTATTTTTCTATTACGGGGCTTGGTCAGGGGAATCGCCTAATCTTAAAGGTGGATCCATGGGACGGCACTCTAGAGCGAACGCTATGTATGCGGGAGGTGCTACTGGATTAGCTGTTTTAAGGAGGGATGGCTTTGCCTCTCTGACCGCAGGAAATACCGGCGGTGAATTGACCACAAAGGCCGTAAGTTTTAGTGGAAATAGTCTTTTTGTGAACTGTGATACCTCGGCCGGTCAACTTAAAGTGGAAATTCTTGATTCCGAAAATAATCCGATTAGCCCATTCATTCAAGATAATTGCTTTCCGATTTCAGTTGACTCAACTAAGCAATTAGTTAGTTGGAAGGAAACCAGTGACATATCCGCACTAAGGGGCAAACAAGTCAGATTTAAGATGCATTTGGTAAATGGAGAGATTTATTCGTTTTGGGTAAGTCAAAGCCAGTCTGGGGAAAGTAATGGATACGTTGCTGCTGGCGGGCCGGAATACAGAGGCTCTATTGATACGGGAGGATAAATATGGATATTGCTCGTAAAAACTATGAAGGGATACCAAGGACTGGATCGCCTCATTTTCATGCTGTGAGGGCTGGGAATTTACTTTTTCTTGCAGGGGCAACCGCAAAAATGACCCCTGCCGAAAATGGAACAATGGGAGAGCAAACGAGAGTGATCTTGGAGCGTATGAAGAAAATCATGGAATCTGAAGGGGGCTCTCTTTCAGACATAGTTAAGATAACAAGCTATGTAACGGACCTATCTCCTGAGGCAAAGTCCGAGACACAAAAAGTCAGGATGGAATTTTTTGGGGATAATCTTCCCGCTAGCACACGAGTTGAAGTGGCAGGTCTTGATGGGCCTAATTTATTGATTGAGATTGATGGTATAGCAGTAATTTCCTAAAACTATTACCGATACCGAATATCGGAGTGACCTGGATGTTTAGCAAGAAGAGTTATTCATCTCTTGCTGAACATCCAGGTTCTTAATCAACTGCGGTATCGGCCTGTACCTTACCCGTAAATTAACAGGTTAATTACAATATGAATTCTAGTTTCCCCATGGAGTTATTGCTTCTTTGAGAGACTTGTACCCCTCTAAGAACCCTGGGCGGTCTCCACTATAAATTTCATCAAACTTATCTAGGGCACCATCCAACCATTTCTTGAGATCGGCATTTCCTGGATTCGCGTCGATGTAAGCATCACGTATCAAGACAAAGTGTATCCTCGGGTCATATGGCTGTTTCGTTCCTGCCACCCATTCATCGCCATTAAGCAGTCTGAGTAGCATGGCGTCAGCAGAACCTAGGGTTTGTTCGTGAATAGGTGGACCGTCCATTCTGTGCATGACCGACGTCATATCGCGGCCGTTGCCTGTGGTGTAACCCATGTCGCCCCAAACTTTTCGCATGTCTACTTCCTGCCCAAGGTGTTTAGCGACCATACCACCAAAAGTTCTAAGAGGGTCAGAAATGTCAGCCAGTAGGTCAGTTAGTCGGTCACCGTCAAGGTCAGTGGCTAACACGATAGTTTCTTGTTTCTCGATAAGATCCCACATGAGGAGACCGTAGTTTGTATCAGAAATATGCTGTTCTATCCTCCCTCCCCAGTTTTCCATTCCATCTTTAAAATCTGATGGAAGTAGTTTAGCGATTTGGTCAATTCGCTCTTTGTGCTCCACATAAGGGTCGACTGCATATTTGCGGCCCACCTCAAATTTTGTCCCCTGTAATAACCAGGAATGCAAACCAGCGTTGATTCCGTCTTCCATGGCTTGTGTAGGCTTCATAGCCACTCGCCCAATGCGCCCTGTTTCGTGAACCATTTTGAGAAAGAGACGATTTGCGTATGCCATTTGAACGGCCGGTGTATTCATCTCAGAATGAACGATACCGTCTTCATCTATACCAAAAACATTTTTATCCTGAGAATAAGGTAGACAGGGCATGCATCTAACTACGGTTATAGGTCCATATGGTCTGACATTGCAGTAAACGCCTGCTTGGGTTCTGAGCGGTGCATTACCCGACTTGCCCATAACGACGACTTTGTTGCCATTCCCGTCGTTAACATACGCATCTCCAGCTGTTGACCATTTAATTGAAGTACAAGGCATATTGCCAAACCAACTCAACGCCTCAAGTTCAGTGTCGTGGCGATACTGGGACCACATTGGCACACCATAAAACGGGAGCCCCAATATGTCCGTGGCAGCAATTGTTCCCAAAAGAGCGTATGCATCAGTAAGAGAATGGGCCACAGGATTTACATTAGAATTATGGTCTCCACCTTGCCAGACTACTGCATCTGGGTACCCATCTGGCTTTATGTCAGAAGGATCAAATAACTCAGACAGTTTGCCGAATAAGTCACCGCCATCTGCCTCTGTCCTAGCTATTGAAAATAAATCGATCATTGACGCACCTCATACTTGTTTTGATATAACCACATGGGATGGTAACAAATTCAGAGAGGTTTTCGTAAATTTCACTCTTTTTTACATGTAAATTGACTTTTGGGGTGTAATATATCCGAAATTATCTGTGATTAGAGGTGAAATGAATGGGATTATCAGACCGGCAACCGGCTACAGCAGCAGAATATTTAGAGTATAAGAGTCGTTTTAATAACTGGGGACGCTGGGGAGACGCTGATCAGTCAGGAACCCTCAATCATATTGATAAGTCTAGTGTGCTTAGTGCTGTAGGTTTGATCGAAACGGGCGAGACCGTTTCCTGTGCTAATCCGATTGCTACTGAAAAAGTGGTGGGAAACCCCAAAAGGAATCCAAGACCGGCAGACCATGTAATGTCTGTTAGTCAAACCGGATCAGGTGATTATATAGGCGTCTATTACCACGGTTATGTGAATACACATATAGACAGTCTTTGCCATTTTTTTACTGAACCGATTGAGGATGGAGGACAGTTGTATAACGGTGCCGACCCCTCTTTGATTACAGAGACAGGGGCGAAATCTCATTCTGTGGATAATTGGAAGTCTGGTATTGTCACAAGAGGTGTTCTATATGACATTCCAGAACTTAGGGGTACGGATTTCGTCGAATACGAACGACCTGTTGAAGGATGGGATTTACAAGATTGGGCTGACCAAGTTGGTGTGACACCCCGTAAAGGTGACGCGGTTTTAGTTCGTTCGGGTTATTCAGCTTTTTGGGCTGCGAATCCGGACTATGAGATCACCTCTCCTCCCAAGACTCCAGGGAACGCTCCTTCCATTCTAGAGTTTTTGTATGATACGGACGCAGCGATTCTTGGATGGGATCTCCAAGAAACAGGCTTTAGGTCAGAGGAATATCCTGCACGAATAGCGGTTCACGAAGTAGCTATTCCTCACATGGGTATGCCTTTGCTAGACAATGCCAATTTTGACGCCCTCGCAGAAGCGTGTAAGAGAAACGGAAAGTACGAGTTCCATATCACTATTGCTCCCCTTGTCATCAACGGTGGTACAGGGTCTCCGGTTAATCCAATAGTGACTTTCTAGAATCTGGTGTAGCCGCCATCTACAATGAATTCTTCTCCGGTTTGATATGAAGAACTGTCACTAGCCAAATATACGGCAAGGCCACCGAAGTCTTCAGGCTGTCCCCATCTTCGGACTGGAACCCTTTTCATAACTCGATCCTCAAACTTTTCGTCGCCAACTCGGACTGATGTCATCGCTGTTTCGATCCATCCCGGGATAATCGAATTTGCGGTTATCCCATAGCGGGCCATCTCGACAGCTAGCCCACGAATCATCGCAAGCATTGCTCCTTTAGTTGCTGCATATGCTTCGTTTCCGGCCGCTCCATGTATTGCAGAAGTGCTTGAGGTGCCGATAAGACGTCCTCCCTCCCCTCTCTCAATCATATGTTTGGTGGCAGCCCGGAAGGTGAAAAATGTTCCGTCCAAATTTATTGATAGAACTCGTTTCCATACGTCTGTAGGAAATTCCTGAAATGGAGCACCTCCGCCAGCTCCGGCGTTGGCGAAGCAGGCATCCACTTTTCCCAACAAAGAAACGGTTTGGGCAAAGGCCTCATTGACGGCGGACTCATCGGATATATCGCAAAGTATGGAGTGGACATTGTCAGACCTTTGCTTTAGCTCAGAGAGAGCGGACTCATTTTTGCTGGGATTGGTTCCCCAGATACACACGGACGCCCCAGCGTCAGCAAGGGCCTTGGCCATTCCCAGGCCTATTCCACTGTTACCGCCCGTCACCAGGGCTGTCTTACCGGAGAGATCAAATGGTTTGTATGGCATATAAATTCCCCTAATTTCCTAGATTAAAACATCCGGTGTGGCATGTTTGGTTCTTCTTTAGTCATTACTTCTAAAACGGCGGGTTTTCCACTTTCTACGACACTTGCACATCTTTGTATGGCGGCACCTACTAGTTCAGGATTGTCTATACGTTCGTTATAGCAACCCATTGCTTCAGCTACCTGGGCATAATTTCCGTCGGTGTATTTTGTGCCGTATAAGTCGTTAGCAGTTGGGAAGTTATGAGGTCGATAGATTCCCATTGCGGAATTATTGAGGATGATTGTCAGTATAGGTATGTCTTCTCTAACGCAGGTTTCAACATCCAAACCAACCATTCCAAAACCGTAATCTCCTATCAAGTTTACGCACAGCTTTGTTGGTTCTGCCATCCGAGCTCCCATTGCCAACCCAAGGCTGTAGCCTAGTTGAGTTGATTTTCCCCAGGCTATAAATCCATTTGGGTTGACGGCTTGATAAAACGGAATTATTTGATCCCTCGGACTGCCGGAGTCATGGGTGACGATGGTTTGTCTTGGGTCGGTGTTTAGTGACAGTTCATGAATTACTCTGTAGGGATTAATAGGAGTTTCCCCAGACTCCAACAGAGGACTCCATTCCTTCATCCAGTCCTGCCTAACTTTATGAATTTCATCAGTAAAGTCAAACTTTTGTGTTTCTGATCTAGAATCAAGGAGTTGCTCGATTTCTGATATTAGTGATTCAAGCACTAGTTCTGCATCTCCAAGAACAGCATGGTCAACGTCATAATCTTTGTTTAAGTCGTCAGAACAGTTCGTTATTTGGACAAGAGTTTTATCATCAAATTTATCCATCCCATGGTGGATTCGAGTGAAGCTTGTTCCTATTCCAAAAATAAGATCACATTTATCGAGAAAATGAACAACCATGTCGGTGGTCGAGCTACTTCTTGTACCAAGTGACAAAGGATGAGTTTCAGGAAACGCACTTTTCCCCGCCATGGATGTCATTACTGGCACTCCTGTTAGCTCAGCTAACTTTTGAAGCTTTTCACTAGTGGATCCTCCTGCGTAAAGAACTCCTTGTCCAGCTTGGATGATAGGTCGCTGAGCCCCTAGAAGCATCTTTGCTGCGAGCTTTATGTCCTGGAGATCACCGGACGATCGTGTTCCATTAACTACGGCATAGTCTGTTGGTATATCGTCTGATAATTCGGAGCGAAGAATGTCACTTGGTAGTTCCAGTAATACCGGCCCAGGTCGTCCAGTCCGTAGTTGTGTAAATGCTCTTCGCAGCATCGCGGGGATATCTGAGGTAGTTGGAATCGAAGACGACCATTTGGTCACGGTGCTGTAGGTGTCA
>VEXB01000031.1 GCA_009391195.1 SAR202 cluster bacterium AC-647-P02_OGT_505m
CCATGACCTTATGGATAAGAATTCCCTGTACAAGCGTGATCTGTTTTCAAAAGCGCCGTCAAATCTCTATGTGTTTAGTAACAATGAAGGTGAGGTATTCTCCTTTCCTGGAATAGACTTTTGGGGCAAGGCGATGAATGAACATAGTCCCGAGTTTAAACCTGTAAGCGGAATGCCGCAGGTTTCTAAGAGTAAGTGGCTTGTAGGACTGGCACACGGACACTTTGATGAAGAAGCTGCTGCGAGCGGACGATCATCTTTAATATTTCCTTCCGACATATCCTCCCTGAGCTGCCATTATCTCGCCCTTGGCCATTGGGATGTTTATACGGATGTTTCGCAAGGAGCTGTTCCCGCATTCTATTCGGGAGCTCCCGCAGGGATATATGCGGATAAATTTTCCTCGATAATTGTTGATTTGGACCCAGCTAATGGAGTTACACACTCTCTGAGGAAATTTGATTGAGACCAATGTGACTACGATGTCTTTGTTGTATAACCTTCCGGTGAATTATTGGGCAAGGTAAGGAGATTGTCGTGCACAAAATAGAAGATATGTGGACAACCCCAGGTCCTAGACCCAATGGGCTGCAAGCCTCTGGCGAAGGACTTTGGGTAATAGATGCAGGTAATAATCATGTATACCTTCTGGACTATGAAACTGGACAGCCTTATGTAGACGTTGAGACGGAAACTTATAAATCTAGTGGTATCACGCTGATTCGAGAAGAATTGTGGGTTTCATCAACTCATAATTCGCGTATCTATAGGTTAGAGAAAGATGGAAGCACGATAGAGTATTTTGATCCCCCAGGTCTGAATGATGTGGACCCTCGGGATTCAGGGCCCGATTACATAAGACCCCACGGGCTGGAATGGATGAATAACAGTACAGTTTGGGTTTCTGTGAAGCCTGCTCTCAGGAACTATTTGTTTGATATATCTACCAGACGCATTATTAAGTCTATACCTACTCCAGGAGTTGCCCCTCATGGACTAGCTTGGGATGGAGAAGGGTTATGGTGTGCCGATAGAGCTAGCGGTATTATTCATAAACTTGAACCAGATTCTGGAGTTGTGATGGATGAAATCAAGGTGAAAGAACCAGAATTGCATGGGCTGACCTTTCACGAAAACTATTTATGGTTTTGTTGCGATCCAAGTAGACGCGTCTGTAGGATTCAGCTTGATTGAGCTGAATCCCACCTAATGAAGGAGAAAATCAATGACCTACTCAGTGAACCATGTACATATCAGGGCGAAAAACCCACATGAATCAGCTAAGTGGTATGAGAAATTCTTCAATGCCAAAATACTGTCATCACGAGAAGTAATGCCTGGAACTATTACTGTCAGCATGGACGCTGGTGGACCGGTGAGACTAAATATCTCTTCGCCACCTGAGGGCTCCTCTGAAGACACAGTCCCAGCAGAACTGAATAGGCTCGGACTTGAACATTTTGGCTTTGATACCACGGATATCGAATCGGATATACAGAAATTTGAAAGCGCTGGAGTAAGAATTGTTCTGCCAATTACTGAAATTGCTGGGGGGACTAAATTGGCTTACATTGAGGGCCCAGACAAGGTTTTGATAGAACTTGTTCAACCTTTCAGCTAGGAGTATGTGTTATGACTTTGAATGGAAGACTCGAAGGTAAGGTAGCGATTGTTACAGGGGCTAGTAATGGCATGGGGGCGGCGGAGTCCAAGCTTTTGGCTTCTGAAGGAGCCCAGGTTATCGTCTGCGATATACAGGGTGACTCTGGAGAGGAAGTGGTAAGTGAAATACTGTCCGAGGGAGGAAAGGCTGAATACGCGCATTGCGATGTGACTTCTGAAATGGAATGGAAATCTGTGATCGAGGACACTGTATCCAAGTACGGAGGTTTGCACGTGTTGGTAAACAACGCTGGGATCAGCAGCACTTCTGTTGAAGATAATCTGGCAACAGATGCCTGGGAAAATATTATGAATATTAACGCAACGGGCGTTTTTCTAGGCACGAAGACCGCTGCAGAAGTTATGAAAGGACAGGGAGGTGGTTCTATCGTAAACATCTCTTCAATAATGGGATTTGTAGGGGGCGAATATGGACATCCTGCATATCATGCTTCCAAGGGTGCAGTCAGGATTTTTTCAAAGGCGATGGCAGTCAAATATGGTCCTTACGGAGTGAGAGTGAACACAGTGCACCCAGGTTTCATGCCACCTATGACTACATCAAATCATCCGTCATCTGGATCAAGGGATCAGTATGTGGCCCAAACGCCTTTACGTAGAACTGGAGAGGCAATTGAGGTGGCCTATGGAGTGCTTTTTTTGGCGTCTGATGAGGCATCATTTGTTACTGGTACTGAGCTAGTTATTGACGGGGGGTATATTGCCCAGTAGTGGGTGACGGTCATGAGTAGTAATGGGATAGGAAGACTCACTGGAAAGGTAGCTGTAGTCACTGGAGCAGGTTCACGTGGTGAGATCATCGGCAACGGTCAAGCTACTGCTCTATTGTTTGCACGAGAAGGGTGTAAGGTCTTATTGGTTGATTCCGAAGAGGAAAATCTATCCAGAACATTTAGGAAGATTTCAGACCAAGGTGGAGAAGCTTCCTTTTATGTAGGGGATGTGTCAAACGAATTGGATTGCCAGAAGATGGTTGAGTTGGCGGTCAATACTTACGGCCATCTTAATATACTACACAACAATGTTGGTGTAGGAGGTTCAGGGACTGTTGTGGAGGTTGAAGCCAAACAGTGGGATCACGTAATGGACGTAAATGTAAAGTCGATGATGCTTACCAGCAAATACGCGATACCTGAAATCGCTTCGTCTGGTGGTGGAACAGTGATTAATATTTCGTCAATATCAGCTATTAGGCCTAGAGGTCTCACGCCATACACGGTTTCTAAGGGTGCTGTTATAGCACTGACAAAGGCTATGGCTGTTGACCATGCTGCTGACAAGGTAAGGGTTAACTGTATTTTGCCTGGACCTATATTTTCCTCGATGACTTCAGTCAATATGACTGAGGAGGTCAGGGAATTGCGTCGAATATCTTCACCTATGGGGATAGAAGGTTCACCTATGGACATAGCCAATGCTGCCTTGTATTTAGCAAGTGATGAATCCCGATGGGTAACTGGCATTTCGTTAATTGTAGACGGAGGTGTTTCATTGATGAGTCCTCAAAGGTAGGTGCCTACCAATCGATTGAATAATTGACTCTGGAGGAGTATGAAATGAGATTGCAAAATAAAGTTTCAATTGTCACTGGTGGTGCTAGTGGTATGGGGGCCGCTGAGTCAGCATTATTTGCCTCTGAGGGTTCTAATGTTGTTGTGGCGGATATGAAAATAGAAGACGGAATGGAGGTTGTAGATGAGATCAAATCTACTGGTGGTAACGCCATTTTCATGGAGCTTGATGTAACCGATGAAGAAAGATGGGAAGTAGTAGTCGCGGACGTGTTAAAACAGTTTGGAACTATAGATATTCTGGTAAATAATGCAGGCATAAGCGGTTCGTATCAGCCCGATATTATGAGCTTAGAGGCATATGATCGACTTATGAATGTTAATTCGCGTGGTGTTTTTTTAGGAATGCGAAGCGTACTCCCTACTATGTGTGAGAGTGGGTCAGGATCAATAGTAAATATATCTTCCATATCCGGCATTGTTGGACAGAGTTATGTTCATATGGGATACAACGCTTCTAAAGGGGCGGTAAGGATAATGACGAAGTCGGCAGCAGTGCAGTATGCGGAAAAAGGTATAAGAGTCAATTCCGTTCACCCTGGAATAATGCCACCAATGGTTTCTTCAGTTGGTACTGCTGACCCTGAGACTAGGAAAATTATGCTGGAGGATGTTCCCATGAACAGGGTGGGACTTGTTGGAGAAGTTGCCAATGCAGTTTTATTTCTCGCCTCTGATGAGGCCTCATATATAACCGGAGCCGAATTACCTGTGGATGGAGGCCTCACTGCTAGGTAATTGGTAAAGCTTTATATTCACTGTAAGGAACAAGGGAGGTACAGCATGGCTTTTTATAGATTATTTACAGGCCCTGACGGGCAATCTCACATGGAGGAATATAAACCTCCCAATGAGATGCCGGCTACTGGGTTAGTATTCAGGAAACACGAACCAGGGAATTTTATCGATTGGCATACTGCTCCCCGCAAACAGTTTCTGGTGACACTTGAAGGTGAGGTTGAAATAGGATTGGGAGATGGAACTGTTTACAGATTGGGCCCTGGAGATATGATGCTTGCCGAAGATTTGGATGGCCAAGGGCATACTACGAGAGCAGTTGGCGAGATTCCGAGAGTCTCAATAGCCATACCTGTTGAGTGAAAATAGTATAGATAGTCGTCTGGAGGCAATAAATGTTGGATAAGCAATCAATGATTACAAGTGCCGATAGTCTTTTCGTTGCAAGGGAAAGACGTGTTCCTACCCCAGCAATTACCTTTTCAATAAATGATCTGACTGTGGATGGGGCATATAGCATTCAACAAGAACTTATAAAAAAAATGACAGCTGAAGGTGACGTGATTGTGGGAGGTAAAATTGGTCTTAGCTCAAAGGCTAATCAGGAAAAATTTGGCATAAATGAACCCATATTTGGGCATTTACTTGCCTCCATGGTGATTCCGGAGGGCGATTCTATATCTATAGACAGTATGTTTCGTCCTATAGTCGAACCAGAAATAGCTTTTCTATTATCCGATGATTTAAAGGGACCGGGAGTTACTGTGGGGAATGTTCTTTCGGCAACCGCAGGAGTAATGCCTGCATTCGAGGTAGCCGATTCTAGGTATGAAACTCCCATATCTAGAATTGAAGACAATATTGCCGATAATTCTGGCGCAGCGATAGTAATACTTGGTGGAAAACTTACTAGGACAGATAATCTAGATTTGAGGCTGGTAGGGATGGTTCTTGAGGAGAACGGCGAAGTTATATCAACAGGTGCCGGAGCAGCAGTTCTTGGCAATCCCGCGCAGGCGGTTGCTAATCTTGCTAACAGGTGGGCGGACTTCGATATTGGACTTAAAGCTGGAGACATAGTTATATCAGGTACGCCTGTTGCAGCTGTTCCAGCGGAGCCTGGAGATTTCTTCGAAGCTATTTTTGACAGACTGGGTGCTGTATCAGTGAGATTTGTATGATTAGCCGTAATTCTGAAAGTAGGACATAAGACTTTGAGCAAGACATCTGAACACATTTATACGATGCATATTGACGATGGGGCTCCCTCTCATCCTGGAGGTAGCAATAACTATTTTGTTGGTGATCCTCAAAAAAAAATGGTCATCATTGATACTGGGGATTACGAACGTAAGTGGACGAAATCGATTATCGAATACTATGTCCAGCTTGGGAAACCTCCTATAGAAGCTATTTTAATTACTCATGGACATGGGGATCACACCGGGGGATTAGACAGGCTTCAAGATTTAGTGGGTTGTCCGGTTCGGTGTCATCCAGATCTTGTCGGTAAACTATCAAGAGTACTTGGCGACGAAAGCATGGTGATTCCTTTAGAGGATAGAGAAAAAATTCATCTAGACAGATCCGTTGATCTGGAGGTCATATTCACTCCAGGTCACGAAGTAGATCACGTTTGCTACTATTTGGCATGTGACGGGGTTATGTTCACTGGAGATGCGGTTTTGGGTGCAAGTTCGACTTCTGTCAGAGATCTCACATCGTATATGAAGTCCCTGGAATTGATTACAACTTATGAGCATGACACGGTTTGTCCGGCCCATGGTCCTGTTGTGCCACCACCGAAGGGTAAAGATCTCGTCCAGTGGCAGCTAGACCATAGACTAAGTAGGGAAAGACAAGTTCTTGCGGCTCTTGAAAAAGGGGCACTTTCAATCAGTGATATTAGGTCCTCGATCTATCCATCGGACCTAGATGAGAGATTAATTCCAACCGCGGAAAGTAATGTTGAACGCCATCTAGATAAACTGGTTGATGAAGGTAGGGTGTGTAGAACTGATTCCATTTTTAACATTGCTCAGTAGAACCTTGTTGGCTTCCACATAGAATCTTATGTCGTTTCGTCTATAGTACTTAGTAAATGAGATGACAGCTGTTCCAGGGCCCTTGCTTCGATAGGTGGATTCGATATTCCACTTCTTACATCTCTGAAATATCTCTCCAATGGTTTGTCTTTGTCTAGCCCAACTGCTCCAACTATTCTCATCGCGAGATCTGTAATAGATATCGCGGCTTCTATGGTTTGTACTTTTACGATAGATATCTCGGGTAATAAATCATCCCTGTCATACGGGTATTTCTCCCAATCTTCACAGCAAGAGAAAAGATTTCTTCTAGCTCTTAATAGTTGAGATTCCATTCTTGCTATCTGTTCTCTTATATGGGGAATATCAGAAATTGGGGCTTGTGATCCCGTTGGTCTGCGGTTCAGAGCGAATTTGATTGCATATAGCCGGGCTGAGTGGGCTATTCCCAGATTTGCTCCACTCAATAGCATGGGGAACCATGCTGACCCGTTCGGGGAAATAGATGTCCTATTCTTAGGATTTGAACGAGATATAAAGTCGTTTTCAGAAACTCTCACATTGTCAAATATTATGTCGTGAGATCCTGTCGCTCTCATAGACATTGAGTTCCAGGTTTCCTCGATACTTACACCGGTGGAATTCATCTCAACCACTATTTTGGCAACATCGCCGCTGCCGTCCTCAACTGCCGCTAGTGTCATGGCATATGTTAGAACCGGAGATAACGTCGACCAGGTTTTTCTTCCATTGAGAATCCATTCATTGTTGCTTGACTTTGTCAGTGATGTAGAGGGGCGGCCTCCTCCACGAGGGCTTCCAAGTTCTGGTTCGGAAGCTATGTTGTTGGCTATTGCTCCTGACTGAACTACATCGTTGAAAATCGTGGATCTTATATTTTCTGGCCATTGATCTGATTCTGATTCGGTTCCCATAACCTGATGGTGCATTCCAACGGCAACAGCGGTAGAACCACAAGCCTTTCCAATCTCATATTGCGAAAGGACCATGTCAGTGATCCCATGACCAAGACCTCCGTACTTCTCTGGGACGCATGCTTTAAGGTAGCCCTTTTCCTTTATCAGACGGAAGTGTTCCACTGGAAATGTTGCGTTGAAGTCATGATATTGGGCAGTTGGAGCAATTTTTTTGGCTATAGATTTTGCAGTTTCTACGATCTTTTTTTGTTTTTCACTGTTTGGCCACATATGTACTTTCCAAGTTTTTCAGACTAGGTCGATATTCTATCTGACAAACCAGCACTTTACTTGTTGCGTGATTACCTATAAAAAGGTGGTGCACATAACTAAGAAGTAATGTAGATATCTCTTTGTATAGATCTACGTTTATGACCGAGTGAGAGGTGAGACATAATGAATCTTCCTGAGAGAATGACTTTTGGCATATTTTTAGGACCATTTCATAGGGTCGGAGAAAACCCGACATTAGCTTTTCACAGAGATATGGAACTAATCGAATGGCTCGATGAGCTTGGATATGATGAGGCCTGGATAGGGGAGCACCATAGCGCGGGGTGGGAAATTATCTCCTCCCCAGAACTGTTCATCGCAGCGGCTGCTGAGAGGACGAGGCATATTAAATTAGGGACCGGGGTGGTCAGCCTTCCTTATCATCACCCATTCATGGTGGCGAATCGAATGGTCCAATTGGACCATATGACGCGGGGTCGCATAATGTTCGGTGTTGGGCCTGGAGCATTGCCCACAGACGCTTATATGATGGGTATTGATCCAGCCACTCAACGTAGGAAAATGGAGGAATCGCTTGCCATTATTCTCCGCCTGTTCACTGAAGACGATCCAATAACGTACAAAGGCGAATGGTTTGAACTTAACGAGGCTTTGCTCCAGATTAAACCTTATCAGCGCCCGTATATGCCCATTGCGGTGGCTTCAATACAATCTCCCTCTGGTGTAGTACTAGCCGGTAAGTATGGCGCATCTGTTTTGACAATAACCGTCCCACGTGACCCGTCTGCTGGAAGAGCTGATTACAGCAAACTCTGGGATATTGCCGAAGAAACGGCCAAAGAGCATTCAAAAGTAGTTAGGCGGGAAGAATGGAGATTAACAGTTCCTGTTCATGTAGCTGAAACTACGCAACAGGCAAGGGACGATGTACGGGTAGGGGCGAGTCAGTTTCTTAGGGAATATTCTGAAGGTACCAACGGTCGGGATCCTGTATTCAATGGTGCGGATGAAGATCTTGTGGACTGGATGGCTGAGCATGGGTACTGGATTGTCGGTAGTCCAGAGGACTGTATAGAGGGTATTAATCAGCTTGCTAGAGAAAGTGGCGGTTTTGGGGGCTTTCTTATTCAGACAGTTGATTGGGCGCCGCGAGAAACTATGTTAAAGAGCTACGAGCTTATCGCGAGATATGTTATGCCGCAGTTTCAAGGATCGGTGAGATCTATAGAAGCTTCAAATCAATGGGCAAAGGAAAGGATGAAGCCCTTACTGGCTGGGAGAATAAAGGGATTAGAAACAGCTAAGAGTGATTACGATGAGTCTAGGAAGGAATAATGGCTGCTCAGATTTTTGATCTGTCTGGGAAAGTATCGGTAGTTTCTGGAGCTGCTCAAGGAATGGGTAGAGCAATGTCCGTTGCTCTGGCT
>VEXB01000032.1 GCA_009391195.1 SAR202 cluster bacterium AC-647-P02_OGT_505m
ATAAGCAGAGATAATGGGTTGGTATTTGTTTTGCCTCAGACTTGGGAGCGCAAAGTTGAATCTGGTGGATTGCAAATCTTTTGGGCTGACGCGAATTTAGTGGTCTCAGAGGTGACATCTTCCACTCAGACTTTGGACTCTTTTGTTGAAAACTGGTTTAGAGACAAGCCATTGTTTTCAGAAACGAACAGCACCCAGGAAAACAATATGAAAATAATTACAGGTTCTGTGGGGAGGGCATATCGCCAGTTTGTTTTTATCGAGAATGCTGCTCAGGGCTTTAGTATTTTTACTTTCGGTGCTAATCCTGATTACCTGGAAGATTACGTACCTGTTTTTCAAGGAATACAAGATTCCATAAAAATAGATGCTTCGTTAATTCCACACACGCCCACTCCTTCTCCCACAATGACTCCAACTCCTATTTATACTCATGTGAATGGTGATCAAATTCCTTCAAAAACTGTGGCGGGAACTGACATATGTGATCAGCGTTTTTCAGAAACAGCGTTTTGTATAGAGTTATTGACATATGAAGGTGTCACTGACACACATGTTCAAAAGGCTGTAGATGGATTACTAGCAATAGTGGGAAGATACCCTGTTTACGAGCCTGAATTGACGGTAACGTGGCCGGAATTTGGTCCATCTGGCGGAATACAAAGCTATTTAGGATATATAATTTGGGATCCAGCAGTGTCACCGAAAGACGAAGTATTAAGTGATATTTGCAAATTTAGGTATGTGGCTGCTGGGTTACATGTTAAGCAAGATAAGGATATATGTGAGTCCAGAGTTTCTGGTGGGTTGGAAGGCACAGCCAGTGGCGGCGCTAACCAAAGTGGTGCAGAGCTCCAGAGCAATGGCTACATTATCAATAGTAGTACCGCGCTGTATAGTAACCCTATCCAGAGTCCGGTCGCGCCTGCAAGGTCACTGTTTAGCGACCCTAGAAAAGTAACTGCCCACGAATATTTTCACTCCTATCAAGACTCTCACAGTGTGAGAATCCTTGGTTCAGCTTCTCCACCCTCTGTAGTTCGCAAAACGGGGCCTGTTTGGCTGCTAGAAGGATCTGCCGAATATGCAGCGGTAAGGGTATCGTCACTGGAAGGATGGATGAATTGGGAAACTCAGATGAAAGAACGGATGAATGTTGCAAAGGATGCCCTTGCCGCATATCCAAATAAGTCTATTGATGACCACACGACTCCAGAACAAAAAGATATAAATGATCAGGAGTCTGCCGCTTTGGGACATGCACTCAGTTATGAACTTGCCACCTGGGCGGTGGCTTATGCAATTAGTATCTCATCTCATGATGCCATGATGGTTAATTACTGGGATGACTTAGAGAACTATGGGTATGAAGAATCTTTCAGGAGAAATGCTGGTATGAACCTGCAGGAGTTTTATATCTCCTTTGGTGAATTTAGAAAAAAATCGCTTGACGAGCAGTACAGTAGTATTTCTACCCAAATTAGTCAGTAAAAGGACTTCTGACCTATTTTATTCATATCCTAAGTGCTGGATAGAACGGCCAACGCCTTCTCTGAAACACTTCTATATTCATTAAGAACGTCGTTGCTTAAGAGAGAAGTAGGCTTAGATGTGTCCTGATATTCAGATCGCAGTCCAATTGCGCCGAGGAAGTCTAGGTCCAGTTCATCTGCTATTTCTTTGCCCGCCCCTTCTCCGAACACGCCACCTGACATATTCTCTACTACTCCAAGTACATTAACTTGTAGCTTTCGGACCATGTTTATACTTCTCTTTGCATCTACCTTTGCCAGCTCCTGTGGGGTAGTAACCACTATAAAACCGTCCATGGTCAGGACTTGCATTATTGTCAGAGGAGCATCGGACGTACCAGGCGGTAAGTCAACTATCAGATAGTCTAGATCACCCCAATCTGTGGATTGAAGCATTTGATTGATTGCGTTGTGAATCATGGGTCCACGCCAAATAATTGCCTCATCTTCGTTTTCCTGGAAAAAAGCCATCGACATAACTTTGACACCAAATTTTTCGGGCGGGATCATTTTTTTATCCTCGCCGACCATTGGTTGATCAAAAGAGTTGATTGCACGAACTACATTTGGACAATCGACGTCAACGTCCAGTATGCCTACACGAGCACCGTCATTTGCCAATGTTGCGGCTAGGTTTACAGCGATAGTTGTTTTTCCAACTCCGCCCTTGCCGCTGTAAACACCGATCTTGTTTTTTATGCCCGCCAATGCTTCGTCGATCTGGCGTTTCTGTTCGAATTGGCGTTTCATCGCCTCTATACGGGCGCGTGCCTGTGCGGGGTTTTGCTGGCTCATAGGATACTCCCAATGGGAATTTACAAGGAAACTTGGTTATTGACTATATGGTTAATCTAAACCCAATAGTCTTTTACCCTCTTCTGTGATCATGTCTGGAGTCCATGGAGGGTCAAACACTAGGTCTACGTTAATATCTTCAATGCCTTCAACTTCTGCGAGGCGCCATTCAGCTTGTTGCGCGATATACGGTCCCATTCCGCATCCTGCAAAAGTTAAAGTCATTCTGACGTCAACGTCGCCGTCGTCGACTTCGACACCGTAAACAAGTCCTAAATCGACTATGTTCACGGGAATTTCAGGGTCATATACATCCCTTAAAGCTTCTAGCACTTCGTCATGGGTTACAGTCGCAGATTCTGCCATTATTCACTACCTGACTTCAGAACATTTTTGGTTGCATTCGGATATCCCAACAGTCTTCTTGACTGATCTGGTCATGAATAGATTGTATCTACCCAATCTTTAGGGTGTCAATTTTGATCTGTTGTGGTTCTCATTAGTTTTATATTAATCGATAAGTACTTTACGCAAGTCAACAATCTGATCTCTCAGTAGCGCTGCCTTTTCAAACTCAAGATCTCTAGAAGCGGATTTCATCTGAGATTCCAAGTCTTTTATAAGACGAGTGATGTCTTCCTTGGGAAGGTCATCTCCAGATATAGAATGATCTAATTGCGGCTCTGAAATCGCTCGGACTCTTTCTGTAATGTCACGTATTGTTTTTCGGATGCTTTGGGGCGTAATACCGTTCTCACGATTGTGCGATTCCTGGATCTGTCTCCGTCGTTCTGTTTCATCTATTGCCCGTTTCATGGAATCAGTGACAACATCAGCGTACATAATTACCTTGCCATCAATATGTCGCGCTGCCCTTCCGATGGTTTGAACGAGAGCGGTTGTGGATCTTAGATACCCTTCCTTATCGGCGTCTAAGATAGCTATTAAACTGACTTCGGGGAGATCCAGACCTTCCCTTAGCAAGTTGATACCAACAAGAACATCGTAAACTCCGAGACGTAAATCTCTAAGTATTTCACTTCTTTCTAGAGTGTCTATTTCAGAGTGCAGATACTGGGTTCGGATGCCGGTTTCTTTTAAGTAATCTGACAGCTCTTCGGACATTCTTTTTGTCAAGGTTGTGATTAGGCAACGTTCACCCTTGTTAACCCGCTGATTCACCTGGTACAAAAGGTCGTCGATTTGACCATCTACAGGCTTTACTTCTATAACGGGGTCTGTAAGCCCTGTAGGACGTATAACTTGCTCAATTATTTTTTCGCTGTGTTCCATTTCATATGGCCCAGGGGTAGCTGAGACATAGACGGCTTGACTGACTCGGTCCTCAAACTCTTCAAAATTCAAAGGGCGATTATCTAGGGCGGAAGGTAGGCGAAAACCATGTTCGACTAGGGTCTCTTTTCTTGAACGATCACCTTTATACATGGCCCTTATTTGAGGAATCGTCATGTGACTTTCATCTACAAAAAGGAGGAAGTCGTCTGGTAGGTAGTCCATTAGAGTATATGGAGTACTTCCCGCTGCTCTTTGTGCGAGGTGCCTAGAATAGTTTTCTACTCCGGCGCAATAGCCTGCAATTTCCAGCATTTCGAGATCATAGTTTGTTCTCGATTCTAGTCGTTGTGCTTCTAATATCTTCCCTTGGCTTTTTAGAAGTTTTAAATGAAGGGCGAGTTCATCTTGGATATCTGCGATTGCATTCTTCAGTTTTTCTTGAGAGGTGACAAAATGTTTGGCTGGAAATATTTCTATTGTTTCTCTTTCAGACAGGACTTCTCCAGTTAAAGGGTCTAGTTGGATGATTCTCTCTACATCGTCACCCCAAAATTCTATTCTGACTCCAAGATCTTCGTATGCTGGCATAATTTCCAGAGTGTCTCCTCTTACCCTGAACCTACCTCTTGCCAGGTCGTAGTCGTTACGTTCATATTGCATATCTACCAATTGGCGAATCAACTTGTTTCTATTTCTAATTTCTCCTTTGCGGACGGAAGCAACAAATCCTTCATATTCATCAGGGGACCCGAGACCAAAAATGCATGAAACGGAAGCCACTATCAAAACGTCCCTACGAGTCAAAAGTGCTCTTGTCGCCGCATGGCGGAGTTTATCTAACTCTTCGTTGACATCGGCATCTTTTTCTATATACGTGTCAGTTCTGGGAACGTAAGCCTCTGGTTGATAGTAATCGTAATAACTAACGAAATATTCGACAGCATTTTGCGGGAAAAACTCTTTAAATTCTGTAGCGAGTTGTGCAGCGAGAGTTTTGTTATGGGCGATTACCAAAGTTGGTTTTTGAACTTTTTCTACTACGCATGCCATCGTAAAGGTCTTGCCGCTGCCAGTAACACCCATGAGGGTCTGGTGGCCTGCTCCTCCATCTATCGCTGAAGACATCTCATCGATAGCTGTGGGTTGATCACCAGTGGGACCAAAATCTGAAACTATCTTAAATTTTGTCAACGGTCACGTTATTTTTCCTAGTTCAAATACCATTTCACTAGTTTGATATTCGACAGAGTTTGTAAAGTTATTGATTATATTTTTGGTCATAAAACCATTATTTAAAAAGAGATACTCGGCTTCCCTAGGATGAGTATATCTAAGTGGAAAATCTGCGTACCTTGTTTCTGTGACGGTCCCAGCTCTAGAGATCTCCACTACCAATGTTGTTTGTATCACTTGCGTATGCGTATCGAAGCTGGATTTATGTTTAACCAAAGTTGATCTTCCCGAGGCTTCGTCATATATTTTTTTGACGTCGTAGAAAACCCTACTGTCTTGATCAAACATTTCCAAGCTCGGAAAGAACATATCTACGATCACTTTACCATCATGTTTTAGATGTTTGTGTATTGCTGTCAAACATTGTTCCTGGTCGCTGACCGTAAGCAAAGATTGAAAACCTCTAAACGGGATAATAACAAGGTCAAATTTTGAATCTAGTGCAAAAGATCTCATGTCACCTATGACACAGTCTAAAAGGAGACCTCTTTGCATTGATTTTTCTTTGAGTATAGTGACCATCTGGGTTGATAGATCTAGTGCAGTCAAATTAGATGTTATTTCTGCTATGGGTATACTAACTCGGCCAGTTCCACATCCGAGTTCTAGCACTTCATAGTCGGGTTTTTTAATTTGGTCGATATAGTATGGGATGTCATCAACCACATCCTCATATACTGTGTCATATAGGTTTGCCCATATGTCATAGTTAATAGTCACAAGAAACACCTTCTACTGAGATGTCAAAAATTGCAAAGCAAGCCTGAGTTTTTCCTCAGTAGTTAATCTGTCATTTTCTCCTGTATTTGTTGATGTGATAGCTCTACGCGTTTCCTGTACTGAATATCCCAGGGATGTGAGTGAGTCGAAGACGTCATCTACAATTTCCGCTCCTCCCGGGATAGACCAGGATTGATCTAATTTTCCTTTAAGTTCTAAAACAATTCGGCTAGCAGTTCTAGCTCCCACTCCAGGAACTCTCTTAAACGAGTCTGTATCTTCTGACTGTACTGCCGCGGCCATCGTGCCCGCGTCGAAAGTTGAAAGAACTGCGATGGCTAATCGTGGTCCTACTCCGTTGATATTGATTAGCGCCTCAAACGCCATCCTGTCTTCTTCGGTTGCAAATCCGTACATAGTGATACTGTCTTGTCTCAGTTGCAATGAAGTTAGAAGTTTTACGGAATCTCCCGAATCGCCTATTCGATCAATGGTGGAAGTGGGTGTACTTATCCTGAAAGTGACTCCTGAGACAATTATGTCTACGTATTCAGGACCCTTTGATTCTATTTTTCCACTGATCGCAGATATGAGCGTGTTGACCATTTCTACTCCAAAAATAGGTTATCTAACATCGTCGCATTATGGTGACAAATTGCTACCGCTAGAGCGTCAGTAACATCATCGGGGCCATTGATTTCTATATTACCCAACAATATTTTGACCATAGCTTCAACCTGTTCTTTGGAGCTGCCGCCATAATCTGTCACAGCCTTTTTTATTTCCCTAGGCGCATATCTAAAAACTGATATTTCTTTTTGTGCTGCGGCTATAAGAACCACTGCCTGAGCCTGACCAATAGCGATTGCCGTCTTGGGATTTTTAGACACAAAGGGTTCTTCAACCGCTATTGCGTCGGGTTTAATCTCCCCAATAATGACTTCTATTTCGTTGTAGAGTTCACGAAGCCTCTTCTCTATTGAGAACGAACGATGTGGAGTGAGGCAACCATGAGCTACAGTGGCTAATTCACCAGATATTGAGTCCACGGCCCCGAATCCCATCCTAATCGTTCCAGGATCGACGCCAAGTACCCTCAAAGACTTTTTATCCTTTAGCCTGACTGAAAACTTACCAGAGCATCTTCGGGAAAGTCGGCGTTAGAATACACTTTCTGAACGTCGTCAAGGTCTTCTAATGTGTCTAGTAATCTTAAGGTCTGTACTGCCTTACGGCTTTCTAGCATTATTGTATTACTGGGGATCATAGAGAGTTCAGTGGACGCTATCGCAGCGTTGTTATCTGCTAATGAGGATCGAATTTCCATCAAGGATGTGGGTATGGAATATACGTGCAATGTTCCATCATAAGTTTCAAAATCATCCGCTCCTGCGTCTATTGCGATAAGGGCTAAATCTTCTGCCTTGTCCTCCTCAACATCAACAACTATTACCCCTTTTTGTTCAAATTGCCAGGCAACAGCTCCTGATTCCGCCATATTACCCCCCGCTTTGGAAAAGGTGGAGCGTATATCGGAAACAGTCCGATTCTTATTGTCTGTCAAAGTTTCAAGCATTATGCCAACGCCTCCTGGCCCATACCCTTCGTAAGTAATCTCAGACATTGCCTCACCGTCAGAGCCTTCTCCACTTCCCTTTTTGACAGCTCGGTCGATATTATCTGCAGGCATATTTGCGTCTTTAGCAATTTGGATTGCCATGCGAAGCCGGAAATTCATGTCAGCGTCACTTCCCCCCACTTTAGCAGCGACTATTATTTCCTTAGATAATTTAGTGAAAAGCTTGCCTCTCTTCGCATCCGTGGCAGCCTTTTTATGCTTTATGGTGGACCATTTAGAATGTCCCGACATGTTATCTGACAACCTCACTATAGACTTATATGGTCAACCCGAGATTCTACTAATCTCAGATCTTAACTATTGCCGATTCTACCATCTCAAATTGAATTGATGGTCCGCTATAGAAAAATTTGAGACCTAAACTCTGGTTTTCCAGAGATTCCCGGGTTAAATCGAAACAAAGCTCCAGCTTGCAATCCGTTTTCTGAAGGGTTGTCACCACCTGCAGTTGTCACGTACATGTCAGTGTAAGAATTGCCTGAGTCCTCTTTATTCAAAGGATTCTCAGCGAAGGTAGGACAGGAGACCTTTTTAGTGTTGAAGTCTATTTTGTTCACCTGCTCCCCGTCTGGACTGTATCTGTACAAGGCCCAGCCGTCCCAACGGGCTGACCATACGTGGTCTTCTGAGTCAACTGTCATGCCGTCAGGTATCCCTTCATTAATGGGGGTGGTTATAAAAACCGATCGTTCCGATAGTTCTCCATTAATTGGATTAATTCGGTATTTATATATCGTGTGAGCAGTGGAGTCTGTGTAATACATCCATTCGCAGTCTGTTGTAAATCCCAGACCATTTGATATTCCGATTCCGGTTATGACCGGTTGGATGGAACCATCAGGGTCCAGTCGGTAGAGAGTTCCAGGGTTTTCCGTGGTGGACATAGTTCCACAAAAAACGCTCCCGTTGGGAGCAGCGATCACGTCATTGAATCGCGACGTTTCTTCACCTTCCAGAGTTTCTATTACATAAT
>VEXB01000033.1 GCA_009391195.1 SAR202 cluster bacterium AC-647-P02_OGT_505m
AAGCTGAATCGACCGCCATTAGCGATTTCGACGAGGCGGACTCTGTCACCATACTTGTCACCAAAAAAAGCAAGAGCTCCTTGTTCAACTGCAGCTGTGTAAGTGTTTTCACTTCTGACTATGTTGGCGTTCTGCCTGATTTTTTCATTAACCAGGGATTGAACTCTCCACATTTCTTCATCGGTGACAGCCTGTACATGACTGAAATCGAATCGTAATCTATCCGCGGTAACTAGGGAGCCAGCTTGTCTAACATGAGGGCCTAAAACTTGTCGCAGTGCGGCGTGTAGCATATGAGTTGCCGTATGGTTTCGTGCCGTATCTTGGCGTCGTGTCGGATCGACGTAGGAGTCGACTGAGTCCCCAACTGTTATAAAACCTTCTTTTACTCTGCCGTAGTGAACTATGACATCTGGGATAGCTTCTTTGGTGTCTGTTATTTCTATCTGTCCCTGTGTTCCTACAATGTCACCGCCGTCTCCCACTTGCCCTCCACCTTCCGGGTAGAAGGGAGTTTCTTGCATGACAATTTCGACATCTTGACCCTCTGACGCAGATTCAATTGATTGATTGTCAGATATTATTCCAACTATTACCGAATGACCGGAAATAAATTCATAGCCAACAAACCCTGTTTGTCCTACACCAAGATTTTCGTAAACCCGTATGCGAGATTGATCTCCATCAAATTGTGAGCTAGATCTCGCACGTTCCCTCTGGGCTTCCATCTCAGTTTCAAAACCTTCCATGTCTACTGACTTACCCTGTTCTGATGCTATTTCCTGTGTCATCTCCACGGGAAATCCATAAGTATCCCAAAGTTGGAAGACTGTATCACCCGAGAGTGTTTCAGAATCAGTTAGCGCACGCTCTAACATTAGATACCCATTTTCATACGCTCTTTGAAACCTGTCTTCCTCTAGGCGTAACACGGTGAGTACGAAGTCTTTATGGCTTTTAAGTTCAGGATATGATTCACCCATTTTGGAGATTACCGATTGGGCCATTTCCTCCAAGAAAGGCCTTTCAATTCCTATTTTTCTTCCTAGTCTTATCGCCCTACGTATCACTCGTCTTAGAACGTAACCACGTCCTTCGTTGCTGGGTACCACCCCGTCAGCGGTCAAAAACGTAGAACTTCGAGAATGTTCAACAACTGCCCTTACCGCATAATCTAATTCGAGGTTCTCGCCATAAGTAACATCAGTCATGGCGGATACTTGATCTACCATGGACGAAAAAATATCTGTCTCATACATAGTGGCTGCATTTTGCATGATTATTGTCGCTCTCTCTAGGCCCATTCCTGTATCGATGCTGGGCGCTGGCAGCGGATCTCGACTACCGTCGGGATGGTGATAGAACTGCATGAAAACTAGGTTCCAAAGTTCAACATATCTATTGCATTGTTCTCCAGTAGACATTTGGTTTTCACAGTTGGGCGTACAGTCCTCCCTCAAACAACCTCTTTTTTCCCCGAAATCATAGTGGAGTTCACTGCAAGGCCCACATGGTCCCTCTTCCCCATGTATAGGAGGGCCCCACCAGTTATCCTCGTCACCGAATCGATAAATTTTGTCCGTAGGAACCCCTACGTTTTGCCACAACTGATAGGCTTCATCGTCAGTTTCGTGGATCGTCATTGCAAATCTTTCTGCGCTGAGACCTAATCTATCAGTGACGAATTCTAGGGCGAAGGCAATAGCCTGTTCTTTGAAATAGTCTCCTATACTGAAGTTTCCCAACATTTCAAACAGTGTGTTGTGAGTTGCATCGCCCACAACGTCTATATCTGGTGTTCGGAAACATTTTTGGGCAGACGTCAGACGTTTATTTGGTGGACTCTGTTGTCCAGAAAAATAGGTTTTGAATTGGTTCATTCCGGCTATCGTTAACAGTAATGTTGGATCACCCACAGGAATAAGGGACGAGCTTGGTATCCTTTGATGTCCTTTACTTTCGAAAAAAGAAAGGAATGCTTCTCTTATTTCGTCACTCGTCATTTTTTGAACCATCTTGGAAAACATCTCCGAATGTTTGGAAGAAATTACGACAACCTCATTAAGTATAAGATAATTTCATAATTACCAAAATGGAATTGATATACGGATATAGGGTGGATTAGGCGTCGGATGCGCCTCGAAACCCTAGGTTTCCTGCGGAACTATCAGGAGTATTAGAACTTCTGGCAGCGACACGATACCTGTTGCAATAGGTATCATGGCAGAGATATGAGCCGCCTTTTATGGTTTTGGAGTGTCCTGTTTCTGGCCCTTTCGGATTTTTTATATCTCCGCTTTTGTGGTAATCAGGAGTGAACCAATCAAATTGCCACTCCCAAACGTTTCCTACCATGTTAAAGAGACCAAATTTGTTGGGAAAATATGCATTTGCCGGAGCAGTGGATTCGTAGCCGTCAAGTGTTGTGTTGGCTATAGGGAATTCACCCTGCCAAATATTGCAAAGATGCTGGCCATTGGAGCCGTACAATTTGTTTCCCCATGGATAAATGTTTTTGCTCAGACCGCCTCTTGCGGCAAACTCCCACTCTGCTTCTGTTGGTAACCTTTTTCCTGACCATAAGCAGTATTGGGTTGCGTCATTCCATGAAATGTGAACAACGGGGTGTGCCATTCTATTTCTTATTCCTGATCCTGGCCCTTCTGGGTATTTCCATGAAGCTCCATCGACCTTTCTCCACCAAGGGGTATTAGGAGGAGACTGAGTGGAATCATTTCTCACTTGTTTTTCTATGAACATATGAAAAACGAAGGACCACCCATATTCCTCCGCCTCAGTCCTGTATTTCGTTTCGTTAACAAACTCTGTAAACTCCACATTTGTCACTGCTGTTGCATCTATATAGAACGGGTCTATATAAATTTCTCTAGGGGGTCCTTCACCATCTCCGGCGAACCCGTTTTTATAGTTTGTACCCATGAGAAACTTTCCACCTTCTATTAGGCGCATGCCACCATTACTCGGACTATAGGATTTGTTGTAGTTGGTTGATTTGGTGGGCGTAATCCTTATTGCAGATGTTGCTTCTCTGGAAACCATGCAACAAGGATTTGTTTGGGATTCAATCGATATATATTTCAAGTGGAAGTAATCTTAAATGAAGGAATTTATAGTATTTGTATTTCGTTGACAGCTTATTGCTCAGAGTATACTATCCACCGCGCTATGAGACATGCTGTACGATTAACTAAGTATTATTTTACGGGCTCCGAAGCCCTGCCTGAGAGGCACTGCTTGTTGGCGTAGATAGGATGCCAGAAGCAAAGAGGGCCTCGGCCGGCAGTGGTCGAGGCCCTCTTTGCTTGTTTGGAGTTAATTAATATTCACTTAGGGAGAAATTCATTATATGAATACCCATCAAAAAAGCCACGTAGAAGGCCTAGGCTTTTCGTCTGCTCGTATTTTCAGTCCACTAGAATTGGTGGATCGAATTCCAAGAAGCGAGGCAGCAGCAAAGACCGTCGAAGAGTCTCGCGGGATTATTCAGAATATCTTGAATGGTACGGACGACAGGTTAATGATAATAACGGGTCCTTGTTCGATTCATGATGAATCTGCAGCTCTTGATTATGCCAATCGGCTTGTTAAGCTTAGGGATTCTCTGAGTAAAAAAATTTATATAGTTATGCGAGTATATTTTGAGAAACCAAGGACTACTGTAGGCTGGAAAGGTTTTATAAATGATCCGAATTTGAATGAAACCTTTGATATACCGGCCGGTTTAGAGCGCGGTAGACGTCTTCTTCAGAAGATAAATGAAATTGGTATCCCTACCGCCAGTGAATTTTTAGATCCAGTTGTACCCCATTACATAGAGGATTTGGTTTCCTGGGTAGCGATAGGGGCTCGGACCACTGAGAGCCAGACTCACAGGCAGATGGCAAGTGCGATTGGTATACCTGTGGGTTTCAAGAATGGAACCGATGGTAGTTTTCAGACAGCAATAGACGGTATTTCGGCAGCGAGCAAGCAACACTCCTATGTTGGGACTGGACCAGATGGACATGTATGTGTCCTTCGGACTGAAGGAAATCCTGATGGTCACCTCGTTTTGCGGGGAGGTAAAAGCGGGCCGAACTACGATGAGCAATCGGTTAAGTTGGCCCAAAATGATCTGAGCGATGGTGGACTGCCAGCGAATTTGGTAGTGGACTGTAGCCACGGAAACTCTAATAAGGATCATGAGAGACAACCTGCTGTTTTTGAGGATGTTGTGGGACAAAGGGTTTCCGGCAATGCTGGTGTTGTAGGCGTTATGCTGGAAAGTCACATCAATCCGGGGAGTCAAAGTTTGGGTGATGACCCTTCTGAACTTGACTATGGTGTTTCTATAACCGATGCGTGCGTCGGTTGGGAGAAAACCGAAGAAATCATCCTTTGGGCCGATGAGCAATTGAATAGCAATTAGCTCTAAGGCTCTACCATAAAGTCATTGAGTCAATAAAGAGTTGCTTTAAATCTTTTTCTTCAACAGGTCGAGGGGATAGTTTTATCACGCGATGTTGCGGCAAAGCTCCTTTTGCCAGTGCTTCGGCGTCAGCTTCAGAATAACCGACTTCACTGAGGCCATTTGGTATATCTATCTTTCTAATTAGATCTATAATCGCATCTGCCAATATATCGCCGGCATCTTCGGGATTGGCGTTTTCCACGTTTGCCCCCATTAGTCTGGCCGCTTGTAAATGTCTCTCCGGATTCATGGGTGCTGTGAATCTGAATACTGCTGGTGCATTAAGTATTACTGACATTCCATGAGGAACGATTGGAATGCCTTCCGGATATCCTTCCACAAAATTCTTTTCGACCATACCTGCTACTGGATAAGACATTCCATGTGGCAGATGACATCCAGCATTGCCAAAACCGACTCCGGCAAATGTCGCAGCTAGCATCATCTGACTTCTACTTTCGTAGTCATCACTGTTATGAACAGATGAGACTATATTTTGGGTGCACATTTCAATTGCTCTGGTTGACCAAACGTCACTTATAGGATTCGAACCCTGGTATGAGGGTCTCAAACCTGGATTCTCAGGTGCTTCTCTAGTGTGGAACGGAATTGCTGTGTATGACTCTAAACCATGACAAAGGACGTCTAATCCGCTACATGCTTGAACCATTTTGGGCATTGTTCCTGCATTATCTGGGTCTACTAGTCCCATGACAGGCCGTAAAGATCTGTGGGCTATTCCTGTTTTTGCCTTCATATCTAAAAGATCAAAGATTGCCACTCCAGTGGTTTCACTCCCTGTACCTCCCGTGGTTGGGATGGCTATGAGAGGTTTCAGTGGTCCTGGGACTGGCAGACCCTGTCCTATCGGGGCGTTTACATATGTCAGAAAGTCGGCTGGATATGTAGCGTAGAGGTTAGCGGCTTTTGCTGTGTCAATTGTGGAGCCTCCTCCAATTGCAACATAGCCGTCAAAATCACCCTCCGTTGCAAATGATATAGCATTTTTGAAGGACTCATCAGTTGGTTCAACTCGTACTTGATCATATGTGATGACTTGAATATTCTCCGATGCCAAGGAGTCTTGAGCGAGCTGTACTGCATTTGTTTTGACTATGTTGCCGTCGGTTACGATCAGTACTTTTCTAGCCCCTAATCTTGCCATCTCATATCCAACTTCCCCTGTTACACCTGGGCCGTATTTGATTGAAGAAGTATCTATCGTGAAAGCCGTGTCAGTGATTACTGGGTCGTTAAGCGGTGACATTGAGTTCTCCCACTGTATTATGGTTCTGGACAACAAAATCCATGCTAGATTTTTAGAACCTGATTTTAGCAGAACTTGAATCTTGCTCTCCAGTCGATCTAAATCAGAATTGAGCAAGGTAATCTTTATAGCAGTAGAATCTCAGATGGAGACTTAAAAAATTGGTTTATGGGAGGTCTTGGTTGGAATATTTGCTGGAACAATTTGTAGAAGATGTAAATAGTGCAATTGACGAATGTGGTGTTACAGTGGAAATGCAGTGGTCTTTGGGAACAAAACTTCAAAGATTGGTTCGAGAGGGAGGGGACTTGACCACTCAAGGAGCAGTAAGTCAGGGAAGTACTGGCTTGGGTGGCAGAATACTCCATGAGGATCCTCGCGGAAGGTTTCGCCTGATAGTCGCACAATTTCCATCTGGAGAGCCCACTCCGGTTCACGCCCACAGTCGCTGGGGTTTGGAGTGCGGATGGTCTGGTAAAGAAAGATTTACAGTGTACAGACGTGTTGACGACGGATCTGATGATTCAAATGTGAAGCTTGAAGTTTTTTCCGATCACCACATAGAAAGAGGCGATCTTGGCTATTGGTATGACTCTCCTCGTAACATACATCGCCAATGGGCTGAGGGAGGTGATCCTTCATGTGTGGTTATATTGATGGGTGGTGACGGGGGAAGAGATGGGATATTCGACATGGAGAAAGGAATATTTCAGCCATCCTAAAAGCTGTTCTAATTGAACGAATTCACTGCTGCATATTTTCAGATACATTCGATGGGGGTCTCCCATTCACATAAAGACCAAGGCGAGCTCCACCTAGTATCTGCAGGTGGGCGTGGGACTGAGACTGCATGCCATGATCCCCAAAATTGGAAAATATTCGATAGCCGTCTGGACATTCACGTTTGCCAATATCGTTAGCAAACATACATAGTTCTTCAATTAACCCGGAGCTTGACCACATTTTGTGTTGACTCATGTGGTTCTTCGGCACAAGTAATAGCTGGACTTTGTACCAGTGAAGGTTATTCTCGAAAACCACGAATTGTTCGTCTTTGTGATAGAAATTTGCTGGAGATGTACCAGAGATTATTTCACAGAAAACGCAATTTTCTACTCTCAAATCAACTGCCTCTACCTATCGATAACCTGGGACGTCTAATTCAAACACCTGCCCGAGTCTCGAATCCTGAATTCGAGATGCTATTTCACTACCTTCCGCGGCTTCCTTTTCTAAGTCTATTCTGGTTGTGACGATAGTTGGCATCATGTGATTTTGCCTATAGGTTATGATTTCCAGCAACCTTCTTTGAGCCCATTCACTCTCTTTTACCAGTCCGTCCAATATAAGTAATGGAGTAGTTTTCACCTGTTCCATGATAGTGAATGAATCCACAGTGCTGAAACGGGATGATCCTTCTCTAAGCACAGAAATTAAGTCTGTAACATCGGCAAAACATACTTTGCCACTCCGAGCGATATAGTCATTTGCTATTGCAGCCGCCAAATGGGTTTTTCCAACCCCAGTGTTGTTGTTTTTGCTCACAAAAGTGAGCCAGTTTCGCTCTTCAACTTCTAGGGTTTTCGCATAATTTTCAGAAACTTCAAGAGCCATTTTTAAAGTGGTTAACGCTATAGGGTCCAACCGGGGTCTTCTAATATCGAATTTTTGGAAACTAGCA
>VEXB01000034.1 GCA_009391195.1 SAR202 cluster bacterium AC-647-P02_OGT_505m
CCACAGAAACAATTAGGAGAATAAGAAAGTAAATAAGAACCCACACTTGACCAAAATATAGATCTTGCATCGACACTTCTATCTGGTATCCAATTCCCTGTAAACCTATAAAACTAAGGACAGCTGCAGACCTGAGACAACACTCAAATCTGTAAAATCCATAACTAAGCATATCTTTGTAGACCATGGGTATTCGCCCGTATAACAAAGTTTGTACATTGCTGGCTCCAGAAGATCGAAGAGCTCTCAGAGGAGCATCTGGAACGTCATTCAAAAAGTCTGAAAATACCCTGGCAAGTATCGCGCTATAGGGAATAGCGAGGGCCAAAACTCCAGTAATAGGGCTAAACCCGAATAAAACCGCCAGTAACCAAGCCCATATCAATTCATGAATAGAACGAATTAATGCCAGAATGAAACGCACGAGTGTAATGGAAGCCATACGAGCAACCGCAGATCTAAATAAAGTGCCTGAAGCTACAAATGACAGAGGTATAGCAATAACTAGGGCTAGAAAAATCGCAGAAGTACCAAATGTAATAGTCGTCCATGTAGCCTTTATAGCTACAATCAGAAAATCTTGACTAAAATCAGGTTGTAAAAATCCTCTCAATATTTCATTGATACCTGAGAATCCGGAGCTTCTAGGTATGGCACGGTTCCAGTCTGCAATATAAACGCTTGCCAGAAAAGCTGTAGCCAAGATTATGGCGACACGAGATCTACCACTCACAACCATCCTAGCGAACCTCACGACACTAACACCCTTAATCGTCTTGATCGACTGAATATAATTTTTCCAAATCATCTTTCGATAATTTTTTTACCGGCATATCAAAGCTGACCTCTCCCCTTCTCAAACCTATCACTCGTTCGAAAAAATGAGTCGTTAAATCGTAGGAATGTAAAGCAGATATCAAAGTCTTATCGGTTGGGGATGTAATATTGTGAAGCAATGACATAACTTCAAAAGCTCTAGTTGGGTCCAACGATGCCACCGGTTCATCCGCGATTATAAGAAGAGGATCTTGGACTATTAATCTTGCAACTGCCACTCTTTGTTGCTCGCCACCGGAAAGTCGGGATAAACGTTGATGGGTCTTGTCGGATAACCCCACCCTTTCTAATGCTCTTGTCCCAATATCCGAGTCAATGGTAGACAGTAGTGAAAGCATAGACCTCCACATTCCCCACCTACCAAGATTTCCTGCCATTACATTATTTCGTACCGAAAGTTCCTGGATAAGATCATATTGTTGATTGATCACTCCCACATACCTTGATAGTTTCTCTCCAGAATCTAAATCGCTGGTATTTTCCCCATAAAGAAAAATCTCTCCTGTGTTAGGTTTTATCTGGGCTGCAAGCAACCGAAGCAGCGTTGTTTTACCCGCTCCGCTAGCACCTAGTATCGCTACTCGTTCACCTGTCTTTACCGAAAGCGATACGTGTTGAATTATCTTGTTACCTTCTGCTTCAAAACTAACGTCGTTTACCCTATAAGCAAGTGTCATATCACTTTCTATTTCAAAATCCCCAAAGCTCTTGCCACATTCTCTATTTCCGCATAATTCCCATTTTCTGAAGCTATGAATTTCTCGGCTGAAAAAAGTTCAAGTAGGTCAGTCTCATCCATTCTCAGAATGGCATCGGTTGCTAGATCCATAAAGCCATCCCCAAATTTCTCCTCAACATCTGGACGAATAGTCCAGTTATAATCAAAATAAGGTGGGGTTACGTAAAATAATCCAATCTGCGATTCATCCACCTTCCCACTCGAAAGTGCTTTCTGCCAAACAGCCTCACTGAGTGCCCCAGCATCAGCTGCACCACCTTGCACTAAAAGCCAAGTTTGGTCGTGAGAACCCGAATATATAGGTGGTCCGTCAAAATCAGAATCTGGATCTATTCCATTTTCATAAAGAAAATGCCTGGGCATAAGATGTCCTGAGGTTGAACTCTCACTACCAAAAGCGAAGCGAAGCCCCTTAAGATCTTGAAGTGCACTTACATCTACATTTTTATTAGAAATAAAAACAGTATGGAATTGGGTATCTCTTTGCCTCTGCGCTATCGCTCTTGAGCCTGGCACCGCCAACCTCGCCTGTACTCCCGTTAAACCACCAAACCAAGCCATGTGCACATCTCCACGGGCAAACGCTGTCACAGTTGCAGAATAATCGGTAGTCGGTAGGTACTGAACAACTACTCCAAGTTCCTCCGATAGATAATCAGTCAACCCCGAATATCTCCGAGTAAGATCCGACACTTTCTGGTCTGGTATACCAGCAATTACAAACGAGTCTTTGATTTCATCGTCTGACGAACATGAAAAAAAGACGCCAGAAGTTAATAGAAGTGAAATAAAAATTACTAAAACTTTCTTCAATAACATGGATAGTCCCTTCAAAAGATAATAAGAAATCGAGCCTAGAATAGATTACTATAAGTAAATATTATTCATAACATAATTAATACTATGTTCGTAGGCGAAGGCATAAATTTTATTTATTACAAGTCAGTTTGCGTATATCCAAAATTTGTAACTGTGAGGCTAAAGATACCCTTATCCATTAACATAGACGTCTGACATATAGAATCATAAAATGTCTACCACCAAACAGGAGTATTTTGCGCATGATTAACAGGGACCGTCTAGTAAAAACTTTTTGCGATTTAGCCAGTATAGACAGCCCATCGGGTGAAGAAGAGGAGATGGCCAAGGAGATTATAAAGAGGTTAGAAAATCTGGGCTTTAAAACAAAAAGAGATTCCTATGGCAATGTAATCGCAAGTGATGGTAGAAGCGATCCAATTTTATTATCGGCGCACCTAGACACCGTAGAGCCGGGCCGTGGGATAAAACCAAGTGTTGAAGGGGACAAGATTGTATCGGACGGTACTACAATTCTCGGAGGAGACTGCAAGGCTGGGGTTTCCGCTATCCTGGAAGCACTTGAGTCAGTGTCAGAGGATGGTGGCGACTGTAGACCTGTAGAACTGGCTTTTACAAGAGAAGAAGAGATTGGTCTCGTTGGAGCGAGAAACTTAGATTTCACCTTGATAACTGCTAAGGAAGCGATCGTATTTGACGGAGAAGGGCCAGTAAGCCAGATAACGGCTTCGAGTCCCACATACATAGGCTTCGACATAGAAATAACAGGAAGAGCTGCCCATGCAGGAGTGGAACCCGAAAAAGGATTATCAGCAATACACATAGCTGCAGACATCATATCAAGACTCCCACAAGGACGACTCGATGAGAACACCACCTTTAATGTAGGAAATATAGAAGGTGGCACTGTTAGAAATGCTGTTCCCGAAAACACCACCATAAGGGGAGAATTTCGAAGCACCAGCTTGGAAAGTTTAGATGGTCTTCGAGTACAAATTTCCGACGTTCTAAAAGAGGTGCAAGATCTTTACCCAGAAGCTCTGCTTGATGACCACCTGCATACAGAGTTCGAAACTTACACTTTAACCGACGACGACCCAGCTACTCTAAGAACAAAGAATGCGCTAGCAAGTATAGGTTTAAATCCCACCATGAAACCATCTGGTGGTGGTACAGATGGAAATGTCTTCCGATTGAATGGAATTAGTTCAGTGGTCGTAGGGATGGCTGACCATGGAATGCATACAGTCAGAGAATTCGTGACCATACCAGACTTGGTAGACGCAGCGCACTTGTGCGAAGCCCTTCTGAGAGACGTAGTGGATTAATCCCAACAGTGAAAATCCAACTTGCCTACGGTAAAAATGGCCTTTGCGTAGATCTTCCTGAAAATGTTGTAGTTATTGAACCAGATTATCTACCCGCTCTACCTGATGAACCAGGAGCTTTAAAAACAGCGATTCGGAATCCATTGAACTCTGAACCTCTGAGGAGATCTGTTAAAAAAGGCCAAACAGTTGGGATTAGCGTATGCGATATTACACGGCCCATGCCAAGCAACCGGGTCATTCCAGTCATATTGAATGAGCTTTCTCATTTAAAACCAGAGGACATAACTATATTCATAGCAACTGGTACCCATAGATCAAACGATAAATCGGAATTGGGATCTATGCTCGGTTCTGAAGTCATTAATCATGGCTGCAGGATAATTAATCATGACGCCTTCGATACCAAAAACATCGACTTAGTCGGTGAAACTTCAAACGGCATACCAATACTTATAAATAAAAACTGGTTGGAATGCGACTTCAAGATAACGACAGGTTTCGTAGAACCACATTTCTTCGCGGGTTTCAGTGGTGGTCCAAAAATGATCGCTCCGGGGCTCGCGGGCTTCGAGACAATCATGAAGCTTCACAACGCTGAAATGATTGCTAACCCAAACTCTAGGTGGGGAATCACAGAAGGCAATCCAATTCATGACTCTATCAGAGAAATATCCGACATTGTGCCTTCAGATTTCAGTCTCGATGTCACAATAAACAAGCAACACGGAATCACTAGCGTATATGCTGGAAATATGTTCGACGTACACCGCGCGGCGTGCCGATTTGCAAAGGGAACTGCCATGAAAAAAGTTGATAAACCTTTTGACTTAGTGGTAACGACTAACAGTGGCTATCCCCTCGACATGAACCTTTATCAAACGGTTAAAGGAATGTCAGCAGCCTCGCAAATTGTTAGGCCCGGGGGAGGCATAATATGCGCATCGGAATGTTCTGATGGAATTCCAGACCATGGGCTCTACAAAGAACTCCTTTCCTCTAAGAATTCCCCAAAGGATCTCCTAAATTTAATTGAGTCTCCTGGCCATGACCGGCACGATCAATGGCAGGTCCAAATCCAAGCGCAGATACAGATCAAATCCGACGTATACCTGAAATCCGATAACCTAACTCCAGACCAGATTAGGGCAGCTCATCTGATGCCAATCGATAATATTTCTGAAGCCGTGCTTGAGTTATCTGAAAATAAAGGGAATTCAATTTGCGTGCTCCCCGAAGGGCCCCAAACAATACCCTATCTGGTCTGATAGGGACTAACGACAGTATTATCAGTCCCTATCAGTATCACAAACGCTGCTGTGTGAAGAGCTAAAGCAAACCTGCTTAAGCTACTTCTACAACAGCACCGGCTTCCTCAAGTTCTTTCTTAAGACTTTCGGCATCTTCTTTACTGGCATCCTCTTTGATCGGAGCAGGAGCGCTTTCCACAAGGTCTTTGGCTTCCTTAAGGCCCAACGATGTTGCGGCCCTGACAGCCTTGATGACATTTATCTTCTGGTCACCTATCTCTTTAAGTGTCACAGTAAATTCTGTCTGTTCATCAGACCCTCCAGCATCGCCACCCGCTGGAGCTCCGCCTGGAGCAGCAGCTACAGCAACAGGTGCAGCAGCAGCTGCACTAACACCAAACTCCTCCTCTAGATCTTTGACAAGACCAGCGAGTTCGATAACGGGAAGCTCTTTGATCGCTTCTAATATTTCTTCTTTTGAAAGTGCCATTCTGTCTCTCCTAACTTATATTAAAATGAAATTCCAATTTTTAATTATGCGGATTGTTGAATTCTTCCAGTCAAGACATTAGCAAGCCCAGCAATTGGACCATTTAATACCCTTGCAGTCCCAACCAAAGGACTATTGAGTGTATATACCAGACCAGCTAACTGGCCTTGCAGCTGGCCGGCTAATTTAGACACTAACTCATCTCTTCCGGGAAGAGCTGCCAGCTGTTTTACTTGTGAGGGATCTAGAGATTGCTCGCCTATTAAGGCAGCCTTCACTTCAATTCCGATTCCACTATCTTTAATAAAATCTGAAATCACCTTGGCAGGAACCTGTTCTTCTCCATAGCCAAAAGCTATGCCAGTAGGACCATCTATTAATTCTTTAATTTCAGGCCATTCTTTCTGATCAGCAGCGATACTTAATAAGGTATTTTTTACGACTTTGAATTGAATCCCATTTTCTCTGAGCACGGTCCTAAAATCGCTCATATCTGATACATTCAGGCCAGAATAATCAGTGGATATCACAATTGAACAGTCTTCCATCAACTGTTTTAATTCTTCTATAGCTTTTGCTTTTGCTTCAGTGGGCATAAATATCTCCCAATTGGAACTGCTCAATTTGCCCGGGCAAAAAAAAAATCCGGGTGCAGACCCGGATTACATTAAAACGAACAGCCCTTCGGCATCGTACTAAGGTCACCTATGCAGGCTAATTTTTAATCCGCTAAACACGGAACCCACGGTCTACGGCACTACATCTATTCTACTGTTATAGCCCCCAAAGAAGCAACATCAATTGGGACACTGGGTCCCATAGTTGTTGTCAAGAAGGCTGATTTCAAAAATTGCCCTTTCACCCCCGAAGGCCTCTGTCTCAAGATAGTGTCCATGAGAGTGGACAAGTTCTCGACTAATTGCTGCTCTTCAAAACTAGCCTTTCCAATCAAACTATGAATAATGGAGGACCTATCTAACCTAAACTCCACTCTTCCCCTTTTAGCCTCTTCAACTGCCCTTCCAATATCTTCAGGTGGCACCACAGTGCCTGTCCTAGGATTAGGCATAAGACCTCTGCGTCCCAATATTTGTCCAAGCCTTCCGACTTTTCCCATCATGTCGGGAGTAGCAATGGTGACATCAAAATCCAGCCATCCATCCTGAATATCTTTTATTAGGTCATCGTTTCCAACATGATCAGCACCGGCATCTCGAGCTACTTCCATTGCATCGCCCTGACAAAAAACGAGTGTTCTTATCGTTTTACCCACACCATGCGGAAGAAGCGCCACTCCTCTTACCATTTGATCTGCATGGCGGGGGTCGGCCCCTGTTCTCAAATGAATCTCAACAGTTTCATCGAATTTTGCGGTAGCATTTTTTTTGACAATGGAAACAGCCTCTTCTGTCGAGTAATTTCCATCTTCATCAATGATTGATGAAGCTTCATCGTATCTTTTGCCGTGTTTCACCATATTAGTTATTGATACTCCAGTTCACCTGAATTCCAACTTATCTGACCTGTATACCCCAGCACCCCCGGTAGGTCCCGCTTTAGGACAGCATGGTGTTAACATCATGGGCTTTGTAAAGGAGTATAACGAGCGAACATCGTCGCTCGCTGGTTCTATTGTTC
>VEXB01000035.1 GCA_009391195.1 SAR202 cluster bacterium AC-647-P02_OGT_505m
TTTTTCGAGGCGAAAAGTATGCCAATTTTGCGTGGATAAAATTGAAGATATTGATTACAAAGAAACAGATAGACTGAAGCGATTTCTTTCAGACCGTTTCATGATAGAAGCAAGGAGAAAAACGGGGGTATGCTCCCGGCACCAGCGGGCGCTAGCGAGGGCTGTGAAAAAAGCGCGTGAGCTTGCACTGTTACCTTTTACCTCCTCTCATAAGGGATCTTTTGCTATCAATTTCAGGCCTCGAAATTAGGCCATAATAAGTTTGTTGCTGCAGACGGTTAGTTTTGCTTGGACCTAATTATGTGTTTGCAGGTGACTTTTTTATATAGAGGCGGAAAGTTAGCTGAATTTAGGTTGCACGGTTAGTTTATTGGCGGATTCTAATCCAATAAAAAAAGCTTCTGAAAGTCGTCAATCCAGTAGAAATAATCTGGATAGACGGCATCAGGCTATGAGACAACCCCGTCTCCGAAGAAGACAGAGATTGGTGATGGGATCAGTTGGTGTCGCCATTTTTTTGATATTGGCGGTATTTGCTATTGGCTATGTTGTCGCATTTGTTCTTCCACCAAGAGAACTTGTAGTTAGGGTTAATGACGTGCAATACACCCGTGGTGATTTGGTGGAACTGGTCAGAATAAAGCAGAGAGGTGCTGAGTTTGGAGGCGAGTCCATTGATGCCAGTACCAACATTTTTGAGTCTCTTCAGACTGTAGTTGAAAATGAGATTATTAAGCAGAGTGCCCCATCGTTGGGGATAACGGTGTCTGATGATGAAATTGATAATCGCGTCGATATTATGATGAGACCAAGCGAGGAAGAATCTCTTGGAAAGAATAAAGATCAGATAAGTCGCGAGACGAAGGAAAGATATTCGACATATTTGAATATTGTGCAAATAGACGAACCAACTCACAGAGAGTTGGTAAGAAAGAGCATGCTTCGAGAGAAAGTTCGTACCTCGGTTGGAGACGCGGTCCCATTCATTGCTGAGCAGGTTCATTTATTTCGCCTCGTTATGTCATCAAGGGGTGAAATTGACATTATGAATATCAAGTTCGATGACGCAATAAGAGGAGCTAACAATCCTTCTAGTTATCAGGCTGCATATTTTGAGATAGTCAGGGAATTTTCAGAAGATCTTCCTGAGACCGTTCGTAGGGGTGGTGAGATAGGTTGGATAGCAAAAGGTGTTATCCCAGACTATGAATATTCATTCTTTGATTTAGAACCGGGTGAAATGAGCGATCCGGTTCCTAATGTTGATAACAAGAATCAACTTTATTTCTTCATGATTAGTGATAAGCAGAAAGGGAAGGAATTATCCCCAAGTGTTAGAGATGAGTTGAAGAATAAAGCACTTGTGGAATGGGTCAATAAACAAAGGAAGGCTCACGATGTATATGCGGTGTTCAACTCGGATATATATAACTGGATATTTGAGCAAATGAAGATAAGTATTGATATTCCGGAACCAACTCCGGATCCTTTCCAACAAATTTTGGGTGGTTTTTAAGATATACCTTGACTAAGTCAGTTGGAATAGCCATGTTAGGGATGGGAGTGGTTGGCTCTGGTGTGGCCAGGGCTCTTTCACAAAAATCTGATTCGTTGGCGAACCAGATTGGTGCAAATGTTTGTCTTAAATCAGTATTGGTTAGAGACAAAACTAAACAGAGATCCTTTGAAATTGGTCAGAATTTATTTACAGATAACTTTGATGAAATACTTGAACGCACTGACATAGACATTGTGGTGGAAGTTATGGGTGGGGAGCATCCTGCTCTTGAGTTCATATTAGCGGCTCTTGAATCCGGGAAACATGTTGTTACAGCCAACAAGGAAGTGATGGCTAAACATGCTCCAGATATATTTGCAGCTGCCCGGAGAAAGGATGTTAGGGTGCTATTTGAAGCTAGTGTTGCGGGAGGGACTCCGGTGGTATCACCGCTGATGCGGGACCTTGTAGCAAACGAAGTTGTTAGCATCAAGGCGATTATCAATGGTACGACTAATTACATTCTTACAAGAATGTCCTCCGAACAAATTGATTACAAGACGGTGCTGAAAGATGCTCAAAATCTTGGATATGCAGAACCGGATCCTACCAATGATGTTGAGGGAATCGATGCTGCATACAAACTTGCTATCTTGTCTACACTTGGATTTCGGGCCCAGGTAAAAGATTCTGATGTTTTTTGCGAAGGGATTACCAGTTTAAGTGCCAAGGATTTTCAATATGCTGATGAACTAGGGTATGCGATAAAGTTGTTGGCGATATCTTCACGAATTAATGGTGAGGTTCAAGCGAGAGTTCATCCCGCTCTAATAGAGAAAGATCAGATGCTTGCTAAAGTGGATGGAGTTCTGAATGCCATAGAAATTGAGACAGATCTTACTGGGCGGGTACTATTTCACGGTCCAGGTGCCGGTTCGATGCCTACTTCAAGTGCCATTGTTGCCGATATTATAAATATCGGTCGGAATGTTGCTGGTAACGCTGCATATCTAGATCCTGTGAGGTTGTCTGAGTCAATAAAGGTGCAATCTATTTCCGATCTCCAGACTAAGTACTACTTTCGATTGGAAGCTAAAGACGAGCCTGGTGTTTTGGCACAAATTGGGTCTGCGCTCGCACTTAATAAGATAAGTATTTCCTCTTTCATACAAAAAGGCTTTGATCCTGAACAGGGGACCGCTGAACTGGTTATAATGACTCACCGGGCGACTGAAAGATCGGTTCAATCTGCCCTTAAGGATATAAAGGATTTGGACGTTGTGGCTAGGATTGGGAATATGATTAGGGTTTCAGAATAATGGAAGTTGATGAGATTACTTATTACACGTGGGGACGTTGAAGCACATGCAAGAAAGTGAGGGCGGAGCTCTCGCAGGCCGGATTCGAACTTTTGGAGAGAGACTTTTTTAAGGAAGTGTTTTCCCGGGATGAACTAGTTGGCATTATTGGATCTAGAAGTCCCGAAGATTTTTTTTCGTTCCGAAGTCCCTCATTTAAGAAACTTGGTCTTGATCGGGAACACTTAAAAAATGATGACCTTATTGATCTAATGCTGCAGGAACCTAGACTCATTCGGCGCCCGTTAATTTCTGGTCGCGGTATGCTTTTTGTTGGTACAGACAAAAAAGCTTTGAGAGAGTTTTCCAATTAGATAAATAGTGCTCAAAATGGCTACTTTGGATTTTGGTTCATGCATATAATTTATCTATTCCGACTTTTTTGGGCTATGAGGATTTATTGATGATAGAACTTCAAGGAAAATCTGCAATCGTTACTGGGGGTGGTAGTGGTATCGGAATGGGAATTGCGAAAATTCTTTCAATGGCGGGAGTTTCAACGGTACTCGTCGACAAAAATTTTGAGAACGTGCGAAAAGTATCTGATTCTTTAGCAGGTAATCATGTTCCTTATAAGGCAGATGTGACGGAGGAAAGAGATGTTGAAAGAATGGTTTCGTTTGCCTTAGATACATTTGGAAAGATTGATATCTTAGTTAACAATGCTGGAATTGTTGGGGCGTCCAATTGGTGGGAAAGAGATATCCCCAATGACGACGACTGGGATCAAGTACATTCAGTAAATGTGAGAGGTATAGTTAGAGTAACACAGGCCGTTTCTGATCATATGAAAGTTATGAATTATGGCAAAATTGTTAATATTGCCTCGATAGCGGGCAGACGAGGAAGTCCGGATCTTCCTCACTACAGCACCACTAAAGCCGCCGTTATTAGCTGGACTCAATCCAGTGCCCTACAGTTGGCAGAGTTTGGCATAAATGTAAACGCTATTTGCCCAGGTCTATTATGGACACCAATGTGGGAGGCTATTGCGAGACGGAGAACTCTGATCTCTAAAGCCTCAGTGAGTGAGCAAGATGGCAGGGATTTTTTTGAAAAAATTGTTCAGGACACTATTCCTATGAAGAGAGAACAGACTCCTGAAGATATAGGTAACCTATGTGCTTTCTTAGTATCAGATCTGGCACATAATATTACCGGTCAAGCAATAAATGTTGACGGAGGGCGATTCAGTAACTAGCCGACTCGCTTTTCATAAATATACATGGAAATATTGCCAATATGCAGATAATGCCGGCAGTTTGATAAAAGTCGCTGAATATAGAGACGCCAATTCCTGTGATGCTACTTTGGAACTCATCTAAACGTGTAGACATTTGTGTAGTTGTTTCCCCAGCAGTTAGCATTGGAACCTCTACACCTAGAAGTAAATTTTTAAATCGTCCTGACCCCCATGCAGCTATAGCTGAGATTCCCAAGGTCATCCCGATAAATCTGGATGTGGTGATAATGCCGGCTGTTGCGCCCCTCATTGTTTCTCCCCCAGAGTTAACAGCTGTAAGAGTAACGGGGGCTATGATTAATCCAAAACCTAATCCAGCAATTATCAAGTGTATGCTCATCAGCGGGTCTTTTATGTTTTGGTCCCAGTATTGCATTAGTAGAAGGGCACTACCGCACATAACCAGAGCCACTATTGATGGAATTCTTCGGTCGAGATTCTTAATTAAGATACCTCCAAGTACTGCTCCAATTGGTATGGCTATCGTGAGGCGTGAGAGAATCAACCCACCTTCCATCGGCGATTTCATTAAAATTGTATTTGCCATTAGGGGAATCGTTACCAAGGCAATCATCAAGCTCGCTCCGTAAAGTATATTTACGATGTTAGATGCAACAAACTCCGTATTCCTAAAGAGAACTAAGGGAATAATGGGATTAGATATTCGGGCTGCTAGGAAGGGGTAGCCTACTATGCAAGCTATTCCCAATGTAAAGTATATATATATATAACTACTGGATTCGCCCAGAGATGAACATCCTAGCGTTATCAGGCAAAGGGCTCCTGCTACCATTGTTGCCCCTACGTAGTCGATGTTTCCTTTAATTCGTTTCCCGTCGGGAAATGACAGGCAGATCCCCAGCAAAACTATAATGGCGACTGGCAAATTCAACCAAAATACCCATTGCCAGTCCAGAAACTTAGTCACCATTCCACCCCACACTGGTCCTACTACTGCTCCCATCTCCGCGGCAGCGCCTATTAGTCCCATCGCCATAGCTCTTTTTCCCGTTGGATATATGTCTGCAACCATGGCTATTGAAACAGGGACTAAAGCTCCTGCACCGATGGATTGAATTATTCTGGTTACTACAACCCATTCAACTGTTGTTGTTGCGTTGACAATGTAATCGAGGGGACCATGAAAATATGAATTTCGTAAGGTTTCTGAGTCTGTGAGCCAGTACATTGATGCTGTCATTGCGGTTCCAACTGATCCGAACATAAAAATTAGCATTCCCATGATGTAGATGTTACGTCTGCCAAATATGTCAGATAGCCTACCCATGACAGGCATTACAGCAACATAGCCGAGTAAGTATCCTGTGATTGTCCAGGAGACTTGATTTAATTCTGTCACGCCGACGTTAAGGTCCGTCATCATTCTGGGAATAATTGTGACCACCACAGTTTGGTCGTCGGCAGCGAAGAACACACCGGCTATTATTGCGATCATGGCCAGGTGCTGAGACTTCCTAGTTTTTGTTGATACGTTCAAATGCTATTTGATTTCCGGAGTTACTATCTCCAGAACCTCATCATATCTGGATATCTCTAAAACTCTAATTATGTTATCTGGATCAGTTTCACTGATTTTTCCTACTATTTCGGCTCTTTTAATCACGAATGAGCCACTGTCTATCCAGACAGTTAAATCTACCTGTTCATTTACAGTGTCCTGGAAAATATAGTCGAATGATGTTGTAGATATTTTCCCTTCAATTTTGAAAAATCCATCTTCGTCGGAAAGTAAGTCGGGTTCAGTTACTCCCTCAAGAATGGATGAAATCATCCTGTCAGGATCTAGGAAATCAAATGGATTGGTGCCTTTGGGTATGACTTGCCATTTTTGAGTTAGTGGATCTCTTAAATATGTTGAGTCCCTTGTTTTTACGATACCAGCCGACACAGGGATATTGCCGAAGAGAAGGTCACTTTCTAGAGATATCCCGTTGTTTCGGCTTACTGAGCCCGATGCATTCACTAGAGTTAGGGATTGGTCTATTTTAGATCCATTTCCCAATCGGTGGGATAGTTTGAATTCATAGCTTTTGACTGATGACATTGATTTCTGGGTGTCTTTTAAGATATCGATCGGACGTACGATCGGTGTGGGTATCGATAAGGGTTCTTTATCTTTGGAGCAAGCAGTGGACAGACCTACAGCGAACATAATGAGTAATATTAGTAGGAGTATATGGGGAATATTCATTGGGAGCGGCATATACATATGTTATGTATTCCTGTAAATAAAAAAAGCCCTGCTTTCTTAGCAGGGCTTTTTTTATTTACACCTGTGATCTCTTAATCTAGAGATCCATCTATTGTCTTCTACTCTTGGTAATTAGAAGGCCGCCGACTCCCACAAATGCTAGTCCAATTAACATAGAAACTTGCATGATGGAGGCTAAAATCCTTTCACCCACACTCGGAAGTCCAAGATCAAGAATGTGTGTTGTAGCCTC
>VEXB01000036.1 GCA_009391195.1 SAR202 cluster bacterium AC-647-P02_OGT_505m
ATTCCTATATTTCCAGCCAATCGACCCCTGCGTTTTTGTCATACGAATCATGGTACAACGCATTATTTTTAAGCTTTCGTACCCTTTTGGTCAGTATTCTTGCTATCGGGTTGGCAGGATTAGTAGCTCTTATTACTTTTGCTTCTGGTGCAAGAAATTTAGCAATGGAAGGGAAGTCACCTCTCAAAAAGCCATTTGCGAGTTTAGTATTTTACTTATTGAGGGTTTTGTATACGGTTACTCGAAGTGTTCCTGAGCTGATTTGGGCAATGCTCATCGTGTTTACTATGCAGGCAGGGATAGTCGCTGGTGCATTAGCCCTAGCCATCCATAATTTTGGGATATTGGGAAGGCTCTGTTCGGAAGTCGTTGAAAACATGGACCAACGATCTATTCGGTCTTTAAGATCCTCGGGAGCTTCTTCTGGGCAGATTATTTTATACGGTGTGTTTCCGGAAGTACTTCCCCAACTACTAACGTACATACTTTATCGATGGGAAGTAGTTATTAGGACAACGGTTGTTGTGGGATTCATTGCTGCTGAGGGACTAGGAAGACAATTTAGACTGAGCATGAGCTGGTTTCACTACGACGAAGTGATTGTCCTACTTACTTGTTATGTTGTACTAGTGCTTATCGTGGATGCTGTGTCTGGATGTCTCAGAAAAATGGCTTCCTGAATAATTAGAACGACCTAAATTTGTTGGCGAGAGGCATTCTTCTATCTCGACCGAAGTTTCTTGGGGTTATCTTGATGCCTGGAGGTGACTGGCGACGTTTGTATTCGTTCCTGTCTACCAGTGAAATAATGTTGGCGACAGTTTCTGACTCAAATCCGTCTGCAACGATTTCTTGAAAACTATTGTCACGTTCAACATATGCTTCAAGGATTGGATCTAATATATCGTAGTCTGGAAGACTATCTGTATCTTTCTGGTCTGGTCTTAGTTCAGCACTAGGAGGTTTATCCAGAATGTTTTGAGGTATAACAATCGATGAAGATATTTCATTGATATGTCTACATAGGTTGTAAACCATTAGCTTGGGAACGTCTTTTATTACGGAAAAGCCACCAGCCATATCCCCATAGATTGTGGCGTAACCTACTGCCATTTCGCTCTTATTTCCTGTAGTAAGAACCATCCATCCGAACTTATTGGACATGGCCATTATTAGATTCCCACGTATTCTTGACTGTATGTTTTCTTCTGCTACTCCCCATTCAGTCCCGTGAAACTGGTCTTGAAGCGCCAACTCCATTGAGGTGACTATTTGCCTTATGGGGATCGATTCAATTCGAATTCCGATGTTTTTGGCTAACTCGTTTGCATCTGTTTCACTGCCTTCGGAAGAAAACTGTGACGGCATAGATACTCCGATCACATTATCTGGACCAAGAGCCTCGGCAGCGATAGCTGCAACCAGACTAGAATCGATTCCTCCAGAGAGAGCTATTAAAACTTTTTTAAATCCAGTTTTGTTGACGTAATCCTTTGTGCCAATAACCAGAGCTTTTCTAACCTCTTCCAGTGAAGAAGTCGGTTGTATATTTTTTTGAATGAACTGTTTTTTTGGTTGAGGAATCTCATTACTTATATGTTTGTGGACAGGGGCACCAACATTCTCCAATCCTTCCGCAGCAAATTCCTGTGCATTTGCGTCTCTATCCTGTTGCAATCGAGCAGTGTCGATATCACATATAACTAAGTCTTCTACGAAAGATTCTCCTCTTGAAATAACGCTTCCTTCTGGGTCTATAACTACACTAGATCCGTCAAACACCAGTTCGTCTTGTCCCCCCACTTGATTTACATATGCGATAAATAGACCGTGGTCTAAAGCCCTTTCAATTAGCATTGATTCTCGATCTTCGCGCTTACCAGCATGAAAAGGAGAACCATTGATATTAACAATGAGTTCAGCTCCCGCGACCCGTTGGACGGTGGTAGGGCCCTTCGGATACCAGATGTCTTCACAAACATTTACGCCGACTTTTATTCCATTTATGGTGAATACAGGACAAGTGTCGCCAGATGCAAAATATCTTTCTTCATCGAAGACTCCATAATTGGGCAAGAAAATTTTTTTATGGATTCCTTTCATTTCCCCTTCGCTGGCTATTGCAGCCGAGTTATAGAGTTTGTTGTCCAGTTCAACAAACCCAAAAATAGCAGTGATTCCCTTCGTGTGCCGTGAAACTTCCAAGGAACATTTCATATTTTCTTGAACGAACTGGTTTCTAAAAACCAAATCCTCTGGCGGATATCCCGTAATTGCCAGTTCTGGGAATGCTATTAGGTCGACATCGAGGTTTTTGGCTTTGTCTATATAGGAGCATATTTTGGCCGTGTTACCACTTAAATCACCGACAGTCGAATTGATTTGAGCGAGAGCAATTCTTATCACGACTGAATTTAACCTTCCCCGATAGTGTAAAAGCAATAACAGATTCGGAGGACCAACTCTTCCAGAATTTTAAACCTCGTAGGTTGCCCCTGCCAGTTTTAGTAGGTTGAATCAATAAACTTTATTAGGAGTTGGCTTCTACAAATTGCTTTATTCTAGATATGGCTTCTTGTAAGTTTTCGGTGGAATTAGCAAAGGAGAGTCGTATATATCCGGCTCCATACTTGCCAAATGATTCTCCAGCAAGAACTGCGACCCCAGCTTCTTCAAGGAGCCTGTTGGAAAAATCTGCGCTTGACATGCCTGTACCTTCGACATTTGGGAAAGCGTAGAAGGCACCCTTTGGAGTAGCACAATCAATTCCTTCAATTGAGTTGAGTCCAGCGACTACTATGTCCCTTCTTTTCTTGAATTCTTCTACCATAGCCGAGGGTCTATCTTGAGAACCCACTAGGGCTTCCGCTGCAGCAATCTGAGTGAAGCTGGCGGTGCAGGACACACTGTTGGTTACGAGGCGGGATACGGGCTCGACCAACTCTTTAGGAAATAATCCGTAGCCTATCCTCCATCCAGTCATTGCATATGTTTTTGAGAAACCGTCCAAGATCACGGTTCGATCCATCATACCTGGAAGAGCAGCGATACTCTGATGGTTCCCTTCGTATAGAAATCTGATGTATATCTCATCAGATAGAACTATGATGTCATTTTCTGTTGCCAGTAGGGCAAGTTCAGTCAATTCTTCCGATCCGATAATGCTGCCACATGGATTGTTTGGAGAGTTGATTATCATCAGTTTTGTATTAGGTGTTATCTGTTTTTTCACCTCTTCAACATCGATATTGAAATCTTTATCTCCGTGCAATTGCATCGGGATAGCGGTACCACCACAAAATTCAATCATTGACTCGTAGATTGGAAATCCTGGATTTGGGTACAGTACCTCGTCTCCCCTTTCTATTAGTGCCATGATGACGAAGAACATGATCGGTTTTCCGCCTGGAGTTATGACGATGTTTTCACCGCTGGCCTCGATACCTCTGGACTTGGATATCTCGTTGGCGACAATATCCCTTAGGTCTCCATAGCCCTGAGATGGGTTGTAAGAAGTAAATCCGTCCTGGAGTGCTTGTTGGCCCGCACTGACTATATTTTCGGGTGTCTCGAAATCTGGTTCTCCAATTTCGAGATGGATTATGTTTTTCCCTTGAGCCTCTAGTTTCTGGGCCTTTGCGAGGACTTCAAAGGCTGTTTCAGTGCCGAGCCGGCTCATTCTCTGGGCCAGTTTAATCAAGGTAAATCTCCGTTCCAATTCTGGTTCAGGGAAGTATACAACGCAAACAGACCACTAAACCATATTGGCTAATGTCCTATTTCTAGTCGTCCGATTAAATGGAACCTGTGCTACTATTTTTTTACTTTGTTAGGTTGCTGGTCGATTACAACACTTTTAGAAGAGGTTTTTAATAAGTATGAAGGTGTACTTAGGTGTTCCGAGAGGGTTTTGCGCCGGCGTTGTACGAGCCATTGATTTGGTGGATCTTGCATTGAAGAAATACGGGGCGCCCATCTATGTGAAGCACCAGATTGTGCATAATCCTCATGTGGTAAGTGATCTTGAGGATAAAGGTGCTATTACTGTTGAAGAGGTTGAGGAGATTCCTAGAGGCTCTCGGGTTGTTTTTTCGGCCCATGGTTCACCCCCGTCAGATTTTCAAAAAGCTAGGGAGCGGGATTTAGAGGTGGTAGATGCGACTTGTCCCTTGGTTATCAAGGTTCATAACGAGGCGAAAAAATACTCCAGAGAGGGCCGAAAATTGGTTCTTGTTGGCCATAGAGGTCATCAGGAGGTAAAAGGGACTATGGGGCAGTCAGATATGGAGTTAGTAGACGACAGAGAGAAATTGTCTGGTTTCGATTGGGATAAAGACACTCCTGTTGCAGTTTTAACTCAGACTACTCTGTCAGTTGATGACACACAGCGGTCCATAGACACTATTAAAGGCTCATTTAATGATGTGTTGGTTCGCAATGACCTGTGTTATGCAACGACTAACAGGCAGAACGCCGTAAAGGAAATATCCCAACATGTAGAACTCTTTTTGGTGATAGGAGCTAGGAATAGTTCAAACTGCAATCGCCTGAGAGAGGTCGCCGAAAGCAGGGGAGTGAATGCTTACCTTATAAATGGGATTGAGGAATTGAACACTGATTGGTTACAAGGTGTTGAAAATGTCGGAATAACGTCAGGCGCATCTACTCCTGACGCACTTGTTCAGGAGATTATTGAGACGTTAATGCCAGAAGAAGTAATTTCTATGGGCGGTGACGAAGAAAACATAACCTTCACCCTTCCTTTGGAATTTAGAGAGTTTGCAAAAGATTAATAAAAGGGGATTTTTTGGATATAACCGTTTCTAGTCTCATAGAAGGAGCCCGTAGCGCTTCGGGTATTACAGTGATTATCGATGTATTTCGCTGTTTCACAACTGAAGCAGTTGCATTTGAGAAGGGAGCCAAAAAGATTATTTTGGTAGCTGAAATAGAGGAAGCTTTTGATCTAAAGGCTGATGGAGTTGGGGACATTCTTATGGGAGAGGTTGGAGGTAAAAAACCTGAAGGGTTTGACTACGGAAATTCGCCATTTGAGTTGTTAGGGGCAGATTTAAAAGGTAAAACAATAATTCAGTCTACACGTGCTGGGACAGTGGGTGTCACTAATGCATCTGGTGCAGATTTGATATACGGGGGTTCTCTTGCTGTCGCGTCCGCCACCGTCCGAGCATTGAAAGCTCACAATCCTTCAAAAGTTACACTTGTCGCTATGGGTTCGGAGGGCATAATTAGGGCGGATGAGGATGAACAATGCGCCTTGTATTTGAGGAATTTGCTTCAGGGCAGGGTGCCCGACATAGAGGCGGTCAAGTCTCTTATTATGGCGGGGGAAGAGTCTCAAAAATACGATGATCCAGAAACTCCACAATGGCCTATGGAGGATCGAGAAATGGCCTTGAATATCGATTCCCATGATTTCGCTTTACGGATTTCTGTTGAAGACGGTTTTTTTATATCGCAACCAGAGTTACTAGAATAACTTGAGTGTTAGACGTTTTCGGGAGGTTACTAGAATATGAAGTATAGAAAGCTTGGTAGTTCGGGTCTCGAAGTTTCTGAGATTGGCTTAGGAACAAATAATTTTGGGCAACGCCTAGACTTCGAATCGAGTGACCGAGTGATCAGTCAATGCATCGAGTCTGGAATTAATCTTATCGATACTTCTAATAGCTATGGAGCGACACTCTCCGAGGAGTACATAGGAAAATCACTGGTGGGTCGTAGAGATAGTGTAGTTCTTGCGACAAAGGTGTCGAGCAGAATGTCGGAAGGCCCAAACCAAGCTGGTAATTCTCGAATACACATTATGGATCAAATAGAAGGTAGTCTGTCTCGACTACAGACCGACTATATTGATCTTTACCAAATTCATTGGTGGGATGATGGGACTCCGATTGAGGAGACACTTCGTGTTCTTGACGACCTGGTTCGGGAAGGAAAGATAAGATATTTTGGGTGCTCCAACTTTTCTTCTTGGCAGGTTTGCGAGGCTATCTGGACATCTCGGTCGGTTGGGATCAATTCTTTCGTGAGTCTTCAACCGCATTACAGCATGATGGAAAGGTCAATTGAGTCAGAGATTCTACCGTTTTGTCAGAAGTATGGTATTGGCGTTCTGCCTTATTATCCATTGGCCAATGGATTCTTAACAGGAAAATATCGCAGGGGAGAGGGTATTCCTGAAGGGACGAGGTTGGGAGTAAATGATAGGGGAATGTTTACTGAAGAAAACTTTGATTTGATAGAAAAATTAGATTCCTTCAGCGGTAAAAGGGGTAAAGCGGTGCTAGACCTAGCTTTTGCATGGCTTCTGGCCAGGGGTGAAATAAGCTCAGTAATAGCTGGTGCTACATCGCCAGAACAGGTAGTTTCTAATGCCGCCACTGCAGAGTTTGTACTCACAAACGAGGAATATGACGAAGTTACTTCGATGCTTAAATCCTAATGTTCTAGGTTATCCCGAAAGA
>VEXB01000037.1 GCA_009391195.1 SAR202 cluster bacterium AC-647-P02_OGT_505m
TTTGTACAAGCTGTTTTTTAGCTTAAAGGGGTAGAAAGGATTGTGATATTAGACCATTTATCTAATAAATATCGCCCTTGGATTGCTGTTGCCGGCGCTACCATAATCTTGACCTTCAACAACTGTGGCGGGTCAAATGAACAATACTCAGCTCCCACCGAAATAGCTGATAACCCACCCACTTCGGCAGTGACACAAACATATCCTACGCAGACATCAGTCACCTCTCCAGTCAGGAACAATACTCCAATTGCCGGCACTTCCGGTTCAGGGCCCTCATCCACTCCCCATTTAGCTTCCCTTGGAAACACAATTACAGAAAAAACATATGACGTAAACTGCATTGATAACGTACTTGGGAAACAACGAACCGACGATATCGTGTATAGAGGACATCTTCCGACGGAAGAAGAAGTAAAAGATATAGAGCACTGCAAACTTTTCGGCGATATCAATAATAGCGCCCAGAGCCAAAAAGTAGATAAAACTAAAATTGCTAATTCCAAAACGGAAACTGTAATACAGCCAAAGAGCAACGTTGACGAACGCAACCACGATATTGGCTGCGTTGCAAATGCATTAGGAGCCGAAGCGACATATGCCATCGTGTATGAAGGCAAGCCCGCAACCAATGACCAACTGTATGAGATAGAACACTGCCAAGTCTTTGGGGATAAGAACGCTTCACATAAACCATCTCAAGGTAATGCGGGAGACACATCCTCGAGAGGCAATAATCCTCCCATTCAAGGCAAAGATGGATTTGAAAATAAGCCGAAGAGGTCTGTAGCACCTCCAAGCGACCAGGAAGATATTCTGACTGATTGGGGACCTAGATCACCAAACTGTGATGGATCTGACAAGGACCACAGCGGAATGCCAATTGGGCCACAATGCAATTTGGTACCAACTCCACCAGAGCCGGGGATCATGTTAGGGGAATTAATTGGAGCAAAGTTACCGAAAGCCCAATATGGAATGGGACACCAAGAGTGCCAATCGTTTCAAGGCGAAACATGTAACGAATTAATGTGGACAAAAGCTGCGGGCCTCCAGGCAGGAGAGTTTGTCCAGATTCGCATATCCCACACTGACCCAAATATCATGTACGCAGGCACAGATTCAAACGATATGACTACCTACCGAAGCACCGACTCAGGATCCACCTGGAGCCTAGTTCACGTAACAGGACACGCGGCAGGACTTGCAATTAGCCCAACTGATCCTAATGTAGCTCTGTATACAAATCTTGAGGCTCCTGTTCAACGTACTGATGATGGAGGAGACAGTTGGTATCCAGTAGTAGGCTATGGTCCAGGTGAATTAAATTACAACAAACCTTTCACTGCAATCTCGTTTTCCACTGCTGACCCAAATATTCTTTACACCGCTGCTCTCAGAGGAAGCAGTCGTGGAGGAATATGGCCCCCTGAACCTTCAGACATATATAAAAGTACCGATTCTGGATCCACTTGGGTCCAAGTTGGGACCTGTGAGACGTGTTCCTCTATTCAAACAATAGTTATCGACAGTAATGATCCAAACAATTTATGGATTGCCTCTGACGGAGGGCTTCGGCAAAGCAAGGACGGAGGACAAAGCTATAGTGAAAATGTAATACCGTATTTACAAAAGGTTGCCGCGCAAACATCAGGGAATACTATGGCGACGATGCCCAAAGTTATAGGGCTCGATATTCATCCCTCCCGCCCAAACATAATCTTGGCAGCATCGAGCGAGTTCGGGGTCTTCAGGAGTACCGACGCTGGAACAACTTGGAGCCACAGCAATTCGGGTCTCCTAACTTCCAAACTTCATCAACTCTATTTTGCTCCAAGCAACCCCGATGTAGTGTACCTGTCAAGCCATAACGGAATTTACAGAAGCGATGACGCTGGACAATCTTGGAGACCTAGAAATGAAGGGTTAGAGTATAAATTTTTATCTCCGATCGCTATTCATCCTGAAGACGAAGACATCGTATTTGTTGGTACTACAAGCGAAATCTACACAATTCATCCAGAGCATAAAAATAAAGGTATGAATCATGGTCAAGGTCTTTACAAATCGATAGATGGCGGGGCTCACTGGGAGAGGAGCGATGAAGGCATAACTGAGGCTAAAACTGCCCAGATAGGAGCACATCCGATTTTACCCTTCAACGTATGGGTCGGGGGAGAATCTGGTCGTGGGAATTTCTTCTCACCTGATGGAGGAGATACCTGGCTTTTCTCCCCGTCTATAACGTCTCATTACCCTATGGTTTACGCATTCAACTATGAATTCCCAACCATAATTTATACAACAGGATGGTTAAAAACTGGAGAATTAACAGCAAGCACGGATAAAGGAGCAAGCTGGTATACGCTCACTCATAAATTGGAGGACGGATTAAGCAAAAGAACTCGAGAACTTGGTCTCAGAACTGAGGGCAGTAGCGATTTCCATATCCACGGGGTAGCCGTAGCTCCCTCTGATCAAAACGTAATCTATGTGGGATCAGTCCACGACACAGTTTATCCGGATCTTACTTTTAATTTGAACGGTACCCATATCTGGAAATCCTCCGACGGAGGACATACTTTTCCTGAAATGTCTGAGGGTTTCCCTATAGAGACCGAAACTTCCATAAATTCTATAGTGGTGCATCCAGATAACCCAGAAGTCGCCTACGCAATGACCACTTTGCACGAAACCCAAACAGCAATTGGGATCTACAAAACCACCGATGGCGCAAAATCATGGTTCTCTGTAAATGAGGGTCTAGACCCTTACACAAACGACCTACAGATGGACCCATTAACCCCAGATATCCTTTATGCAGCAACCGAAAGTGGTATCTACAAGACTACCAATGGCGCTCAAAATTGGTTCAAATCCTCTACTGGTATTCCCAAGGGCGCAGTGATTGATATGGCTATCGACCCGCTAAACCCTCTGGTTCTTTACGCCATAACACCGGAAGATTTATATCGCACCAGAGATGGGGGAGAGCACTGGTATCCAGCAAATCTTGGCATCCCTCTACTGGAAGATAATTCCAAAACTCTGTCTGCTCAGGAGAGACTATTAAAGGAATTACAACTGGACAGAACAAAGACAGGACATTCGATGTATGGAGGCACTTTCGCACAGGACCGCACCCTAGAAATTGACGCTACCGGTCGTTTGATCGTAGTCGCCGTGAAAACCAACAGGGACGACAAGGACAGAAGAAGCGAGAGAGAACTATATAGAGCCGTATTGACCCCGCTAGTTGACATTGAATACCAGTTTTCTATTGGCGAAATACCTTCCAGCAACTTGGACATAACATCCAGATCAAATATTTATGACTTGTTATTCGATGCCAACACACAAGAAGTGAAATTTACCGCAGCTGGACCTAGTGGAACCGAGTCAGTAACCACAGTACAGATCCCTAGTTCTTTGTTGGCGGGAGGCGAACAAGCCCTAGCATGTTGTGTGAAAGTATTTGTTGATGGGACAGAAAAATCTGTTACTAAAACAAACGAGGGAGTCACTTTCGAACATGTTCATGTAGGGCGCAGTGAAGTGATTATTAAAACCCAATAGTATTCAAAAATAAACACCAACTACCTACTCGTATGCAATAGTATCCACAGCTCAGAGGTTTCCCAGACACCTAATAACTATATAACTATGTCATTAAGTATAGATCCCGACATATCTGTCCTATCATTTCTAACACACATCTATTTGGAACCGTTCACCCCACCTCTTCCTCTGATCTTCTGCCTTATCGGAGCTGCAGCAACGATCGTAATTACCTTTGCCTTAGCTGGGGTATTTACCGGTAAATCACATTTAAGTTTAAAAGCCGAGTCTTTCCGATTAGGCGTGTCGGATTGGAAAACTGCAAAAGTCCTTTCCAGCCGGTCAACATTAAATGGTTTTAGGTTTATAAGTGTTTTCATATTCATCCTCATCATCTACGCCTGTTTCAGAGGAAATAGCAACCCAATCTATAACATCGCACCTACTTTCGTATGGGTAATATGGTGGGTTGGACTGGCATATATATCTGCCTTTGTAGGAGACCTATGGAGGTTGATTAATCCTTGGCACTCCTTATTTCATTGGGGAGAACAACTTTTTTTAGCCTGGAACCCATCAAGATCTATCAAACCATTTTTCAATTACCCAAAGCGGATAGGAGCCACACCTGCACTCATTATATTTTTTGCATTCGCTTGGACTGAGAATGTTTATCACGACTCAGTTGTTCCGATACGTATAGGACAAATGATAATCATTTACTCAGCTATCACTTGGTCGGGAATGATGATGTTTGGAAGAGAGATCTGGCTCCGAAATGGGGAGGCATTTACAGTAGCATTCGGTTTCCTGGCCAAATTCTCGCCAGTGGAGGTACGACACGACTCAATCCCAACCTCCAATATTGCCCAGAAAGAAATAAATCTGAGGTTTCCTGGATCAGGACTGATTGAAATAGGTTTAATCTCCACTTCCCAGATGTTGTTCGTATTGCTGCTGTTAAGTGCCGTTACTTTTGACGGCCTAATGGGAACCATGATTTGGATGCGGGTCCAAAATGCGGTGACCGAATATATACCTAATATACTAGTCGTAGGATCACTAGGACTGATCATAGTATCTGTGGTTTTTGCTGGATTTTACCTGTGTTTTTGTTTCCTAATGAAATCGGTTAGCGGTGCAAATTACGGCACATTTATATTCGCGAATAATTTTGTCACAAGCCTCATACCCATAGCTTTGGCATACCACGTAGCACATTTTTTACTTTTTTTATTGGTACAGGGACAACTGATGATACCTTTAATATCAGACCCATTTGGCCATGGATGGGACCTTTTTGGTACTGCAAACTACAGGATCAACTTCAGAGTGATGAGTCCTACGTTTTTCTGGATCATTTCCGTCTCTTCTATAGTAATTGGACACGTTGTCGCGGTGGTCGTATCTCACTTTATAGCTATGAGGATGATACGAAATCGATATAAAGCATTTAAATCACAATACCCTATGTTGGTATTAATGATTTTCTACACCATTGCAAGTCTATGGATCATAACGCAGCCGATGTATCAATCATCGATGTGAAGTTGAGGTCCTGAAAACCATGCGACTGACAAAATGTCTTATCTCAGGTAAAGTCAGCACTCCAAAGGCTTAGAGTACTTAACACACAGCTTTGCAAAGCCGCTACATGAGGTGGGTACGTAATGAAATATGACGTCATTGTTGTAGGGTCAGGATCCGCGGGTTCAATTGTTGCAACTCGAATATCGGAAGACCCATCCAAATCGGTACTACTAATTGAAGCAGGACCTGACTACGATGAAATAGAAAAACTCCCAGATGAAGTTAGGTATGGATACGCAACTGGAACAGATGTAATGGTAAGTGACCACAACTGGCAGTTTCTTGGACAGCCAACGCCTATAGCAGAGCCTATGATGGTTCCGAGAGGAAAAGTCACTGGCGGGTCCAGCGCGATCAATGGGCAGATGTTCCTGAGAGGTGTTCCAGAAGATTATGACACCTGGGCAGAATGGGGAAATGACAAGTGGAGCTACGAACAACTACTCCCATTTTTCAGAAATTTAGAAACAGATACAGATTTTTCCGATGATTTCCACGGCACCACTGGTCCAATAATAGTTCGTCGTTTCAAACCAACAGACATGCACCCCGCTCAGGTAGCTTTTAGAGAAGCCGCTTTAGACGCCGGTCACCTAGAAAGCCCAGATCTAAATCACCCCGACTCTGAGGGGATAAGTCCCACCCCATTAAATAATCCCAACGGGATACGGTGGAGCACCAACCTTGGCTATCTATCAATGTCACGCCACCGTTTGAATCTAACAATAAGACCTAATTGCGACGTTCGTAAAATCTTATTCGAAGGGAAAAAAGCCTACGGTTTGGAAGTTGAAAGTGCTGGTGAGGTATTTACAGTAGAGGGCGATGA
>VEXB01000038.1 GCA_009391195.1 SAR202 cluster bacterium AC-647-P02_OGT_505m
TGACTGAACTCCGTATGCAACAGCAAGATCAAATGACCGATGCAGAAGGAGAACCTCTAACACAAGAACAGCTTCAAGAGCTGTTGGAGAATAGTGCAGAACTTGATCTCCAGGCGGTACAGGGTGAAATACAAGAATCAAGTGGAATGTTTGCCGATAACATAATGAAGGAGGCTGGTGCTGATATGCCACAGTCTCCAGAAAATTCCCAAGGTCCATTTGTTCATGTGGATGAAGAAGGGGGAGAGCTAGAATCAGCTGAGCCTGAAACGTTTGTTTACGATGAGTGGGATTTTAGGGCTGATGACTACAAACCTAGGTGGTGTGTAGTGAAACAGAAGATGATGCAAGAAGGAGACCCAACCTATTTCGGAGCTACCCTCAATGAATATGGGACTCTAGTGACCAGAATTCGAAGACAGTTTGAAATGATGGTTCCCGAGATGATGAGAAAAGAACGGAAGTTGATGGATGGGGAAGATATCGACATAGATGACGTTATCGAAAATATGGTTGATATAAAAACTGGAGCCAGCCCAGACGAAAAATTTTATTGGAGGCGGAACAAAGTTCAAAGGGACGTAGCCGTTGCTTTTTTACTTGATACGAGTGCATCAACCGCGGAGGCGATTGATGAGGGTAAGAAAAATCAGGACGATTGGGACGCGCCAGATGATCCAGTGGAATATATGGTGTGGCTTAGGACTCGCCGTGGAGAGCAAATGCGCCGATCTTATAAACGGATCATTGATATGGAAAAAGAGTCCATGGTACTGCTTATAAATGCCCTTGAAGCAATTGGTGATACCTATGGAATATATGGGTTTTCGGGGTACGGACGGGAAAATGTGGAATATTACACAGTTAAAGACCTGCAGGAGAATTTTTCTGACCGAGTAAAAAAGAGAATAGATCGTATAGCCCCTCTTCATGCAACAAGAATGGGCCCAGCAATACGTCACACCGCTTATAAATTGGAGCAAACTGATGCTCGGACAAAAATACTTTTTATGATAAGTGATGGAAGACCGCAAGACAGGGGTTATAGCAGAGAAGGCGTTGAGAAAGAATACGCCGTTCACGACACTAAAATGGCTTTTGACGAGGCTAAGAAGAAGGGAATTAATTCCTTTTGTCTAACAGTGGATAAGAATGGTCATGACTATCTCAAAACGATGTGTTCTGACATGGGGTATGAAATTCTAGATGATATCAATGACTTACCAGAGCGCTTGTTGGTCTTGTACAGACGCCTAACAATGTAGCTCTATATAACTGATAACTTAGGTACGAACGTTGGACTGTGTTGTAGCAATTGATTTGGGAACTTCTTCAGTAAGGGCTTCCTCCTACGATGTTTGTGCCAATGTGATTCCAAATTGCTCGGTGGTAGTTCCCCTATCGATCAATTACACAACTGATGGTGGGGCATATGGGGATCCTGTTGAAATTGCTAAAAATGTAGAGACCTGCGTTGATCAGCTTATAAACCTGTGCCATGATCAAGACCTGAGGATTTTAGCAGTCGGAATTGATGTATTCGCAGGGACCTACGTTGGTTTGAATACTAATGATGAACCTGTTACCGATCTGTTTACATACGCTGAAACAAGGTCTTTTGAACAAGCTACGGCACTCCGAGAAGATTTTATATCTTGCCTGGATATCCAAAAGACAGGAGTCCCCGTACATTCCGCGTATTTCCCTCCTATTTATAGATGGTTGAAAGACAATAATTCCTTACGGTGTGATCCTGTGTTATGGACCGATATAGGTGGATTTTTGTTTAAAAGATGGTTTGATGAATCTCCTTCTATTAGTTTTTCAATAGCCTCTTGGATGGGACTCATGGATCGTTCAACAGAGACAATTAATGAGGACTTGCTCAAATTTCTTGATCTGAGCCCAGATAATTTTCCGGAGACTAAACCTTATGACCAGGCTCTTGTAGGATTCTCAGAAATATTTGCCAAAAGATGGCCTACTTTGGAGGGAGTACCATTTCTGTTACCAGTAGGAGATGGTGCGGCTGCTACAGTCGGAAGTGGGTGTGCATCTTTTAAGAGAGCTGCACTGACAATCGGGACCACGGGTTCTCTTCGCATGTTTGTTGAAGGCCATAATGTGTATATTCCAGACGGACTCTGGTCCTATAGGTTAGCTAATAATTCACTTATAGGTGGTTCATTAAATGATGGAGGCACTCTCCTTTCTTGGGGGATGGCTAATCTCAAAATCCCTTCCAATTACGAACAGTTGGATCAAAAATTATTTGAATCAAGGCCTAATAGTCATGGATTAACCTCCCTTCCGTTTCTTACTGGAGAACGAAGTCCGGGATGGGCCGTAAATGCCCGTGCTGCTATTTCCGGAATAAGGATCGACACAACAGGAATAGATGTAGTGCAGTCGTTGATAGAATCTATGTCCTATCGATTTAAGCTGGTCTACGATATTATCTGTCAGGATGTTGCTGAACCTACTGCCATCGTAGTGAGTGGAGGTGCACTGGAGAATTCGATGTATCTAGCGCAAGTCATGGCAGACGTGTTAGGTTCGGAGATTCTAGTGCCCGAATCTAAACAACTCACCTCTAGAGGAACTGCTATTCTTGCACTTAAGTATTCGGGTTTATGGAAGACCTTGGACGAATATTTACCCGTAACTGGGCGTAAGGTTGAACCAGATATGCAAAGAAACAAGATTTACTTAGATGCGATTGCTCAACACAAAACCTTGTATGAAATGCTAATATGAAGGTGACTGGAACCTAGTCTATTTAGGTAGGCGTATGGCTCGTGTGTCTAAATAGTGATAATTGTGGAGTTATTGAAATGCCCCAATCTTTAATACTAAAAAAACTCAGTGATTTGGGTCAGTCGGTGTGGTATGACAATATTAGTCGAGAGCTTATACAGAGTGGAGGACTAGGTGAAATTGTAGAGAATGGAGTTACTGGATTAACCTCTAATCCTTCCATTTTTGAAAAGGCTATTTCCACTAGCTCTGTATATGATAGCGACATAGAGTCTCTGGCCCGAAATGACTTGAGAGACGACGAGATTTTTGAAGCATTAGCTATATCAGACATACAGGATGCTGCTGACTTGTTGAGCGACATATATCATGCGACTGGCCAAACTGATGGATTTGTCTCACTGGAGGTTAACCCTCATCTTGCAACGGACACAAGGGGAACTATCAAGGAAGCCAGGAAGCTGTTTCAAGCCGTAGACAGGCCAAATCTTATGATAAAGGTTCCGGCCACTCCCGCGGGTATTCCAGCCATAAAGACGCTCATTTCTGAGGGTATAAACGTCAACGTGACTCTTATATTCTCTAGGGTGGTGTATGGAACTGTTAGAGAGGCATATATATCTGGTTTAGAAGAATTATCAAATAGGGGAGGGGACCTGAGTAAAGTTTCCTCCGTAGCTTCTTTTTTCGTAAGTAGAGTGGATACCGCCATTGATGGATGTTTGGAAGAATCAGGCCAGCATTTAATTGGGAAATCAGCTATTGCCAATGCTAAAGCGGCATATGCAGATTTTCGGCAGACATTTTCCTTGGGTCGGTATCAAACTTTGCAAAATAGCGGTGCTAAGGTTCAAAGGCCTTTATGGGCGAGTACAAGCGTAAAAAATCCAGACTTTAGTGATGTTATGTATGTAGACTCGTTGATAGGTTCTGACACTGTAAATACTATGCCGGATGTCACGTTAGATGCATATAAAGATCATGGCAATCCAAGTCTTACAATAGAAAGCAACTTTGACGATTGTTTGGCTCACTTGGACATGATTGAGGATGCTGGAGTTAATATGGATGAGATTACGGAAAAATTACTTGTCGATGGGCTCAAAGCATTTTCTGACTCCTATGACCAATTGATAGATAACATTTCTGATAAGAGGACATCACTCCTGGTAGAACAACAGAGCTCAGATTGAAGTCTCTAAATTGACACCGGATTATTCGTTTATAGATAGTAGCGACATATCACTTCGTAGGGTTCTTGAAGGCATTCTTTGTAAGGATCCGCATTTATGGGGCTCCGCATTTGATGGCCCTTCAGATTTTCTAGGATGGGTTGATGCGCCTCAAGAGACCCTTGATCAACTTTCAGATCTGACTGCAATGGTGCCTGACCTACATATGGAATTTGACCAAGCTGTGTTATTGGGTTTTGGTGGAAGTAGTCTGTCTGCTCGAACCTTGATCGATTTGTATGGAGAGATTTCAGGACTAGAATTCAGTTACTTAGACTCCACCATACCGTCTCAGATCGAAACTGTGGAAAGATCCATGAACTTAAGTAGGACACTTTTCCTAGTTTCTTCGAAATCTGGTTCTACATTCGAGACAATGTGTCTCTTTAAGTATTTTTTTCAAAAAGTATCAACATTCTCTGATAGGACTAATATAGGGGAGCAATTTCTTGCTATTACAGACAAGGGATCCCCACTAGATATTGTTGCTAAGGAAAATGAATTCCGGATGGTACTACATGGATATCCTGGGGTTGGTGGCAGATATTCGGTCTTTACTCCTTTTGGTGTTTTTCCGGGCCTTTTATCAGGCGTGCCTGTACAGGCTGTTCTTGAAGGGGGGGTGTCTGCTTCAAAAGCAACAGGTCAAAATGGTGAGCTGGTATTTATAGAAGATCTTTTAAGGTTTTTACTAAATGGATTGAAACGAGGCAAAGATAAGTTAGTTATTTATACTGACGAGGGCCTGGAAGGAATGGGGTTATGGATAGAGCAGATGCTGGCCGAAAGTTTAGGCAAATCTGGAGTTGGTATTATTCCAGTGGTCCGATCACACACTGAGGGTTCAGCAATTGAAAGAAATGACTCGATGGTAATGAATATCCGTGTTAATAAAGAATCAAATTGGAAATCCGGACCCGATGAATATTCAATGGTCATAGACTCGCCATTTTCTCTTGGATTTCAGCTCTTCACATGGTCGTTAATTACTGCTGCCTTGGGAAAACTCATGGGAGTTAATCCATTTGATCAGCCCCACGTGGAATCTTCCAAGAAAGCTATGTCCGTGATCTTACACTCTGAGAGTGATGATACTGAGATCTCTTGGGACGAACAAATGAAATCTGCAAGTGATCTCATAACTTCTGCAAATTATAGAGATTACATAGGTATTCTTTGTTATCTACCGAAATCAGATAAAGTTCTGCAATTAACCAAAGTTTTGGTTGATCGAATTGAGAGAGAAACTGAACTGGTTTGTACTTTGCATTTGGGGCCGGGCTATTTGCATTCGGTCGGCCAACTACATAAGGGTGGGCCTGAAAATGCGAGGTTTTTAATGATAGGTGAAAAGTTTTCTGATGAATCTTTGGTGTTACCAGGAGAAACCTACGGGTTTACGAAAATACTTGAAGCTCAATTTAATGGGGATTTCCTAGCCCTGACGTCATTTAAGAAGAAAGTTACTCGTATTCGTTTTATGGAAGGCATAGAAAACGGATTTTTGAGAATGTTTAAGGATTTACAGCTCAATATTTTCTAATTTATTTGTAATAATAGATTTTAATCATTATTTAGTCTATTATGGTTTTTATTGATGAGATTCATAGGCTTTTATCTAAGTTTAATAATCGTTTTGTTTTTAGTTGGCTGCCAATCGGGATCTACTGATTCAGGGCTTTCACCAACTGGAACTGCTGTTTCGACGGTTG
>VEXB01000039.1 GCA_009391195.1 SAR202 cluster bacterium AC-647-P02_OGT_505m
GAATTGACCTCATACCTAGATGCAGCTTTCTCATGGCTAGTGGTAGACGTGGGAGGCTTAGCCTGGTCTTCACGATCAATCACAGAAGTTTTTCCCAAGGAAACTATAGTCTTGTCTTTGCCTCACCTAAAATTGGCACTTATTGGGCTTGTCATCGTCGGTGCACTGCTTTCCTCGTCTAAGGGATTGCTTCCTGAAGTCCCTAGCAGGCCAAAGAGAGATGATATTAACGAAGAAAAATTGCCTGATAAAGGAAGTGTGGACCAATCATGACAAACCCCGCACTTCGAGTGTCAAATCTCATAAAAGATTTTGGTGGTCTAAGAGCCGTGGACAAAATCTCATTCCAAGTAGGAACAGGTGAGTTTGTCGGCCTTATAGGACCTAATGGGTGTGGAAAGACCACCACATTTAATTGCATTTCAGGCATGTTGAATATGACGGCTGGAAAGGTAGAAGTGCTTGGTCAAAATGCGACTGGCATGCGCCCGGACGAGATACAAAAAATGGGACTTACAAGGACGTTTCAACATACATGGCTTTGGCGAGATATGACTGTCATTGAAAACCTTTTAGTTCCCACTCGTCGACAGTTCTCTCCCAACCCAATTTTAGCCTTACTCCGTCCAAACTCTAGAAAATCGGAAGACAAGAGAATAACAGAAGCTTATGCAGTGCTGGATCTTTTAGAGATATCACATATCGCTCACAATCTCGCAAGTGAACTATCAGGTGGGCAAAGTAAACTCGTAGATATAGGTAGGGCACTTATGAGTTCTCCCCAATTCCTGTTATTGGATGAACCAGTCGCTGGTGTAGCCGGACCTCTTGCAGAAAGAATTTTTCAAAACCTGCGTTCATTGACATCTGATAAGGGGATAAGCATGTTAGTTATTGAGCACAACATGGATTTCATTTTACGGCGTGATGTTGACAGAATTATTGTTATGGAAGCAGGACAAATATTGACAGAAGGAACACCAGATGAAATCAGGCAGAGCCGAGATGTAGTAGAAGCTTACCTCGGTGACCCAGGAGAAACAAAATAATGCAACCTGTCTTGAAAGTCACCGGGATGGAAGGTGGCTACGGTAACGTACAAATATTAAATGGAATTGATCTCCATGTTAACCAAGGTGAATTTGTTACCATAATTGGACCTAACGGTTGTGGTAAATCTACCTTCTTGAAAGCATTATTCGGACTCGCATCCCTACACAATGGAAGCGTTCTACATAATGATGTGAATGTCTCTGGGTGGAGAACTGATAGGCTGGTCAGTCGAGGAATTGGATATGTCCCTCAGGTAGAAAACGTGTTCCCTTCTCTTTCGGTTCGTGAAAACTTGCAAATGGGTGGGATCAAATTAAAAAATAAAGAGTTAGCTGGTGGAATTACCAGAGCTTTTAAAATGTTTCCAGATTTAGAGCCCCGTATGAATGACTTGGCCGCTTCTCTTTCAGGGGGAGAACGACAGATGCTGGCAATATCCCGAGCTCTTATTTCTAACCCCACTTTCTTGATGTTGGATGAGCCAACAGCTGCCTTATCTCCTAAATATCAACAAGAAATTCTTGCAAATATTGATGATCTGAGAAAAGAGGGAATATCCGTGCTTCTCGTGGAACAAAATGCCCGGCTGTCACTCTCAAGATCGGACCGCGGATATATATTTGCAGGAGGAAAAGTCGTTTATACAGGTAACGCGGAAGAAATCCTTGATAATCCCAATATCGGGGACTATTTTCTGGGTCTTCAGGAATAAAACGACAGCTGACTAGCCGGGTCTTCCAGCCGTTGCCCCACCGTCTACCATATAGACACCACCGTTACAGTAGCTACTTTCATCACTGGCCAGAAACAGCATTAGCCGGCCAACCTCTTCAGGTTCCCCATAGCGCCCTAGTGGCATTCCTGAAGCATACGATTCTTGAGCCTCCTCCACTGTTGAAAAGCCTTCTCTTCCGCCGGAAACCCGCTGCTCCTCGATTGATCTCATCATACGTGTCTGTATCGGGGCAGGATTAACGGTATTGACTCGAATACCCATAGAGGCCCCCTCCATAGCGGCAGAACGCATAAGCCCGATTACAGCGTGTTTACTGGTTGAGTAAGGAGCCATACCGGGCGAACCTCTAACCCCAGCCGTCGAGGAAGTTATTACTATGCTACCCCCTCCTCGTTCACGCATAACAGGCATAACATACTTTAAGCCTAGCCATACACCTTTTACATTTACTGACATGACTTTATCGAACATTTCGACGGGAGTATCAGCTATCGAGTTAAGTTCACCCTCAATGCCAGCGTTGGCAAGAAATATGTCCACTCCACCATAACGTTCAACCGCTTCGTTTACGAAGTTTTGGACCTCATCCGGTTGGGTCGTGTCAGCTACAACATAAGTTGCATTTTCATCCCCAATGGATTCCAAGGCACCCTGGAGTTCGGACTCATCAAGGTCCACTAGAATGACATGTGCACCTTCTTCCACAAAAAGTTTTCCTGCGGCTCTACCGATACCTCCAGCACCACCCGTGATTATCGCCACTTTACCTTCGAGTTTCGGCATATCCCACCTCTAGTTTCTATGTTTGTTAACGTCGAAAATATCTAAATTAGGTCTAACAGAGGAGACTTCCTACCCACCACAGTCCGATCGATACTTTTTATATCGGGTTTACCACATAATCCCATGGTTGAATCAAACTCGTCTCTCAATATTCCTAATAAATGTTTCAACCCTTCTGTGCCTCCTGCAGCCAACCCCCAAAAAATTGGACGTCCGATCAAAACTGCGTCCGCACCCAATGCGATGGCCTTGAGTATATCCGCTCCACGACGAATACCACCATCAAGGTAAATCTCTGCTTTACCATCCACTATTTCGGCAACTTCGGGGAGGACTTCTATCGTGGCGAACGTCGAGTCTAAGTTTCGCCCACCATGGTTGGAAACAATAATTGCTTTGACTCCATGATCCACCGCAAGCTTCGCGTCTTCAGCAGTCATTACACCTTTGGCTATGAGAGGAAGATCAGTTTTAGAGCCTAGCCAATCAAATTCTTCCCAGGTAACTTTTGGACTGACCAAACCGGTCACATTGTCGGGAGCATCGTCACTGGAGGGACTGTAGGAACTGCGTACGGAGAAGTCCTCCTCGCTCCCCATACCGTCGTAATTTGGAGTTGCTAGGCGAGGATAGTTGTTTCGGATGTTTCTTTCCCGCTTCGACTGAACGGAAGAATCCAATGTGACACACAAAGCAGAATAACCCGAATCTTCTGCCCTATGGGCCATAAGCTCAGTCATAGCTTGATCTCTATAAAAATATTGTTGGAACCAAATCGGGCGTGTTGATGCACTGGCGACATCTTCCATTACCACACTTGAGCCAGAACTGAGAATCATACCTACATTCATTTCGTTGGCAGCTCTGACAGTTGCTATTTCTCCTTCGGAGTGAGCTCTATTATGATGACCTGCAGGGCACAACATCACCGGAAAATCTATTTTTTCTCCTAAAACCGTGGTTGTCAGATCTCTTCGATCGACATCTACCAACATCCTAGGTCGCAACATAATAGAATCGAAAGCCTCACGGGTTCTATTGATGGTTATTTCGTCTGTAGCACCACCTTCCACAAAATCCCATTCAGGTTGGGATATCAGATCCTTAGCCAATCTTTCATACTCATATAAATTGATGGGTAGTTCCTCTGTCACAGCATGCCCCCATATTGGTTGTTAAGCTTCGTTATCATCATTCACATAGATTTCGACACGAACCGGAGGATATCAGTCACATACTCGAGGGGCAATTACTTTAATTAATTTCTAACCTACTATCAATAATCTTTAGTTGACTAAGTAAAATAATGTACTAGTAATCAATAAATCTCATTTCGAATTACGATTGAGTATTTACTATTTGTGACAAACAACCAATGAATTGGAAAATTGAAGCCTGATAAAATCTGATAAATAAATGTATCCCACAATGTGACGGAGGCAGCTCCATTATGACAACTACTAGGTTCGGTTTTGGTGATTTCCAATATGAAGTGGTTCCGAATTGGGGAATAAGTTCAGAATTAGGGATCGTGTCAGACGTGGCGACCGACTCAAACGACCATGTGTATTTAGCGGTGAGGAATACACCTCATCCAGAAAATGTCGGGGGAAGCATATTAGTTTTAGATCGAGACGGAAATGTAATGGACTCATGGGGACAAGACTTGTTCTCAACACCTCACGGTATCTGGATTAGCAAAGAAGATGAGATTTTTCTTGCCGATTCCAGCGATCACACAGTCCGCTCTTATACAACCGGCGGCCAACTCAAATTTACTGTAGGCACTCAGGGAAAAACTGGGAGTCCCGGTGCTCCGTTCAATAGACCTACTCGTGCCGCCCTATCAAATTCGGGAACACTTTTTGTTTCAGATGGATACGGACAAAACAGGATTCATAAATTCACGGGTGACGGAGAATGGTTAATGTCTTTCGGGGAAACCGGGAAAGGATCTGGGTACCTAAATTTACCTCATGACGTAACAGTGGGAGAAGACGACCAAGTCTACGTTTTGGATAGAGAAAATCGCCGATGCCAGGTATTCGACCAAGATGGGAACTATATACGAGAATTTGAAGGACTTCGGTCTCCAAATGACATGGTTATCGACGAATCGGGATTTTTTCATATCGCGGAAGGTTGGTACCAAGAAATAGCCTCCGTCTGCGTCATGTCACCTGAAGGCATTATCTTGGGAAGATGGGGAGAAAGAGGTAACGGGCCTGGGTGTTTTAAAGGCGCGCCACATGGCTTGTGGATAGACTCAAGGGGAGACATATATGTCGCGGAAGTAGCCGCGGAAAAAGCAATTCACAAATTCACAAGAATTTAAGATGTTTCCCTGTACGTGACGACATAAAGTTTGGATCGATAGCGTGTGACTAATCTGTAATTGTCACGTTAAACAGAAATTCGATCTCCCTTATAATCGCACGACTGATTCCCAAGGGTAAAACTCCATTTTATAGGGTACAAGGAGAGTAAAACAAATGAAATATGACGTCATCGTAGTTGGAGCTGGATCTGCTGGTTCAGCCGTGGCTGCAAGATTGTCAGAAGACCCAAATATTTCAGTGCTCTTATTGGAAGCCGGACCTGACTATCCAGACTTTGAGTCTCTCCCTGAAGAAATTAAGTTCGGATATTCATCTGGAGCTGACGCCACAATTAGCGACAAACACAATTGGAAATTTACTGGTAAAGCAAACGATGTAGCCGAACCTCTTTTAGTGCCCAGGGGTAAAGTCATGGGAGGAACCAGCGCAATCAACGGACAGGTATTTCTAAGAGGCTTACCTCAAGATTTTGATGATTGGTCATCTCAAGGAA
>VEXB01000040.1 GCA_009391195.1 SAR202 cluster bacterium AC-647-P02_OGT_505m
GGGGGATAATCACATTCGTGAGTTTTTCCTACGAGACTAGTCTCCATTCCTAAAGCGCATACAATTTCCGTCGTACTTGGCAACAGTGAACAAATTCTCACGGAATAAAACCTCCAAGATCGTTCTTAGTTATAGTGGTGTAAAACACGAACTTAATGTTTAACAAGTTAATCGTGTATTATCCTATCCCAAGTAATACTGGAGGACTAATGTGGCTAACGATTTTTCAAACTATGTGACTAATGAGCAGTTTATTCAGAGGGCTAGGCAGAATCTCGCTCAAGGCCCCTGGGATTATCTGGCTGGAGCATCCGAGTCAGAGACCACCCAAAGAAGAAATAGACTTGCTTTCGACAAAATTGCTTTTCGTCCGCGTGTGCTGGTAGATGTAACAGAGGTTGATCCCAGCACCACTTTCATTGGTCAGGACATAAGGATTCCTGTGTTACTTGCACCTATAGGATCACTGCAAACTTTCAACCCGGGAGGTGGGGCTGAAGTTTCGGAAGCTGCAGGAAACTTTGGCACCATGCATGTTCTTAGTTCGGTCACTCTGCCAAGTTTAGAGGAAACCATGGCCGCCTCAGATTTCGCCAAGTCTTATCAATTGTATGTTCATGGTGACTGGGATTGGACTAAAGACATGATTGCTCGTGTTAAATCGGCGGGCTACAAGGGTTTCTGTATAACAGTTGATACCGCGAACTATAGTCGAAGAGAGAGACCCTTGTTAAGTGGTTGGAATCCTAGGTCCAGAAGGGATATGGGGGGTTATAACTGGGCATCGGCTGTTACTTGGGACACTGTTGATAAGATAAAGGCAGAAGCAGGACTTCCATTTATGCTAAAAGGAATAGCAACGGCAGAAGATGCGGCGATTGCTATTGAACATGGTGTAGATGTGATCTGGATTTCTAATCATGGAGGTCGTCAACTTGATCATGGACAGGGGACGATGGAAATGCTCCCAGAGATCGCGGAGGTCGTCGATGGCAAGGCTCAAATCGTTTTAGATGGGGGTGTCCAGCGAGGAAGTGATGTGCTGAAGGCCATATCGATGGGGGCCACTGCAGTTGCAATAGGAAAAATGCAGGGTTGGGCATTGGCTGCTGGAGGTGGTGCTGGTGTATATAGAATGTTAGAAATTCTTGAAGAGGAAATGAAAGTAGCCATGGGATTGATGGGAGTCACTTCAATCAAGCAACTTAATTCCGATTATGTTTGTGGGGCAGATCTGGTTACTATGCCTCATGAGATGAGTTCTTGGGTTAATAAACCTGTTGACCGTATACTTTAATTATTGGTTGGAAACAAAACACTCTTTAGTTGTCTTATGAAGGCACCCTTCGCTAGTACAGGGTCGCAACCAAGTGCACGGGCTTCAGACATAGATGCTTCATCTTCATGGGGCCCGTATGCTGCAATTGCAACTTCTTCATCCGCACGGTGTTTCACTTCGGAGAGTAAAGGTTTCCAAAAATCACTGTCTTCCTCAAGGTCTACCAAGATATTTGATATCTTGGAACTTTGAATGATCTGATCAATTTGAGAAGCGGCTGTTAATCTGCGCACCTTCATTTTCGAACCGGCTGCTGCTTCGATTCGTGGTAAAAACATCAAGTTTTTAGAAATGAGAATGACCAGTTTATTTTCTCTCATCTTTAACCTCTAGGTTGCAAATTGATTGTGATTTCCCGATTGAAATAAACTATTAGACGATTGATTTTAGAGTGGGTGGGTTATACCTATCCTTGGGACTTTTCCAACCTACGAAATTCGGGCTTCTTTTTTCGGCGAAGGCCCTTCGGGATTCGATCAGATCATCAGCGTCGCCATGATTTTTCAACGCTTCTGCCAACTTTTGTAAATCAGGACCTATACTAGGTCTCATTTCTCGCATCATTTGAATTGTATTAACTCTAGATGCCGGAGGCAGAGAGAGCATGTGTTCCCCCATCTCAATAGCTGTGGAAATCAGATTATCAGACTCAACGACACGGTTAAGAAATCCTATTTCATAAAACCTTTGAGCTGTAAACCTGAATCCAAGTGCCATTTCAGTTGCTACTGGATGCGATACAGAGGCAAAGTGCCCATGGTTGTACCCACCGAGGAGCCACCTTTTGGCTTCAGATACCTCAAAGATTGCTTCAGGAGTGGCAATTCTTAAATCAGTTGCTTCAACCAGCATGAATCCTCCACCCATCGCATATCCGTTAACCGCACATATAACAGGCTTTTCGAGGACTCCACTCATTAGAGGATCTTCTATGGTGGGTCTTTTCCCTCCAACTATCCCTAGTTCCAGAGACTCTTTCATATCCTCTCCGGCACAAAAAGCTCTTCCTGTTCCTGTGAATATACCCACTTCAAGGTCACTTGATTCTCTGAACTCGCTCCACGCTTCCGCTAGTTCTGTTCTTATTTGATAACCAAGGGCATTTAGTCGTTCAGGTCTGTTGATCTGGACTATGAATATCTCTCCACGTTTTTCCGTTTTTATATATTCCATTACATTCCCGCCTATCGTATAAAAATTATTAGGATCTCCAAAGATTCGATGAAGCTAAATACTAGCATTCATTTCGGATGGTATGTCATGAATTACAATATCTTTGCAGGACCTTGATTCCTAAAATTCTAATCATTCCAACTTTGGCTAACGTAAAGGATAGATTTACATGAAAATCACGGGTATTAAAACCAATATTTTTTCTTCCCGACACAGTAATGCGAAAAGAAATTGGCTTATAGTGAGAATCCAAACTGATGAAGGCATCGAAGGGATTGGAGAATCTTCTATGTTGAGTTCAGATCCTATAGTGGGATCCTTGATTCAAGAATGGTCGGAGAATTATCTTGTGGGCAAAGATCCTCTAGCGGGTCAGGTGCATTGGACACGCTTGCATCAGGATAATTTAGGAAGGGGCGGCCGTCTTTACTCGACAGTGTTATCTGGGATAGACATCGCTTTGTGGGATCTGAGAGGGAAGATACTTGGTGTGCCTGTTTATCAGCTGCTTGGAGGGCCCTTTAGAAACAAATTAAGGGTTTATGCAAATGGGTGGTATACGAACCCCGCCTCCCCCGATCTCATAGCAGAGGAAGCCAAAAAGGTTGTTGAGATGGGTTATACGGCTATGAAATTTGATCCATTTGGAAAGATAGCATATACAACTATTTCACCTGAAGAGGCCCAGCTTTCTGTTGATAGAGTTGCCGCTGTCAGAGAGGCTGTCGGCCCGAACGTGGATATACTCATTGAAGTTCATGCTAGGTTCAATGTTTACACGGCTGTTGGGTTAGCGAAGCGAATGGAACAATATAGGCCTTTCTGGTATGAAGAACCTGTCTCTCAAGAGAATACCAATGAAATGAGACAGGTGCGTGATCGAATAAACATACCTGTAGCAACCGGCGAGAGACTATACCTAAAATTTCCATTTTTCGATCTTGTGAAAAATGAGGCCGTTGACATACTGCAGCCTGATATTTGTAATGCTGGGGGGATTACAGAACTGCACAAAATTGGATCAATGGCTGAGGCTCAGCATGTAATGATGGCACCACATAATACAAATTCAGCCGTAGGAACGGTTGCGAGCTTTCATTTAGACACTGCTATGCCTAATTTTCTAATTCAGGAATATCACGCTGAATTCTACGAGCCCCATTATTTCCAGGTTGTTCAGGGGTTACCTCGTCAAAAAGATGGTTACGTGAATTTACCCGAAGGTCCAGGCCTTGGAATTTCATTAGATAATGAATTGTTGGATAAACATCCTTATTTGCCTCTTGGAATGAGCGAGAGAGGAATCTAAATTACCCAGTAGGTTTTACTTTCTCAGGTGTAAATAGGAAAGATATTTATTTCAGACTGAATTCTTATGAATATGTGGAGTTAGTTAGCTAACCCGCTGGCTCTGAGAGGAAGACTGGTATTACCCGTTCTGTTTTCTCTTGATATTCATGATAAGGAGGGTAGGCGTCAACTGCTATTTTCCACAGCCTCGTTCTTTCCGCGGTATCGGACACTTCCCTCACTGTCATATCGTAGAGTCTGTCACCATCCCTTATTTCGACGCTAGGGTTTACTTTGAGGTTGTGGTACCAGACGGGATGTTTGGGTGCTCCACCTTGAGATGCAACCAAAATGTAATTGTCTCCATCCACCACCTTCATTAGGGGCGTCTTTCGAACAGCGTTTGTATTTCTACCAATGTGGGTGACGATAATTACGGGCAGCCCGGTCTCCCGTAAAGTTGTTCCTTCGCTTCCGTTACTTGATTCATACAATTTGACTTGATCCGCCACCCAACCAGTAGGACTCGGTATATATTCGGCCATGTTCTTCCTCTATATTTTCTACAAATCTACGTCCGAAAAATAGGTTCTCTCCTGAGCGTAATCGATATAAATAATTTTTAGACTGATGCGATAATCATCATCGATTGACTGAAAAACATCAATTGCTATGAGAGAATTAAAGGGTATACCAAATAGTTTTTGAATTTATTGAAAGTTTTTCCTATGCCTTCTGCAGATAATATTAGAAACATAACTATCATTGCTCATGTTGATCATGGCAAAACGACTCTAGTTGATGCTTTTCTGAAACAAAGTAATACATTCAGCGACCGGGAGGACCCCGGGGAACTGATTATGGATAGTAACCCGCTGGAGCGTGAGAAGGGAATAACTATCCTCGCTAAGAATGTATCGATTAAATACAGAAGCGTCAAAATAAACCTTATAGACACGCCAGGGCACGCAGATTTTAGTGGGGAAGTAGAGCGTGTAATGAACATGGCAGACGGGTGTATTTTGCTTGTTGACGCTGTTGATGGGCCGATGCCACAGACTAGGTATGTTCTCAAGCAAGCGATGGATTATGGACTTGTTCCGATCGTGTTAATCAATAAAATTGATAGGAAAGAGAGAAGAATTGACGAGGTACTTAACGAGATTGAGGATCTCTTTCTTGAACTTGCTCGTGACGAGACACAACTAGATTACCCTGTGCTCTATGCTTCAGCCAGAGATGGGTATGCTTTGAATGCGCTCAGTGACTCACCCGTCGATATTAAACCTGTTTTAGATGCCATTCTGGAGAAAATCCCCCCCCCATCAGGTGTCATCAATGAGCCGCTTCAAATATTAGTTACGGCCCTGGACTACGATGATTATGCAGGCCAGATTGCAGTAGGCAAGATTTCTCGTGGTGTAGTGAAGCAGAAAAGTAAAGTGGCTTTGATGCAGGCCAACGAAGTTTCTTCATATCACGTAGTTGAGTCTGTTTCATTATACGAAGGTATGGCAAAACAAAAAGTG
>VEXB01000041.1 GCA_009391195.1 SAR202 cluster bacterium AC-647-P02_OGT_505m
TATGAACAGGCCAAATCCGAACTGTGCAAACCCAATAGATCCACCCACTGCAAGAAAAGAAACAATTGCAATTATCCAGCCATGATAAATGCCTGTGCTACTTTTTACAGGCGGGTCACCACCAATAGTTTTTCTTTCGCTCAAGAGATATTTCTTTCAGAGACTGACGATGCACTACAAAACAATCATGAAATACTAACGCTAAACATGTTCGTACAAAATAAAAACATTTTCCTTTAGAGAGTTCCTACACACCAATCGTGGGCTTTCAACCATGTAAAAAAGAATGCGACTTGTTGACATAACGTATTTTCTAATCAAAGTCTCCACCAGCGGGTAGAGGTGAACCCGGGATGTTTAATTGAACCCGGCCCAACGTATTCCAGGTGGTAAAAAACAAGGTTTTCCAATCATCTCCACCAAAGGCAACATTTGTTGTAGTCGGTTCTCCGTGCGAAATTGTACCAACATGGTCACCTGCCTGATTAATAACCCAAATGCCTCCCGAACCACCGCAATACAAGTTTCCCTCGCTATCCACTTTCATACCATCAGGCACCCCCGGTTCATCTCCACTTAAATCGCAGAATAACCGGTCGGAAGCTAGTGCCAAAGTTCCATTGGGTAGTACATCAAAAGCCCTGATGTGTTGCCTGCGGGTATCATTTATATACAAAATGCTTTCGTCCGGTGAAAAAGCTAGTCCGTTAGGGGTCACGAAGTCACGGACAAGAAGAGTTATAGTACCCAGGTCCCGGGAAACCATATAAACTCCCGAGTATTCCATATCCAATTCCGGGGCTGGGGCTCCTGGATCTGTGAAATACAAGCAACCGTCGGATTTCACCACAATATCGTTAGGTCTATTGAGGCGAGTACCTCTAAAGCTCGCTGCAACAACGGTAATTTCCCCGTCTTTGTCTTGCCTTGTCACGCGTCGAGGACCATGTTCGCAAGCCAGAATCCTTCCCTTGAGGTCAAGTGTCAGACCATTCGCATATCCAGTGGGTTCTTGAAATATTGTTACCCCATCACCACTGGCCCACTTCATTCTACGATTGTTGTGTATGTCACTGAATAAAAGATAAGAACCGTCTTTTACCCACACAGGCCCCTCCGCAGGTCCTATAGCCCCACCGTACCCCTTGCCTAATTCTTCAATATCTTGATTGACATCAGCTATTCTTGAAAAGTCCTCCGACAATGGAATAATTTGCATGGTTTCCTCCTCATCATTTGCTAACTTGGCATATTCTCGAGAATATATGCAAGAATTTTCGGTGTTCACCAGTTACGAGTTATTGTAACTGCATGAACTTCTGATAGTGGTTAAGGCTCAAAACTTAACAATGACGCCAGAAAATAGGGCGCCTACTATCGATATTTGGAGGAGGGATGGGAAACTTGATATGAAATACGACACTATTATCGTGGGTGCGGGGTCTGCAGGCTCTGTGCTTGCCTCCAGACTCACGGAAGATCCAACTAGATCAGTAATGCTGCTGGAAGCGGGCCCTGACTACCCAAACAGAAGCGACCTCCCTGAGCAAATCAAATATGGTGTAAGAGCATGGTACGAATCCTTTGATCCATACTCCCATACCTGGGGATACGAAGCTAATGCCCGCCCAGATAGAAAGGAAACATTTCTTTTACCTAGAGGGAAAGTCACAGGGGGTTCGAGCGCCATAAACGGTCAAGTCTGGTTCAGAGGTATCCCAGAAGATTTCGACGAATGGGAATCAGCTGGCAATAGAGGGTGGGGGTACACCGATGTACTAGAACACTTTCGTAAGTCTGAGACGGATCTCGATTTCACAGGTGATGACTTCCATGGTTCTGAAGGTCCCATTCCAGTCAAAAGGTATGGGGAGGAGGAATTACTCCCTAGTCCAAAAGCTTTCATCGAAGCATGTGTAGCGGCAGGTTATCCCAGAACGGAGGATATGAACCATCCCGATTCGACAGGCGTGGGCTTCTACCCATTCAATCGAATAGATGGGGTTCGAATGAGTACTGCCCTTACATACCTTGAAAGGGCTAGGAATCGATTGAATTTCACTCTGCGATCGGACGTATTTGTCCATAGGATCTTGATAGATGGAACGAGAGCTGTGGGGATTGAAGCATCCTCTGGTGGTGAGCTGTTCCAGGTACTGTCAGACCAAGTTATATTAAGTGGTGGCGCTATAAACTCTCCTCAACTGTTGATGTTAAGTGGAATCGGGCCATCAAATCATCTTTCTGACCAAGGCATAGAAACAAAAGTAGATCTACCTGGAGTTGGACAGAATTTAAGAGATCATGCCGCAGTGTTTATGCAATATGAAAGCAGTGCTCAGCATCCCGAGATGATACCAGCTCTGCAGGTTGGTATGAGATACACAACTCCTGGATCTAAATACAGAAACGACATGCAGATGAGGCCTATCCAGTTGAGGTCAGAACATATACCGACGGACTATGAAATAACTGAAGGAAAAATACCAACCGGTTTTAGCATCGCCCTACAAAAGGCACTGTCAAAAGGGGAAATCAAGCTGACATCTTCCAACCCTTTACGTCAACCTATTTTAAATTACTGTTACCTGACTCATCCGTATGATCTTGAACGAATGCGAGGTGCGGTTAGACTATGTTCTGAAATTTCTGCCAGACCTGAGTATGAACCAGCGATGATGACAAGGATGTCTCCCTCTGATGAAATACTGGAGAATGATGAAAAACTTGATGATTGGCTAAAGGATAATGTGCTAACACAACATCACTCCTCCGGAACATGCAAAATGGGACCGAATTCAGACGATATGGCTGTAGTAGATGCTAAATGCAATGTACATGGGGTCAAAAACCTCATGGTAGTTGATGCATCTGTTATGCCGGACGTCGTGAGGTCAAACACTAACGCCACTACAATTATGATAGCTGAAAAAATATCCTCTGAATTGACCCAAAACTCAAGGCATTGAGTTTCTTTCTAGAGATAAATGCCAACTTAAATAGAAGAAAGAACGAGAAATTCCTTATACCGCCGAAATCACCATTAAAGACACGGAAATCGTTGGAATTGGATACAGCGACGATACAGAGAAAGTTCCCACCCAGCACCGTGGCCCAAAAATTTTCTGGAAGGTCCTATTGCCTGGATTGATCAACTACTACACCCACTTGCTGTAGACAGAAGAATATTGGATTACTCTGGATTTCCCCTCCACAAAGTGAGGATTACTGAGTCCAACCGCACGTAAGATATTCACCTTCTTGGCTTCTATTGAGGCGATTAAGAATGGTCTCCGGACAAAGTCAATTAACCAAAGTCAAAAATGGATTAGGTGTACGCTAACTGAAAGTGTTTAACCAGTAGTTCAATCTAGTGCTACCATCTAACCAAAACTGAAAGCGACCTAGTTGTAATGGAAAGGGAGGTTGAAAGTGGTTCTAACCAATGAAGGGGAACAATTGCGGCGAAAATCCCTGGAATTTCTGTGGATGCAAAATCGTGACTGGGTATCGATGGCTGAAGAAGGTGATCCCCTAATCATTGAAGGGGGAAAAGGTCTAAGGGTCACAGATTCACAAGGAAATTCCTGGATCGACGTTAATGGAGGTTATAACTCTGTCAATATCGGATATGGAAGAACGGAAATTGCCTCGGCCGCCTATGATCAGATGGTACGGATGCCATATTTCCCTCAGAGTACAACCACCGTGCCGACTATACAGCTAGCAAAGAAACTAGCAGAAATAACACCGGGTGACTTGTCACGCTCTTTTCCAGTGAGCGGAGGATCCGAGGCAAATGAAACAGCCTTGAAGATCGCCAGAGCATATCATCGCCGAAGAAACGACAACAAACGCTATAAAGTAGTCAGCAGAAAAGGTTCTTATCACGGAACGACCGGAGGTGTTTTATGGCTCGGTAGTAACCCTGCGAGCCCACGTGGTGACTTCGAACCAGAATACCCTGGCATGCTATACGGGCCTCAGCCCAACTCCTACAGGTGTGAACTCGGAGGTACCACACCCTCTGAATGCGCATACAGGTGTGCGAAGGCTATAGAACAACTAATCCTCGACAATGATCCCGATACAATTGCTGCTCTAATCGCAGAACCTATTGCAGTACCACTTGGTTCTCCAGTCCCTGGTGAAGAATATTGGCCAATGTTAAGGGACATATGTGATCGTTACGGCATTGTGTTGATTGCAGACGAGGTTATCTGTGGGTTCGGACGAACCGGAAAAATGTTTGCCAGCGAACACTGGGGAGTCGTACCGGACATTATGACTGTAGCCAAGGGAATTATTAGCAGTTATCTCCCCTTAGCCGCCACTGTGGTATCAGAGAGAATCGCAAGCCAGTTCGCAGGGGAAGAAAATTATTTAAGACATGTTTTCACTTCCAGTGGACATCCCGTGTCTGCGGCAGCCGCTCTAAAAAACATAGAAATCATCGAAAAAGAAAATTTAGTCGACAATGCTGCAAAAGTTGGTGAATATTTTAAGAACCAACTGATGGAATTAAAAGAAAACCACAAAATAATTGGGGACGTGCGGGGACTCGGTTTACTCCTTTCCATCGAATTGGTTAGTGACCGACGGACAAAAATGGGATTCCCCAAAGAATTAAAAGTCGCAGAACGTCTTAACCAAAAATTTCGAGAGAACGGATTAATTTTCAGGGTAGGCAGCGAGATTTTGAACATAGGACCACCTTTGTGCATAACAACGTCAGAAGTTGATGAAATCGTATCTGTTCTAGACAGGAGTTTAGGTGAATTATCGACGGAGGTTCACCTCAAGTGAATTTTGCAATCCCAACAATTAGTGATAACAAATTTAGGTGGAACAGATGGTAGAAGTACCAAAACTAGCAGAAGAGATTAGCGAATTAAGACACTCAGCCCTTAACCACTTATGGATGCATAACAGAGACTGGGTCAAAACAGGTGAGGCTGGTGGACCAGACATAGTGGTGGATGGGAATGGCATAAATGTAACTGATATTGACGGAAAAACTTGGATAGATGTTAACGGTGGTTACAGTTCCGTAAACTCAGGTTATGGAAGGAAGGAAATAGCCGACGCCGCCCGAGCTCAGATGGAGCAAATGCAATATTTTCCGCAAGGCACCACCACTGCGCCGCTCGTCAAACTCGCTGAGAAGATCGCATCACTGGCACCTGGAGATCTCCAACGTTCCTGGCCCGTGAGCGGAGGATCTGAGGCAA
>VEXB01000042.1 GCA_009391195.1 SAR202 cluster bacterium AC-647-P02_OGT_505m
AGAAGGCATATTAAAGATGAGGTTTGAGCAACTTATAAAAAGTTCGCTCCCACCTATGACTTTGGCAGAAGCCCAGCTGGATTTAGATTACCGCGCCAGAAGGGTTATTAGAAACCAACTGAAGTGGCAGGCGCACAGCCTTGCCATTGCTCGAGAGGGATCTGACATTCCACCCTCTGCGGAGGACAATGAAGTCCTCAATAACATCAATAAACAGATAGTTGAAACGGATAATCCACTCCGATTCAGTAAATAGATACGTAAGATTTGGTAAAATTGGTATAGAGATTGTTATTATGGGTGAGATGTATTCGGTTAGTGCCGTTCGGAAGAACAGGGAGTTAGTCTAAATGGACCAAGATAATGCCAAATTAAGTTTAGGTGGCGAATCCGAGTTGCTGGATGGTGCAATTAGTAGCAGTCGTCAGAAAGAGGACGGGTATCGTGCCGATGAGGGTGAAACTGGAGATGAAGTTGTAGAGGTTGAAGAGGATGAAGAAGATGAGGAGGACGCTGGTGTAGTGGAACTTGGTATGTCCAGGCCAGTTGGTAGAGATGACGAAGATGAACTGGATGACAATGATGACTCTCCACCGAGTCTGGAAGAGATAAAAGCTAAAGCCACTCGTGAGTGGGAAAAAGAAATTGGAACCCCAGACGTAATAGACGATCCAGTACGTATGTATCTTCGTGAAATAGGCAGGGTTGACTTGCTTAAAGCACCAGAAGAGAGGGAATTAGCTAGGAAATTTGAAGCCAAACGTTATGTTGAGAGACTAGATGATGAACTTTCTGATGAAGATGAGACAAGTCCTAAACCCCAGGAAGTAGCTCTTCATATGCTTAGAGTTGTAGCCGACAGTGCAGACATTATTACAGCTATTTTGAATGCGAAAGAAGTTCCATTTGATGGTACCCTTTCGGACTTAATGCCTGGTGTTAACGCGGATATACGTGAGGCTATAGACGGAATATTCCAGGATGAATTACTTGAACAGGTATCTGCTATTTATTCAGAATTGACGGATCAGGATCCGCCAGAGATGGATGAATTGAAAGAGATGATAAAACAGGCCTCTATAAACACTAGGATCATGCCTGACGATGTTGTTAGGTCTGTGGATCCTAGAGTAAAAATTTCTGAACTAAACAATTTGTTAGATAAAGGCGAAGTTTTGGATAAGATGGAGCCTTATCAACTTCTGTATCATCAGCATATTCAACGGCAGCGCGATCGCGGTGACGAGGCACAGCAGCACCTTTCTGAAGCTAATCTTCGCTTGGTGGTTAGTGTTGCCAAAAAATATATTGGAAGAGGAATGTCTCTCTTGGACCTTATTCAGGAGGGAAACATTGGTCTTATCCGAGCAGTCGAAAAGTTCGATTATAGAAAGGGGTACAAATTCAGTACCTATGCTACTTGGTGGATTCGACAGGCTATTACACGTGCGATAGCTGACCAAGCTAGGACAATAAGAATACCGGTACATATGGTAGAGACGATTAATAAGCTCCTTCGAGTGACTCGTCGGCTAGTCCAGGAATATGGAAGAGAGCCGACCAGTGAAGAAATTGGGAAAGAAATGGAGATAAGCCCAGAGAAGGTGAGAGAGATACTTAAAATTTCTCAGGAACCTGTTTCACTTGAAACACCGATTGGTGAGGAAGAAGACAGTCATTTGGGTGATTTCATTCCTGATACGACGGCTCTCGCACCAGTTGAGGCAGCCTCATATCAGCTTTTGAGGGAACAGGTAACCGACGTTCTACATACCCTAAATGATCGAGAAGCTAGAGTTCTGGAATTAAGATTTGGCCTAGAGGATGGTAGAAGCAGGACTTTGGAAGAAGTAGGCAAAGATTTCGGGGTGACACGCGAAAGGATACGCCAAATTGAAGCCAAGGCTTTGCGCAAACTCAGGCATCCGAATCGATCAAAGAAACTTAAAGATTATTTGGATGTAGAATCCTAGATGGTAGGGAGAGGTGATTCCACTGTCGACCTTTTCGACGGGGAATCTATACCTCTCCCGTCTTCAAAGGAAACAACCATACAAACTAGTCCCGTGGTTGCTGTTGTTAAAACATCCCCACAGACAGTTTTAGATGATGTAAAGGCTGCAATGAATCTTGCGGGCTATAGTTGTGTTCTTTCTCAAGATTTTGCCACCCTACTTAAGATCAATATTTCCTGGCAGCATTATTACCCGGCGTGTTCAACTACTCCCTGGCAACTTGATGGCGTCATAAGAACTTTGGTGAAAGATGGGTACAAAGACATAATTCCCACGCACAATGGTACTGTTGTTGTAGATGCAAAAGAGGGGCGGGTTAAGAATGGACACAAGTTCGTCGAAGAGCTTCATAATCTTGATGCAATCCACCTAGAAGAGCAAAAATGGGTACCTTTCGAGCCAAAAGAAAAATTTCTTGTTCTAGACAAAATTTACAAACAGGGTATTCATATACCTGAAGTGTTGATTGGCAAAAACATAGTTCATCTTCCAACGATGAAAACACATGTGTTTACTACCATAACTGGAGCTATGAAAAATGCATTTGGTGGGTTATTGAATTTTCAGAGGCATTGGACACATTCTGTAATTCATGAAACTTTGGTTGATTTATTGAAGATCCAAAAACAGATTCATCCTGGGATATTTTCAGTTACTGATGGGACCTTTGCTGGTTCCGGGGCTGGTCCGCGTGCTATGGACTGGCATGCAAAGAATGTAATTTTAGCAGGCGCCGATCAGGTAGCGGTAGATGCTGTGTCAGCCAGTATGATGGGATTTGATCCCATGTCTATCGAATTTATACGTCTGGCACATGAAGAAGGTCTTGGGTGTGGCGATATTTCCAAAATAGATGTACGAGGTGAGAATATTTCCAATGTTGACTGGGGATTTCAGAGTGAGAATACATTCGCCAGTAAAGGGCAAAAAATGATTTACTGGGGACCATTAAAGCCACTTGAAAATATTCTTTTAAGATCACCGATAGCTCCCTGGGCTTACCTAGCCTCTAATCTATATCACAACGATTACTGGTATAGATTTAAGGGAAAAAAAAGGGTGGAGAAAGCCATGCAAACCGATTGGGGACAGCTTTTAAAAACCTATTTGTGATATTGGGTGACCTGGCTGTTCCACAGGGGTTCACAGAATGGCTATTTTGTAAGGACGAATCCTTTTTCCCCAGAAACTCTTAGTTTATTAGCTTGTGGAACTATGACCGCTGCCAGGCTGTCATCGATTTTGGACGCGTTAAATTTCCAAACAAGATCAATGGTGTCCAGGGGAAGATTCTTAGTTTTAAAGACGATTTCGCTATACTTCAGTCTTTGGTTGATCTCGACTGAATTCCCTTGCCAAGTAGAAGACCCTGCAAGTTCACGGTCGAATTCTATAGTCACTGTTTTGGAGGAGTCATCTATGGTGGCGGTTAGGCCTACGCCTTCTTCAATTCCAGGTATATGTGCCGGGCCTTTATAGGATATCTGTGCCATTTTTAACGTCCTTTCTACGATTCAGTAGGTTAAGCATTTGAATCTTTTATTCTTTATTAGTGTAAGGATAATTTGAGAAACTTTTATTGGCAAATGCTTATAAAAGCTTCAACTCGCGTTCTATACAAAGAGGTTCGTTGTTGTGTGTAGAGTTAACAAATTGTGAAACATGCCAAGCCTCCATGTACTTGTCGGCAATTGGAGAAAGAATATCTTCTAGTTCTTTCCGTTCAGTTATTTCGTTATTCGTCCACTTTTGCTCGTTCTGGGGCTTGAGAATAATGGGCATTCTGTTGTGGATGGGTTTCATAAATTTGCTAGCCTGAGTGGTTAGAATCGCACAAGAGTTTATTAATCCTGAATCATGATTTCCTGAATTATCTCTGCCGGGTTCCCATATGCCCGCAAAAGCAAAGGGTTTGGTTTCTCTCATTTGCACGCGGGTGGGGCGTTTACCAATTGTGGTATTTTCCCACTCGTAAAACCCATCCGACAATATCAGACATCTCCTCTTAGAGAATGCCTCTTGAAAGCTCGGTTTTTCTGAGATCGTTTCACTTCGAGCGTTAAATAGGAGTTCAGAACTTGACTGTGTTTTAAGCCAAGCTGGTTTTAGCCCCCATCTCATCATTTCCACCCTATTAACATTCATATTTGATTCTTTTGTGACAACCATGACTCGTTGACTTGGCGCAATGTTATAGCTTGGAACGAAACTTCCTTGCTCACGAAGATCCCATGGATCAAATATGAATCTTTCAGCCAGTATATTAATGTCTGTGTATAGGGTAAATCTGCCACACATGGCCGCATTTTATCCTCAAACAAGTTCCGGTAGATGTATCAGGTACCGGTGTAATAGCTTATCTATTTGAACTTTCTTAACTAAAAGTGATTGTCAGGTAACAAACTGAAGCCTTTATGCTCTAGCTGTCCCCTCCCTCATCTTCTGAACTGTCCCCACCAGTTGAGCCATCCACAGTTCCCTCACTTCCCTCATCTTCCGACTCAGCGTCCTCATCCGACTCTTCATCCCCATCTAGGCTGACTTCACGCTCAATTCTTGGTGCTACTACACCTGCAACAAGGTCTTCCTCGTCGTTGATGATACTTATGTTATCCGGCGCTTCAAGATCGCTGACATAAAAATTTGTGTCAAAGTCAATTAGAAGATCGGAGTTTAAAGAAAACATAGGGGGAATGTTCATTGGGAGTGCTTCCACTGTAACAGACTGGAGTGGCTGCAGTAATGTTCCTCCCATGTTTCTTACGGCGGGTGATAACCCTGAAATGATTATGGGCACCTCGGCTCGTACGGTTCTTGTGACATCTACTTTCATAAAGTCGACGTGGATTAACCTATCTGTGACTGGGTGATATTGTACTTCTCTTACAAAGCAAACATTTTCTTCGGAATTTCCTGGAACAGTCACTGTTACTGGTATGTTGGTGCCGGCTTCCAGAACGACTTTACTTACGGTGGCAGTGTCGCACTGCAAGGACTGGGATTCGATACCGTTTCCATACAGATGTATGGGGGTAATTCCATCACGTCTAAGTATCGCAACTTTCTTACCAGTAATTTCTCTTTTGTCAGTGGCTAGAGTCAGACCTTCCATCTGATCAAACTCCTGTTTATGCTACATG
>VEXB01000043.1 GCA_009391195.1 SAR202 cluster bacterium AC-647-P02_OGT_505m
CATAGCCTACTAACTCTGCGATTGGAGTTCCACCTCTTTTTTCCATCGAAGATTGATTTTCTACTACTAATATTCCTGCTCCTTCACCTAGAACAAAACCATCTCTATCGGTGTCGAATGGCCTTGAAGCACTTTTAGGGTCATCGTTTCTCTTTGAAAGCGCCTGGCAGGCATTAAATCCTGCGACCCCCACTGGACATATCGCAGCTTCTGCTGCTCCGGCTATAACTGCATCTACATCCCCTCGCCTGATTGCTTCAAATGCCATTCCAATGGAATCAGTTCCGCTGGCACAAGCTGATACCGTGCTGTAATTTGGTCCCTTAGCACCGGTAAGCATGGAAACTTGACCAGATGCCATATCTGGCAGCATCATCGGTACTAAGAATGGACTTACTCTAGATGGACCTCGATTTTCAAGGACGCCTATTTGATTAGATAGGGTTATTATTCCTCCGATGCCACTAGCGATCATCACCGAGATTCGGTTGCAGTTTGATGAATTAATCTTTAACCTGCTATTCTCTATCGCTTCGAGGGAAGAGGCTGCAGCCAATTGGACGAACCTATCCATTCTTCTAGCTTGCTTTCTACCAACATATTGATCTGGGTCAAAATCCGTTATTTCTGCTGCGAAAGTTGTTTCGTAGCCCTCTGTGTCGAAAGAGGTAATGTGGTCTATACCTGAAACCCCGTCACAGAGATTTTCCCATGTGTTTTTACTCGTAAGACCAACAGGACTCACTGCTCCGTAGCCAGTGACAAAAACCCTTTCTGACATTTTTTTCTCCATTTTTTTGTATTGTCACTAGATAAGTGCAAAACAAAAAGGTTAGCAATAAATCTCGGCAGGACAAAAACAGCAATAACAAGGATGCAAACCTTACTGACTTAAGCCCATTCACTGAGTGATTATACCAATGTGAGGATCAAATTCGACAGCGAGTTAAGAACAGAAAACTCTCTAATCTTTCATTAATAATGCTCTGGCGGGCGCTCCGTCTTTAGCGGACGTTTTCATAGGAGCAAATATATATCTGTAGAACCCACATTCAATATTGGATAAGTCAAGGTTTTCTGCAACCCAGATATCTTTTCCAAGGATTAATCTATGATTGTAGAGGTGCTTATCAGCGATCTGATCTATTGATAGTAGGTCAGTTGCAATAATCGCAACACCAGAGTGTTTAATATAGTCTGCCAACCATGGTTGTAAACGTGGAAAAACTTCTGACTTTGACTTGGAGGCAAATATCAACATCCTTGAATCACGACCTATGCTTTCAATCTTTCTAGGACGATTTGCAACGGGTTCGAATTTTTTTAGCCAGGCTATGTCCATCACTCTGGCGTTGCCTTCGATAAACTCAACAGGAAACGAAGACATTTCAGTGGCACCTAATTTAACGTGAGCAGGAGCATCAATGTGGGTGCCACTGTGGGTTGTTAAATGGAGGTCACTCATAAATACGCCATCTTTCGTCACTGAATCAGATTTATGTCTTGTGATCGTAGGATGGGGGTCTCCTGGAAAAGTAGGAGTATCGTGGCTAATAGTTTTGGTGATGTCAATAATTTTCATTCCATTCTCATACTTCGTGCCAAGGTATGTAGGCAATATAATAGATATATAAATGTGTTGACTGAATGATATTACTTTTTGCGAGGGACGCTGGGTTATGGCTAAATTTAATAAATCTCCTACGGTGGCAGTCGAAACTCATGGGTGTAAGTTAAATCAGTCGGACTCTCTAACTCTTTCAAGAGAATTTCAAGTCGCCGGCTTTAGTGTCGTACCCACTTCTTCTCCATGCGATATTTATATAGTGAACACTTGTAGTGTTACTCATGTGGCTGATCGAAAAGGTAGGCAGTCGGCTCGGGCAGCCAAAAGACGTAATCCTCAAAGCAAGGTGATAGTGACAGGTTGCTACGCGGAAAGAGATAGGGAAACTATTGAAGCTATTGAGGAAGTTGATTTAGTTTTTGGAAACACTTCCAAAGCTGAAATTGTAAGAACGTTGGCGAAATCTTTTCATCTGGAGGCTACTTCAATTGAACCTTTCCCAGATTTTCATCTAAGTGATTATTCCGTGAGAAATAGGGCGATGCTTAAGATACAGGAAGGCTGTAATCAAGTTTGCGCTTATTGCATTGTCCCTTATGTTCGTGGTCGAGAACGGAGTGTTCCAATTAGGGAAATAATTGAAAGTATTACCCGATTTGAACGAGAAGGGTTTCATGAGGTTGTTTTGACAGGCACGCAGCTAGGGAGCTATGGATTTGATCTTCATGACACGACGCTGATAGATCTTATTTCTAATGTGCTTAAGCACACCAAAATCCCTAGGATAAGACTGTCGTCTCTTCAACCTCAAGAGATTAATCAGAAACTTCTTGATTTGTGGAAGGATGACAGGCTTTGTCCGCACTTTCATATTCCTCTTCAGAGTGGAAGTAATGAGGTATTAAAAAGAATGAAACGTAGGTATTTTGCTGCTGACTTTACCAAGGCGGTGGATATGGTCAGAGATCAAATTAAAGATGCCTCTATTACTTCTGACATAATTGTGGGATTCCCTGGTGAGAGCTGGGAAGACTATCGAAAAACGTTAACTCTGTGCGAAGAATCTGAGTTTTCGGATGTTCACGTATTTAAGTTTTCTTCTAGACCGGGCACTAGCGCCAATTACTTGTTGGATGATGTCCCTGCTCATGAGAAAGCAGAGAGATCAACATCTTTGATTGAAGTAGGCAAAAAATCCTTTGCTGCATTTCGAAGAAAATATCACCAAAGAACGATGAAAGTACTTTGGGAACCGGAAACCTCAGGATCTGATAAGGGAGAGTTTATAACCGGCCTTACACCACATTACATAAGAGTACGTTCCTGGGCAAGTAGCGTCGTGGACCCATTATCGGAGGTAGTGTTGCAGTTCGATCCCGAAGACCCTTATGGGGATATGGGCAGTATTAGTGAGATTCCTCACTAATAGACACTAGCTTTTCGCCCTGCTATATTTCCTTAGGTAAAAGGTGTGGTTTTCCATTCCATTCTTCTACATAACCGGACCTGAATTCTTGGCCATGCCCAAAAATTACTATCCAACCCTCGTTCATGGCCATGTCGATTACTTCCTTTTTCTGGACAAGAGTTTCATTGGGGAACTCATCTGTCGCCGCTATGAAATGAGGTTGTAGATGGAATTGGGTTGGAATCAAATCTCCCGCAAACACCAGTTTTTCACTGCCCATATCTATGAGTACCATTTGATGTCCTTTCGAAGGACCATCAGCTACTCTAAGTTCGATCCCTGGAGAGATTTCAGTATCTCCATCAATAAGCTCTAGCAGCCCCTTTTCTTCCAATGGAAGAAAATCATCGCTAAAAAATGTGGATTTGTAACGCTCGTTTGGAGAAATGGCTTCGTTCCAACATTTTTCCTGGACGACGTATTTAGCTTTGGGATAAATAGGGACTGCTTCTCCAGATCGGCTTAGTTTAGTGCAACCACCTGAGTGGTCAAAATGGAGATGTGTCAAAATAACAAGGTCTATGTCTCTGGCGTTTACCCCTACATCTTTGAGACTTCGGGTTAATTTATTGCCATTTAGATGATGCGTTTCCTTAAGTTGGTCAGTTCGCTTGTTGCCAGCCCCAGTGTCCACAAGTATGTTCATGTCGGGTGTCTGTATGACGATACTATTCATACCAAACCTAATTCGATTCCTGCGATCAGGTTTGACTTGCGTTTCCCATTCGGTTCTTGGGATTTGTCCAAAGGCGCTTCCACCGTCAACCATTATCGTGCCGTCAGAGACAATGTTTACCGAGTGTCCACCGTAGTACATCTGCACCTTCCCAGAGAAGTATTGACCGTGTTTACCAGCCAACTTAGCTTCCAAACCGATAGAAAACTAAAAGAGACAGTAACCCTAGTGAAAACAGGTTGTCAGAAGATTCCGCGACCCCAGCGGCCTAACTTCACTTGAGCCCTTGATTGCAGCTCACACCAATGTGAATTCACGTTATATAAAACCTAGATAATGTCGTCACTATGTGTCAATTTATATTTGGTGCTATTTTTTGCCGATTCCTGTTTGGATAGGACTATCCATTAGATATTTCGTCGGCGGCCTTGTGGAAAGCCGCAATAGTCAATTCAGAATCTTTTTCATTGTGCTCAGTTGAAAAATAGAACTTGGTGGTACCTTTGAATATTCCGTTATCCAAGAGTATTTGATTGAATCGACTCATCTTAGCTGAATCGCCCTTTAAGCTACTCCTATAGTCGTAAACTTCTTCATTGGTAAAAAACACATCAAATAAAACCGGTTCTCCAACCACTGTGGCTGGAATTTCGGCCTGATCTAGTGTCTCCTTGAGCGTGTTCATTAAGTGCCCCCCAATTTGACGGATCCTTTCATATGTTCCAGGTTTTTGGAGTATCGAAAGGGCAGCAAGCCCTGCTGCGCATGCTATGGGGTTTCCACTTAGAGTGCCTATTTGTGGCATGAACTTATCGTCTGTAACCTGGCTAGAATCGAAGTGATTCATTAGCTCCGACTTTCCAGCTACTGCTGTTAAAGGAAAACCACCTGCTACTGCTTTCCCCAAGGTACATAAATCTGGAGTTACTCCGTAGTATTCCTGAGCCCCTCCATATGCAAAACGAAACCCAGTAACGACTTCATCAAAAATCAGGGGGATTTCATAATGCGATGTTATATCTCGAAGACCTTGTAGGAATCCTGGTTTTGGAGGCAGTAGTCGCTGGAATGGCTCTACGATTACCCCAGCTATGTCGTCGTGATTTGCTTCAATGATTGCCGCTGTTTTTTCTAAGTCATTGAACGGTGCGATTAGCATGTTCTCTTGGATGGATTTT
>VEXB01000044.1 GCA_009391195.1 SAR202 cluster bacterium AC-647-P02_OGT_505m
GCTATTGATAGAGATTCACTTTTATGGATGTATGAGACGATGGTCACGATAAGGAGGTTTGAGGAGCAGTCACGGCGTGAGGCTGATGCTGGTAAATTGAGGGGGATGCATTCATCAATCGGTCAAGAGGCGGTTCCTACAGGTATTTGTGCACATCTTGACGAAAATGACTACGTCTTGGGCACTCACAGAAGCCACCATCATTGTATAGCCAAGGGCCTCGATTTGAACCAAATGATGGCAGAGCTGCTGGGGAAATCTACCGGAACCGGTAAAGGTAAGGGTGGAACAATGCATATTGCGGACATAGAACGAGGGATGCTTGGAGCGAATGGAGTGGTGGGCTCCAATATTCCAGTTGCAACGGGAGTTGCACTAACAGCCAAAGTTAAAGGAACGAGTCAAGTGAGCGTTGTTTTCTTTGGGGATGGGGCCTCCAGTCAAGGTGTTCTGCATGAATCAATGAACTTGGCAGGAATTTGGAAACTGCCGGTTATTTTTGTCTGTGAAAACAACAGATATGCTGAATCAACTCCTTTTGAGTATTCAGTTGCTGGAGGTTCCGTATCCAACAGGGCAGATGGCTATGGTATTCCAGGAGTTTCCGTAGACGGACAGTCGGTTATGGATATGTTTGAAGTTGGCAGGGAAGCTGTGGCTAGGGCACGGGCTGGAGATGGCCCGACCCTAATAGAGGCTCAAACCTACAGATATATGGGTCACTTCGGAGCAGATGATCCGCTAGGGTACAGGTCCGAAGAGGAGCAGCAGTACTATACCGACCGCGACTGCATTGCAAATTGCAGGACACACATACTAGAAGGATCTTTTGCTGAGGAATCAGAGTTACAGGAAATTGAGGCAAGTTGTTTAGCCGCCGTTAATGAAGCCACGGAATTTGCTAATCAGAGCCCATTTCCTGATCCCGAAGAGCTGTTGCGGGATGTATATGTATCGTACCCATAAAAAAGAAACCGAAGATATAAATTAGTAAAAATGGTGGGGATATAGAAATGACACAAGCGGAAGCTACAAGACAGATATCGTTTATTCAGGCTGTTAATGAAGCACTCAGGCAGGAACTTGAGAGAGATCCGTCTGTGATTGTAATGGGGGAAGATATTGCAGGTGGAGGGGAGAGAGAAGATTTTCAAGATGCGTGGGGCGGGCCTATGAGGCTCACAAAGGGTCTAGTTAATGATTTCGGGAGAAACCGCATACGAGACACTCCTATTTCAGAAGCTGGATTTGTGGGCGCTGGAGTTGGAGCCGCTGCTTCAGGGCTACGACCAGTAGTCGACCTCATGTATGTCAGTTTTTATGGCGTCTGCGCGGACCAAATAACGAATAATGCAGCTAAGATGCATTATATGTTTGGAGGTAAGGTCACGGTACCTCTCACTATCATGACAGGTATTGGTGCTGGGACCAACTCTGCGGCTCAGCATTCTGAAACACTCTATTCCATATTCACGCATTTTCCTGGGTTGAAGTGCGTAGTACCTTCCAATCCCTATAACGCAAAGGGCCTTATGACGGCTGCAATTCGGGATGATGACCCAGTTATTGTTTTTAACAACAGACAACTGATGGGCTTGAGATTTGATGATCATGTCCCAGAGGATCCATACACAGTAGAGATTGGTAAATCTGAGATCAAGCAGGAAGGAAATGATATAACCCTGATTGGCATTGGGTTTACGACCCGGGTTTGTATGGAAGCTGCAGAGGAATTAGAGGAGCAAGGCTATTCTGTGGAAGTCTTAGATCTCCTTTCCCTTTCCCCTATGGACGATGATGCGATTCTTTCCTCAGTCCAGAAAACGCGAAAAGTGGTAATCGTTGATGAAGATTATCCTCGCTGCAGTATTGCAGCTGATATATCAGCCCTCGTAGCAGAACAAGCTTTTGATTATCTAGATGCGCCTCCACGAAGGGTAAATGCTCCACACGCTTCTGTACCTTACTCCAGACCACTAGAGGCTCTGTATGTGCCTAACAAGGAGAAGGTTGTGGAAGCCGCTCTTGAAATAATTGACTAGGAGAATCTGTATATGGCAACCCCAATAGTTATGCCCAGGCTCGGTGATTTTATGACCGAGGGTGTGGTGACCAGATTCACCAAATCTCAGGGTGAGAATGTCAACCAAGGTGAGGTAATAGCTGAGATTGAGACGGAAAAGGTTAACTATGACCTTGAAGCAACTGTGTCAGGCATTTTTCATCCATCTGTGGATGCTGGCGCCACGGTCGCGGTTGATGATGTGATGGGTTACCTGCTTGATGAAGGTGAGGAAGCGCCAGCTAAAGAATCTTCCGACGCCTCAACAACAAAGCGCACTCGACGAGACAGACCCCCTTCTGGTTCTCGTAAGCAACCTCGAAGAAAGGAAGGGAGTCCCGTTCCATCCACACCGGGTGCCAGAAAACTTGCCGCAAATCTTGGTGTTGAACTGGAGAAAATTACTCCTACCGGACCCCGAGGACGGATAGTAGAGGCAGATGTGAGGAATTTTGCTGAATCTGCTGCATCCAGTAAAGATGAAAATATTCTCTCTGGACTTCCAGCTGGACATCCCGACCCTGTAGAAGAGACCCAGCTAAGAGGAATGAGAAGGGCTATTGCCAACAACATGAGGAAAAGCCTGACTGAAACCGCTCAATACTCCTTTTTCTTCGAAGTAGATGTGACTGATGCGCAAGTCTACCGTCGTGAGGCTAGTGTTGGTTTAACGGAGTTTTTGATCAAGGCGTCTGGAGAAGCCATAAAGCGAGTACCTGCTATGAATAGTGTGATAGCAGGAGACACTATATACCGGTTTGATCAGGTCAATATTGCGATGGCCGTTGCGCTTGAAAATGGTCTAGTTGTGCCTGTTATCGAAGATGTGGGTAATAAGTCCTTAAAGCAAGTTTCTGAAGACGTCAAAAGTCTTTCAGCCCAGGCAAGGGAAGGGAAAATAAGACCAGACCAGTTGGTGGGGGGCACATTTACCATTTCCGTTCTTGGTTCTGTTGATGGTTTTACTCCCATATTAAATCAAGGGCAAGTTGGTCTACTTGGTGTTGGTAGGAGCACTCAGAAGCCTGTCGTGAAAAAGGGAGAAATCGTAATTAGGGAGATGATGACTCTAAGTTTGACCGGAGATCATCAGGCGATTGACGGTGCTGTGGCTGGAAACTTCTGCAGACGCTTACAGCAATTGGTAGAGAATCCTTCGAGGCTGCCCTGAACTTTTGCTTAAAGCCTCTCGACTATAGTTTTATTGTTTGCAAGAAGGATCACTACCGCAATCAGTAAAACTGCCAGTCCCAACATCGCGGGTCCGCCCAATCTACTTCGAGACTGACTGACATTTTCACTATGCTTCATTTCTAGAACTCCAAAGCGGTTTGTTCCCAGAGTAACTGGAATGAGACCAGAACCAGTCAGGATACCAGTTAAAAACCCTCCAAGATGAGCCCAGTTATCGATACCCGGCATGATAAATCCGAAAGCGAAGTTTATACCTGCCAAAATTAATATTGCGTTTAAGTTTTGTTTTCCTAACTGTCCTAGCTCACGTCTCCGTATTAGGAAAAAAGCCCCCAGTGCGCCAACACATCCAAACACCGCTCCACTAGCGCCGGCGCCTATGGCAAAAGGGTGGATCATCCAGAAGCTGAATGCACTTCCTCCAAGACCAGAAATTAGATATATCGCTATAAATCTGATATGCCCGAAAGTTTTCTCAACCATGCCACCCATTATTAGCAAACTTAAGCCGTTAACAGCTAGATGGGCAGCTCCAATATGGAGAAACATAGCAGCCAGCAAGCGCCAGTACTGACCCGAGCTAATTTCCAGATATGAAATTCCTCCAAATCGCATCAAATTTTGAGTATTTTGAGAACCCCCAGTTAACTCAAGACAAATCCACAACAGTAGATTGATTGCAAGGATCGTATAGACAGCTAAGGAGCGTTTAGAGGTCATATCTGATGGGGGCTTCGAGGAACCAGAGACAATGAATTTCAGTATTTAAGTATCTAATGCGATCAGATCCTGATAAGTTTCGCGGCGCCTTATTATCTTTGATGTTCCGTCCTTGACCATCAAGACTGCAGGCCTGGGATTCATATTGTAGTTACTTGACATGGCTAGACAATAAGCCCCTGAAGAAGGAATCGCTATTATGTCACCGGATTCTATGGTAGGGAGAGATATGTCTTTTACTAAAATATCCCCTGATTCGCAGTATTTTCCAGCAAGCGTGACCACTTCATGGTCGGTGTCTACCGTCATCTTGTTTGCAACCACTGCTTCATATTCTGATCCATATAATGCTGGTCGGATGTTATCCCCCATTCCCCCGTCGAGTGATACATAAGTGCGGACAGTGGGGATGTCCTTAATTACTCCCACCGTATAGACTGCCACACCGGCCCTCCCAACTATTGATCTACCTGGTTCGATAATCAACTTGGGCAAATCGAACCCTAACTGATCACATTTTCTCGTTAGCATCGAAGTGATGACATCCGCATATGCGCTAATCGGAGGCGGCGGCTGATTGCGCGTATATCCAATAGCAAATCCCCCACCGGGGCTAAATTCTCTTAAATTCAATCCTTCCGATTTGAACTGGGCTAGATAATCTAGGACAGTGTCAATTGCCTGCGAAT
>VEXB01000045.1 GCA_009391195.1 SAR202 cluster bacterium AC-647-P02_OGT_505m
AGAGAGTGATGGTTTTTTATAGGTCTTGTCCCAAGTGTCGTGGTGACATGCACATTCGCGAGGATGTCTATGGAGACTTTAGAGAGTGTATTCAATGTGGGCTGCTGCAGGATATAGCTGAGCAGACTGGTTCTCAGTTGGTAGGCAGTGCAACTGGAAGTGATGAAACATCAGCTTCCCCCCAAGGTGGAAAGGGGAAAAAAGGTAGAGCTGCCTAGCTTTTTCCTGTAAGGGATCTAGAAAGATTGGTTTGCATGACTTCAAAGTTATTGAGATGCACATTTAGATTGACCTAAAACGTCAATTTTATATAGAATCTGCAATATCTTTCCGCGCCTTATGATGCGGAGGCAACAATATCAACGGGTGGTATGACGATGACGACAACAACTCCTCAGCCATTAAATATTACGATAAGCGAGGACGCTGCGGTTCACGTGAAGCAGTTCGCCGCCGCGGAAGGTAAGCCTGAGGCGGACCTTCGCGTTGGTGTTAAAGGTGGAGGATGTTCTGGTCTTACGTATATATTAGACATTACAGACGATGGCCCTGGCGACAACGATAAGATTATTGAGGAAAATGGCGTACGTCTTTTTGTGGACAAAAAATCCTACATTTTTCTGGCAGGTACTGTGTTGGAATACTCAGGTGGATTGAACGGTAAGGGGTTTGTTTTTAATAACCCCAATGCAAAAACCACCTGTGGCTGTGGCACTTCTTTCAGCGTATAAGGGATCTGACCCTCAAAAGCGGGTTGGCGATTTCGTTGGGTCATGAATAAATCTTCTGGTTATATTGATCTCGGTAAACACAAAGGCAGGTTGTCATTAATTGGCAATGACGCCTTGGATCTTCTTGATAGATTGACCACGAATCGTATTACGGATCTCACAAATACCGGCATGGGTATGGGTGCGGTTTTGACGACTAACAAGGGCCGAATTATAGATTTATTAAGTGTCCATGTTGAAGAGAAAGGTTTGATGGTTCTCACATCTGGAAACGCAACTGAGAAGGTTTCCGACTGGATCGACTTCTACACTATTATGGAGGATGTGCAGACTGAAAACGTTTCTGACCAAACTTTTCATTTCAGGGTTATAAGCCCGTCATCAGAAATTGAGATTTTGCCTGATACTACCGCTATCGAGCCTTTTCATGGGGTCTACTCAGAGATTGCGGGAGTAGAATCATTAGTAATCAGCGTTCAGGTGGGGAACTTGTCTTGTATCGATTTGATTGGTTCGGCTGTGAACGGAGATTTCATTCAGTCTAAGCTAGACGACTATCTCGGCCGAATATCGTTCGAGGAGTATGACCGTTTCCGAATCAATGCGGGAGAACCTGCGTATGGTTCAGAGTTGACGGAAGATTTTAACCCCCTTGAAGCGGGATTATTGCCCTATATAAGTTTCAATAAGGGCTGTTATATAGGTCAGGAAGTGGTAGCCCGATTGAATACTTACGACAAGGTTCAACGTAAGCTCGTGAAGTTCGAGTGGGACAGTGAAGATCCTGAGCTATCTGGCAAAGCTATAGAAGATGAAGACCGAGTTGTTGGTGTTATGACTTCCTCTCTGCACGGTTTAGGAATGGGGTTTATCCGCAAGGCTAAGGCTGAAGAGGGAAATACCATGACCTGTGACGGTGTAAAAATTACTGTGGTTGATATACTGGCTAGCTAATTTATCTCGGGGAAGTCAGCTGAGAGGGTTACTCCTCCATCCACCACTATTACCTGTCCCCTAATCATTTCAGCTTCCTTGGTACAGAGGAAAGCTGTCACTTTTGCCAAATCTTCCGATGTGATCATTCTCCCGGCGAGAGTTTGCTTACCAGCTTCTACCATATTTTTCTTGTTAGGGAATGAATTTAAGGCACCTGTTTCTACATATCCGCCGGATACAGCATTTACATTTATTCCCTGTTCTGCCAATTCCACCGCTAGGTATCTCGTAAGTGACTCGAGTGCTGCCTTCGAGGTGCCTACCGATAGATAATAGGGTAGAACTTTTCTTGATCCTTCTGAACTGATGTTTACGATACTTCCACCCTGGATCATCAATTTAGATGCCTCCACCGAGCATATCCATGGGGCTCGGGCGTTGATATTCATTGTCCAATCCCAGTGTTTTGGTTCTAAATCATGTGCTTGCCGCTGTACCCCAGATGCTGCGTTATTTATCAAAACATCTAGTTTGCCCATTTTTGAATCTACTTGATCAAAGAGGTTATATATCTTGTCGGGTTCGCCCAAATGAGCTTGGACCTTCAGGCAGTTCACTCCTATTGATTTGATTTCTTGGTAACAGTCTTCTGCTGCCGCATGATTTCGTAGATAGTTGAAGACTATATCTGCACCACGGTTGGCAAACTCCAAAGCAATGGCTTTACCGATACCGCGCGAGCCTCCTGTGACTAGCACAACTTTTGAGTCAAAGTCTCTTTTGGGGGATTCGGTCATATCGTTATAGGACTACCTGAGTATTTAAAACCCATCTAAATAGCCATTCCTCCATCAACACTGATGATTTGCCCAGTCACGTAGCTTGCTCGGGGACTAGCTAGGTAACCTACCATACCGGCAATATCATCTGTCTCGCCAAATCGTTGCATAGGTATCCAGGCCATAATCATGTCTTTTTGTTTTTCCGTTAAGCCTTCTACGGTCTCCGTGTTTACGTAGCCTGGTGTCACGGTGTTGACCGTTATGTTCCTGGTGGCGACTTCCTTGGCCAAGGCGTAAGTAAATCCAATGATTCCGGCCTTGGAAGCAGTATAGTTTGTTTGCCCAACGTTCCCTCTGAGACCCACCACTGAGCCTATATTTATAACTCTCCCCCAACGGGCCTTGACCATGGACCTGATCACTGCTCTGGTGCAGTAAAAAGTTCCATTAAGATTAGTAGCAATGACTTTTTCCCAGGCTTCATCAGTCATACGAAGTAGTAATCCGTCGTCAATGATTCCGGCATTGTTTACTAGAATATCAATCTGACCGAATCTGTCATTGACTATATCGATCATTGAATTAACAGCATCTAGTTTGCCAACATCGGCACGAACGGTGAAACCGTCAACTCCGCAATCTTTAATTGCCTTCTCAGTCTCAATAGCGGCATCGTGGGAGGAATTGTAGTTCACGGCAACGCTGGCACCCATCCTGGCAAGCTCAAGAGCAGCGGCTCTGCCAATTCCTTTTGAGGCTCCAGTTACTAGGGCAAATTTTCCGTCGAGTCGATTTTGTTTTTCTGGGGTCATGAACTTCCTAAGTTTCTTGTTGGCTCATAAATAAATTTTGGGTTAATCAGATGCGAGTGCCATGACTCTAGGAACCTGTTCATTCATCTCTTCTATTAACCTAGTTTCAATACACATTCTTGCTAAGCTTACAGAGCGGTCAAAAGTACCAGGACTGGCGCTGCCATGTCCCACAATACTAACCCCATTCACACCAAACACTGGTCCACCGCCTCGTGAGTCGACGACATTATTCTTACTATGAAGTTCCTGCACAAGTTTCTTAAGGTTCTCTGGTGGCATTTTGTCTGAGAGTGCTGCCTGCAGCTGAAGGCCTAATTCAGTCCCGATGCCTTCTACCAACTTCAACAGTACATTGCCGACGAAACCATCGCAGACCACCACATCGGCGATTCCCTTAACGAGGTCGTTTCCTTCTACGTTTCCTATAAAGTTAAGCCCACTTTTGGAAAATAGTGAAGAAGCTTCTTTTGTTAGAGCATTTCCTTTGCTTTGCTCACTGCCCACGCTTAGTACACCGATTTTCGGATCATTTATATTCAAAAG
>VEXB01000046.1 GCA_009391195.1 SAR202 cluster bacterium AC-647-P02_OGT_505m
ACCTATTTTGGAGGTGATCGAGAGACCAGAACCTATTCTTAAGTCAGGACAGGTTTTGGTTAGGGTAGGGGCCACAGCTTTATGTCACCACGATATATCTATTATGGACGGCACCATTAGGCGGGGTGTACCGGAAAATATTGTTCTTGGGCATGAGATTGCAGGCACTATTGTAGATAAAGGTTCTGATGTAACTAACGTTTCTCTAGGTGAACAAGTTGTGACATCTCTTACTTCATCCTGTGGCCAGTGCGAAATGTGTTTGGATGGTTCTGAGTATCGGTGTATTTATGGTCACGGATTCGGACATAAGTTAGATGGAGGGTTCACTGAATTTATTGCAGTGGATGCTAGGAACGTGCTGCCGGTCAGCTCAGATATACCTCTTGTCCAGGCCAGTTTGTTAGGTTGTCCTATCGGAGTCACGGTGAAAGCTCTCTATGACCTAGCAGAAATAAAATGTGGTCAAACTATCGTTGTATTTGGGGCAGGTGGAGGATTGGGGGTTCATGCACTTCAAGTTGCAGCAAGTGCAGGTGCTAATGTCATTTCTTTTACCAGCTCACCACATAAGCTAGGAGAACTTGAAGCACTAGATATAGGTCAGGTATTTCTATCCGAAGAAGGTATAGATCCTTCCGAACTAGTGCATGCTTTTACGGAAGACCGGGGAGCAGATATCGTTTTCAATCCAGTAGGTTCTGCCTTATTGCACTCTTCGGTGTCTAGTGTTGGGCTATTTGGCAAAATTTTAATTCTTGGCGAGGTTGAGCGAGCCAATACTTCAATAAACGTTACGGAATTCATGTTTAGGGATGCCTCCCTGATTGGTTCGACTGGAGCAGATATAGCCAATATACGGAAGGCCATTGAACTTGTGGATTCTGGTTCAGTAAGACCAATTATTGGCTCGATATTAGGATTCGAGGACTTGCTGGAAGCATATACTTTGGTTAAAACACGTCAACCAATTGGTAGAGTGGTTTTACGTCCTTAACGGTGTGTCTTTATTATCTCAACTTACCGTTTTGTTTCTAAATGGAATAGCTATGCTTTTTTGGTCCCATGAAACTAGCACTTGACTTGCTATAGCGATAGAACTGTATGTCCCTGCAGCTACTCCAATTAGTAAAACGTATAGGAATTCCCTAATGGTTGCGCCTCCAAAAAGTACAAGGGCAATTAGTGTTATTAGCAATGTGAAACTTGTATTAAGGGATCTTCCTAGCGTTTCAGAAATACTTAAATTGACTATTTCTGGGAATTCTCTATTAGAGTAAATTAGGACGTTTTCCCGAATCTTGTCGAACACTACTATGGTGTCATTGACGCTGTATCCAATAACTGTCAATAGTGCTATAAGAAACATGGTATTAACTTCCATATCCATCAACTCACCCAGAATGGCAAAAATTCCTATAACGATTATGGTGTCGTGAATAAGAGCTACTATGGCAGCTAGACCATATCTGAGAGGGCTGGGCACGTTTCTGAAGGCCCACCAAATATAGAAGAAAATTCCCACAGCTGCAGCGATTATCGCCCATAAAGCGTTCATAACAGTTTCTTGAGCAACAATGGGTGATACTAAATCGAATCCTTGCAACACATTCTCGGCACCTTCGTCTAGAGAATATGTGATGTTCGTCACAAGGGCGTCTTTAGCTTCTTCATTTAGCTCCTTGGTACGAATGAAGAAACTATTATCTCCTAGGTTTTGTACGGTCGCTTCCGGATAATTGAGATCAATCAGTTGATCCCGTACTTGCTCCTGCTCAATATTTGATTCTTCTGAGAAGCGCAAGGTCATACTGGAACCACCAGTAAAGTCGATTCCCGGATTTAGCCCAGGAGCTAATATTAAGAATACAATTCCAGGGGCTATTACAAGTGAGGAGATTATGAAGAACCAGAATCTCTTTCCTACAAAGTCCAACTTGCAATCTCCTTCACCTTCATGTGGATTCTCTGTTAGCGATGTTTTTAGCGCCTGTAGGTATAAACAGGTTTGTCTTTCTCGATAATGGTGAGAGTGCCACCACACGCATTAAGGTTCTGCTGACAACAATAGCTGAAAACATGCTGATACCTACACCGATTACCAGTGTTACAGCAAATCCCTGAACTATAGTTGCCCCAAGCTGATCGGAAAACCAGTAAAGTATTCCGCATGTTATGAAGGTAGATACATTACTATCTCTTATGGCTGGCCAGGCCCGATTAAATCCTATATTAATTGCCGAAAGCATTGTTCGGCCACCTCTTAATTCATCTTTCATTCGCTCAAAAATCAATATATTTGCATCTACTGCCATTCCAATGGAAAGAATTGCTGCTGCGACTCCAGAAAGTGTCAGAGTAACAGGAATTATCTTGAATACAGCCAATACAATCACCGAGTAAATTACCAAAGCTATAGACGCAACTAACCCGGGGACTCTGTAATAGAGTGTCATGAAGATCAAAACCAGTGCCAGACCAATAAAGCCTGCGATGACACTTTTTCTGAGGGAGTCTGCCCCAAGGATTGCGTCTACGTCTCGTTCTTGGATTAGTTCAATTGGGACCGGCAGACGACCTGACTCCAGTAAAAGGGCCAAGTCCTTTACACGGGTCATTGTGAAGTCGGCACCCTCTATTACAGCTATACCCGCCGTGATCGGTTGATTTACTGTGGGAGCTATCAACTCCTCTCCATCCAATACAATTGCTATTTGGTCTCTTATTCCGGTTTCCTCTTGCTTAGCAAAAATATCCGTGGTGAGCTCACCGAAAATACGAGTTCCCCGGTCGTCAAATTCTATATTAACGATAGGAAGTCCGGAGGCTTGATGTTGGCCTGCGTAGGCGGTTTTCAAATCATCTCCAGATAGGCCAATGTCCTCGTCTAGATAACCCTTCTTAACAGCGAACTTTATTTCTGGGTTATTCCCCAATTTTTTCTCAGCATTTTCCACAGTGAGGACGCCTTCCATTCCGGTCTCATCTGATGGAAGAGCAATTCCAAAACGTGGTGTATCTTCGATTCTTCGTATGCTATTGGCTAGGGTTGAAAACCGAAGTTCCTCCGTACCCTCTATAGAGATGTTAATTTGGTCGGCGGGGGAGCTGTAGTCGCCAGCTGCCACTGCTTCAGCGGCCTTTTCTAAAGATAAAGCTAACTCATAAAAAAGGTCTTCGAAATTTTCTAGCCCCGTTTCATCAAACTCCACAATAACTGCTGGGAATGATGTAAGTGCTTGAGACTGGTCATCTTTGTCTTTTGAGTCTAATTCACTAATAAGTTTTCCGTCTTCTCGAAGCTCATCGATGCCAATAGACTTTATGTTTTCTGGTTTTACAGATTCAATTGGCTGGGGTGGGGCATTTAGAGTCCTATGTCTAAATTCCAATCTAGCGGTTTCTCCGATTAGTGCTTTTGCCCTACCTGGATCTCTGATACCAGGTAATTGAACAAGCAATCGATCCTCCCCCAGTATTTGAATTATAGGTTCCCCAAGACCAGATGAATTTATTCGCCTTTCTATGGTGTGTGACAGAGACTGCATCTGG
>VEXB01000047.1 GCA_009391195.1 SAR202 cluster bacterium AC-647-P02_OGT_505m
TTTCCGCTAAACCTAAAAGTCTTTCTATATCCCATCGCCCAATGTCTTTGATTTTCGATAGTCTCCAGATCCACTTCATTAGTCTTCCAGTGGGATTTTCATAGGCCTGGCTTATGCTCAATAGAAAATTTGCATCTCTCCATGGAATGCCATATTGGTCCATTTTGTCCCAGCGAAATATTCTGTCTTCTTCCTGATCCAGTGCTGAGATATTTTCAAAGCAATCTTTCCAGATTTCTAATGTTTCGACAGGAATATCATTAAAATCCGGCTGAAGATTCAAAAAGTTAGATATATCCGATAGAGACGACCCTTTTAGCCATTCTTGCCATGCGAAAAAGAACTCCTTTTTATGTTGGATAGGTTGTTCCAAGGGATTCAAAGGCTCTCCTTATATCAAGTATTGTCTTATCTGGTGTTGGTGAAATACTGTTTAAATTAACTCAGATCGGAGTTCAATAGGAGGTTAATACAATGTGCCGTTACTGGTTATTGTTTATTTTTAACTCAAATATTGCGATAAATTATGGTCAGGGTTATTCTCTCAGATAAAGGTGGATATATGGAATCAAAGTTTTGGCTTATGAAATCTGAACCTAAAGACTATTCGTTTGACGACCTTAAATCAGAGACGAATGCAACAGCGGAATGGGATGGAGTACGCAACTATCAGGCGCGTAACCTACTTAGGGATAGCATCAAATCGGGGGACAGGGTGATTTTCTATCATTCTAATTCAAAGCCATCCGGAGCGGTGGGAACTGCCGTGGTTGTCAGAGATGGGTACCCCGATTTTACTGCATGGGATCCAGATTCTGACCATCCTGATCCCCGAAGCACAGAGGATGATCCATTATGGTACATGGTGGACATAAAGGCTGATCAAACTTTTGAGAGGGTGGTCTCACTGAAAGAAATTAAAGCTACGGCAGCTCTATCAGATATGGTTCTAGTGAAAAATTCGAGACTTTCAGTTCAACCAGTCACTGAAGACGAATTCCAGCTCATCTTATCAATGGGTCTTTCCTAACACTATTTTTTGGGGATAGTCTGAATAGTTTTATGAATACTGAAGATACCAACCTTCTAATCTTATTGAAGGATACTTGGGATTCTGTTGCTGAGTTGATGTCATCCTTATCAGGCGAAGATTGGTTGTTACCTACTGATTGCCCCGGGTGGACTGTAAAAGATTGCTTTGCCCACCTTATCGGTATCGAACAGCGTTTACTTGGTCATTCCGTCCCTAGTATTACTCTGTCGAATGAAGATTTGACCCATACAAAAAATGAACTTGGTATCGAAAATCAAATTGATGTCGTGTTAAGGCGGCTAACTCCTACTAAAGAACTTATAGAAGAGTACAAATTTTTGACATCGGAGAGATTAGACATTCTAGATCAATCTGATTCTCTCACTAGAAAGAGAAAAGCCCCTGACGGCAGAACAGTAAATGAACGGGAACTAATTTCCATAAGGATTTTGGATTGTTGGGTGCATGAACAGGATATAAGGCGAGCGATTGGGAGACCTGGGAATTTGTCAGGGTCTACAGCAACACATGTTTTCAGCCGATTGAATAAGACTCTGCCGTTCATTCTTGGAAAAAAAGTCAAGCTTAAAAATGGTTGTACGGCTCAATTTGTTATCCAGGGAGATTATGCTGAGACAATTTCTATTGGTTCTTGCGCAGGTCGTGCTAGGGAGATAGACGACTTAAATAACCCATCCGTTGGACTAAAAATGAATTGCGAAACCTACTTACTATTATGCTGTGGGCGGATGTCCTCACAAGAAGCTGTTAGTGCTGACAAAGTTACAATAACGGGCGATCAAAATTTGGGGCTTTCCATTCTTAATTACATGAACTTCATGCCCTAGACAGTCTTCTTTTCTCCCATTTCTATATTCCCTTAACCAATATTTCTATTATCCTCGGAGCGATCTCTCTAGCTTTTTCTTTCAAAGTTTGCTGATCAAGGCTTCCAAGAGGATGATCCATAACAGCGAAGGGATAATCAGGGATTCCCCCTATTTTGGCCATGGCAACGCCACTTGTTATGAACGGTTCGGTGCAGATAACTGCTGCTGGGACACCTTGTTTTTCAAACTGTATTCCGTCGTGCACACTGCACGATGAGCAAGACCCTCAATCCCCTGAAGCGGTAATAATTACGTCACAACTCTTAATAACGTTTGAGAGAATGTCGTCAGGACAAGGTCGCGAAGCATTCCCTTTATTTTCCTCAATGCCTAGTTTGATATTGCTATTTTCCTTAAGAACTTCATATACGTGTTGTAGCAATTCAACAGAATTTCGTTTACCGTTCGCTAGCAGCCCTATAGTGACTCCATCAAGTGACTCAGGGCGAATTGCCATAAGACTTTTTTCTGTATCCGGGTCTATGGTGGGATTAAGAACTTTTATTCCAACTTCTGAAGCCATCGTCTCCTCCATCGTTAACATTGGTGGGTTGGTTTGCGATTTTTCTTGAGAAGGTCGCCTCCCTATCCTATCAGCTTAGATACGGATTGAGAGTTACTTCCGCCTCCCCAGATAGGTATGACGCAGGAAAAAGCCCCTGCATTGCCCCCAGCCACCATTATTGTAAAGCTCTCAGGTCCGATTGAGGAATGAGTAATTTTTGGACCTGATGGTCTTGGGCCTGGATTTATAGAACCCTGTCCCCATTGTTCGTTAGATCTAACAGCCATATTAAACAGATAATCTTTTACCTGTCCCTTAGTCCATCCTTCGGCTCCTAGATACTTAGCATGTTCAGGGCAGAACACGATGATTATTTCCCCTTGGTTTGGGCCGGCTGCAAACAAAGCGTCAGAAAAACTATTCAAAATGTTTTCTGGTTTTTTTTCCGAATGATTACTTACCTGAATAGGGGAAAGACCTGCAAAAACTGTTACAGAGCTTTGATTGGTGGTGAAACCTCTTTCTACACCTAAAGATTCGAATGGTGATCTGGCCATATTTTCTGTTATACACCAAGTGTATTTTCCTGG
>VEXB01000048.1 GCA_009391195.1 SAR202 cluster bacterium AC-647-P02_OGT_505m
CGAGTTCCTCTGTCTATCTCGTTAATGATGTTATTGATGCACAGGAAGATAGATCACACCCGATAAAGAAAAAACGACCTGTAGCTGCAGGCACCCTGAGTATCCGATTCGCGATATTCTCATCTATTTTCGCTGCTTCCATCAGTTTGCTTACTTCTTGGATATTTGTCTGGGAATTGACTCCGATACTTGCAATATACCTTGGGTTGATGCTCTCTTATGTCTTACTGTTTCGGAGGTTTATCATCTTGGATGTTTTCTGCATAGGTCTGGGGTTCATGCTCAGAGTTATTGCGGGGGGTGTAGTAATAGGGATACCAATATCTCCATGGTTGTACGTATGTATGGGATTTGGGGCGCTTTTCATAGGATTTTCCAAACGTAAAGGAGAGTTACTAAGTGTCAGCGGCATGTCTTCCGGAGAGTCCAAACTTAGAGACACATTAGGGAAATATGATCTTGGATTTATTGACAATCTACTATCTATGACCTCAGCAGCCACACTGATATCTTATTGTTTGTATACGTTTTGGGCGGAAAATCTTCCTGGAAATAATTCTATGATGCTTACCATTCCATTTGTCGCGTACGGTTTGTTTCGGTATCTATACCTGTCAAGATTTCCTGGGGTAACTGAGCGTCCCGAGGAGACGATAATTCGCGATCCACACATGGTCACCTCCGTTGTCCTCTGGTTGTTGGCGGTTGTAGGAATTTTGGCTCTTTATAGATAATTCCTGTTTCGTTTAAGGCTCGATTGCTCGAAGTCAAAACCGTAACGGGTCATACCTATATGAAGTGAGGCTTCCAACATACCTAGCGGGGTGCCCACGTCAAAATGTGCACCGGGAAATCGGTAACCAGTGCAAGCTGTGGTTTTTAAGAGTGCGGTCATACTATCGGTAAGTTGTATTTCTCCAAGAGATCCAGGCGAGGTGTTCCGAATATTTTCGAATATTTCAGCTGGGAGTATATAGCGACCGACAATGGCCATATTAGAAGGAGCTGATTCCAACGAGGGTTTCTCGATCATGCTAAGAATCTCAACTGTCCTTCCATAGTCTTGTCCCAGCTCCACGATTCCTAGGTTGGGTATAGATTCTTTGCTGACTTGTCTTATGGCTACCACCATACCTTCAGTCTGCTCTGAGACCGAACACATACCACCTATTGTTGGATTATCGTTCAAGATTAAGTCATCAGGAAGTAGCACTGCGAAAGGATGATTTCCCAGACTACTTTGGGCTTGCAATATGGCGTGCCCTAGGCCGAGTTGTTCTTTTTGAATTACTACACTGATGTCAGCCATTTTTGATATCTCTTGCAAAAGGCTGAGCATTTCAAAGTTTTTTTTGTCAGATACGGCTTTTTCTAAATCGGGTCTTTCTTCAAAGTATTTAAGGACAGCATGTTGACCTTCAGAGGCAACAATTACTATGTGATCTATACCGGCTTTCGAGGCTTCTTCAACACAGAAGTGGATGGGAGGACGATCGAATACAGGGATCATTGACTTGGGAATTGATATGGAGCCTGGGAGAAACCTTGTTCCTAATCCCGCTACTGGTATTACAGCTTTGCTGATTTTCATGGTTTATATTCGACCAGCCTTAATCCGGGTCTGCAGTGAGTATTTGATATTTCCCTTTAATAGTGCTTTTGAGTACCTTGTCCCATATCCCTATTGAGGAGAACACTATCAAAAATAGTCCGCCAGTTATCACCAAAATGATGGGCGCTGTGAAAGTATCGGCAAGTTCCCCGTATCCCAGATTGGAGAATGCCATTATTCCTCCGGCATGAAGTATGTAGAGGCTCGAAACTCTCCCCCTAAATTGATCTGGAGTAGCGAGCTGGACATATGTAATTGTCAGTGCCATGAACATAGACTGCGAAGCTCCCATTAGGAAACTGGCGAAGAAAGATATAGATATATCTGAAGAAAGTCCAAGTGCAATGGGTGATAGGGAACTAACGATTCCCGTTAGCAGTAGTAGCCTACCTTTACCGGTTTCACTACGTATGCCAGCCAATAAAAATGTTCCGACTGCAGCTCCACAACCAAAAGATAATACGAGCAGAGCCAAGAGGAATTCGTCCTCTGAACCAAGAGTGTCCCTGGTTAAAACAGGGAGAATGGAATCAAAGGACATAACTAATGCACAGTGGAAGGCCACCAAAATTATAAAAATTCCGACCTCATGTTTCGTGTAAATAAATTTCACACCGTCTATCATTCCACGCAGTAATCCTGTCTCGGGAAGAGATTCACCAGTTGACCTTTTTTGAACTCTAACGATTAGTATGAGTGAGATAGATCCGAGTAGACTACTGGCTAGTAGGAATTGGGTAATATCAAGTCCTTCACCAAGAGGAACCCGAGTCATAAGCAATAATCCCATACCTATTACCCTGGACCCGTGCCTAGTCGCCGAGTTTAAAGTTATTGCATTTAATAGCGTTTTTTCAGGTACCACGTTGGTGACAAGTGCAACTAATGCCGACTCCTGAGTAGATCTGAAGCAACCCGCAGCGAATGCGAGAATACACAAATGCCACAGATTCAAAACACCAAATAAAGACAAAAGGACAGTAACAACAATTGATATCGTAATTCCTGCTTGTGTTATGGCGGTTAGCTTTTTCCTTTCGGTCCTGTCAGCAAGAATACCGCCTATGGGAGAAACCAATAAATATGGGAGCATCGATGCAAAGGTGAATAGGCCTACTAAGACAGATTTGTCTGATTCAGAAAGTACGTACCATTGGCTAGCAATCAGGAATGTCCAAGTACTTGCACCACCAAGTGCATTAGCTCCCCAGATATACCTGAAGTCTCGATTTCTAAATGCAGCTAAATGGGGCGGGAGAGCCATTAAATAAAAACTTTTGGATTCGGGTGGGTTGTGATGGAATTATCTCCCTGAGCTTGATAGATAAATACTTCATGAGGATGCATTAATTTGTCCAAGCCATGTCCAAATTCTTCACTCT
>VEXB01000049.1 GCA_009391195.1 SAR202 cluster bacterium AC-647-P02_OGT_505m
AGGGCTATCTCAAGAAGAGATCCTTCAACTCAAGAAAGATAAAGTAATTATTTAGGATTTGGGTCTATAAATACCTCATGACGAGGGAACGATTACGGAGTCCAAATGCGCTAAGGTATGCATAAGACAGCATTAATGGATTATCAAACGAATTCGACAAATTATCTGTTTAAAGAATTTAAGGAGGACGAGTCATGTTGGATCTGAAAATACATGGCGGAACGGTTGTTACCCCCAGCGGTGTTGGCCAGTTTGATATTGGTATTCAAGATGAGAAAATCGTGCTGGTTGCTGCCCGAAACTCAATTATTGATGAGTCACAGATATCTATAGACGCTACCGGCAAGTACGTTTTACCTGGTGGTATTGAACCTCACACCCACATCGCAACCCGGGTCTCCGAAGATTGGGCGGGACGCCCCGGGGTTATGACCCAGTCTCCAGAGGCGGCGAGTCGGGCCGCCGCACACGGAGGCGTTACTACGTATATAGACTTCGCAGGGGGGATGGAAGGAACTGAAGAAGGTGATCAGTCGGACAAGTCAATCATGACGAGATTGGATGCTCGACGCAGTGTATTTTCCGGTCATTCGTATACTGACTTCGCTTTTCACTTCACACTCGCAGGGGAGGTTCCGACAAGGACCATTGAAGAGATCGGAGAGGCTGTCCAATCTGGAGTATCCAGTTTCAAGATTTTCACGACTTTCGGGTCCAAAGTCCCATACGGACATCTCTGGGCGATTTTCGAAGCTGTGGGCAATAGCGGGGGAATCATGGCTGTCCATGCCGAAGACGACGACATGGTCAAGTATATGGAAGCTAAACTTATTCGTGAGGGACGGGACCAGGGATATAACCTGCACCTCGCACATAACAATATTTCGGAGGACATTTCGTTCCGTAAAATCATACGTCTTTCGGAGCATACCGAAACGGGTATCTACTTCGTCCACACTACGGCAAAGGAGGGTGCATACGCGATAGCCGACGCTCGCAATAAACAATTGCCCGTCTACGGCGAGGCGCTCCACAATTACCTACACTTCACGCATGACCATTATCGAGAGCCTGAGGGAACTGCAATCCATACCTACCCAGCAATAAAACACGCTTCGGACCGAGACGGGCTTCAAGAGGCTCTAATCAATGGCACGTTAAGCACCACGGCTACAGACGAATATACTACCTATAAGGACATTAAGCTTTCCGGTAATACCATTGAGACTGTCTGTGGTGGCCACAATGGAATCGAGACCAGACTGCCTGTCGTTTATACAAAATTTGTGTCAACAGGCCTAATCTCAATTGAACATTTCGTAGATATCACCTCTACTAATGCTGCCAAGATTCTTGGGATGTATCCTCAAAAGGGAGCTATTGCGACGGGAAGTGATGCTGACATCGTGTTATTTGACCCAGACATGAATAAAACAATTACCCTCGATGAACTTCATGCAGATTCCGATTACTCCATCTGGGAAGGGTTCGAATGCCAGGGATACCCGGTTACTACCATTCTTCGCGGTAAAGTCATAGTAGACAATGGAGAGTTAAAAGGTAGCCCCACAGATGGTAATTGGCTTGCCCGAAAGGTGGCACCGTCGGTTCTCGCAAATCCTGAATGTTGATACTTGTTTGTCAAAAAGAATTGTCCTAATCTTTTGCTTGTCCAGGGCGAAAAATTTCATAAATGTGTTGTGAAAACCTTGGGTTAGTCCCGATTAATTCTTAATGATGGTCTTTCCCATTGAAGATAGCATTCCACCATAGCCATATAATGGCACTTATTAACAGCCTTCAGACTTAGTGCCATTATTAATTATGCAAATCAAGAATCGCTTCTTTCCCTCTTTAGACCACAGGAATTACAGAATCATGTGGGTTGGGCATATTGTGGGCGAATCATCTTCATGGGCCTTAGCGGCTGCAGAAGGCTGGTTGATTTTTAATCTGGCCGAAAGTAATCAAAGTAGTTGGGTCGGAGCCGTTTTTTTTGCGGCTATGATCCCGTGGTTTTTCGCTCCGATTGTCGTTGGTTTCCTAACCGATAGGTTTTCACGACGTAATATCCTTGTGTTGGCATACATACTGAGTCTTTTCCACGGACTGATATTGACTGCTTTAATCTTTACAGATGCCATCGAGGTCTGGCATATTCTTCTATTGGCCGTTGTGAATGGGATTGCTCGTGCGACTCATATGGGTGCAATAGAAGCGCTGGCAGCTAATCTAGTACCTACACATCATTTACCGAACGCTTACACATTAATTTCTGCCGGTTACTATGCCACTCGCCTGATAGGGCCTGGTCTTATAGTGCCACTTATGGGATTGGCGGATATAAAGTGGATTTTCTTATCTTGTGTGATCGCTTATGCATTGGGTGTTTACTTCGTAACTCGTGTCACCGCGGTTTCGACCGGACGAATCGATCCAGAAAAAAGTCTTATAGAAAACACATTTTCGGGATTTCGGTATATCTACAGCCATCCTGTGCTGCGAAGTGTGATGTTCCTAGTTATGTTTCACTGTACGTTGGTGATGTCTTTTGAATCTCTCCTCCCGGCTGTCTCAGAGCATCAATTAAATTCGGGAGGTCAAGGGGTCGCTTATATGCACATGATGATAGGTGTCGGGGCACTATTTGCTTCATCGGGACTGGCACCTGTGAGCAGTCATCGCTCCTTTGGAAGACTGCTTTTAGTTTCTGCGTTGGTGAGCTCTATAGGGAACCTTATTTTGACAATTTCTCCTACCTTGCAGCCCGCTATGATGGGAACAGTGATTATAGGTGCCTCACATGCTGCATTCATGACGATTACTACGATTATGATTCAATCGGTGTCACCAGACTACTTAAGAGGAAGAATTACCAGCATTTATCTCATTCATGCGGGGGGCATCATGAGTTTCTCCTATTTTGCCAACGGTATTCTTGCCGATCTTTATGGACCTTCCAGGGTTCTTGGAATAGGCGGCATTGCT
>VEXB01000050.1 GCA_009391195.1 SAR202 cluster bacterium AC-647-P02_OGT_505m
TCACAGAGTCCATTGCCGCGGAGGTGAAACAATCGGGCATAGACGTAAATTGCATATGCCCTGGGAGCGTATTGACTGAGGGCTACGTCGAAGCATTCGGTCCACAGGAAGATGGGGAAGTTAGAATGATGGCCCCCGTTGAAATAGCCAAATTATGCACCTTCTTGATAAGCCCAGATTCATCGGCTGTTACTGGAGCGATAATAGACGCATTTGGATCCTCAAATCCTTTGTTTAACTCGTAAGGAAGACCCCAACCGTCCATAATTTGTCTAATAGGAAGGAGACAGTGAAATGACCGCAGAATTATTAGCTGTATGGGAACCAACAAATGAAATGGATTCGAAGATCCGGGACAGTCACCAGTCACGTTTGTTAATAAGAGATGTTCTAGGGGATAAAGCTATCTTCCTCAGGAGATAGCTTTATCCCCTAGAACAGGCCTACTTCTTTAGGTGGGATAAAATAATATTTATGTTGGTTTCCATAAATTTTATATATGTTTGTCCATTTTTTAGTGACTCCACCTTTAGACCTGAAACTACCTCTATCCCAGTTTCCTCCGCAACTCTATCTGCGGCCTTAGCGCTTCTTGTTTCATCGATAAAGATAACTTTTACGTTATGTTCCTCTATCTCCTCTATTGCATGCACAAGGTCCTTAGGTGTCGCGGAAATATCACCATCTGGACCAGGAAGTACCGCAGGCAAAACTTCAACACCGTAGCGGGCCTCCAAATAACCCAAGGCCTCATGGGATGTCATAATCACCCGATCTTGAATATCTATCTCGTCTATTTGAGCGAGTATCTGGGAATGTAAGGCATCAAGCTCTTCAACATAGGCCTTAACTCTGTCCTCATAGTATTGGGAACCCTCGGGATCGATCGTTTTTAGTTCAGCCCCAATAATGGACGCGATTGATGCAACTCTGACAGGATCGAACCAAACATGAGGGTCAAATTGGCCATGCTCATGGCCTTCGTGTCCTTCATGTTCTTCGTCTTCGTCGTGCTCGTCGTGTTCTTCGTCTTCGTCGTGCTCGTCGTGTTCGTCATGTTCTTCGTCTTCGTCGTGTTCGTCATGTTCTTCGTGTTCGTCATGCTCGTCGTGTTCGTCATGCTCGTCGTGTTCGTCAGCAAACAATATTGGGTCAACTAGATCTCCGAGAAATACAGCACGGTCATCTGGAAAGTTTTCCAGCAACTTCGCTAACCATTTCTCCTCATATTCCACCCCGACACCGAATATAAAATCCGAGTCGGTGATCATCCTTACACCCTTGGGAGTAACTTGATATGCGTGGGCGTCAGCTCCGGGAGGGACGACCGACTCGACAATCAACCTCTCCCCTCCAACCTGTTGAACCCAATCAGCGACAATTGAAGTTGTCGCGACTACATTTAATCTTTCTAAAGTTGGCCTAACCTCTACAGCTGGTGCTGCTGTTGCCACTGGAGCAGGTGCTGCGGGCGCTGATGGTGCAGCTGGTGCTGCAGGCGCAACTTCCTCATCACCACTACCGCACGCGACTAGAGCGATTACAACAGAAATTGTAAGTAGTGAAGCTATGAAAAGCCTGCTTAAATATTTATTTAACAAGATCTACCTCTTCTCTTTAAGAATAATTCTCATTTGCAATAGCTTTGAGATTAATTCCCATTCCCATTTTTGTCAACTATACAATAGGCGCTTATAATAAAAATATGCCATCTTTACGAAATCAATCTAGGGACCTCTTAAGCTCAAAAAATGCGACGATGACTAATCCGCGGTTAGTTGTCTTAGAGTTGCTTATAAAAGAGAATCGCCCCTTGACGATCGACCAGGTCTTGAAACTGTCAAAGGGCAAACTGGCGCAGTCTACTCTTTACAGGGTTATAGGGGACCTTCGGGACTTTGGGCTGATAACTGAATTTACGACTCCAGAAAACACTATGGTAATAGAGCTGAATTCGGACGAGAGTAAGCACCACCATCACATTTTTTGCCAAAAATGTGGGTCGATTACTGACATAGAATTAAACCAGGAATTGGAAACAGCACTGGAGTCAGAGGTAGCTAAAATTGAAAAGTACCAATCGATATCTATCGTTTCCCATTCCCTCGAGCTGTTTGGTACTTGTAATAACTGTACACAACTAGGTTAATCAACTTACTAAATATTTTTCCGGGACCTTATTCAACCTCTTGCAATTTCTGCTCCTTACCCTTCGTAAGCGTAAGTAGAACAGCCACTAGAACCAGAGCAGCCTGCACCCTTAAAGCAAGAGCTAATCCAGCCATAAATGCATCCTTTAGGCCAGTGGTAACTCCCGATTTGTAGATTGCATCAAGGCTTGGCTCGTAACCCATTGACCCCATCACGATCGTGATAAGAGCGGTCGTTATAGAAATTCCAATAATTGAAGCAGAATTCCTCGTTAATTGCAGAAATGCTGTACCAACACCATATCGTTCTCTCTCTACCACACTTAAGACGGATGCCGAATTTGGGGAATAGAAAAAGCCCATTCCAAAACCTATCAATCCCAGGAGAATTAATAATAAGTACGTAGAGGATTCTGAATTGACTATCGAAAGTCCAAGTAGGGAAATTACCGTAGCAGTGAGTCCTATTATTTCTACTTTCTTCCAACCCACTTGATCAGATAAATACCCAGCTATCGGTCCGGATAACGCAAAGAATCCTGCCATTGGTGTAATCATAAAACCAGCTTCTGCAGGCATATAGTCGAGAACACCTTGCA
>VEXB01000051.1 GCA_009391195.1 SAR202 cluster bacterium AC-647-P02_OGT_505m
TCTATCGATTCTTTGGATCCTACCGTTCCTGGTATTAGACGCGAAACAGAGTCGACTATGGTCATGGCAGGCAGTTCCCCGCCACTTAATACGTAGTCGCCTACGCTGATTTCATCAGTAGCGAGGTGTTCGCGTACCCTGTCATCAATTCCTTCATACCTACCACAGATCAATACTAGTTCTTTGCTTTGTGAGAGTTCTTGAGCAATTTCATGGTTGAAAGTTCTACCTTGGGGAGTCATCAGTATTTTTGGGGTGTAATTATCAAGTGAGTACTCTTTTGAGACATTTTCAACCGCCTCGAAAATCGGTTCCGGTTTCATAAGCATTCCGGGTCCACCCCCAAAAGGAGAATCATCGACTGTTCTATGAGGCTTACTGGCGTATTCACGGATATTGTGAATGAAAATTTGTATTAGATTATCCTTTATGGCTCGCGCTAATATGCCTTCCTCTAAAGGTGATGAAAACATGTTTGGGAACAAAGTGAAAATGTGGAATTTCATTTTAACCTGAGCCCGCTTTAGGCGTCATCATGCAACCATCCGGCGCCGCGAATGATTTGTAACCCATGCGGTATTGAGGGTAATACTACTTCGAGGCATTCTCTAACTGCCTTTGGGCTTCCGGGTAAGTTGATGATCAGGCAACCTGATCTGACACCGGATGTTGACCGGCTCAGCATTGCATAGGGGGTTATCTCAAAGGTTTTCATTCTCATTACCTCTGCTATGCCCGGTACTTCGATGTCCAATATTGATTTGGTCGCCTCTGGAGTTACGTCTCGTGGCCCAAGACCAGTTCCGCCTGTTGTTAATACAACGTCAATTTCGCCGCTATCACACCATAACCTGAGGGTGTCTGCGATTGATTGTGTTTCGTCGGGTACCATGTCCCTTTTCACTACGGGCAGATTCGAGTCCATGATCATTTTTGCGATTGTGTCTCCACTGACGTCCGTCTCCCGTTCTCCTTTGAAACCAGAATCGCTTATCGTCAAAATGCCTACTCTAAATTGATGTTCAATAATAGGATCTGTATTTGGCATTTAGTTAAACCTAAAATAAATATTAGAAGTGTTCAAAAAAAGAACTCAAAACATCTTGCTATGTTTGCCACCTCGTTGGGAGACTGTAGAAGCCGGTTAAACAAGACGGATATGTAAGGTTGATGGGCAGTCAACATATTAACACGGGTTGGGTGATTTCCTCTGTGAGGGGCTATTTTAGATATCTATGGAGTTAGATCACTCACCAGTTATGACCCGTGAAATTGTGGATGCGTTTTCCACCTGCCTTCCCGGGAGTTTCATAGACGGTACTGTTGGCCTGGGCGGTCATAGTGAGGCCCTATTGGAGGCATATCCAGGGTCTCAAGCATTGGGCATCGATCTGGATGGAGAGGCTCTTACGCTTGCTGAGAAGAAACTCTCACGGTTTGGGGCAAGTTTTTTTTCTGTAAAGGGTAGTTACTGTGATGTTGTGGATATCTCTAGGAGAGAGGGCGTTGGTGATGTTTCAGGGGTGCTGTTGGATTTCGGGTTGTCTTCGTTACAGCTAGATACACCTGTGAGGGGATTCAGTTTTAGGGGTGATGCGCCCTTGGATATGCGTTTTGGGGATTCTGGGGATATTACTGCTGCGAAAATTGTGAATAGTTATCCTCAAGATGAATTGGCAAACCTGATTTTTGCTTATGGAGAGGAGCATAGATCCAGAAGAATATCTGCTGCGATAGTGAGAGACAGACCTATCCTGAATACTTCTCAGCTTGTTATATCCATTGAGTCAGCAGTTGGGAAGCAAAGAGGGCGTATACATCCAGCTACTAAAACATTTCAGGCCTTGAGGATTGCAGTAAATAATGAACTCGACAATGTAAAAGATGGATTGAAAGAGGCAATAAAAGTACTTAATGTGGATGGGCGATTAGCGGTCATAAGTTACCACTCTTTAGAGGATAGGATCGTTAAATTCTTTTTTCGGGAGCAGGCGTCATCCTGCCTATGTCCAAGAGAGGTTATGGTCTGTGAATGTGACCATAACCCTTCGATAAGGTTGGTTAACAAAAAAATTATGAGACCAAGCAAGGCAGAAATCGCAGCTAATTTTAGAAGTAGAAGCGCCCGTTTGAGGGTTGCAGAAAAAATTTAGGGGATCAGTTATGGCCAAGGGAAAATATATGCCACAGAATGATGTGATCACGGCTATTGACGTAGGGACCACAAAGATATGCACCATTGTTGCTCAAAAAGTTAATGGCGAATATCCAGAAGTTATAGCCCATAGCGTTGTCACATGCTCAGGCCTCAAAAAAGGAAATGTTGAAGATATCAATTTAACCTCAGAAGCTATTCGGCAAAGCTTGTATGAGGTTAGAAGTAAAACAGAGATCCCTATCCGGTCCGCTTATATTGGTATCACTGGATCCCACGTCACCTTCGATAACAGGGTAGATAATCTCGATGGTGTTGGTAGGCATGGAGTTATAACCGCTGATGAGGTAAATGAGATACCTGACTTAGTCACAGCTGGGGCAGAAACATATGGGAGAGAGATCATTCATGCGTTACCAAAGACTTATCGAGTCGATGGGCACAACGGGATAAGCAATCCTACTGGGATGCATGCTGAAGGTGTTGAAGTGGTATCACATGTTGTTAGCGCAGGGTCTTCCTTTGTCAGAGATCTTG
>VEXB01000052.1 GCA_009391195.1 SAR202 cluster bacterium AC-647-P02_OGT_505m
AGTCCAGCAGCCAAATGCGGCTATGTACAACCCAGATGTCGTCACGTGGCAGGAAATGAGACCTTATCTGTGGATGCGTCTTGGAGGAATGAGAAGCTTCGAGTACATTCAGTTAAAGTAACGGCCACATACAATCCATAAAAATAAGACCGGCCACTTCGCGGTATTTGTTCCGCGGAGTGGCCGGCGTGATAAAGAGATATTTCCAGCAACCACAACTCATGATTGTCAAATACCGTAGCACCAAGTAAAAACATGCAACAGTTCATAATTCGTAGATTTATTACCTCACTTATCGCAATAATTTGCGCTACTACTCTTGTTTTTGGAATGTCCCGATTCCTGAGTGACCCAAGATACATATATCTAGGTGAAGTCGGGTATGGAATGACTCAAGAAAGATGGGATGAAATGGAAAAAGAACTGCATCTGGACCAGCCCGTACCAGTTCAGTTCTACTATTGGGCCAAAGATGTTTTAAGGGGCGACCTAGGGAATGATCTCAGGGATAACAGAGCTCTAACTCCTAAGCTTGTGGAAAAGTTCAGCGCCACGGCCAAACTAGGTGTTGTTGCATGGGTTCTCGCAACGATCGTCGGTGTGCCCCTAGGGGTATATTCGGCTCTGAACAGAGGAAGTACTCTCGATTATTTAATGAGGGGATTCGCGCTTTTTGGGCAATGCCTTCCTCAATTTTGGATTGGCATATTGGGCATTTTAATTTTTGCCGTCTGGCTAAATTGGCTGCCCGCAGCAACAATGGGTGATGGTTTTTCCATAAAGCATTATGTAATGCCAACCATAACCTTGGCATGGTTACCAGCGGCCGGTTATTTGAGGTTTACGCGTTCTGCCATGTTAGAGGTACTGGACTCTGAGTACATAAAGTTGGCTCGGATAAAAGGTGTTAGTCACAATGTGGTTATCTGGAGACACGCTTTCATGAATGCCGCATTAGTGCCCTTGACAGCGACGGCTCTTGTATTAGCAAGTTTCATTACCGGATCTGTACTAGTTGAAGCTGTATTTGCCTGGCCCGGGATCGGATTCTTTTTGGTGCAGGCAGTGTTTTCCAACAACATAAATGTCATTGTGGCTGTAATTTTGTTTTTCACCGCACTATTCATATTTGTTAATTTCGTCGTCGATGTTCTTTACGGTTTCATCGACCCAAGAATCCGATACTCCTAGGAGATAGAAGACTATGTCCCAAGAAGTGTTAGATTCGTTAACTGGTGCAACTCGAAGGAACATCTTTGTGGAGTCGTGGGCTTTCATTAGACGGTGGCCTGTGATTCCAGGTGTCATATTAATCGTGCTGGTTGTGTCCGTAGCATTCGCTCCTGTACTTTCACCTCAAGGGCCTCTTGAAAACAATCTCAGAGATCGATTGCTACCACCGATAGGTTTTGAAGGTGGCCAATGGTCGCACCCATTGGGTACCGACCCGATTGGCCGTGACCTTCTTAGTCGGGTCCTATATGGGGGCCGTATCTCAATAATGGTAGCGATTGTTGCTATGGTTGTCGGCACTTTTGTAGGTGTGACATTAGGCTTGATAGCAGGATACTTCGGCAAAATTGTTGACGAAATCATTATGCGTATAGTGGATATTTGGTTCGCGCTTCCTTTCCTGATGGTGGCTTTACTAATCGCAGTTATGCTGAGAGGTGATAGTAATTCCTCAGTTGCTGGAACTGGTGCCCCAACACTCATGGTGTTACTCGCCTTAATTGTATGGTCAAGTTATGTTCGATACGTTAGAGCGGAGGTACTTTCCCTGAAGGAACGGGATTATATACAGCTTGCAAAAGTGGCTGGGGCATCCACATTCAGAATACTGTTCTGGCATATATTGCCTGGAGTTATCAACACTACCTTGGTAATAGCAACTCTTAGGGCTGGACAACTAATACTTGCAGAGGCTTCATTGAGTTTCTTAGGCGTAGGAGTTCCTCCTCCGGAGCCAACTTGGGGTTCAATGATTTCTGATGGTCGGGAATATCTAAGAGATGCCTGGTGGGTTTCAGTCATGCCGGGAATAGCTATATTTCTTCTTGTAATGTCACTTAATTTTGTGGGTGACTGGATGAGAGACAGGTTTGACCCGAGATTGCGACAAATTTAGAAATATTCTCTACACATTTAGAACACTTTCAGCACCGTAGGCGTCACTATTAAATCCTTTCGACATTCGGTTGGATCCAGACAAAAATAAATTAGTTGTCCAATTGAAATAAATCTATCCCAAATCCTTAGTCCCATACTCAGTGAAACCGTGACTAAGAATAAGGATCATTTAAGCCTTCTCATGAGCAGAGGTCTCCATGTAGTTTCATCACTAGATTTGATTCTCAGTATAGTTTCTGTTAATAATATATCCGCTATCGGGGCTAAGTAGTGCCTAGAGCATTGCTTGTGTTGATAAATAATATCTTTAATTAACATATATAATCTTTATATATCAGGAATCGTAAATTCAGATTTTTAATCGGGATAGAAAGAAGGAGTGTTTGTATGATTAGAATCGGATTGACTACCGTGGGACTG
>VEXB01000053.1 GCA_009391195.1 SAR202 cluster bacterium AC-647-P02_OGT_505m
CCAGTAGTGGTTTCAAGACGGGAGGAATTTCTCCCCCCAACAGGTGCAAGAATGGATAGACTATGCCTGCAGCAATGGGAATCAAGAAAATGTTATATCCGAACGCCCATCCCAGGTTCTGGCGTATTGTACGCATAGAAGATCGGCTCAGTTCAATTACATTTGGGATTGACTTAATATCGTTTGTGATGACTGTTACATCAGCGGACTGTATTGCCACTTCCGATCCCCCACTCAGTGCAATGCCAAGATCTGAAGTTTCAAGTGCGGGTGCATCATTAACTCCATCTCCTACCATAGCTACTATTTTCCCTTGAGATTGAAACTCTTTGATGAACGCCATTTTTTCCTTGGGAGAAACCTCTGATTGAACTTTCTCTATACCTATTTCACTGGCGATATTTTGGGAGGCATATCTATTGTCCCCACTTAATAAAGCTACCTCTATTCCCATAGCCTTCAAGTCAGATACTGCATCTTTGGCGTCAGGCCTAGGCCGATCTTCAAAATCAATTTTACCGACGTAACTCCCGTCTATAGAGATGTGTGCTTCGGATCCGTGTATATCTTTAATTGAGTTACTTTGCGTGGGAATATTTACTCCTATAGAGGTTAGATATCTTCGGTTCCCCACTGCCACTAAGGTATTTTCGTTATCAATATTTCCTGAGGCACCCATACCAGGAACTGAAGTGAACTGTCGTACTTTTCCATAAGGCATATTCAGTTCGTTGAATCGGTTTACGATGGCCTTTCCCAACGGGTGTCCAGATTGATACTCGACGGATGCCGCAGCTCTTAACAATTCCTGCTCACTTATATTGGTTGAGGGGATTATTGCCGAGACTGTAGGCTCACCCATTGTTAGCGTCCCAGTTTTGTCAAAAACCACAAGATCCACTTTCCCAGACACTTCAAGAGACTCAGCATTTCTAAACAGTATTCCTGATGATGCAGCCTTGCCTGTTCCAACTACTACTGCTGTTGGAGTTGCTAAGCCCATGGCACATGGACAGGCTATGACGAGTACAGCTACGGAAACTTTTATTGCGTTATAAAAGGATGGTTCTGGCCCCAGTATTAACCAAATACAAAAAGTTATTGCTGCCAGTACGACTATCGTAGGCACAAAATATGCAGATATGTGATCCGCTAGTCGTTGAATTGGAGCTTTTGAACCCTGTGCTTCCTCAACCAGTTGGATTATTTGAGAGTGGACAGTATCTTTGCCTATGCCTGTTGCCTGGTAGGTCACACTACCTTCTTCATTCACGGTAGCGGCGAACACTTTGTCCTTGGCACCTTTTGCCACTGGCATGCTCTCTCCAGTGAGCATAGATTCATTGGCAGACGTGGTGCCATCGATTATAGTCCCGTCTACAGGAAATCGTTCACCACTTCTTACGAATATTGTGTCGCCGACGATTACATCTTCTGTCGAAACACGAACTTCTTTTCCATCCTTGATTATTGTTGCTGCATCAGGATGTAGTTTCAGCAGAGCTTTAATTGAACCTGACGCAAGCCTCCTGGCTCTGGACTCCAATATTCTTCCGAGAAGCACAAGACCAACGATTGCACAGGATGCATCAAAATAAATGTGGTCGGGGGGGTCTGATATCCCCACTAGTTCAAGAATGACTTGGACTGCACTATAGAAGTATGCAACAGAAGTACCTACAGCTATTAATGTGTTCATATTAGTTGTGCCATGGCGTAATGCACTCCATGCACTGACATAGAACTGGCTTGCTGCCCAAATCTGGATCGGACTTGCTATACCGAGAAAAATCAGATTCAACGATAGACCGAATACTCTGTCTGGGTAGGGAAACACCATTGCTGACATGATCAGAATGGAGGCAATAATACTAATGCTCGCTTTACTGAAGAGGATTATAGTGTCCCTGTCAGTGGACCCGTAGTCGTAAGGTCCATCTTGCACGTGCTGAGATTTATACCCGGCGTCAGTGACAGCGGCCCTCATTTCAGAGATGGAGGTCAGTCCGGGCACGTAGCGAATAGTACCTCTCTCGGTAGCGAGATTTACATTTGCCTCTGTAACTCCCCCCAGCGACCTCAAAGCTGACTCCACGTGGGAGACGCAGGCTGTGCAGGTCATACCATCTATAGCCAGGGTTATAGAATCTGATCCCAGGCCGTACCCGGCATCTTTCAATGACTTATTGATGGCTTCTATTGAAGGTTGGTCACCAGATACCTG
>VEXB01000054.1 GCA_009391195.1 SAR202 cluster bacterium AC-647-P02_OGT_505m
ATGACTGCATCAGCAGTTCCAGCTTTTACAAGTCCCGTAGCAACTAATACAGATGATCGAGGTTTTTGACGGAGAGCGAGCGCCGGTGCTTCAGAGTCCTCTATCTTTCCTTCAGATCCAATGACCGAAATTTGTAATCCTTCTGTATCATGTTTATTCAATTCTGCTTCCACAGGGTCTTTGTCTCCTACAAGCAGAATTCTGGTTTGGGTGTTTCGAGCTGCTAGTACAGCTCCTTCCACCGGCGCTGAAGGGGCATTATCACCCCCCATCGCGTCTATTGCCACTGTTATTTGGTCGGACAAGATTCTTACTCCTAAATGTTTTGGTTAGGTAGATCTAACTCGAAATAATGACCGAAGAATTTCCAGAGATGAGCGTTTCTCCTGTCTGGTTTGTTACTAATACAGAGCATTTTATTTCTGTACCTTCTTCTGAAGCTATCATCTTTTGGATCTGTCCTGATGTAGTGATGGTATCTCCCGGGTATGCTGGAGACCGAAATCTAATTTTTACCTTGCCTGAATGGTGCCAGGATTCGCCGAATGTCAGAGACATAGACTCTGAAATCGTTGCTGCTATCATCATTCCATGTGCAATGTTTCTGCCAAATTGTGAATTTTCCGCAAATTCCTTATTAACATGTATAGGATTAAAATCTCCTGAAGCTTCAGCGTAAAGCAACACCTGTTCGGAAGTTATTTCCTTGATAACTTCAATGATTGGGTCACCGTTTTCCATTGTTGTAGACAATTCCTTTACTACCCTGAGATGTCGACCGGTAGCATTATTGTACTTTTTCCCTTCATCACGTAGTCGTTTAGATCGTCTCTCACGTTCAAATCTACGACAATGAATCGGAATTCCCTTCGCACGCTGTTGGACGAAAGAATGGCTGTACATTCCAGATGCGTTCCGACGTTCACCGGCTTTAAAAAAACCAATTCTTGTCCAATATGTAATGTCCCGCCAGGAATCTTCAAATCATTAACAACTCCTCGAAGGCTTAATGCAGCTATGGACATTGGTGGAGCGGGGTCAACAGTATTAGTTTTAGGATGAGCTGATGTGTCTTTGACAGCCGATACGTATTTTTTTACTGATTCTTTGTCGAGTGTGTAGGATTGGTGTGACACGACAGCACCGACTTCCAGTTCAGCATAGTTAATTCTATCGAAGTGGTTCCCATTGGGGATGTGAGAGGAAGATTGCGGTTTTTTTGAATCCATTTTTCTGTCAGGTCCTGTTTTTATTCCGACCCAGAGGCAGAACCCCTTTGTAATTCTGCCTCTTCGAGCATACGATCCAGAATTGTAAAGGATGCCTCGTTTTCGAAGTCGAGACCTGCTATGGCTATTACTCTGAATAAAACTCCTGTCGAAACTCTTACATTTACGGTTTCTTCAAGAGATGGGAGATTTACACCCATCGCCTGCGACATGAATCCTGCTGCTGCCATACCGGACCTTGTCAAAGGGCACTTAACCAGCTCGTGCCCCTCGTGGGTGAGCATCACTCCTGAGTCCGTCTGAAAATATTCCATACGAACGTGAGCTCTCGGAACTGACATAAGTTCTTCTGCATAATCTGTGATTTCTACGTTACTCTCTGGATTCTGAGACATTGATAGATTATATGCTTGCTGGAAGAATTTCGTATTTAAATCAAATCTTGGACTCCCAATAGTTGGGAATAGGACGTTGAGCTAGATTGCATTGAAGAGAGATTCGATGATCGATTATTTTGTAAACGCTCTTGAACCGAAAGGTTCCATTTTTGTCGCTTAATTTTTTTGGAGGTGGTCAGCTTTTGGAGGGTAAATAGTGATATTTTTCGTGATTGACCGTACGGTGGAAGTTTGTAACATCAGTGATTTCGGTTCCAAATATGGATCCTGTCGGATCAGATTCAAAGATCTTTTTCCCAAAAGTACCCGAGCTTTTTAGCCTTATCGATGATTCATAGCCTCTATGGCCCGGGTCATCTCAGCCGGAGCGGCCAAAGCATCTCTGGAAAACTTAATGATCTGATAGCAATTCGGAGATTCAATGGACATCTTCTCTAGTAACTGGTTTCAAAGAGATGCCGGGAAGTATTTGATCCTCCTATCGATATGGGATTCGTATGACAATCCTCACTATTTCGATTAGTCAGAACCTGTTTGAACAGTATCTTGATGGCAAAGGGCAAATTGAACTATCCGCAGGCGCACTATC
>VEXB01000055.1 GCA_009391195.1 SAR202 cluster bacterium AC-647-P02_OGT_505m
TGTTTTATTGCCTGTGAGGCCGCTGAATAGTCCTCCGCCTACGGCGAAGTGCTTTTTTATGTTTTTAAGTTCTAGGAGACTTCCATTTTCGCTAGTCATTCTTTGAGCTCTCCCTAATTTACTGTGCTACCACTTTGGTGTTTGCGTTTTCTTCAAGTCTCCAGCAAGAGGCTATCTGCCCGTCTGAGTTCTCAAACACGGGAGGATAACTCTCTCGGCATTTATCAAATACGTATGGGCATCTATCCGCGAAGGAGCATTCTTCCTTCAGGTCCCATAGTGGGGGAGGATTCCCTGGTATTGAGTATAGGCGTTCGACGTTCTCTTCCATTTTAGGAACAGAGTTTATTAATGCTTCTGTGTATGGATGCTGAGGGTTGTTAAATATCTGCCTAACATCACCTTGCTCGACAATTTTCCCAGCATACATCACTGCTACTCGGTCACACATTTTTGCAACTATTCCGAAGTCGTGGGTGATAAAAATAATACCCACTCCGGTTTCTTCCTGAAGTTCTCTGAGGAGCCTTAGATATTGTGCCTGAATTGTAGCGTCTAGAGATGTTGTAGGCTCATCGGCAATGAGGACGGCAGGGTTACAGGAAATTCCAATCGCTCCTACGACACGCTGTCGCATTCCACCAGAAAGCTGGTGGGGGAAATCCTTCATGCGAAGGTCTGGGGCAGGGATGCGCACTTTTCTGAGCATGTCCACTACAGTTTCTTTAAGACCATCACCCTTTAGACCTTCGTGAATATGGAGAGCCTCTCCAACTTGATCTTGGATATCAAAAACTGGATTGAGTGCTGTCATGGGGTCCTGTAAAACCATGGCAATCTGCGAGCCTCTGACGTTTTCCATCTGCTTTTCATTGAGGTCAAGAATGTTTTCTCCTTCGAGAATAACTTCTCCACCTACGATGTGACCAGGAGGGGACGGGACCAACCTCATCATTGAAAGGGTCGTGACCGACTTCCCTGAACCTGATTCTCCAACTATTCCGAGTGTCTCACCTTTGCGGAGGTAAAAGCTCACTCCGTCTACTGCTTTAACTACACCCCATCGGGTAACGAAATAAGTCTGGAGGTCTTTAACCTCTAGGACTACGTCTCCTATTCGATCATCTGAAGCCATTGTAGCTACTCCTCATCTTGTCTTTACGGTGCGCGACTACTATATTTCTAGGAACAAACTAGGCACAGGCCACCGCCCCGACATTTTAATGTGTTGCACGGGTACCCGACACTATAATGAAGTGACTAGTAAATAGCAAGGTTCAAGCTATGCTTTAATAGCTATTTCTAATTCGCTCATACTGTCTATATTCTGGCTAAGTTTCTAGGCTGGACCAGGGAAAAAATTAGCTCCCTGCATGATCATGTCCTGCTGTTTGATTGCCAGACCGCTGACTCGGGGAATGTATTCTCCCGCCCATCTAGGGTCTGCTCTGACCTGCTCCCTTGCCTCTGCGAAATGGTGGTAGTCGCGGTAAGCCCATATATGGACAATCCTGTTCAACGGGCCAATGTCAGTGTAGTACCAGCCAGCAAGTTTAACTCCATAGTCTTCCCTGATTTTTAGAGCTACGTCCTCGACGGCAGCCATATAGTCGTCGACTGAACCAGGCTTTAAGTCGTAAATTCTCATGTCGTATATCATTGCGCCTTCCTATTTTGAATAATATGAATTTTGATATCGTCTGGAATAAAGTAATTTCGAATTCGAGTGGTTGCATTAGTCATGGCGGTATTCAAATTTGAGACACGTCCATAGATCATCAAGATCCACGTGGAGCGTCGAGGCCCAGCCAGCCGTTAAAAGTGGTTCCCAGCCTTCTTTGTTGTTGATGTCGGTCTCACGCCCGGAAGTTTCCCGAGGAAAGCTGAACCAGAGAATTCCATGTTTTTTTAGTACAGCGGGTGCTCCAGGAGAGAGCTCAAGTACATCCATTCTGTTACGAACGAAGATTTGCACAGCATCGAATTGGGAGGATCCCTCAGGAACAGTTGTCGAAACTTGGAGATCTGGATGCTTAGCCGACAGCAGCTCTAGATACGAATCTGGTGCTCCAACTACCAAGACGCAGCTATTCGGAGAAAACTGCAGCTTTTCTAATACATCTCTGTTGTCTTGCATAACGACACAGCTAGCCTTTCAGACGTTTGGCAACAGGAACAAGTATA
>VEXB01000056.1 GCA_009391195.1 SAR202 cluster bacterium AC-647-P02_OGT_505m
CATACTCCTCTGCGGGAGAGTTTCTCGTCTCTCTGGCGGTGAAATGCCGCAAGGGGAGGTGATACGAAGTTTTGTATTCTCATTGGTTCCGATAGCGTTGGCATACAATCTTTCCCATTATTTGTCATTTATTCTGATATCTGGCCAACAGATAATCCCCTTGGTTTCAGATCCACTCGGTACCGGGCTTAATATCTTAGGGACTGCAGAGTATGTACCTAATATAGGAATAATAGATGCTCGATTTGCCTGGATTGTTTCTGTGACATCGTTGGTAGTAGGTCATATAGTTTCAGTTTATGTCGCGCATATTATTTCACTAAGAAGAACTAGTAACCATATTAAGGCTGTGAAAAGCCAATACCCTATGATGTTGTTGATGGTTTTTTACACGGCGGTTAGTCTTTGGATCGTCGCACAGCCTCTGGTAGATTAGTCATTGGTGTAGGAAGAGGAATAAATTTTTATTCAACCCCAGTAGTTGGCGATTTGAAAAAATTAGTATTCAGAAAGCTCAGTAGCAAAAAGCGATTTTACGTTCGTCTGAAAGGTAAATAACAATGAAGAGTGATTCGTTGGAAAAGACGAGTCTACAGGATTTATTACCAGGTCAAAGTTCACACAAGTTTGTAGCATTACCCCGGTCTCAAGTCGTAATAACGTTGGTTTGCGTGATGCTGGCGATGTTTCTCGCTGCGCTAGATCAAACGATTGTGAGCACAGCAACTCCTCGGATAATTGCCGATCTTGGTGGGTTTGACAAATACACTTGGATAACTACAGGCTACATGGTTGCTTCGACGACCGCTGCCCCTGTAGTAGGTAGATTATCTGATATTTATGGGAGGAAATGGATATTTATAGGCTCAGTTTTTGTATTCATAGCGGGTTCGGTGTTATGCGGTTTTAGCGAAAATATGACTCAGTTAATAATTTTTAGGATTATTCAAGGGGTTGGTGGAGGAACCATAATGGCGGTCACATTCATATCAATTGCTGACCTGTTCCCTCCATCTGAGAGAGGTAAATATATAGGTATATTGGCAGCGTGTTTTGGATTGGCTTCAGTGATTGGTCCAACACTTGGAGGATTTCTTACTGATACGTTTTCTTGGAAGTGGATCTTTTTTGTCAATGTTCCACTGGCAGGACCGGTTGTTTTCTTACTGGCAAGGTTTTTCCCTAATACTCCCGGTGAAGCCAACCCACAGAAGAGACGGATAGATTATCCTGGCATTTTTCTTCTGATAGTTGGAGTAGTGTTCGTGATGGTTGGGTTGTCTGTAGGTGGAGTCCAATATGAATGGACATCGTTTTATGTCGTTGGTTCCATAGTAGTCGGTTTCATATCATTGATCATGCTCATGATTGTGGAGACCAAAACGTATAACCCAATTTTGCCTTTGCATCTCTTCAAGGAGAGGATGGTTTTGATAGGACTTCTGTTAAGCCTACTTACTGGATTTGCAATGTTTGGAGCTATAATTTTTGTCCCTCTATACTTTCAAGGCGTTTTGGGCTTTTCTGCTACCAGTAGTGGTACATTTTTGACCCCAATGATGCTCGGCGTAGTTTTTGGAGCCGCCATTTCAGGTCAGATCCTTTCTAGAACAGGGGGTCATTTCAGAATTCAAGGTTTGATTGGTGTCGTCTTAATGACTTCCGGAGTATTCCTGTTTTCTACCTTAGACGCCACATCGGAATATCCACGTGCCGTGTCCTACATTGTCTTGCTTGGGTTCGGTCTGGGTACTACGTTCCCCACCTTTACGATAGCCGTGCAGAACTTCAGTCCCTCTAGCGCTATTGGTGCTGCAACAAGCCTCATACAGTTTATTCGAACTTTTGGTGGCCTGGTGGGCTTATCTCTTCTGGGGTCCCTCATGTCCCACCGATTTATTGGAAATTTCGATAGAGCGGTCGAAAATTCATCCGTACCAATTGGTAGCGACGTTGTGAATGAGCTTAAAAATAACCCTCGGGTATTGGTAGATCCTGACGCTCAGACGTCGATGCTGTCCGCCGGAATGCCTGAAGATATAGTTTTAGTTTTAAGAAATGCATTAAGTGAAT
>VEXB01000057.1 GCA_009391195.1 SAR202 cluster bacterium AC-647-P02_OGT_505m
TTTTTGCCTGAGTCTTCCCACAGTTTTCTCCATGTATCGAGTGTGTCTACGATAACCTCGTCTGGGTGAAGAAACATGCCTACGCCGTAACCTCTATCGACACAAAGCTCTAACGAAGATTGGGAACGACCCGCAAACCACATCGGAGGGTGGGGCTTCTGATAAGGACGTGGCAGTGAAATTACATCATCGTATTGGTAGTATTTTCCGTGATAGCTGAATTTGTCCTCTGTCCAAGCCTTCATTATGACGTCAAGGGCCTCTGGACCTGCGAACCGTCGCTCAGAAAAGGGCACATTCCAGCTTTCGAAACTGTCTGGTGTGGTCCCGACACCGGCCCCAAACTCGAGGCGCCCATGTGATAGTTGGTCTACCATTGCGCAGTCCATGGCCAGACGAAGTGGATTGTGGAATGGAAGCACGAACACCATCGCTCCGATTCGAATCGTGCTTGTACGCTGTGCTAGGGCCGCTAAGTACACAGATGGAGTTTGGACTTGGCCTACAACGTGACCCTGGTGTTCGATGATGAAATGGTATTTGAACCCAATTTCTTCCTCGATCTGAACCTCTCGAAAAGACCGCTCGTATGCGTCTACTGCTTGCGGCACCGAATCGAACCAGTTATAGCTGCATTCGTCGAAAACGCCAAACTCCAAATTCCCCATGATTCACCTTTGTCTGATGACCCTGACCAACGTATCTCTGTGATGAATCTTACCAAGACTTTCCATATAGCCCTAGGCATCAGGTCCCACCATCGCTTAACTAATGGCACATTCATAGCGGCACAATTTCTACCTGGGGATTTGGTCAGTATCTTTTGGAAGGCCCTGTACTTTCTCAGATACATGTTTGCCGTTGGACTACTTGCCAGGAGGATAGGCATTAGCATTCATATGTACGGTATCCTGAGTTCTTTAAAGGCTCAGTTTTGGACTACCAACTAGGTGATGTGATTTCCGTGGTATTTGATAACACAATTGTTTTAAGCATTGTTTTCGGCGTGCTGAGTGCTACTAGTATAGGTATTGCAGACCTTATAACTATTGGACTTGCAAGAAAGATTGGCTTGATAAGCACTGGGTTATGGGAAAAATTACTTGCCGTTGTGATTGTCACGCCTTATTTTTTCTTCACGAGTTCTGGATCTGAGATCATATTTGAGCATTGGCATCTGTTGGTTCTTCTGGGATTTGTAAATCTTATAACCTACTTGGTCTTGATTCGATCTTTACAAATCGGCCCGGTATCAGTCATAGCTCCGCTTACGACAGTGTTTTCCATTGTTTCCCTGGGGCTAGCGTATCTATTTTTAGATGAGCGACTTACTTATTCGCAGGTTATCGTGATAGGTGTTGTATTAATCGGTGCCGCCGTCACTGTTTTCAAACCAGGAAAATCCAACTCAGTTTCTTCTAGTCTGACGACTGGAGTACTACTTGGCCTTCTTGCGACATTGATTATTGGGTCTCAATTTTTTTTACAGGGAGTAGTATCAAAAGAGGTGGGTTGGTTTCTTGGGGTTTACTTTCCAATCATGTTTTCTATATTTGGATTCATTCCGATTTCGTTTTACAAAGGAGAAATACCCTGGCAACAGTTAAACTTTAGAATTTTTAGTTTGTTGCTCCTGACTTCTTCTTTGAAAATTGGTGGGTTTTTTCTGTTTGCCAGAGGTGCTGAATTGGGGTCAATAGGTATGGTATCTGTTGGCACCACGGCGTATCCGGTTATACCGATTATTGCAGGTGTATTGTTGTTCAAAGAACGACTTGTCTATACCCAAGTTATAGGGATAAGTTTGCTTCTGGGCTCCATGGCAGTTTTGGCAGCGACATGAACCAGATTACAAAATTCTAATTATGAACCAGTAAACCATCTCGAAAATGAGTCAACAAAACTCTGATCACCTGTAAACTGGGTAGAAGTATCTTCAATAGACTCAGAAAGACTTTTTCTACCTGTAATTAGTAAAGCAAATTCACTAGGAGAAGTCTGTATTTCTGCCTCTGAATCAAAAGAGTTGATGCAGTATTCGTCTATATC